>JBNKRJ010000103.1:0-6159 GCA_050296515.1 Bacteroidales bacterium | reverse complement strand
TCGAACAAGTTCGAAGCTTCCCGGTCTCACTAAGGCTTGATTGCGAGCTGAAGAAGGTTTTCAATGAGGCCGATCGGGGCTATTTATCCATATTGATAATTGTTGAATTTTATTCATAAAATTAACTTGGGAAACATCAGTTAATTAAGAATAATCAGCTTGAAGAATTATTATATTCCACTTTTCAATTTAAAACTTTTAACTTCTTTCTTTTATCTTATTTTTGCAACTAAAAGAAACTGATATAGTAGAAAATCCGAAAGATTATCATGCTCCCATGCATACAGCTGAGCATATTTTAAACCAGACAATAGTAAGGATGTTTGGCATAGAACGCTCCTTCAGCAATCATATTGAACGTAAAAAATCAAAATGCGATTATCACTTCCACAGGGAATTAACCAACGAAGAAATTGCTGAAATTAATCAAAAGGTTAATGAAGTAATTTCTAAAAACCTTGATATCACAGAATCTTTTATGACTCGAAACGAGGCTGAAAACCAGTTCAATATGGCTAAGCTTCCTGAAGAGGCAGGTGACACTATTCGAATCATCCATGTTGGTGATTATGATAGTTGCCTTTGCAGTGGGGCGCATGTAAAAAACACTTCCGAAATTGGTGATTTTTCGATTTCAACCACATCATTTAATGATGGTGTGTTGAGGATCAGGTATAAGTTAAAATAAGATTATCATCGTCAAGCGGATAATTTCAAATCTAACCCGCTTGACAATATTAATTGTATTTATCTCTTCATTATTTTTTCAAGCATATCCCATTCTTCTGGCTTAATCATTTCCAAAAAATTAAACTCTCCGGCTCCAGCCAACCATTCACCACCATCTATAGTCACAACTTCACCAGTCATGTAACCTGAAAAATCAGACGCAAGGAAAGTTGCCAGATTTGCTAACTCTTCGTGTTCTCCTGTTCGCTTTAGAGGTATTCGCTTAATCAGCTTTTCAGCGATTTTAGGATCCGGCAACAAACGTTCCCAGGCACCTTTGGTTGGAAATGGTCCTGGTGCAATTGCATTTAGTCGAATATTGTATTTACCCCATTCAGCTGCTAGTGAGCGTGTTAAATTAAGCACACCTGCTTTACTAATTGAGGAAGGTACTACATATCCCGAACCAGTGCTGGCATAAGTTGTAACTATACTTAGAATATTTCCTGGTGCCTTTTTCTCTATCCAGTATTTTCCAATGGCAAGACTAAAATAATAGGTTCCTCGTAAAACAATATCCACAATGGTGTCAAAAGCTTTGTAGCTTAATCTTTCTGTTGGGCTTATAAAATTACCAGCGGCATTGTTCAATAAAATATCAATTTTCCCGTATTTCTCATCAGCAAACGCAATTAGTTTTTCAACGTTCTCGGCCTTACGGACGTCTAACTGGTAAGGAACAACCTCATTCCCTGTTGACTGATTTATTTCTTTGGCGGTTTCTTCCAAAACCTCCATTTTACGACTGCAAATTATTATTTTAGCTCCAAGTGAAGAAAACTTAGTTACCATTGATTTTCCTAAGCCAGTTCCACCACCCGTTACAATTATTACTTTATCTTTTAATAAATCTTCTTTAAACATAATATTAATTCTTAGTTAGTTTTGAAATTTGAAGATAGTAAAAATTATTAGCTGGACTCTATTTTGTATCAAAGATGTTAAATGAATAACAGCTTCCATGGTAGTTTTTAGCACAAGACTTGTATCGGTTTCACAAAACAACTTAGCTAGAAGCACGAAGGTGTGAGACCGGAGTAATAAAGATTTTAAACCCAAAAAGGATTCTTTCTTCTGACTTCCCACTTCGTTCTTCCGTCCATAAAACACTAAATAATACTGATTTTACTTTTAAAAAGACAGACTAATCATTCAACTTTTAAGGAATGGATATTGAACAAAAATATTAGGATAGATTTTCTACATTTGCACATCCAACAATTTGGGATGGATTAGTAATTTAATTTTTATTCGTGAAAGAGATCAAATCATCAATAAAGACACTATTCAAAAGCTGGTGTGGACAAGAAATAACAAAATGGGAAGCACTGCCAGAATCTGGCTCATACAGAGAATATTATCGTATTTACGGCAAAACTGAACAATGCATTGCAGTTTTTAATAAAGACAAAAAAGAAAACCTGGCGTTTTTAGAATTTTCGAAGCATTTCCATAAAAAAGGGTTGCTTGTTCCGAGAATATTGGCTGAAGATCAGGGCAATTACGTATACTTGCAGGATGATTTAGGAGATACTACTTTATTTAGTCATATTGAAAATGTTAGAAAAGGGCTGATATTCCCGGACGAATTGCTCGATTTACTGAAAAAAGTAATTGATGAACTAATTCGTTTCCAGGTAATGGGAACGCAAGGTCTTGATTATTCAGTTTGTTATCCACGTGCTGCTTTCGACAAGCAATCGATGATGTGGGATTTGAATTATTTCAAATATTATTTCTTAAAACTGGCCAAAATTCCTTTTTACGAGCAGGATCTGGAAGATGATTTTCAAAAATTTGCAGACTTTTTGCTAGAAGCTGATACCAATTACTTTCTGTATCGTGATTTTCAGTCCAGAAACATCATGGTTAAAGACAATCAGCCATATTTCATTGATTATCAGGGTGGTCGAAAGGGAGCCCTGGCATACGATTTAGCCTCTTTATTATATGATGCAAAAGCAGACTTCCCGCAGGAGATTAGAAATGAGTTAAGAAAATATTACATCAGCAAATTGCCTGATTATGGTATTGATGCAGAAGCTTTTAAAAAGCATTATTTTGGCTATGTATTGATTCGAAAAATGCAGGCCATGGGAGCTTTTGGTTTCAGGGGATTTTATGAAAAGAAAACACACTTTTTGCAAAGCATCCCTTATGCCATACAAAACCTTGAATATCTGCTTGATACTGTTGAGTTACCAATAGCTGTCCCGGAACTTTGGAAAGTACTGCGCTCATTGACAAAATCGGAAGAATTAAAAAAATATAAAAGTACCGAGCATCAATTAACAGTAAACATTATTAGTTTTTCATATAAAAAAGGAATTCCTGAAGACAAATCAGGAAATGGTGGCGGATTTGTTTTTGATTGCCGCTCAATTCATAACCCTGGAAGATATGAAGAGTACTTTAAGCTAACAGGAAGGGATGCAGAAGTAAAAGCATTTTTTGAAAAAGAAAATGAAATGGAAGAATTTCTTGGGAATGTATTTCCATTGATAGAAAACTCTATTCAAAAATACACCAATAGAAATTTCAAAAATTTAATGGTAGCTTTTGGATGCACAGGAGGGCAGCACAGATCTGTGTATGCTGCTGAAAGAATGGCTAATCACCTAAGGCAAAGATTTGATATAGATGTAGTATTAACTCACAGAGAGCAGAATTTTTAATAAATTGGATATTAGTGTTATATCAAGTATAATAGTTCAGATAACCAGCCAGGTGTTGTCACCAGACAAATCAACCATGAAACAAATCAAGATTTCATATACTTAAATCCAGAAAAAGTATTCACAAATGAAAGCAATGATACCTGCAGCCGGAATTGGCACCCGGCTAAAACCATTAACCAACAATAAACCAAAAGCTTTGGTTGAAGTTCAGGGAGCACCCATGTTGCAACATGCAATTAAATACCTGAAAAGCTTTGGTTTTAAAGATATTATCATCAATGTTCATCACTTTGCTGAGCAGATTTATGAGTTCCTGGAGAAAAACCAAAACTTTGGAATCAACATCCAAATCTCAGATGAAACTGATTTACTGCTTGATACAGGTGGAGCAATAAAAAAAGCGGAGCCATTTTTTGAAAATGAGCCATTTTTAGTCTACAATGTTGACATCTTCACGAATATCAATATTCATGAATTGATTAATTGCCATAAAAACAGTGATGCATTAATAACCATGGCCGTAAAGGACCGCGAAACAACCCGTCCGATTTTATTTGACGAGGATTTGAACCTTTGCGAATGGAGAAATGTGGTGACTGGAGATAAAAAAATATGCAGGGAACCAAATGGTGAATTAACACCTTTTGGATTTAGCTGTGTGCAGGTAATCAATCCCGGAATATTTGATTTAATACACGAGGATGGTCCCTTCCCAATCATCCCTTTCTACTTAGATATTGCGTCAATGCATAAGATAAAAGCCTATGTTCATAATGAATCAGAATGGCTGGAAGTTGGTCGATATGAGAATATTGCAGAAATTAATGCTAAAAAAATTAATTGGATTTAGTTCAAAATACATTTTGTTTTGAAAATTGGATATTCTTGAGTAAGTTGACCCCCTAAAACCCCAGGACTGTTAAGTTCTATTTCGCCATCATTAGTTCAAAAATTTAAAAAGTTTTTTAATGTTTGCATTAAATTTTGCTTGACTTTCGGTAATGGAATGTTCCCCCTCTTTTCGATGTATATTGATTGCTATTGAACTGAAGACAGCATAATTCATTGGCCCATTTGCTGTTTTTATGCCATTGCCATCTTCATTGTGTACCACATCCTTGACCCAGTGCAGACTATCGAAAGATTGGCCAAACGTGGATATGAACCCTTGCTCACATGGTATATGAAAGTCGCACCGAAATACAAAAGTTCACCGCTATTTCCCATTGTTTGATGAACCGCCCTGTACGAGACCCGTACGCAGGGTGGTGTGAGAGGTGCTCCGGTAGTCATTGGCTACCGGCCATCTACTCGATTGGGCATAGTTATTTTTCATTTATCCTTTTTTTAACTCTGTCCAGATTATCTTTATTGTCAGTTAATTCCAAATATCTTTTATATTTATCTATTGCTTCAGCTTTTAAATTTAAATTATATAGTGCATCGCCATAATATAAGAACAAATCAGCAGATTCAATTTTTTCATCAACTAATAGCTTACACAATCTGACACATGCATCATTCATATTTGCATTTAAATAGTATGAAGCTGCTTTTATCCATATTTGGTAACAATCATTAATAACATCTTCAGAAGTTGTATAATAAAAATTAGTCTCCAATGAATCCATTAGTTGAGCTGCTTTTAAGTAATCTCCATGATTTACAAAATCAATACAAAGTGAATCAGCTAAACGTAATGCATCTAATCCGGCATTTGGCAGGAATTGTCCATAATATTGAGCTCCTTCAAGAATTTGCAAATACTCGATTGGTTTATTGTTTTTATATGCTAAATCTGCGTGCTCTTTAATATCTTCATTAGCATCAATCAATGTGTCGTTAAGAAAAACAAGCTGATTATTTGTATAGGAAAGATAAGATATTGGTTCATAGCCATTACTGTTTACACAACTTAAACAAATTGTATCATTAGAATATCGAGCCGAGAATAAAAAATAACAAACAGATATGAACAGGTCTTTATTTAACTGTGCTTTTTTAAGGAAAAGGTTATTTTCCTGTTTGAAAAGTAAAGTTACAATACTACTGTCCTTATCGTAATATATCCAAGCTTCTTTTATGTCGGTACTAATTTTTGCTTCTGGAAAATTATCTATTTCTGAGAAAAGTGCATTGTTGTCATTAATTTGTTTTTCACTTATAACTTTATTACCATTTTGATTTGAAAAATTTGGTTGACTGTATAATTGAAACCATGTCACAAAGACAATTAATGATAATATTATAATCTTCATTGTCATAAGTTTTTTATAATATTGGCCAAAGTTAAATTTGATTATTGTTAATGCATTTAATTCCAGTCATTTGTATTTTCGGGAGAATACGATTAATTTATTCGATCGTTAGATTAAGAATTTAACGGAACTTCTCAGTGTGTCGAATTATGCCCAACGCTAGCCTAAGCAGCGGGCGTTGATAACCAAAACCCTTCCAAGCTGCATGTAGCCAAATTTAAAATTTTGTTTCTAATTTCATTTATCTTGAAGCCAACTTTTTTCATGAGCGACAGCGAGTAAATTTTTAATTTGGCGGTGTTTCTCATTGCTTTACATTCCCAACAAGCTGATAGTCAGCCTGATGTTTTAGGCAATGTGTGTGCCCTGCATGGGTGGCAGTGCACACAACTGGAAGTTCTGAATAAATTTGAAAAATGCAAATTTATTTCCAGAACACCAAAAATAAGTTGTGTAACTGTAGTTTTTCCGGAGGGTGCAAGTCCCTTATACGC
>JBNKRJ010000102.1:0-6114 GCA_050296515.1 Bacteroidales bacterium | reverse complement strand
CATTGTTCAATTGGCTTATTCAAAAAACAGATATTCAAAGAGCCTCTAAAGTCCGTTCAACAAAAGGACTTATTGTTCATGTATTTGGCAGGATTGCTGCCGCTTTTATTAGTCTTATTTTTAACTATTAATTCGCATAATAATTGATTTAGTATTGTTTCTGTGTTTTTAATATTTTGTAACGGATAAGTATATGCGAAGTAGGCGATTGCGGGCTTCAAACCTATCAAACCGTTGAGAAGTTGAAGCGGGCTACAACGCTTGAATTTACTACTATCACGCCTGTTTTGTATATGCTGTGTTACCAAACGTAATTCTATTTATTCTAAATTTCTTGCAATCCGAAATCCAAGGTCATCTATTTTATAAGCAGTTGGATGACTTCTCCTTCGATTTGTCGCTAAACAGCCACGCTCATCATCATTCCACCCGCCACCTCTAATTATTCGATAAGAACCGTAGACAGTTTCATCGTAGATATCAGAACACCATTCCCAAACATTTCCTAACATGTCAAATAATCCCCATTCATTGGGCTCTTTCTGTCCAATTTCGTGTGTCTCTTCATTTGAATTTTCTCTAAACCATGAAATTGTATTAATTTCTCCATATCTTGGAATAGTCAATCCTGCTTTACAAGCATACTCCCATTCTGCATCGGTCGGAAGTCTATATCCATTTGAAGATTCTTTAATTCTATAATCAATTTTTTCGTCATCAATCAAATAGTAAGGTTCCAATCCAGCTTTTTCAGAAATGGTATTACAAAATTTCACACTATCTATCCATGAAACAGTTTCTACAGGTCGCCTGTTTCCTTTAAATGTACTTGGATTTCCGTTTGTCACCTCTTGAAATAAATCCTGAGTTACTAAATACTTTGACAAGTAAAACGAATCAATGGTCTCATTCCATTTTTGCTTTGTCCTATCATCTCTCAACGATATTTCTCCGCTTGGAATCTTAACTAATAATTCTGATAATCGGTCTTTAATATTTATTTTAGTCATAATCATTTTTTCTTATACACTTCAAGTCTGTTTTGTGCAATCTCGCTCCTTATGTTTGGTAACAATTGGCTAAAGTGCATATGCACTTTAGCCCTTTCATAAAAAGTTCACTTTTCCTGTTTGTTATCCTATATAAAGATTCCATTCCCTAAAAATATATCTTCTAACCCTCACTGCCAAAGCATTTTCCTAAAAATATACGTTGGTTAAAAATAAAGTTGCTAAAGGGGGTTATATTTTTAAGTTTTGTTTATTAACTAAGTTTAGGGTGGTGGTAAATGGTTGGAAAATTGGCATGGAATGACTAAAATCGCCTTCTTTGGTGCTAAAGTTGTCTTCTCGCTTGCTAAAGTTGCTTTCTTTTGTGCTAAAGGTCTATGTTTGTTTGCTAAGTCGGTTGGTCGGGTAGCAAAGGAGGATTTGTGCAGTTGCAGAGTAGCAAAGGTGGAAATAAAACATTAAAGCCAGACTCTTTCTTCCAGCTTTCGACTTCGGTTTTCTGACTTTAATAGAGATGACTTACTCAACTTTTTGTACTAAGTCTTGTTCTATTGCACTGCAGCCGCATTCTTTCGTGTGGCTTCATTTACCACACGAAAGAATTGTCGAGTAGGAACGGGGAATTGCACCCCACCCCTCTCACAGATCCGTACATGACAATCTCCCGTCATACGGCTCCTCAAGTTCGTGTAACCATTTCAGGTCACGGTTTTCCTTTGCTCCTCCCATTTTCATGGTTGGCTATGGATTCCTGAACTTGTCAGCCCCTTCACTCCAGTTCCATTACAGAACCTTCTTCACTACTACGGGCTGATCCGCCACCCTGTGCCACATTGGTAATCGCCTCGCATTTCACTGCTTGTACTTTCCCTTTGACATCAGCATAGGGCTTCCTGCGTTCCGCAAATGAGCCCGGATAAAAGTCATGCCTCCTATACAACACCTGCCGCATAGCCAGTAAACAGGTAACCGCCATGCTAATCACCAGGCCGCACGATGCCCCGCTTTTGACAGGAAGTTCCGCTTTCTCGATGCTTCATCGGAAGGTTCGCTTTCGCTCATCTCTTTTATCCATACCTGATCAGTCTTGCTGACCTTTTCTGTTTTCGCTTCACACCCAGCAGTTACCTGCTACGCATCAAAACAGCAGTTTAGAGCCAGCTCCTGTAAGCAGACTCTGGTGGGTCGGTTCCACCATCTTATTTGCAGTTACGTAAAGCTAATGCTTTACTCACAGCACACCGTGCGGTAGCGGGAAAGAAAATCAATTTGCTCCCATTTGGGTTGGGGTAAACAAATTGATTTTCTGTTCTTTATGAATAGGGTGGCTTTTTTTAAGTTGTACCACGTAGCTTTGTTCTTAAAAATAATATTTGCCAACTTTCTGATTAATCACCAACTTTAAAGCATAAAACTAAACCCGAAAATTATGCACTTTTTATTTAATACTGAAGAGGAAAACCTTGAGGAATTTTTTCTTACTATTGATGACGATGATGTTGCTGATTGCTGCAACCAAAAGATATTTTACAGGGGAGAAGAATATTATGAACGGGGACTGATTAAGAATGCAACGTATAATTCTGATAAAACCAGTTTGAAAGCACTGGTGAGGGGGAGCGAAAAATACAATGTAAACATTGAATTGCAAAATGACGAAGTTCACGGTGACTGCGATTGTCCATACGATGATGTATGCAAGCATATAGTAGCTGTTTTGCTTTATGCAATTATGGGGGAGGTTGATGATAGTGTCGTAATCGAAATACAAAACGATAACGTAGAAAAATTAGTGAAAGATTACCTACAAACCATTTCAAAACAACAATTGGTTGATTTGGTATTGAAGTTTGCCCCCGAACAATTTTTTACTACAATTGGCAATAAATCGCAGGATGATAAAACAGCAAAAAAGATATTTGATAAAGTCCAGCGTGATATTCGGAATATGTTTTCTGATAAAGAGCTACTTTATGATATTCACGATTTTGATGTTTCAATCAATTCTGCTTTGTTAAAATTATCGGGACTTGAAACATTTTTGCAAAAAGAAATTCAAAATCTGGTTATCGAGATTATTGATAAAGTAGGCGAGTTGACTGATGAAGGTTATTTGTACGAACATTATGAAGATGAATGTTATGAACCTTCACAGCCTTTTTTTGATTTTATTGAAAATTATGTAAAAAGCCTTACTTATCCGCAAAAAACAGATTTTTTTCATGAATTGGATCAAGTGCTGGACAAACAGGGTTCTGATACTTTCGACCAGCTAATTGAGTTGGCAGAGGTTGTTTATCCAGAAGAGGAGCTCCCTCTTTTGAAACGTACACTTCTGGACAAGTATTCAACTCAGCCAATTTCTTTAACTATAAAGTATTATCAAAAAGTTAATAATTTGCTAAATTCTGAAGAACGAAAAACAATCCTAAATTATATAAAAGACACAGACCGGGTTTGGTTGCAGGAATTAGCAGAGTTATATAAGTCTGAAGGGAACATTGGTGAGGCAATAACTGTTACCAGAAACTGGTTGGAAAACAACAATAATTATTATGGCGATGAGCAGGTTCATTCACTTTACCTAGATTTATTAGCGGAGAGTGGTGCAGATATTATTGATGCAGCAAAGGTTGCATTAGTCAAATGTCCTGGTTATGATATGATTGAAAAAATCTTGTCGCTGACCAATGAGAACATTGCCCAATTCGAAATTATTTTAATGGACAAAGCCCCCGGGGAAATGTTAACTTATTTAGAAAAGTGTGAAAGGTTGACTGAAGCTTTAAACCTTGTGCAAACCAATAATTCAATTTGGGACAATGATAGAAACCACTTTTTTAGAAAGTACAAAAAGCAGTTTCCTGAAGAAGCGCAGAGTTTTTTTACAGAAGAGTTAAATTCAAATCTTGAATACACCGGTGATAGTTATTATTATGCTATAGCAGATGCAATTAAGCAATTGAAATCAATTAATCCGGGCCTGACCAGAGAATTTTTGGAAGATATCAGGCACAACTACAAGCGTAGGCGCAATCTAATGAAAATACTTGAGGGGCTTTAAGAGCGGGTTGTCTAACTCCCCACCACTGCTGCGCAAATTTTCGTGTGGTTTCAATTACTACATGAAGACTCGCATGATAGCAGAAAAAACCTGACAGGTTTGTTGATGAGAAATGCTCAGGGCTTTTGTTTTCCATACTTCTATAAGTTGAAAACCTGTCAGGTTTGGTCAAAAGTTTCAAATTAATAAAACCTGACAGATTTGTTCTTGGAAAATGCTCAAGGCTTTTGTTTACCAATGCTTTTATTGGTTGAAATCTGTCAGGTTTCGACTAACAAACCGAATCGGAAAAACCTGCCAGGTTAGTAGTTAAGAAATGCACGAAACTTTCGTTTTCCTATACTTTCTTTACCTGAAACCTGACAGGTTGGACTAACGAATCGAGTTGTTATACCGAACCGCTGTTAGTAATTGGTTTGCCTCACAAGCTTGCAAACCAAAACTTCCTGTCGATCGGCATATACAAAGCCATCTTGAAATTTCAATTTACAATATTTCAACCTGGCTTAGTATAAAACCTGACAGGTTTGTTTCTGAAAAATGCTTGATGCTTTAGTTTTCAGTACTGAGAACCTGTCGGGTTTGGATGTGGAATCTGCCAGATTTGGTCTAACTTTTAATTTATTCTTCTTTACCATATTTTAAAAAACAATGCGGATCGAGGTTTGTTTTCAGTCCGGTAATTGTTTCTGCAGCACCAGCACATCCTCCACAAAAGTTAAAATATTGGCAGGTAAAACATTCAAATTCGCCGGGAACCATTCTCTCTTCCCTCTTTAAAAAAAGTTTAGCCGGTGATTGTGAAATATGTCCAAGCACTGTTTTACGTAGCAGGCCGCAAGGGTAAACTATCCCCTCTCGGTCTATCGAAAGCTGGCATTGAAAACAATCGCAGCATTGAGTGGTGCTTAATTGGTTTTTTTCAGGAAGTAATCCCATTTCTCCAAGTATCGGAATCCAAAGGTTTTCCCTGAATCTTAGCTCTATTCCTTTTTTATAGAGCGTAGAATAGATATCTAGCAGTTGTTTTAAGAATCTTCCATACTCATCCGCACTAACAGTATATTTTAAAGCATCTTTTGTAAAAGGAAGAATTCTTCCTACAGATAAGGTAATTGGCTGGTTATTATTTATTGATTGAATAATGTCCAGAAGTTCGTTCATATTAGTACTATGCACTGAAGCCTGCCATATTACATCTATTTCTAAATCATGAAGTAAAGATGTAGCATTCAATAAATCAGCTATGGAATCATGGTTTCTTCCGCAATTAATACCATCAGGAATGGTAAGTTTTATAGCCGATGGTTTCCTGGGCAGTTTTATAATATTCGAATCAATTGAGTGGGCATTGGTTTTAAGCAGGTAATCAATCGACAAACTATCCAATACTTTTAGAAGAATTTTTAAATCAGGATATAACAAAGGATCTCCGCCTGTTAGTGATACAACGGGGCAATTACCTTTTTGCCTCACTTCCTGATCCCATTCCTCAATAAACTTTATCAGTTCATCTATGGGTAGGTTGATGTCTGCAGGGCCTCCGACTCCGCAATATTCACAATTGTTTTTGCATCGTCCTGTTACTTCAATTTCTAAAAAAGAGATTCCTGCATTTGCAAGAACCTCTTCAAAATTATTCCTTAAATGATCTTTAAATTCAGCGGTAAACTGATGTTCAACTGTTTTAATCATTGGCTTTAGTTTAAGATTGCGTTGCAAAATATAAGGAAGATAAAGTATTGGTATGGATAATTCAATAACATGGGAATTTAGCTCTAAATTATTAATCTTTAGTGTTACTTTTCCATTGATGAAAAGTAACCAAAAATCTAGAACGGCAAAGCCCTCACGAAGCCAAGGGCGAGTACCGTTGAATCGCTGCTCGCTGCATTTACTCAAGTGTCGAGCACGTAGCGCGGTCAACAGTCAGTGATCGCCCAAATTTCCAGTTTCAATTTGCATAAGCAGAAAATACAAGGCGTTGCTTTGTCCTTTGGCCTCATGGAAAACTTTTCACGGATTGCAGCCAGGCCTTAG
>JBNKRJ010000101.1:0-45751 GCA_050296515.1 Bacteroidales bacterium | reverse complement strand
AAGAAGATCTTGAGTTTGATAGTATAAAAAATTATTCTGACTTGGTTCAATTTGCTGAATCAAAAAGAAAGACTACCACCAAACATGCAATTTTTATTGATGAAATACAAGATATAGAACAATTTGAAAAAGCACTTAGGCATTTTCAAACTAAATATGAATGAGATGTATATTGCACTGGAAGTAATGCACACCTGCTTTCTGGTGAACTTGCTACTTATTTGAGTGGCAGGTATATTTAAATCGACATGTACAGCTTATCATATAAGGAGTTTCTAATATTTCATCAACTTCAAGAATCTGCAGAAAGTTTTAATAAATACCTTAAATTTGGCGGTCTTCCATATTTATACCACCTTGAACTTGAAGAAGAAATTGTCTATGACTATTTAAAAAACATTTTTAACAGTATTCTTTTTAAAGACATTATTGGAAGGTACAATATCCGAAACATTTCGTTTATTGAACGTTTGCGCATGTATATTGCTGATAATATTGGTCAAATTGTTTCTGCAAAAAAAATAACAGACTATTTAAAATCACAGCGAATTTCTTTTTCCAATAATATTGTTCTGGATTATCTTTCATTTTTGCAAAATGCCTTCTTAGTTTTTTCCATTAAACGAAACGATTTAAAAGGAAAGCGGATATTGGAAATCGGTGAGAAATTATATTTTCATGACATAGGTCTGCGTAATTCACTACAAGGCTACAAACAGAATGATATTAGTCAAATACTTGAAAATGTTGTGTTATTACATCTTCTGATTCATAATTACAAGGTAACAATAGGCAAACTAGGAGATCAAGAAATTGACTTTGTCTGTGAAAAAAACAATCAGCGCATTTACATCCAGGTGACTCTTTCGCTCGCTGACGAAAATGTAAGAAAAAGGGAGATTGGCAACCTACTGTTAATTAAAGACAACTATCAAAAAATTGTTGTTACTGCAGATGAACTTACACCAGAAGAAATTGAAGGAATTAAAGTCGTGAATGTAAGAACCTTCTTAAGTACTTTTTTTGTATAAAACCATCCGATAAGCTATAAACTAATAGAATAAAAAAGTAATGGAGCTTTTGCTCCATTACTTTTTTATTCTAACTTCAAAGTTCTAATTTCTAAGTTCCTTTATTCCACTTTCACTCTCACTCCTTCGCTATGCGAACTAAACTCAGGTGCATACATACATTGAATGGTAGTAATTCCGTTTGAAAAATCTCCTCTGTGAGTCACCCGTAATGGATATTCAAATACATAAGTTCCTTTTGGCAAATAAGACATAAAGAAATTTGTTGCAGCATCTTTGGTACTTTCATAATAGCCTAAACCGTCCTGATACTTGTACCTTGAAAATACGTTAAGTGGCTCAAAACCAGAAGCTCTCATATCTTTCATATGAACATACTCCATTTCCCTGTCAACTCTTAGTTCAATTCTTACAATCACTTTGTCGCCAACAACCAGTTTTGTTTTTTTGGTAATTTCTTCAATTGCCTTGCCTCTGGAAGTAACCCGCTCAACAAAGAGTTTTTTGTTTAATTTTAAAGGTGTTTCATGAGGAGTAATTTTATCTAAATCTTCGAAATATTGCCAATACAAAGCTCCCCAGGCAACTCCTTCATCTGTTTTTTCCAAATGAACTTTTCCCATTTCTGGTTTGATTTCGGAACGGCCCCACGATGTCTTGAAATAGCCTGTACCAGCTTCAATTTTAACATCATCCATTTTTTTCGGATCAACAACTTCATCGCCCAGCTTAATCTTCACTAGTTCATCACTTTCTAACCAGTTTGCCCCGGTCAAAAGCAATGCATAAATGGCCTCGGTAGTAGCTTTTGTGGTTTTCCAATCCTGCGTTTGTTTTTGTTTTAACAACCAAACTTTTAAAGCATCCACATCTGCCTGATTTTTAGCTACTTCATTGAAAACTTCAATCATTAAAGCATGCGTCTCAATCGGAGCCTGATACCAGTAATAACCAGATACATTGTCTTTCCAATATCTTCCCATTTCTTCATTTTCGGTAGAAAACTCCCTTAATGATTTAGTAATGTCCGTTGCAACTTGCGATTTATCATACCTGCTTAAATACAAAGCCAACATTCCTTTTGCATACAATCCCTGCGATAACCAATATTTTTCAGACTGCTCCATGTAATAGTCATAGGCTTCTTTCGAACGCTTAGGTATCGGAATATCTTTAAAGAAACTACGACCATACAAATAATGAATAGCAATATTCGACAAATGATTTTTCTTTAAATCTTCTTCTTTTTTGTAATAACGCTTCAGGTAATTATAGTCTTCACGGATTCTATCATCCAGGTAGTTAATGGCATTCTTAACCATTTGCCAGGTTTTAGCATCTTCTCTTACATTCTTTACTCCTAACTTATCAAGATGACCAAAACCTGTTACAATATGTTGGGTAATGTACCTGCTTTCAGGCATTCCTTCAAACCACGGCCATCCACCATTTGATGATTGTGTTTTTTGCAATTTGATAGTAGCCCTGCCTAACTCATCAGCCATTCGGTTTAAATCAAACAACACTCCTACCCTACGCTTTCTTTCTGACTCATTTCCTGCCTGTAATACCCATGGAGTCTCTTCTAGCAAAGCAGATTTTAGCTCTTGGTTTTTCTCCAGATTTGATAATAAAGACTTTGAGCCTGGTGTATTTTTCCAGCTATCAAAAACTCTTTTCACCTTTGGTGAAGAATTAGCAATATGTGAAGCAATGCTGTTTGCATACAATCTGGAAAACGTTTGCTCGGCACATTCGTAAGGATATTCCATGATATAGGGTAATGCCTGAATAGCATACCATGCAGGATTTGATGAATACTCAAGCGTTAATTTGAAATTCTTCAGACTGGTAGATTTTTTAGACTTAACCAATTTGGTTAATTCATAATCCTTGGTTTGCTTTCCGCGAATAGGTAATGGTAACGATTCAGTAACCATCATTCTGTTCGACAAAACAGGCAATGCTTTTTGCTCTCCATCAGAAAAATTTCCTGATTTTGCAACCACTTTGTAAGTGACTGCGCCTATATAATCGGGAATTTGCAGTTTCCATCTCAAATTAGTATTTCCTTCGCCATCCACCTCAAAATTCTTCCGGGCAGTTTCTTTTTTATCGAAAATACCCTCAACAGGTTTCATGGTAATTGCATCAAATAGCTCTAACTGAGCCACACCTGTCATCTTATTTTTGGTCAAATTGCTGATTTTTACCGGAAACTCAATAATATCATTTTGCCTGAAAAACCTGGGTTCATTTGGCAGTAACATCAAGTCTTTCTGAGTTTTAAGCTCATTGGTCACAAACCCGTATTTTAGATCTTTTGTGTGTGTAAAACCCATCATTTTCCAGCTGGTTAATGATTCGGGAATTTTAAATTTCACAATCACTTCTCCCTCTGCATTTGTCTCTAAATGAGGATAAAAGAAAGCAGTTTCATTAAAGTTTGTACGAACCTTTACATCTCCTAAATCTTCGCCTCCGCCAGGTTTTGTAACTACTAATCCCGAAACCTGATCGTTTAACTCCTCATCAACATCTCCATCTCCATTGGCCTTTTGCTCCTCCTTTGTAGCCATGCTAGGCATCACACTTTTCTTTCTTCCTCCGTTTTTACTTCTTTTACCTGTAGATTTTTCCATCACTACCATGTCTTCTTCTACTTCTCCTTCTTCAGCATAAGAGTAATCGAAATACCTATCATAGCTATAATAACTAAATCCAAACCAATTTAAATAATCATACGAACGATAAGGCATTGATACATAAGGATTAAGGTCTCTTGAAACAACTCGTCCATGTGATGTTCCAAAAATATTTGCATTCCAGTTTAGGCTTGAATAGTAACTTCGGTAAATGCTAAAATTCCAATTATTTGGCCGGAATTGATCCAAGGAAGCATCGTAAAGCGTTGCCAGCATTTCACCAGCTACTTTTTCACCATTTTTTCCTTTAATCTTAATTTTCCATTCTTCGTCCTGTCCGGGATACAGTTTATCACGGAAGGTTTCAAAAGTAATATCAAGTTCTTTATTCGTTCTTGGAACAATAATGGTTTCATTGTGCTTGTACAACCGGTTATTTCTTAAAAAAGTAAAATGAACACTCAAGTTTCCACGATGTTCTTCAGTGATTGGAATTTCAATTACCTTTTGATTTCCATCCGTTTTTAACCACTCCTTTTTCACCAAATCTCCCCGATGCTCAATTTCATAAATCACATCAATGCCTGAAATAGAGCTTCCCATCAGGAACTTTGCTTTTTCACCTGGTTCACAAGTGGTTTTTACAGGAACAAACCAGTCTATTACTTTATCTGGAATGTTATTTCCTTCGAGTGAATAAAGTGTAAAATAATTCTTCCATTCTATTTTATTTCCAAACGCATCTTCCGAAGTACTTTCAGCAACATAAACCCCTGTTTGCCAACCCTTTAATTCAGACAAATCCAGTTCTTTCGAATTTCCTGTATTAAAGAGTTTTGTCAATAACAATTTGTCTTTTTCGCGTTTTTTAAGATCATTTTCATTATTAAACTCATTACCTGCATATAGCTGATTCCAAGAAGCCTTTGTATAGCTAAACTCGTCAGGTGTTTCCCAAACGCGGCTTCGAAGTGGATCTTCAAGCTTTTTAAGGCTATAGATTTTCACTTCACCTTTGGCCTCTACAAATTCACCATTTACATTCGCAGTTGAAATCTTCACTTTGCTGATATTTTCCTTGGCCTCTTCAGCTTTCAAATCAAGACTCAATTGTAAGGACGTATATCCAACCAGCATTCTTTTAGTGGCTGAATGCGTTTCGCCATTTAAATCGGTAACATCAACAGAAATATCATAACTAAACAGTAAATGCTCACTTTTGCCGTAACTTAAATCAGGGAGCGCAACAAACTTGATATCAAACTCTCCTTTCTCATTCGTAGTAGCCACACCCTCAGCCATTTGGACTTCAGTTGTTGGAATTCGCCAATACCACCAACCTCTCCAAACTGGCTTTCGAACAATCCGGTATTTTACCTGCGCATCAGTAATCATTGAACCTGCAAAGGCAACAGCTTTTCCACTCACTTTTACTGAATCGTTTAAAACATAATTCCCTTTCAAAGGAAGTACCTCCACCTTAAATTTAGGTCTTTTGTATTCCTCAACCGAAACATACTTTGAACCATAATAGCAGTACAATTGCATATTTCCGTTCAACAATCCGCGAGGAATTTCAAAACTGCCACTAAAGGAACCGAATTCATTGGTTGTTACATCCTGTGTTGCAACTTTCTGATGATTAACATCATACAAAATAACCGAGGTTTTGGAATTAACTGATAATTCATTCTTTTCACCATCAGAATTCAACATAATTCCCTTGTAGTAAATAGTTTGACCCGGTCTGTAAATTGCCCTGTCGGTAAACATAAAAACCTTCCTCGTCATGGATGGTTCATAGTTTCTGTAATATAAGTAATTAGAACTATTTGAATTATAATAATCAGTCCCATAAAATAATTCCAAATAAATGTTCTTTGATTCCTGTTTCTTATCAGATTGTAACTTAAAATATCCTTGTGCATCAGTGGTAAATTCACCCACCAGTTTTTTCTGATATTTCCTAAGTGTGTAATTGTATTTTTCATACCAGGCCTTTACTTTAACATCATTCAATGGCTTTCCAGATGTTCTGTCCATTACATGATACTCAATTGAACCATCACTAATTGTGCGTTGAATATATGCCAGCCCGGTAACTGTAATAACACTGTAGCTTGTAGTATTCTTTTTATAATCAAATTTTTCGTTATTTGCAACAAATACAACATAGGTTCCAATTGGCAACTGATTCATTAACAGCTCTGTATTATGAGCATTGTAATCATCAGTCCCTTTTAAATCAAAAGAAGAATTCTGTACAACCTGAACCGATTTTATTATCTGTTCGTAAAGTTTATCGCCATAATGTTTGTCATAAAGTTTATCGAGTTGCTTTGGATCAATTTTTCCAATTCTTGTATAAACTTTTGAAATATTCCGATAATTAACCAACAATGGAAATCGTTGATTTGGGGCTAGCAGGTTTTCAACTGTAAAATTTAAACTAGCAGCAAGTATACTGGCTTTCAAACTATTACACATTTGAGCGCCAAACGATTTTGGATACTTTTCAATTGCGGTCTCGCAAATTTCAAGTGCTTTTTTCTTATCATATTTAAACTGATAAGTCAGCTCGTTTTCAAAGTTGTATTTTGAAGCTCTTGTATTATAGTATTGAGCAATGTAATAGCTTATTTCAGAGTATTCTTCCTTATCAAGATTTTCTTGTTGAAGTTTCTCAAGCGCCTTCAGATACAATTGATCTTTATCCGGATGAACAGAATTCTGATAGACGAATTGCAACCGCTTTAAATCCAAATCAACCAATGCCAGGTGTTTATTATCACTAAGCCTGTACTTCAACCAATCCTGAAGAATTACAATTGCCTGATAATGAAGAGAAAGGCTGTCAGAACTGGAGACTTTTAACTCTGAAAATTCTTTGGCAGTACCAAAATACTTAGCATCTTTTAACTGGAAAAAATCCGCTGGTCGGGTTAATGTAACCTCGGTGTTTTGGAAAAACTGGAATGCACGCTGGGCTAAAAAATCATATAGTGTGGGCCTGATTTCGCGGGCACTGTATCCAAGTTTAATAGTTTCTTCATATATTTTACTGTCAGTTTTTATAAGGCTATCCTTATTTTCAAGCGAAAGCAAATAGTGTTTTATGACTTTATCAGTCAGTTGATCCAAAGTCCATGTTTCAATATCATCCGATTTGTAACCTATGGTATTAGTCCGCTGAAGAATCCTGTACCGGTTGTTATTGTAATACATCCAGTACATTTCGGCCTTTATTGAATGAAATAAATTTTGATTAGGGAAAGTACTTTCAGCAATTTCTTTATCGATATCAACTAGCAAATTCCTAAAAGCATGTTCTTCAGAAGTATTGATGAATTTCATTCGGTGTATAACAGCTTTTATAATCTGATCATTGTTTTTATCAGCTTTGGCTTTGGCATATATTTTTTCTACCACCTCTAATGCTGATTTTGGCAATCCTTTGTTATTTAAAGAATCAACCGTTTTCCAATCTTTTTGATAGGGTTTTCCTTTTACTTGTCCCTGGATATTTACTTGCATAAATATTCCAACCAGTAAAGCGGTTAAAAAAATCAGTGTTTTTTTCATAGGTTGTTTATTTTTATTGAAAGTTTTTATCTTCTTAATGTCTATTATTTGGCAAATTATTTTGGTGCATTTACATGTAAATCATAAAAGCTAGAATCATTTAGTCTTACTTTAAAACTAAAATAACAACTTCCACCTCCTTTTACAGATATTGTTTCTCGCTTCCAATAATCATGGCGTTTTACATTACAAAAACAGTTAACAAACAAAACTTTATCACCTTCTTTATTAATAAGTCCATACACCTGTTTATAATAAGAATGGTAGTTATTTATTGGTTTCTTAATAAATGTCAGTGAATCAGAATTATTCTTTACAAAATTGGCTGCTAAACTATCAATAGCATTGAAATCCTCGATAGATGGAGTAAAACGCATATAGTTATCAATTTTAAACCCCCAAATTTTAGCACTTTTATCAAACAAAATTATATTCGAAGCAGTTTGTCCGAATATAATCAGAGATATGGATAAAAAAGTAAAACTTAGAATAAGTTTTTTCATTGTCTTGTCCATTGCTATATAAAATTAGTACTATTTATAAGATTTTCAATTTTAAGGATGTAAAAAATTGGAATTTTCCATAAAGTAAAACAGGTATTTGAAGCTATCTAAAAAGGTGCTAAAAGTTTGTTGCGTATTAAGCTTTTTAAAATATATAAAATACTAACAATTAACACATTACACAAAAAGATAAGCATCAAAACTTGCTTTTTAGACACCTTCTTTCCTATTCTTACATAATTTCATTACTAAGAAATTGCCTGATATGCAGATGCTTCACACCTTTATAGTTTTCAGAAAATTCATCAGCTGAAACGACTATTTTTTCATAATTATCTTCAATTTTGAGCAGGTTCCCAAACTCTCTTTCTCTTACTTTTTCATCAGCTAATAAATAGGTAACTTGCAAATATTTGGTATCATTACCTTTTTGAGCAACAAAATCAATCTCTCTGTCTTGGTGTTTTCCTACAAAAACGTTAAAACCACTGTATACCAAATGATTATACACTAAATTTTCAAAAATATTTGCAACATGACTTCCTGTATAGGGAATAATTGAATGTTTTAGACCCAAGTCGGAGAAAAAATATTTGTCATTTATTTCAAATCTCTTTTTCCCAATTATATCCAAGCGCTGTACTTTATTTATAAAAAAAGAGTTTGTCAGGTACTTTAAATAGTTCATTACTGTATTTACTGATAAACTTACTCTTTGTGTTTTTAAAAAATCACTGATCTTTTTTGATGAAACATAGCTTCCTAAGTTATCAGAAAGATACTCAACCAGCCTTTCTAAGAAGTCAATATCCCGAATATTGTACCTGCTAACAATATCTTTAAGAATGATAGTATTGTAAATGCTTTTTAAATAGCCATAAATAATTTCATCATCAAAAGGTAAGTGAACTAAATATGGCAAACCACCATAACGAATATATTTGTTCAATGAATCTGTATCGTTTTCCAATTTATGAAATAGTAAGAATTCGCTAAACGAAAGGCTATAAACATTAAATTCAATATACCTGCCGGATAGATGAGTCGCTAAATCGCCGGATAGCATTTTTGCATTGCTTCCTGTACAATAAATATCAACCTTCTCTGCAAACAATTGTCTCAGGGCGATTTCAAACATTGATATTTCCTGCACTTCATCGATAAAAACATAATTTTTCATCTCCTTATTCAAACGCAATTTCACGTATTGGAACAATTCTTCCGCAGTTTTTATATCCTTAAAATCATTGTGCTCTTTATTAATGTATATGGTATTTGCATTTGCATCTTCGTCCCTTACTAAATCCATTAATTGCCTTAGAATGACTGTTTTACCAACTCTCCTTTGCCCAATCAAAACTTTTATAATTTGTTTACCAATATATGGTTTAATCTTTTTTAAATATTTATCTCTCTTATATAATGTCTCCATAATGAAATCTTTTTGTAAATATACAATATATTTTCACTATAATGAAAATAAAATGATTTATTAGATAAGTTTTCATTATACTAACGGCCTAAAAGGATATTAAATGCAGAATTTGCATACTACAGCGGTCTTTCCGTGCAATTTTGAGGGAATAATTGCTTTTGATCCTAAAAAGGAAAACACAAAACACTCACATAGTCTCCTATGCATCAAAATCTTATAGGCCTTACATAGGAATCAATCTCTTTAACAAATGACTTTGGTTAACAAAAACAGAATCAGACTCAAACTTTTTCCTATTTTTGAGGCCTAATAAATTGCAATGAAACCCTCATTGAGGGATTTTATATAGAAAATAATCACTCCTTAACAAGGATGTAGTTAATTTTCAAACACTTAACTAAAATTTAAATAAGTGAAAAAAATAACCCTGTTAATAGCGGCTATTGTAACAATTTTTCTGGGCTGCCAAAAAGAAAACGCATTTGATACCTCACCCACCTTTGAGCTAAGATTCTCAACTGACTCTATCATCTTCGACACCATTTTTTCGGGAATTGGATCCACAACAAGACACTTGAAAGTATATAATCCTTCCGACAAGGATGTTGAAATTGATCAAATATATCTTGCTAAAGCAAATGATTCAAAATACCGGATTAATATAGATGGAAAACCATCAGTTAATGATGAAAACATACTTCTTAAAGCAAAAGACAGTCTTTACCTGTTTGTAGAAGTGACCATTAACACCGACCAGGATGCACTTTTAGAACAAGATTCGATTGTATTCATCACAAATGGTAACTGGCAGGATATCAAATTATTAGCATGGGGACAGGATGTTCATTTAATCAATGGAGAAATTATTAAAACAACTACCTGGAATAACGACAAGCCTTACCTTGTTTATAATTCTATGCTCGTTGATACCAATGAGACACTAAGAATTGACGCAGGAACAAAAGTTTATTTTCACAGGGGCAGCATAATGTATGTAGCAGGTACTCTACAAATTGGAGGTACCTTTGACGAGCCTGTAATTATACAGGGTGATAGATTAGAGTATATGTACAGCGATGTTCCCGGCCAATGGGAAGGAATTAAGCTGATGAATGGAAGCAAACACAACAGTTTCAATTTTGCAGAAATTAAAAATGCTATTATAGGCATTCAGGTTGATACATTGGCTGATGAAACTATTCCAACATTAAGTATTCATAATTCGAAAATTGAACACATGAGTTTTGCCGGGATTTATGCCCAGGGAACAACAATTTTTGCAACGAACTGTTTAATAAGCGATTGCGGATATTACACTGTTGCTCTAACCATTGGTGGAACCTACGATTTTTATCACTGCACCTTAGCTAATTATTGGCAAAATGGTTTCAGAAACACACCTTCACTTGTCCTAAACAACTATTATACATATGAAAATCAGCCAATTATTAGAGATATTGAACATGCCGGTTTTTATAATTGTTTGATTTATGGTGATCGTGTAAATGAAGTTTATATTGATGCTTTTCCTGGTGCAGGAGTACTCAACTATGAATTTGAAAATTGCCTGATAAAATACACTGAAGATGCAGCAATAAATTCAGACTACCTGACTAATTGCATTGAGAATACTGATCCATTATTTGTTGATATCGAAAAATACAATTTTGAAATTGATACCTTGTCACCAGCTATAGATAAAGCCTCAAGAGCTAAGGTTGATTTATATCCCGGCTTTCTGGGCCTTGATTTAAAAAATATGAGCCGGCTTTCTGATAATGGTCCTGATATTGGTACATATGAATGGTTTCCATCAAAGAATTAATGATCAAATAAGTATTCTAAATTATAGACTAATACCTTGTTACCAAGGAATGCATGCTTTTGGTCACATGTTTTTATCCTATCCCGTAATTTCTATTAACCAAACAAAAAAATTTTGTTACTTGCTGAACTTTAAAGGGATGTTGTAGGTTAAAATTTAATTTATGTACAAATCAACCGTGCTAAAAGGATTATTTTATTATCCTGCAATTTTTTCACTGGTTTATAATTTAATAGGCAAAATTGAGTGGGCATTTATTGATTTTGCTGAAAACATTTTTTTTATTACCATTGTTCTAATAATCAGCTTTTTAATTCCGTTCTACAAAGGACGCCTCCTTTTTCTGATAAGCGGTTATTTACTTATTACATTTTCAGCCCTTGTAGAAACAGGCTACTACAATATGTACCACAACAAGCTCAACATGTCGGTAGTCTATATCTTATTCGAAACAAATACTTCGGAAACAGGAGAATTTATCCACACCTATTATAATCACCTGGTTATCAATCTTATATTCTTGATCATCCCGCTTTTAATAGTTATCCCCTTAATCGTAAAATGGAACAGGTCAATAAAGATTAATAAAAAAAGAAAGTATCAACTAAAAAAACTGCTCATTAGCGCTTTAGCTATATCAATAATATTTGCAATTTCGGGTTTTACCAAAGTACGTACTTATAATACTTTGTATACTGCAACAAAGGCATACATCCAGTACCGAAAAGAAATGAAAAGTTATGATCAATACGCAATTAATCCACTAGGTGGGAAATTTACTAACGTAAAACATGATTATGAAGGTGAAGAAATTTATGTACTTGTGATAGGTGAATCAGCAAACCGGGATCATCATAGCCTTTACAATTACTACAGAAAAACAAATCCCGAATTGGAAAAACTAAAGGATGAATTAACTATTTATCAAGATGTTATAAGTCCTCATGCGAACACAATTGAATCTATTACAAAAATTTTAAGCTACGGAAGTTATGAAAATCCGGATTTAAAATTTGATGGTTTAATAACACAATTATTCAACAAAGCCGGGTTTGATTCCTACTGGCTTTCAAATCACGAACCACTTGGTCTTCACGAAACATCCATTACAAGAATTTCAAAAGCATGCAAAGAAAGATATTTTACAAACACCATAAGTAATAGAAATAAAGCTACTTATGATGAAGTCCTCTTACCTCCATATATTGAGATTCTTAATAACAGTTCTAAAAAGAAATTTATTATTTTACAACTATTAGGCTCACATACTGATTACTCAAAGAGGTACCCTGACTCGTTCAATGTTTTTAGTGGCAATACTAAATCAACTTTCAGCTCAACAAAAGCAAATAATATCATAAATGCATATGATAACAGCATACGTTACTCTGATAAAATAGTGAGTGAGATAATTAAAGAAGTAAAGAAAAAAAACTCTCGATCTTTCGTCCTTTATTTGTCAGACCATGGTCAGGACGTTTTCAGAACCAGTAACAAAGCCTTTCATGCTGAAGGGGTTAAAAGCAAACATTTATTTGAAATTCCTTTCATTTTATGGAAATCGCCTGATATTGAAACAGAAAAAGATTCTTTAATTTTTGATTCCAGTCGCCCTTTTATGTCTGACGACTTGTTCTATAGTCTTGGAGATCTAGCAAGAATTTCGTATGATGAAATGCAATACAACAGAAGTCTTTTCAGCACAAGTTTCAAACCTAGAAAACGAGTTATTTTAGGAGGTACAGATTATGATACTGAAATGAAATAATCCATCAAAACAACAAGTTAAAACTCTTGTATTTTCCCATCCTTTCTGTTAACTTTGGAATAAACAAAGTTTACAACCTATTGTCGAACAAATGCAACTATTTAAATATCAATCAATAGCAATAACCTTGCTTGTTTTTGCCCCATTTTCATGTTTGGGAAATAGCAAAAACAGAGAAATTAATTTTTACCACTGGAAAACAAATCTTAACCTGGATGAAGCTCAAAAAGAGTATCTTAAAAAACTGGGAGTTAAAAAGCTTTATGTACACACTAATAATCAATTGATTAAAGAAATTCAAATAGATTGCGACCGGACAGAAGTACCTAAAGACGAATATTTTGACAAGTATGTTAACCCTGAAAAATATAAAACAAGGATTAGTTCGAATTGTGCAACATCCACATATCGATTCTGGTCTTTAAACTGTTTACCTATTTATTTTTAAACAAAAAATTTCTATTAATAATTAAACAATAACTACTTATGAAAAGAAATCTTCTTCTATCATGGTTCTTCATCATGTTAATATTTATTGCATCTTGCCGAAAAGATGATAATAGTGAACCTTCTGACGAAAGTCAGGGAGTATCCTTTGCCCTGAATGCCAACTCAGCATCACTAAAAACTACTGACTGTTTCAGCAAAGAAGCAGATTATGCAAAAGTAGTCATTAGTGGAACTACTTACGAAATTGAAGTATTCTACATCAATTCAATGCCATACACCAACACCATAAAACTGCCCGCCGGTGATTATGTGCTTACTGAATTTATGCTCATGGACGATAACAATACTCCTGACAATAAATCAGATGATATTCTGGTTGCTGCAACTCCTCATGAAGGAAGTGAATTTGCAAAATATGTTGAGCAACCTTTGGATATTAACTTTACCGTGGAAGCTTTCAAAAAAACAGAACTTGCAATTTCAGTTCTTTGCTACCAGGAAAGTGATTATTCAAGATTTGGGTTTGTTTACTTTGGAATTGGCCAGGTGGTTATACGCGAACAATTCTTTTTTGGAGACATCTGCATCTGCCGTTTGAATGATTATGCAAACTCACTTTACTCCAATCAATCAACTGGTTTACAACTAGATATGCCTGCAATTATGAAAATTGAAGTTTGGAGAAATGGTGTATATTTCGAAGAATTTACCAACGAAGAATGGTTTGGCGAAGGAACGCCATTGAGGGTTAGATACGCAGATGTTCTGCATCACGAAGATAATTTTGAGCTTAAATTATTTGTTTTAGTAAGACAAGGTACTGAATTTAATTATGTTCATTTCTATACCTGGAATTTTAAAGATGACCAAGTGATACCAGCTGGAGAGGATGGTATTGTTGATTTTGTATTGGGAAATTGCGTTAAAAAAGCTGATTTAATTTTACCACCATGGATGAATCTTCCACCTACTTTAACATACACTATTACAGGTATTGATCCAAATACCTCAAATTCTTATGTTGAGGTTACCTTAAGTGATATTGCAGCAGGTTATGAAATTACCAATGGTGTGTATCCTTCAAGTTGCGCTGATCATAATTCACCAATATTTACAAATTATTCATACGCGATGAATGTGTATTCATCATTATATCCTGATCAAATACCAGCATTTGCGCAATCGGATAAATGGGAAAAAATAAACTGGTTGTACAATAACCTCGACAATTACGAAAATGTACACTGGTATGATTTACAAGGCTTTATATGGCTTTATGATAACCCGGCATGGGATGGCCAGGCACTGGGCACTGTTCCGGCAGTTACAGACTTAACTCTCCAAATGAAAGCTGATGCAGATCAACACGGACCTGGTTATAAAGTGCCACTTGGCGGAACTTATGTTATTATTTTTATTCCACCGGGTGTTGAAGAACCAATCGTTCAAACAATGATTAGTCAATTAAATCCATGTGAATAATCTTTAGATTTCAAGCAAAGAACACAGAACAAAATTCTACTTCATTCTTTGCGTTCTTTGCTTGAATCTTTGCAAGCTTTGCGTGAAACAATATCCTAAATTCTAATTCTTTGCATAATAATTCAGGACGGAACTGTTTTCTTTTCTAAGAACTTTTTTAGCAATATTGATTATATCCTCGCTTGACACTTTTCTGTATTTTTCAACCTCAAAATTAATATCATCTGCATCATCTATCAACTCATGCATGGCAATTAAATAGGCTCTTGAAGCAGCATTCAATTCAGAGAAAACTTTTGAGGATTCAAATTTGTTCTTGACTTTCTCCAATTCGTAATCACTAATGCCATTCTTAACCAAACTATCAATCTCATTCCAGATGGCATCTTCAGCCTGCTCCATAGAAACGCCTTCAAGTAATGTTCCCATAATCACAAACAAACCACCATGCAAATCGCCCGTTAAATAGGCGTCAATTTCAGCAAAAAGATCACCTTTCATTAACAGGTTTTGATAAAATCGTGACGAGCGTCCATTTGATAAAACATCTGATAATAAGTCAGTTGCCTGGAAATCAAAATGTTTTTTCTCACACATATTGAAAACCATATAAAGAGTATCGTAGGGCACATTACTCTCCACTTTCAAGCGCTTTTGTTTTTTGTTTTCAGAAATAAGTGGTAAAACTGTTGGTTGAACATTTCGCTTTTCAATATTCCCATACCATTTTTTCACTAAATCATAAACATATTCGGTTTCAAGATTTGCAGAAACTACCAAAATTGCATTATCAGGAGCATAAAACCGATAAAAGAAAGACTTCACATCATTCAAAGTAGCTTTTTCAATGTGTGAAATTTCCTTTCCAATGGTTGGCCATGAGTATGGATGATTACCGTACGCCAGTTTTCTCAAATGCATCCACAAATCACCGTAAGGCTGATTTAGGTATCGCTCTTTAAATTCTTCAATAACTACTTTCTTTTCAGCATCAAGGTTCTTTTGCGAAAAATCAAGTCCCAGCATCCTGTCAGACTCCAACCAAAAAGCAGTTTCAATATTTTGTGAAGGAAGCGTAATGTAATAATTGGTAATGTCGTTACTGGTAAATGCGTTATTCTCCCCTCCGGTATTTTGCAACTCAATGTCAAAATCATGAATATTGATCGAACCACCAAACATCAGGTGCTCAAAAAGATGAGCAAACCCGGTTTGATCTGGGTCTTCATCTTTTGA
Organism: Bacteroidales bacterium; assembly: GCA_050296515.1. Classification (GTDB taxonomy): domain Bacteria; phylum Bacteroidota; class Bacteroidia; order Bacteroidales; family NBLH01; genus NBLH01. The sequence continues at coordinate 29,794 of JBNKRJ010000101.1, read as the reverse complement.
ACCTACATTATACAGGGTATTTACTACTGCAATTGGCGAACTTTCATCACGGTGATAGATGAATCGAAGTCCATTATCCAATATGAATTTTTCAAGATGTATCATACTTAAAACTTAAATGAGTCTTTGCTTAGCTCTTCCCTTGCCAGTCTGTACTCTTCAACAATCTCATTTAAAATCTCTTGTGCTGGCTTTATTTCATTAATTAAGGACGCAACCTGCCCAATTTCTAATTCTCCTTCGTCCATATCACCCTCAAACATACCCACCTTCGCTCTTCTGTTTCCAAGTAATTCTTTTATAATTAAAGAAGACTTGCCTTCTGATTCTGCCTTATCAATTTCATCAGCAAATTTGTTTTTTATTAAGCGGACCGGAACTAGTTTTTTCATACTCAACCTGGTTCCACCTTCACCTGTTTTAAGAACTTCATTTTTAAAGTTTTCATGAGCAGACGATTCAATAGAAGCAACAAAGCGGCTTCCAATCTGAACACCATCGGCCCCCAGGCTCATAGCTGCCAGCATACCTCGTCCTGTTGCTATTCCACCTGCTGCAATCAACGGTACATCAACCACTTTTTTAATCATCGGAATCAAGGTCAAAGTAGTAGTCTCCTCTCTCCCATTATGTCCTCCGGCTTCAAAGCCTTCGGCAACAATGGCATCAACTCCAGCCTCCTGCGCTTTCATTGCAAATTTTGTATTGGCAATTACATGGGCTACTTTAATTCCGTTTTCCTGCAAAGTTTTTGTCCAGGTAGCTGGATTTCCTGCAGAAGTAAACACAACTTTAACTCCTTCATCTATAATTACTTGCATTAAATCTTTCAAATCAGGATACAACATAGGAACATTTACCCCAAAAGGTTTATCAGTAGCATCTTTCGCTTTCTGAATATGAATTCGTAATACATCAGGATACATTGATCCTGCTCCGATTAAGCCAAGGCCTCCGGCATTACTCACCGCACTTGCCAGTTCCCATCCACTACACCAAACCATCCCTGCCTGTACAATAGGGTATTTTATATTAAATAACTTAGTAACTTTATTCATCATTTGTACATTCAAAATTTATTATTATTCAAGCTATATCTACTTACAACTTTCACTTTTTACTTTCTACTTTCAACTAATATAACAAAGTTGTAGATTTTCACCAATAAACAAAAATGTTTCCCCAATTTTATGTAATTTTGCAATCCGAAATTTTGAATCAGGCCATTGGTCATCAATCATTAGTAACTGATTTTCTCTAATGACTAATGCCCAATGTACAAATGACTTAAGTAAAAGAAAATGTTTGATAATTTACAGGAAAGACTTGAGCGATCTTTTAAACTTTTAAAAGGCCAGGGAAAAATTACCGAAATAAATGTTGCAGAAACATTAAAAGATGTCCGTCGTGCTTTATTGGATGCAGACGTAAACTATAAAATTGCCAAAGATTTTACCAATGAGGTAAAAGAAAAAGCAATGGGTGCCAACGTATTGACAGCTATCAAGCCTAATGAACTGATGATTAAAATCGTTCATGATGAATTGGCAGCATTAATGGGCGGTGAAAAAACCGACATTGCAATTAAAGGAAACCCTTGTGTGATTTTGATAGCAGGTTTACAAGGTTCTGGTAAAACCACCTTCTCTGGTAAATTGGCCAACTATTTAAAAACCAAGCGGGGAAAAAATCCAATGCTTGTTGCAGGTGACGTCTATCGTCCTGCAGCGATTGAACAGCTAAAAGTTCTCGGTGAACAAATTGGGGTACCTGTATATTCGGAAGAGGATAACAAAAATCCTGTAAAAATTGCAAAAGCGGCCATCAAAGAAGCTAAACTGAAAGGTAATGACATGGTGATTGTCGATACCGCAGGTCGTTTGGCAATTGATGAGCAAATGATGAAAGAGATTGAGGAAGTAAAAAAAGCTATTACTCCTCATGAAACATTGTTTGTAGTTGACTCCATGACAGGTCAGGATGCTGTGAATACAGCAAAAGAGTTTAACGATCGCCTTGATTTTGATGGAGTTGTATTAACAAAGTTAGATGGTGATACACGTGGTGGTGCTGCGCTTTCAATTCGTACTGTTGTTAACAAACCAATCAAGTTTGTTGGTACTGGCGAAAAAATGGAAGCCATTGATGTTTTCCATCCCGAAAGGATGGCAGACAGAATTCTTGGTATGGGTGATATTGTTACCCTTGTTGAAAAAGCACAAGAGCAGTTTGATGAAGAGCAAGCGAAAAAGCTTCAAAGAAAAATTGCAAAAAACCAGTTCAACTTCAACGATTTCATGTCGCAAATTCAGCAAATCAAGAAAATGGGTAACCTTAAAGATTTAGCTGGAATGATTCCCGGAGTTGGAAAAGCGATGAAAAACCTGGATATTGATGATGATGCTTTTAAAGAAATTGAAGCCATTATTCAATCAATGACCCCTCAAGAAAGGGAAAAGCCAGAAGTTTTAAACGGCAGCCGAAGAAAAAGAATTGCATCTGGTTGCGGAAAAACTATACAAGACGTAAACAGGCTAGTAAAACAGTTTGATGAAACCCGAAAAATGATGAAGATGCTTTCGGGTGGTAAAAACCTGGCTCGCATGATGGGTGGAATGAAAATGGGTAGACGCTAAATCACTTTGTGATTTAGCTTAGAACTTAGAAACTGGAAATTAGACATTTAAAAGTTTTACAATCCTATAAACTAAGTTCTAATATACTAAGTTCTAAATTCTAATAAACTAATTTCTAAATACATGCAACTAATCGACGGTAAAAAAAGCTCGCAAGAAATAAAGGACGAAATCGCCCAAAAAGTAAAAGAACATATCGCTGCCGGAGGCAAGCAACCTCATTTGGCAGCTATTTTAGTTGGTGATGACGGAGGTAGCAAAACCTATGTGGCACATAAAGTAAAAGGGTGCGAATATGTGGGGTTTAAATCAACCTTGATTGAAAGAGATGATGATATTACCGAGGAAGAATTGTTAAAAATTGTGGATGATTTAAATAATGATAAGGACATTGATGGTTTCATTGTTCAACTTCCACTACCAAAGCATATTTCGGAAGAAAAAGTAATTGAAGCTATTGATTATAAGAAAGATGTGGATGGATTTCATCCGATAAATGTTGGCCGAATGATTATTGGCCTTCCGGCATTTGTTTCAGCTACTCCTTTCGGAATCATGGAATTATTAAGAAGGTACAACATTGAAACTTCTGGTAAAAACTGTGTAATCATTGGTCGAAGTAATATTGTAGGTAAGCCAATGGCTAACTTGCTTTCTCAAAAAGGAGAACCAGGTAATGCAACAGTTACTGTTTGTCATAGTCGTACTAAAAACCTGAAAGAAGTTTGTGCCCAGGCTGATATTTTAATAGCAGCTATGGGAAGCCCTGAATTTGTAACTGCAGATATGGTTAAAGAAGGAGCTGTAGTGATTGATGTTGGGACTACACGTGTAAAATCAGACCTAACCAAATCAGGCTGGAAGTTGAAAGGTGATGTAAAATTTGATGAAGTTGCTGAAAAATGCAGCTACATTACACCCGTTCCAGGAGGTGTTGGGCCAATGACAATAGTTTCATTATTAAGCAATACTCTTTTGGCTGCAAAGAAAGAAATTTACAAATAAATTAAGGATATTTTCTAGTTAAGGGCAATGCCATTTGGTGTTGCCTTTTCTTTTATACAAACAGATTATTCTAAGCACTTAAAAAAACACTCTTTTGAAATAGCTTAGCAAAAATGGAATCGTTATCAGAATAATTTACTCTCCCCTCTAAAATAAGTTCTAAAAATATAAATTTCAACAAATCAAAGTAACTTAGCAGCCTGTCTTTTATACCAATTCTGAAAAGCCACCCCTTCACATAAAAACTGCTGTGTAAGGACACAAAACCTATATACCTCTATACCCGTTATTATATAATCTGTTAGTAAATATCACTTAACCGTATTAAATAAAATGCTAACTTATTTAATTAGAAGCGATCTTATATCAATGCAGTTTTACTCATAAAATATTCCATGTCAGGGTTTTATAAATTTGAAACCCATATTTTTATTGCCATTATTATATCCTTATAATATTTATTTATAGAAGCAAGAATTAGATGTTGCAGGGCAACCATTTCAATAAAGATGAGTCTTACACTCAAAGAATCATTGTTTTTAATATTTTTTAGTAAATGAAAACGTACACTTTTAGTATATTTGTTCGTTACTTTTTATAATTAAAACAAATCATACAACATGAGAAAAATAGTATCAGCAATTTTAATCATAGCAATTAGTTTTCTATCTGTAAACCTGAAAGCACAAGGGTATGAGATAAAAATGAAAATCCCGCAAATCAAAAATCAGCAAGTCATTTTGGGGCATTATTTTACCAAGCAGGATATGCTTATACCTGATGACACAACAATGTTAAATAATAGTGGTATTGGTATTTTCGCAGGAAAAAACAAATTAACCCCGGGAATGTATTTTGTATTTCTTCCAAACAAATACAAGTTTGATATATTAGTAGGTGATAATCAGAAGTTTACAGTTGAAAATGACACCACAGACCTTTTCAAAAACCTAAAAATAACTGGTGATAAAGAAAATGAAGCTTTTATCGATTATCAACACCTTAGGATTGAAAATATTGACAAAAGAAAGGAACTTACCGAAATTTATAAAAACACCACAGACGAAAAAAAGAAAAAAGAGGTTGAAACGAAATTCAGAGAAATAAATGATAAAGAAATCAAAAAACAGGAAGAAATAATTAATGCTCATCCAGATTTCTTTTTCTCAAAGTTTTTGAAAGCAACTCAGGAAGTAAAAATTCCGGAAACTATCACAGAACAAAAAGACAAATACTATTATTACAGATTTAACTACTTCAATTACTTTGATTACAAAGATAAAAGGCTACTGAGAACACCTATTTATGAAGGTAAGCTGGATTATTATCTAGATAAAGTATTGCCCCAAATACCTGATACATTAATAGCCGAAGTAGATACATTAATTAATAATTCACGATATGATAAAGAACTGTTTAGGTTCATGTTGGTACATTTATTCAATAAGTATACTAAAAGCCAGTTAATGGGTGCTGAAAATGTACTGGTTCATATTGCTGAAAAATATTATATCCCTGAAGCAGACTGGAGTGATCAAGAATTTATTGAGGAACTAAAAACTAAAGTGGCAAGGAAAAAACCGGCATTGATTGGTAACATTGCTCCTGAACTTAAAATGATAATGCTTCCTAAAGATCGTGAATCAATTGAAGCCATTAAAGAAGCCATTGAAACTATGAAAAATAGCGGAAAAGAGTTTCTACAAAATGAAGACATGATTAAAGAAAAAATGGAGCAACACAGAGCGAACTATCCTAACCTAAGTGACTCAGCTCTTCGTTCTCAGGTTATTATCAGCGAATTAGCAATGCTTTTAGAAGAACAGTTATTGCCAAACTTTGAAGGTTACATATCCATTAATGAGCAAGCCTCAAAATATACTATACTTTGGTTCTGGGAACCTGATTGTAGCCACTGCAGAGAAGCCACGCCAAAATTCTCAAAGGCTTATGATGAAAAACATTTAAAAGATCTAGATGTAACAGTAATTCCTGTATATATGCAGAGAAATATTAACGAATGGGATAAATATACAAAACACCTGAACACCTGGATGGACTTTATGCTTGAGCATGATATGCTAAAATGGACAAACGTCTGGGAACCTTTTGGTTATTCTCATTACCGGGATAAATATGACATTTCAAGTTCTCCTGTTCTTTACCTTCTTGATAAGGACAAAAAAATAATTGCCAAGCGAATTAGTTATGATCAGGCAATTGAGATTATTGAAGACATAGAAAAAAGAACTGCAAACCAATAAAATTGAAATCCCGGTCAAGCCGGGATTTTTTAATTTACTTAGCTAATAACAATTAACGTAAAATACTCACAAATATTGCTTTTGAGCAATATAAAACTAAGCTTTCGATTTTTAAACAGCTAAAATTCAATTATATTTGTATGGCAAAAATTCGCAAAAAGTAGAGCTGATGGTAACAAAGCCAACATACGAGGAACTGGAAAAACGTTTGCAACAATTAGAAACCAGTTTGAGGGCAGAGAAATTTAAGAATGAACACTCCGTTAATATTGTGATTGATGATAATCCTGACAATATTGACAGGTTAAAAGATAAACTTCAGGACAAAACAGAGCAGCTGGATGAGTTAAAGACTTATATAAATATACTTGAAAGTCAACTACGACTGATAACCAAGAATGCAAAAGATGTTATATTCAGGTTTTCATTAACTGATGAAAAACTTGAATACATTAACCCTGCTGCCTACAATATACTTGAATACACCGTTGAGGAACTATATGATCATCCAAGGTTGATTGAAAGCCTTATATTGGACAACTGGAAAGATCTCTACGAAGAAAAGCGTCAACAACTGTTAAATAGCGATAAGAGCACACCTTTTGAAATACAGGCATATACAAAATCAAGAGATATTGTTTGGTTGTACGTTAACTGGAACCTTATCTTTGATAAGTACAGAAAACCTTTTGCCATAGAAGGAACAATCACCGACATTACTTATAGAAAACAGGCCGAACTCAGCCTGAAAAAGAAAAACATTGAATACCTTTCGTTAAATGAAGAATATCTGCAAATTAACGAAAACCTAAGAAACTCTAATGCCCAGCTAATTAAGAAAAATGAAGATCTTATTCGTAGCGAAGATCAATACAAAGTACTAATTGATCAGGCAGCTGATGGAATTTTCGTTGGAGATAGCGAAGGGTACATGTTAAATGTAAACAACAGTGGTTGCAGGCTAACAGGTTATTCCGCTGAAGAACTTAAAGCTCTGAAGCTTACGGATCTTTTCTATCGAACCAATACTACTCAAACTGCTTCGTTACTCGAAAGAGTTAAAAATGGAGATGCATTTACTTCAGAAAGATTGATTTTAAGAAAAGACGGTAATAAGATACCTGTTGAAATCAACATCAAACAATTGTCTGATGGAAGGTTTCACGCTATTTTCAGGGATGTTTCTGAAAGAAAAGAAGCTCAAAAACAATTGATAAAATCAGAAGAAAGTTATAGAAATATTTACAACTCCAGCAACGATGGTATTTTGATATTTGATATTGAAAGTTTAAAAATCACTGATATTAATACTGCAGGTGTTCAATTATATGGCTATTCTAAAGATGAATTACAAACAATTGATATTGATAAGCTTTGCTCTGGTCTTGATAATTTTACCGGAGAAAGGTTTAGAAAGCTGCTAAAAAAATCGGGAGAAACTGATAGTCAATTATTTGACTGGCAAGCAAAGAAAAAGAATGGAGAATTTTTTTGGCTCGAAATGGATATTAAACAGGCAAATATTGGTGGAAGCCTTTGCATCCTTAATGTAATTAGAGATATAACCAATCGTAAACAGACCGAAGAACAACTTAAGCAAAACGAAATTCGTTTTAGATCGCTCTTTGAGAATATGAGCAACAATGTTGCAATATTTGAAGTAGTTGGTGATGGTGAGGATTTCATCTTTAAAAATTTTAACTCAGCCGCAGAAAAGTTAGAAGGTGTAAGCAGGAACGAAGTTATTGGAAAAAGTGCAGGAATTGTTTTCCCCGCATTAAGTGAATACGACTTGCTGGAATCATTTAGAAAAGTGTGGAAAACAGGTGAACCGGCAGAAACTCCAATTATTCTTTATGATAATGATGACAAAATATTAAGCTGGACCGAAAACTTTATTTATAAATTGCCTTCAAACGAAATTGTTGTTATTTACGATGATATAACTGAGCGAAAAAGAGATGAATTTGATTTATTAAAGACAAAAGAACGTTATCGTATTGCAACAGAGGAGACTAAAGTAGCAGTATGGGAAAGGAACCTTGAAACAAACAAAGGACATGCTGATCCAGTACTGTTTGAAATATTAGGTTATCCGATTCCGGATGTTGATGATAGTTTCAGCATATGGAAGAACTATATTCACCCCGAAGATTTGATAAATATTCAAGAGCAGAACCAACAACTAAAAGAGAGAAAAATCAAAGTTATTGACTGTAAGTTTAGAGCAACTGACAGTAATGGAAATATTAGGTGGTTTGTGGATAAAGGAGTAGCCCTGAAAAATCCGAAGGGTGAAACAATACGTCTAATTGGAACTATCACTGATATAACAGAACAACAAAAAATTGAAGAGCAGTTAATCCTTGCTAAAGAAAAGGCCGAAGAAGCTGATAATTTGAAATCAACTTTCTTGGCAAATATGTCGCATGAAATCCGAACACCAATGAATGGTATTTTAGGATTTTCTGATTTGCTGAAACATGAAGAAACTTCTGAAGAGGAAAGGAATAACTTTATAGATATTATACACCAGAGTGGTAAACAGCTACTTAACATCATCAATGATATTCTGGATATTTCAAAAATTGAGGTTGGGCAAATTCAAATAAATGAAGACGACTGCTCGATTAACGACATGCTGGATGAACTACAAGGCCTATTCAAGCCGGAGATTAAAAATAAGGTAAACCTTCAACTAGAAACTCACAAAGAACTATCTAATGATGAGAGTATTGTAATAACTGATGGTGTAAGAGTTCGACAAATACTGACCAACCTGGTTAATAACGCTATAAAATTTACATCAAAAGGATATGTTGAATTTGGTTACCTTGTGGTTCCAAGGGATAATCCTTCTGATGATATTTTGCACGATATACAGTTTTTCATTAAAGATACAGGAATAGGTATTCCTGATTCAAAACGTGAGATTATTTTTGATCCTTTCAGGCAGTCTGATGAGTCTCATACCCGAAAGTTCGGTGGAACAGGCTTAGGTCTGGCCATTTCTAAAGGCTTTGTTGAGTTGCTTGGCGGAAAAATCTGGCATGAATCTATTGAAAATGCTGGTTCAATATTCTACTTTACAATTCCGTATAAAGTAGGAAACCCTGACTTGGTAAAGAAAATAGAAGCGAATTTTGGTAATAATTACCAATGGGAAAATAAAAATATTCTCGTAGTTGAGGATGATGCAGTTAGCTACCATTATCTATACAAGATACTGTGTAAAACTAATATCAGAATAATTCATGCACATTCGGGTTATGATGCTGTTGATATTTGTGATAAACAAGACGATATAGATTTGGTTTTAATGGACATTCAGCTTCCTGGAATTAATGGATACCAGGCGACCCAAAAGATCAGAGAGATTAAACCTGATTTACCTATAATTGCACAAACTGCTCATGCCCTGCCTGAAGACAGGCAGAAAAGTCTGGAAGCAGGTTGTGATGACTATATCTCAAAACCCATAAAAAGACAATTACTGCTTTCAAAAATGGAGCATTTTCTAAAGCAATAATTTTTAATCCGAGAGACTTGAAAACAAAATTAACTAATTAATCAGCTGATTTACAGTATTGTAATACATTCCTTGCCAGCTGTTTGTTTCGTTTAATCGTTTTTCGATTTTATGAACTACTTCAAAGTTTTTTAACCCATTCCATTTGGGGGCAATTAATAAATCGAGAGGAGATTCACTTATAAAACGCTCAACAATTATTTCAGGATTTAAAATCTTTAAGAAATCAACTACGAGATCAACATAGTCGTCAACAGAAAATAAATTAAACATTTCAGGATTTTTAGCATACTGCTTTGCCATTATTGTTTTCTTAATTATCTGTAAATGATGAAGTTTTATAGAAGTTAAAGGCAATTCAGATATTCTTTCAGCATGTTGCAATAGTTCTTCCCGCGATTCACCTGGTAAACCTAAAATCATATGTGCCCCTGTTTCAATGCCTCTAGAAGCAGACTGATTTATTGCATCAACAGATTCCTGAAAAGTGTGGCATCTATTTACCAACTCAAGTGTTTTATCCAAGGTTGATTCAATTCCAAACTCAAGTACGATGTAATATTTTTGTGATAACTCCGCAAGGTAATCCAGTATTTGCTCATCAACACAATCGGGTCTGGTTCCAACCACCATTCCAATCACACCTGGATGTGAAAGTGCTTCGGCCCACATTTTTTTTAAGTGCTCAAATTTATCATATGTATTTGAATAAGCCTGAAAATAACACAGGTATTGTTGGGTTTTGTATTTTGGTGCAAAAAAAGAAATTCCCTCATCAAGTTGCACTGACACAGTTTTACTGGGCGTACAATAATACGGATTAAAAGTATCATTGTTACAATAGGTGCAACCTCCCCTACCCTTTGTGCCATCTCGGTTTGGGCAGGTGAAACCGGCATCAATTGAAATTTTCTGTATGCGTTCTGAAAACCTTTTCTTAAAATAGGTTGAATAGTCGTTGTATCTTTTTGAATGTCCCCAGGAATATTGCATTGTTTCCACTTATTATTGTTTATTGAGGGGTTAAATGTAGAATCAATTAATTAAACAGAAAAATCCTAATTTATATCTGATTCATATCAAATTTAGAACTCATTTGAAATACGTAGTTGGAAAACTTATCTGAGCCATACAGTTCATTGAGTATGAATCAGTCATGCCTGCAATAAAATCAGTAACAATTATCTCAGGATTCTCTTCACTTAGATAAAAATCATGCATGGACTCAAGGTAGGTACCAAAATCCTTTTCAAATTTAAGATCCTGTTTTCGATAGCTGTCGTAATCTCTTTCATATTTTTCAAACAGAATCAATAAATAATCAAATAATGCATAAACTATTTTACCAGCTACAATCCTGTTTCTGTCTTTCTTTGGGTTATGGTAAATGTGCTCATAATTAAAGTTCTTAAGCATTTTTATAACTTCAAAAAGCTCATCCGAAAATCCCAGCCTATTTCCTGATTTAGAATTATTTATAACATCATGAACCAATGTATCAATAATCTGGCTATTGCTCTCACCCAGCAACTTTCTTACCTGCTCTGGAATATCTTGCCTTTTTATAAATTTTGCGGTTATACCATCCTCAACATCTCGTCCAAGGTATGCTATTTTATCAGAAAAACGTGTTATACACCCCTCATACGAAGAAGGTTTTACCTTTCGATTATGAATACTATCTAAATCCTTTACTACATCATCAGGAACCAAATATTGTTCGAAGCTTTCACCATTATGGGAAATAATACCATCTTTTACTCCATAAGTAAGATTTAATCCTTTTCCATTATTTGCCAAATACTCAACAACCCGGTAACTATTCACCTCGTGTATGAAAGAATTTCCTCCACCCAATCGTTTATTCAAAAAATATTCACCTTCATGACCAAACGGAGCATGACCTAAATCGTGCCCCAACCCTATAGCAAAAGCCATATCCGTATCTAAGTTCCAATCGTATTGATTTAGCCCCAAACAAATTGATTTAGCAATAGTTGCAACATGCATAACATGCTCTATACGAGTACATACATGATCATTTTCTGGTGCAAAAAATACTTGGGTTTTATGTTTAAGCCTTCTAAAAGGCATTGAATGAATTATTGCAGTTTGATCTCTAAAATAATTTCCACGAATAGGCGTTTCTTTCTCTCTGGTTCTTGTTAAATAAACTTTCTCGGATAATGGATTTTGCATATTGCTAACTTTTAAAGCTAAAAATAGTCAAAAAAGTTATTAGTTTGATCCAGTTTATTCATTTAGAAATAAAATCCACACAGAAATTATAGAAATTTGGGTGATTTTGGAAATGTAATTATCAACTTTAGTAATAAAATAATCTTTGAACTTGGTAGTAATTTGAGAAATTAAGATCAGAATCTAATGCAAGTTAAAAGAAAGAGGAAAGAAAAATTAAGGAGCAATTCTTAATTGAATTGCTCCTCTTTTTATTATAAATGGGATTCAATTACAAACTTTAATTGTGCTTTTGATGTTTCAGCAATCTTCTGCTGATTCCTTGTATATGTTAAATTATAAACATTTGCAATAGCCCTTGAAAAATTTTGAAATGCTTTATCCAACTCATTTATTGATTTAGGAAATTGAGAAATTCCACCATTAACAGACAATCCTGACAAAATACTTTCTTCAACATCACCATTGCCATTTAAACCAATTGTAAAACTAGATATTTTTATATCACTCGGATCATTAAGTAGTTTTTCCCTAATTTCTGTGTGGCTAGAAATAACCTCCGAATTATTATCGGCACCATCGGTAAATGTTAAAATACTCTTACTTTCAGCAGTAATCCCAATTAGCATGTCTGCTGCAGTATTCATTGCGTCATAAAGAGCGGTAAAATCACCAGGTTGCAAACCATTAATATAGTTTTCTAAACTTTGTTGATCGCTGGTCAATGGCAAGCTATTTACATTATCAGAAAAATCAACAATACCAATTTGAACATCATCAACTTCTGCAAAAATCTTTTGAATAAATTGAATGGCATATTCCTTTACTTTGGTGAAATCATCTCCTAAGGATTTACTTCTATCAATTACCATTATGAGTCTTAGACTATTAGTGTTCTCATAACTCATAGTAAACTCAACATCTTTCCTCCAGTCAGATACATCCGTTTTGTATTCGTAGGCAGTAATATTTGATATCGTATAATTGTTATAGCTATTATCAATTATTCTAAAGTTATCAATTAATACTTTGGTCAAATTCGAACCTTCAGCAATTCCTTCAAATTGTTTATTGAAATCAATTTTAACCTCAGGAGAAGTTTTAGTTTCATTAAATGTTATTTGCGGATCAGTTCCAGTTGGATTCCAAAAATCAATATACAATTCGAATGTAGGTGTGGGATCTGATTTATCTTTCTTACATGCACCTAATAAAACTGCAAAACTTAAGAAAAATAAAGCTTTTAATGTTAAATGTCTCATATTTAATAGTTTTTAGTTATTCAAATATTTAATTTAAAAAATGCCATTCTAATAATAAACTCAAAAAGTAAAGTTTTAGTATGTTTAAAAAAAGTAAAACTCAGATATATAAAATACAAATGAACCTTACAATTAATATAAAGTTATGAATTTTCAGGTTTAAATTTTAGTTATAAAGACATAAAGTCAGAAGCTTTTTTAGGACTTTTAATAATCAGGTAACTTAGAAGCAGACCTAAAACCAATAAGTCAGATGCAATCAAAAAATCAACATATTTGTGTGGTTCTCCCAAAAATATAGACAAAAATAATTCCAGCAGAAACCATAAACTTCCAAACAAAAGCAATATAACAATAGGCATGATTATACCAACCTTATCAGGGAGTTCGAGTAAACGAACCAAAAAGTTTTTTCCTCGAATATCATTATAGTCTGCAAAAAGATTAGTTATTCTAATAGCATAAAGTAAATAAGTGATTGCTACTGCCAGACTGAACACAATTCGATAAGTGTGTGAATACAGACTAAAAAAAGGAATCTGGTAATCTTCTGAATATGAATTAAATACCACAGGAATAAAAAGTACTATTGCTGCTATAAAAACTGGAAAAAACCTGAGTAACTCTCTAACTCCAGTAATGTTTCTATAAATTCTTGAATAAGAATAAAGATAAATAAGTATTGGCGAAAGTATTTGGAATGGAATAATAGCTGAAGCTCGAAAGTGATCATGCGTAAAAAAGCCAAGATATTCAAAAAAATAAAAGAAATAATGGATCAAGAATAAAATAAAGGTAGCAAGTAAAAACAAATTAGAAATTCTTCTGTATTTCTTTACTGTCAAAATAAGAATACTAACTAAAGTCTGTAAGATACAAACCAGCAAAAAAACACTAAAAAAATCGCTAAAATTCACTTAATCAAAAAGTTAATTATTTACAGAAACATTTTTCTCATAATACTTACACCATTTTGTTAACCCACATTCCTCACATTTAGGCTTTCTTGCAAGGCAAGTATATCTTCCATGTAAAATTAACCAATGGTGTGCTATGGGGATGAGTTCTTCAGGAATATGTTTTACCAACTGTTTTTCTGTATCCAGCGGAGTTTTTGAATTAACTGTTAATCCCAGTCTCGCTGAAACTCTAAATACATGTGTATCAACAGCCATGGCCGGCTGATTAAATAAAACCGAGGCTAAAACATTTGCTGTTTTTCTGCCAACACCGGGCAACTTTTGCAATATATCAACATCTGCAGGTAATTCGCCATTAAAATCGTTAATGACCATATTTGCCATACCGACCAAATGTTTTGACTTATTATTGGGGTATGAACAACTTTTAATATAATCGAAAACCTCTGCCTGTTCAGCTTCAGCAAGTTTTTTGAAATCAGAGAATCGGTTAAAAAAATCAACCGTGATTTGGTTTACGCGTTTATCTGTACATTGCGCTGATAAGATTACTGCAACAATTAGCTCATAAGGTGTGTTATAATCCAGCTCTGTCTCGGCAATAGGTTTGTTTTCTTTAAAATAATCTAGAATTTTTTCAAATCGATCTTTCTTTGTCATTACTTTTTTTATTTGGCTTGAATTCAGGCAAAAATAAACAAACACTCTATTATCGCAAATTAATTAGTTTAGTATTGCTTTATAAATAAATAAGCTTTTACTTTTGCAGCCTAAGTTTAAAGTTATGATAAGTTATCTCCAAGTTGAAAATATTAGCAAGGCATTTGGCGAAAATATTCTTTTCGAGAACATTTCGTTTAGTCTGCATAAAGATGAAAAAGTAGCATTAATAGCTAAAAATGGCTCAGGAAAAACCACCCTTCTGAATATAATTACTGGTAATGATACTCCTGATGAAGGAAAAATAGGAATGAAAAAAGATTTGAGAATATCTTATCTTTCTCAAACTCCAAATTTTGAAGATCATAACACCATTTTAGAACAGGTACTAGACAGCACAAACCAAATAAGTAAAATAATAAATAGCTACCACGAAGCTCTGGAATCTGGAGATGAAAATCTGATGCAAGCCGCCACTGAAGAAATGGATGTAGCATCTGCCTGGGATTACGATCTGAAAATAGTTCAGATACTAAGTAAGCTAAAAATTGACAATGTCAATCAAAAAGTAAAGCACTTATCTGGTGGGGAAAGAAGAAGAGTTGCATTAGCTGCTGCTCTTATTGAAACCTCAGATATTTTGATTTTAGATGAACCAACCAATCACCTGGACTTAGAAATGATTGAATGGTTGGAACAATTCCTTAAAAACAGAACAGGTACGCTTTTTATGGTAACGCACGACCGTTATTTTATGGAAAATATCTGTAGCTCTATCATTGAAATCGAAGACAATACAGTTTACCAATACAAAGGAAATTACCAGTATTATCTTGAAAAAAGAGAGGATAGAATTCGTGAAATGCAGGCAAATATTGATAAAGCAAGCAACCTCTATCGAAAAGAACTGGAATGGATGCGAAGAATGCCTCAGGCCAGGGCAACCAAAGCCAAGTATCGAATTGATAATTTCTATAAAATTAAGGAACAGGCTCATAAAAAGATTGGAAACAGCTCTCAATCAATTGATATTCAATCTAAAAGACTTGGGAAAAAAATTCTTGATATAGAAGGTATTTTCAAGAAGTTTGACGACAAGATTTTAATAAATGACTTCAGCTATAAATTTGGAAGAGCACAAAAAATTGGAATTGTAGGCTCAAACGGAACCGGTAAATCAACTTTTCTAAATATTATTACTGGTAATTTGCCAACTGATGCCGGAATTATTGAAAAAGGAGAGACCGTTCAGTTTGGCTATTATAAGCAACAAGGAATACAGCTTGATGATGACCTTAGAATGATTGATGTAATTAAAGAAGTTGCTGAAATAATGACCATTAGCAAAGATCGGACTCTCTCTGCAGCTCAATTGCTTGAATATTTTAGGTTTCCAAAAGAAAAGCATTATTCGTATGTCTCAAAATTAAGTGGAGGTGAAAAGAAAAGGCTGTATTTGCTTACCGTATTGATGAAAAATCCTAATTTCTTAATCCTGGATGAGCCAACTAACGATTTTGATATTCAGACACTTAATGTTCTGGAAGAATACATTAATAATTTCCCAGGCAACGTATTAATTGTATCTCATGACAGGTATTTTATGGATAAGGTTGTTGATGAGCTCTTTATCTTTAAAAATAATGGAGAAATCATGAGTTTTCCAGGTAATTATACTGATTATCAAGATCATATTGCCCACTTAGAAAAAGAAAAGCAGAAAACAGAAAAAGAAGCAAAACCAAAGCAAGAAAAAAAGCCAAAAGAGAAGAAAAAATTTGGTTTTAAGGAAAAAAGAGAATTTGAGGAACTGGAGAAAGAAATTGAAAGCCTTGAACAAAAGAAAAGTGAAATTGAAACACTCATGAATTCAGGCACTTTAAACGATACAGAGCTAATGGAACACTCAAAAGAATATTCAGAAATTTTAGAATTATTGGATATAAAAGAAATGCGATGGCTTGAATTAAGTGAGTTGCAGGAGTGAATTAGTCGGCAGTTAGCAGTTCTCAGTCTGTAGCATAAAAATGAGAACTACTGATTGGAGACTATCCATACTACTTCTTCTTTTTATCCTTTTTATTTGGTGGAATAACCTTTATTTTTTTTAATGGAATGTGATAGGATAAGGTCCAATTTAATGCAATAGCAGCTCCATTAGAATATTTCCCGAACCCTGGAATTCTTGATGGTGCTACTAATTCAGCCTCATCTTTAGTAGTAAGCACTTTAACCCTTAGCGATAAGCCTAAAAATACATTTTTCAAGAACCATAGTTCTCCTTTTCCGCCTAGAACAAATTCGGCCCACTGAGCGGAATAAGTTTCTTTTCCTTCTTTTGTAAAAGTGCCAGCAGTATAGTTTTCATTTAAATTGTAATCATGTGTGAAATTTGAATAAGCATAACGTAAACCAAAGTAAAGAATGTCATCATTGATTCGCTTTTTTCGATCGTAAAAATTAAAATCAATCCCAACTAACCCAAAGGCTCCGCTTATCCTGTTTACTAAACTATCATTTACATCATCAATCAACGAATAGCCACCTTCTAAAACAGCATATCGGTCCTGAACAAACTCATAATCAGCCAATATCATCAATTCATTTCTTTCACCAGTAGCACTATTTATCAGGTAGTTACCGACATCAGCACCTATTCTCAATCCTTCATATCTATAATTGACACTATCCTGCTCCTGACCAATAATCATAACAAAATGCAGAAATAACGCTACCAGCAAAAAAAGACTTTTATATATACGCATTTATGATCTCTAAAATTATTATATTAAAAAACTGATATTAAATATATTACAATTAATTCCAGTAAATTTTGAAGTTCTAAAATTATACATTTTCCTTAGCAATTAATAAAATCACCCATATTTTTATAACAATCAAAGGATTTTGATATTTAATAAAACAATCACATTGGTTCTGTTGGGTTAGGCGATAAAATTAACTACTTTTGCATCTTTAAATATTAAATGGCATTCTGCCTGTTAGTATGTAAGTTTAAAAGAAAAATTAAACATATACCAAAATTAATTAGAATCGAATGACAAGAAAATCAATTGACCCGATAGGAAAATTAATGGATTTACGTTACCGCTCGCACCCATGGCATGGTATTGAAATTGGAGAAAATGCACCAAAAGTAGTTATGAGTTTTATTGAAATGGTAGCCACTGATACCGTCAAATATGAGGCAGATAAGATTAGCGGCTATCTGACAATTGATCGCCCGCAAAAATACTCAAATATTCTTCCTGCACTTTACGGATTTATTCCACAAACCTATTGTGGTAAACAAGTAGCGCAAAAAAGTGCTGATATCCTAAAAAGAGCTGATATTGTAGGTGATGGTGATCCTTTAGATATTTGCGTTTTAACCGAGAAAGAAATTACTCACGGAGACATATTAGTAAGAGCGGTACCAATTGGAGGTTTTAGAATGATTGACGGAAATGAAGCTGACGACAAAATTATTGCAGTTCTAAGAAACGATGCGGTTTACAGTGGCTATAAAGACATTTCGGATTGCCCACAACCAGTAATTGATCGTTTAAGACACTACTTTTTAACCTACAAAGACATGCCAGGCGAAAAACGTGACTGTGAAATTACTCATGTATATGGAGCCAAAGAGGCGCATGATGTAATTAATCGTTCGGTAAAAGATTATAGAAATTACGTAGAAAACCTGTTGTTCTCGTAAATAACTGAAACTGGTATATTGGTATATTTGTTTCTGAAATTATTTGAGATACAAGCATTTGCTGTAACTGTTCAAATACACCAATATACTATTTCCCTATTTTCACCACGGCATGTTTTTTCCATAAACCGGTGAAATAATAAATAAGTGACAAGGCAAAACCTGCTATCCAAGCCAAAGGAATTCCCCACCATATGCCTTTGGGGCCCATCTCTACAGATAGGTGCCATGAAATTGGAATTCGAACCAACCACAGTGCCAGTAAAGTGATAAACATTGGTACAATTGTATCCCCTGCCCCACGATAAACAGCATTTAGACTAAACATCAATGCAAAAACAATATAAAACGCAGAAACAATCACAAGATATTCATACCCAACCTCAATAATTTCAGCTGTTGGAGTAAACATCCTCATCAATGTACGACCTAAAAAAATTGCAACTGCCGTAAAAACCACCGAGATAATAGAAGTCATAAAAATAGTTGAAAACAGACCTTTACGAATTCTTTCTATTTTATTTGCACCTATATTTTGGCCAACGAAAACCGTTAATGCCATTGAAAAACTCATAGCAGGCATTATAGCGAAAGAATCGATTCTTCCAGCAGCGGAATATGCATCAATAACCATTGTATCAAACTGATTAACAATACGATAAATGGCTACCATACCAACAGAAACAAACATGTGTTGCAAACCTGAAGGCAAACCAATTCTTACACTTTTAATAAAAATGTCAAAATCAAAACTAAAATCGGCAACCTCACTTTTGAATAACTCATGCGTTTTGTATAAATATACCAATGCACTGGTTAAAGACAGGGCTTGTGCTAAAACTGTGGCAATTGCAACACCAGCTATACCCCATTTAAAAACTATCACAAACAGTAAATCAAAAATAATATTAAGTAAGGATGCTACAATTAAAAAATAAAGTGGAGTTTTAGAATCACCCAAACCACGTAATATGCTATTCGTTGCACTCAGTCCAAAGGTAGTAATGATACCTCCCATAATTATATCCAGGTATAAGCTTGCTCTGGGAATAATTTTTTCGGGCAAATCAATCATTCGAAAAATGGCCTCGGATGATGCAATCCCAATTATTGAAAGTAAAACAGACGAAATTATTACAATAACATACATTGTAAATGCAGCTTGTTTTACTTTGGTCATGTTTTTAGCACCGTAATATTGAGAAATTACAATCGTAACACCAGAAGCTATTCCAAAAACCAGAGATATCAACGCAAACATAACCGGGAAAGAAGCACCCACTGCTGCCAATGCTCCATCTCCTAAATAGTTTCCTACAATAACGCTATCTATCACATTATAAAGCTGTTGAAAAACATTCCCCAACAACATAGGTAGTGTAAATTTAAAAATCAGGGAACTAATATTTCCTGTAGTTAAATCTTTCATTAAACAGTTTTGCTTTTATAAATGGAGTAAGGAAAATTTTCCCCAAACAAATCAGGTATATAAAATTCTGAACTAAATAGTCAAAGCCACAAAGAGAAGAATTAAAATTTACATACTAAAACTATTCGTTAATAAATTATAAAAAAGTAATATTGCAAACTGACTCTATGAGTATTTTTATATTTTTAGCGTTTTGTTAACAAACATAAACTGAATAATTTATCATCCGCTATGAAACATATTCTAATTATTTGCGTATCTTTTTTAATACTATCTTGCAATGGCTTTTCTCAGGGCTATGAAATTCCTGTAAAAATAAACAACTTAAAAGATTCGATGATTTATTTTGGTCATCACTTTGGAAACGGATATTTTATTAATGATAGTGCAAAATTAGACAACAACGGCCAGGTATTATTTAAGGGAGATGAGCCTTTAAAAGGGGGAATCTATTTTCTTTTCCTGCCAGGAGCTAAGTATTTTGATTTTCTTGTTGATAAGCACCAAAAGTTTAGTATTCAGTGCGATACAGCTGATTTTTTAAATACAGTTAGTTTTAAAAACTCCTTTCAGAATGAAAAGTTTTTTAATTACCAAAAATACCTCAGTCAACAATACAAAACAATCAGCAAAATAAAGGAAAAGCAAAAAGCTTATCTGACAAAATTAGACTCACTAATGCTGTTGGAGGATCAGATTCAGCTAATTCATAATAAGATCTACCTGAAAAAGGAAGAAATTATAGCCGACCATCCGGATTCCTTAATTTCGGTTATCATTAAAGCAGGTCTTCCTATAATTCCACCTCCGGCCCCCAGAGATACAAGTGGTGCATTGTTAGATTCTACTTTTGAATACAGATATATAAAAGCTCATTATTTTGATAATGTTAATTTTTCAGACGAAAGACTGTTGGGAACAGCTATCCTACAAAATAAGGTTTTAGAGTATCTAACAAGAATGACTCCGCCGCAACACGATTCAATTATTAAGGATGTTGATTATGTGGTTCAAAAAGCTGCAGGCAATCCGGAAGTATATAAATTTGTGCTTAATAGTTTATTCCAGTTTTATAATAAAAGTAACATCATAAGTGACGAAAATATTTTTGTGCATATTGCTGAAAACTATTACTTAGCAGGTAAAACTCCGTGGACAAACGAAGATTTTACTAAAAAACTGCAAGAGGATATCGCCAGGAGAAAGCCTAACCTAATTGGAGCTGTTGCCCCTGAGTTTTCAATGAAAGATAATACTGGAAAAGTAGTTAATCTAAGAGATGTACAAAACAGGTATGTAATTCTTTATTTTTACGATGTAGATTGTGAAATATGCAAGGAAGTGAGCCCGGAGTTGATGAATTTCTATAGAATTATAAAAGATCGTGGTGTGGATATTATCGGAATTTATGTTGGAGAAGATAAAGCTAAATGGCTAAAATACATAGAGGAAAACAACCTTAGCTGGAAAAATGTTTGGGATCCGAAAAATGCAACAGGATTTAGAGAAAATTATAAAATTGTTGGAACCCCTCAACTATTCTTGTTAGACGAAGATCAGAAAATAGTTGCAAAGCGAATTACAGTTGAACAATTAATGGGATTTTTTAATACAATTGAGTAGATTGAGAGGATTGAAGAGATTGAAAAAGATCGAATGAGAACTAGACTCAAAATATCATACCTGTTATCTATTTCTTTAGTTTTAATCACTGGTTTTGCTCAGGGACAAGGTTATAAAATTGGTGTAAAAATCAAAGGAGCCGAAAATCTTGACGCCCAATTTGCTTACTATCAAGGTGATAAACAATACGTTGTGAGTAATTCGAAATTTGATAAAAGTGGTCAGCTAATACTTGCTGGCAAACAGAAACTACCATCAGGAATTTATTTTATTTTAGTTGGTAAATTAGGCTTTTTTGATATTCTAATCAGAGACGAACAGGAATTTTCATTAAAAAGTGATACTTCTAACCTGGTTGATTTGATGAAAATAAAAGGTTCGGAAGACAACGAGTTTTTTTTCAATTACCAAAAGGAGGTTATCAAAAAGAAAAAGAAAATAACTCAATATGAAACCAGAATAAAGGAATTAGATAAGGAACAGGACTCTATAACTATTTACAAAAAGCAGATTGAGCAAATTACAAAAGAACTTGATGAGCTGGTAGACAAAACTCAAAAAGAGCACCCTGACTCCTACCTGGCAAAATTATTGAGTGCCATGAGTGAACCAAATGTCGATAACTTTAAGTTTGATGACAAGGATTTGCTACGAACCCCGTTTTTCCACAACATGGTCCGGCTGTTTATAAAAAAGAACATTGAGAAAAATGCGGAATATATTAAATACCAAACTCAAAAATTATTGTCTTCAGTAAGGCATGAAGAATCTAATTATCAATACATTGCCAACTATTTACTCAATTTCTATAATACCTTTTATAAAATTGGTATGAATGAGGTTTTTGTTTTCATTGCCGACAATTATTTTCTACCAGACAAAGCCACTTGGTTTAACCAACAACAACTTGAAGAAATACAAAAACGACGAGATTATCTTGCCCAAAGTTTACCTGGGAAACCAGCACAGGATTTAACTTTAGAAAGCACAACAGGTGAGTTTTTCTCTTTGCTACAAATGGAATCAAATTTAACACTGCTTTACTTCTGGTCAGCAGACTGTGGTCACTGCACAGAATCTACAAAAATCCTTAAAAGCTATTACGGACAGTTAAAAGCAAAGAATATTGACATATTCGCAGTTAACATTGACAAGGATAAAACAAAATGGCTTAAAAAGGTAGAAGAAAACGAAATCGAATGGCTAAATTGCTACGATCCGGAAGGAGAATCGGGTTTTAGAGAAAAATACTACGTATTTGGCAGCCCACTGCTTTATGTAATAGACAAAGACAAAAAAATAGTTAGCAGATGGAATGGAGAGGATGAAATTGATAAACTATGTAAGAAATTAACAATCAAATAATTACTAGCCAAACAAAAAAAATTCTATATAATATCTCTCGCTAATTTCGGAAATTGCACAGATAAATATAAGCAGTGAAGAGTATCAGAAAATCTGCGAAATCAATGCAATAATTCGCGAGAAATTCTAATAAGCTCCGTAAAACTTTCTTACAAACCACTCAAGACTCAGAAGAAAAACAAACAAGAAAAAAATCCATTTCAGTTCAATAAGATCAACCAAATCAGTTATGGAATGAGAAACAGGCTTTATTGAGTCACTATTTTTTAGTTCCTCCAAAAGCCGGTTCATTTCTGATGGATAAAATAGCTTTCCGTTTGATTGAATCGACAGCTGATTCAACAAATGATGATTCGCTGTCAAATCCTGATGCTCAAGATTAACCGGAATTACACGAATTTGACCAGCTTTACTATATCTTTTTCCTTCAAAGGCAGTGCTAGCTATATATGAATAATTACCCTGTGGTAACCTTCCAATATTCAAAGTATAGGCATCACCGGTTTTTGAAAAGCTGAAATTATACTTTTTATTATCAGCACTGGTTAATTCTAAAAGCACTTCGGGTTCATTATTTAGCTCATACGTCTGGTTATAAAATTCTGCGCGCAGAATAATATCTTCATTTTCATTAAAAACATTCTTATGGTAAACCATAAATCGTTCTTTCTTTATGTCAAGAGCCAGAAACTGAATGGTTTTATTAATAAATGCATCAAACTGCTCGTGGCTATTGTGTAACAAATAATCTTTTATACGCCAGCGCCAGATGCCTTCGCCAAATAAATAGGCATTCTTAGCTTTACCTGCTAATGTAGAGTTCTCAAAAGCAAATAAAGGTTTATTTGTTTTTATTCCCTTAATTTCCTGGGTTAATAAAATTTCGAATTGCCCACTCATATTATAATTTCCAAACAACGAGGAAAGTGGTGGACAATCATTTATCAGTTCAATAAATTTAGGATCGAGCTCGAAAAGTTTAAAGTTTGGGTTAATTTTAGGAGCAACCTGTTCAGTAAGCCTTTGTTGATTATCAATTGTTATTCCCGTAAGCAATTGATTAAAAGCAAGAACATTGGTTTGAGGCCCTACAATATAAAGAATTGGAATTTTATCTTGCTCTAGCTGAGCTACCAGCTTTTGAATATTAAAGGTAAAAGTAGGTAGCTGATGAAAAATAACTAACTGATAATCAGAAACATTCTTTTTAAATTGATCATAACTATAACTTTCAACCAGTATGTTTTTATTGTTTTCTAAAGCACTTTTAATAGCTCCAATATCAGGATGAACAGAATGTGATAAAATTAAAACCTTCTTTTTATCATCAACCACATCAATTACAAATTGCTGACTGTTGTTCTTTTTTGAAAACTCTCCCTCCCTTGCCTCAACAAAAAGTGTATAGGTCTGAAGGCCCTTATCTTTTGCCAGTATATCAAAATGTAGTTGCTTAGAATAATCTTCATTGCTAATTTCAACCAATTGCTGAGCAATAATATTTCCTTTGTGAACGATCTTTACATTTACTGTCTGATTTTTGTAACCATAAGAATTGAAAGTAGCTTCAACCGGGAAAAAATCGCCCAAAAATGCAATTCTATTCGAAAATACGTTCTTAATGATTAAATCACGTTTTTTTGCAGTATCACCAAGGGCAATAGTGTAAATTGGAAAGCCGAAGTCTTTAGCGCCATAAACGGGGTTAAGTCCCTTGTTGTAAATCCCATCCGAAGCAATAATCATTGCTCCGATATTATAATTTACCAGCTTCGCTCCTATCTCTTCAAACAATGATGAAAAGTCAGTTTCTTTTTCATCAAATTTGCCAGCTAATGTATCACCCAACTTTTCGCCAAATGAATAGAACTTCGTTTCAAATTCTTCTGATAGCTTGTTATAAAAATCACCAAATTGTTTGACATACTCATCTGAAGTAGCCATTCCAATACCAGAAACCAAGCCAATAGATTCAGAATTGTCTTGTGCAACTATAATTAGTGGTTCATCAAAGTATAACTGCAAATATTTTATAACTGGAGATAACAGCAAAAAAGATAGACAAAACAAGACTACAAACCTTGCAATCATCAAACCGTATACCAGCCATCTGTTTATTTCAGAAAGTCGTTTATCGCGGTAATAAAGGAAAAATGATAATGCCAGAGCAATAAATAAGGCTGGTAAAACCAGCCATAACGAATATTTTGTGAAAAGTTCGATACTTTAGAAGTTAGAAATTAGTAATTTGAACTTAGATTAAAAAAACAAAAGATCAGAACACTATCCAAGGTTCTTTGGAAAAGCTTCGTAATAATCCTGAATAAATTTGCCGTATCTACGAGCCTGTCCCTGACCGTTGTAATATTTAGCAAAATTAACGAATTCTTTTCCTTTCAGATATTTAATCATTCTTGGGCTAAAGAAATCGAAAAGTGCAAAAATATGGTAACGGATATCTTTATTAAAATTCTCAAACATTTCCTGAACCGAATCGTAACCAATTAATTTAGAATTACTTCCAAGAATTTGTGGCAATCCCATACTGATTGATAATAACGCTTTTTCATCGTCTAATGAACGCGCAAAATTTAAAGCTTCGTATTCTTTATCCTGATCTCCATGGAAATCAATCCATTCTCCATCAGGATCTTTTCGGAACTTATGGCCTAACCAGTTTTTACTTGAAGCAAACTGAAAATGCTGACGATATTTAGCCTCATTAAACTTACCCCAATATTTATAAAATAAATGATTTTCGAAACGAATCAAAGCCCGTCCTTTCTCAATGCCTACACCGCCACTCTCAACACTTAAAACAGCAACAGAAGCAGCTAAATCAATACCTAGTTTATTGCTTAAATGAGAAAGTAAGTTTCCATATTTGTTATAGGATTCACGCACAATTTGTTGAACACGGTTTCCTGTAACTTCAACTTTTTTAGCTGGTTCAACAGGTATTGTAAGAAGCTGAGGATCCTGGAAAAGAAATGTTTTACCTGGCTTGTCTGCTGTTATTTCAATAAATTTACCAAATACATATCCAAACGATTCCTTGTATTTTATTTTATACCAGCCATCAATTTCATCAACTATGATTACTTTTTTATCTTTTGTTAAAAGACCAATTTTTTCAGCATCAAGATTAGGTAAACTTCTAATATTTAATTGATTAGCATTAACCACACCGGAGCGAAGCAAAGGTTCAACAAACTTAGCAAAAACGAATGCATTTCCATTGCTATAGTTGATTTCATACCATTTTTCGCCTATACCAATAATTTCAACAATATCATTCTTTTTCAGCTTTCCTACGACATCGGAATCGGTACTTGCTTTAGATCTTATATTTAACAGATTTGCAGTAATCTGCCCTTTCATCAACAAAGGCTTCTCTTCAACTGGCAAACGTGTTGGACCAGTCATTTTTTTAAGTTTGGAAAGCATTTTTGCTTGTTTCATCAGCTCAAGGTTTAATAATGTTAGATACGAAACCCTCAAAGAGGGATTGATAAAAACTTAATTGCCTGTCTTAAAACAGACCCAAAAATCAACAAAAGTCAGTTTTTGCGAAACACTAAGGTATAAAAAAAAAAGAAATTAGACATTAGAACTTAGTATTTAAAAAGTAATTATGCGGTAGTTTGCTCCTTTGTGAACACCCCATTCTGAAAATCAATTTGCGGTTGGTATAAACTCAATGTCGTTTAGTTTAGACTATCTATTGAAAGAACCTCGTCATTGCGAGCAATAGCAAAGCAACTTTTCGCATGACTGAAAGAAGTAATCTTTGAAGGGATTACTTCGTTGTTCCTCCTCGCAATGACGAATTAATTTGTTAACTTAATGACATTGTGGTATAAACTACCGTAGAATCAAAATTTAAAATCTCTAAATTCCAAATTTAAATTTCTATTATATAAGCATTGCACCAGTAACCTGAATCACCTGTCCACTAACATACGAAGCCAGGTCTGAAGCAAGGAAAAGAGCAGTATTAGCAACCTCTTCAGCCGATCCGCCACGCTTCATCGGAATGCTTTGTTCCCACTCCTTAACCACTTTTTCAGGTAGAGCACCTGTCATTTCCGTAATAATAAATCCAGGAGCAATTGCATTACATCTAATATTCCTGGAACCAAGTTCTTTTGCTGTTGATTTAGTTAATCCAATCATTCCGGCTTTTGAAGCTGAGTAGTTAGCCTGGCCAGCATTTCCACCAACACCAACGATAGATGACATGTTAACAATAGATCCGGATTTTTGCTTCATCATAGGTCCAATAACAGCTTTTGTAAGGTTGAAAGCAGATTTTAAATTTACCTTCAGTACTAAATCCCATTGGTCTTCTGTCATTCTCATTAATAATGTATCTCTTGTTATACCAGCATTATTAATTAGAATATCAATTTTTCCAAAATCTTCTAATATTTGGTTCACAACCTCCTGTGAATTAGCAAAATTAGAGGCATCAGAAGCATAACCTTTTCCTTTTACACCAAGATCGGCTAATTCTTTCTCTAAAGATTTAGCATTATCGTCAATTGCCATATCTGTAAAAGCAACATTAGCACCATGTTTAGCAAAAGTAATAGCAACAGCGCGGCCAATTCCTCGTGCAGCACCAGTAATAATAGCAGTTTTTCCTTCTAATAATTTCATCAGCTTATTTTTAATTGTTTTTAATGGTCTGATGGAGACATCCACACTATATGACTTCCATTTGACCTTCTAATTTAATTAATTAATCATCCCTGTGCGTCGTTTATAAGTCATGGATGGTTCATAGATTAAGTCTTTAATAATTTATAATTCATAATTATCCACAAGAGGGTGGAGAAGACCAAGAAAACAGTTTTAGGTTAATCCGAAACTGAATTTTATATACCTTATTAATTAGATATAAAAATTTCCTGATTTAGAAATACAAAAATAAGCTGATTGCAATTATCTGCAAATCTAAATTTAGATAGATTGAAATTACTTTTTGAAATCACCTGCAATTTTTTTTGACGAATTACATAAGTGAATCACAGTCAATTTTATCGAATATACAATTGTAAACATTTGTCAATCTGACATAGGTTTTTACAAAAGTAAACACAAAAATTCACTAAATTTTTATAAATTTTACGATGTATTTGTAAACAAAATTATTCTCATGTTACAAATTGCTCAATGCAGTACATTATGTTCAGATAATCAGTATTTTAATATTAAATAACTTAAGTTTTACTTTATCTTATTTTCGAAAAAGTGGAGATAAGCTTCAATTATGGTATACAATTGTGAAATAGTAAAATGTTATTAGCTGTAAACCAGTAGTTTAAATAAAATTTGGTAAAATTTTACTTTAAATCAGCTAATAAGCACATTCAATTTAAAATTAGATTGAAGTTAATGTACTTATTTTAAGGTTTTTACATAATTAGAAGGAAATACTATATATTAAAGCAATTCTTTAGATAAACCTGCTAAGTAAGTGTAGAAAGACTCATGAAGTTTAGTTGAATCATCAAAAATGGACCCTAAATTTGATGGAATTTAGCTTGATAGACAGTTTTTTAATGAAACTTTGGCATATTCCTTCCCGTATATTGAAAATTTGACTTCAGAAACCTTAAATAAGTGATTTATATTTTTAACTCTAACTTCTGAAATTGGTGAAGTTTACAATATTTCCAGATTACAACTGTAAACCACATTAGTCCACAAAAGTTACAATTGTAAATTAATTATTTATTACATTTGTAACATGAGCGAATCGGAGATAAAAGATCGAATTTTAAGAATTTTGATGAGTGAAAACCTGTCTTCTTCAAAATTTGCTGAAATTGTCGGTGTACAGCGCTCAAGTATTTCACATATTTTATCAGGACGGAATAAACCCAGCTTAGATTTTTTACAAAAAATCCTATCTACTTTTCCTACAATAAATGCTGATTGGTTAATTATTGGTAAAGGTGAAATGTTAAAGAAAAACCAGCAAGCAGAAATAAATTTTGATAACAAAGTTGAATCTACGTCAACAACGAATAATTCAATTAAAGAAGAACCTGCAACTGCAAATGAATCAATTGGTAAAATTATTACCCAAACAGTTGTTAGAGAAGTAAAAAATAGACATATACAAAAAATTGTAGTGTTTTACGATGATAATACTTTCGAAGAACTTTCTCCAAACAAATCAGTCAACGAAAATTAGTTTACACTTCGATCTATCTGGTTTATTGTTGTGATCGAAATATTACATTAATGAACGTCATTTCTTAGATGTAAACTAATCATGTTAACGATAAAATGACGAATAATCGTCATGAGAAAATTTAGTCTTGATGAAATACTAGATATTTTATTCAAATTACTTTGATGTGAATTTGAAGTATTTACACACTGAGAGTTAGGATATTGAATGTCCTTTAGATTTTCATATTTATTTACTTAATGTATCAATGGATAGAATATTAAATTCTGAAAGAGTTAACTTCTATTTATATTTAGCTACAAAATTTACTTTAATGAACAATTCTAAATCATCAATTTGCACTTTCACAAACTATTTTTTGAATTTACGTTAAAAATAACTCAATCGTTAAAAAAGTAATGGATCAAGCAAATACATTTCTAAACAATAACCTGAAGTAATTTATACCTAAAGAAATATAAACTTCATTTGACATTTTTGCTTGAACATATTACCATAAACAAAGAAGTGGTTTAATAAACAAATTTTTTTGTTGTAAACTTTTCTGAAGTTTACAACAAAAGCAGGATGCAATGATTAACTCATCAGATGAAACCCTCATAGAGGGATTTGATAAGAAAAATAATCACCCCACAAAATGGACATAATTAATTTTCAAACACTTAACTAAAATTTAATCACATGAAAATTTATGCCTTTGCAAAAAAGTTCGATTATTGAAATATCTAACTTTTTAAAACTGAAACAAATTAGGCTCGGGAAAACATGAATTCAAAAGAAGAATATTTAAAGTAAAAGATTATCATGCAGGAGATAAGTTTTGCTATTTTTCATATTCTAATTTGTTTATTAGATAGTTTACACCAAATTGAGGCTCCGTTCTGAAAATCAATTTGTTTACCCCAGCCCTAAAGGGAGCAAATTGATTTTCTTCACTCCCTTTAGGGCTGGGGTAAATGAAGAAAATTAATTTGCGATT
>JBNKRJ010000100.1:0-11863 GCA_050296515.1 Bacteroidales bacterium | reverse complement strand
TGATTCGTGCTATTTTCCCCTTTTTCCCCTTTTTGGTTGTAATAATAATGACTCCATTCGAAGCCCGGGAACCATAAATTGCTGTTGCAGAAGCATCCTTCAACACATCAATAGATTCAATTTCTGAAGGATTGATACCTGCCAAAGGGTTCATCCCATCCTGTGTGGAACTTGCCACCTTAATCCTTACACCATCTATTACATACAGAGGTTGTCCTCCGTCAAAGGCAGTGATACCACGTACCTGTACGCTAATACCGCCACCAGGTTGTCCGGATGTTTGCTGTATCACCATGCCTGCTACTTTTCCCTGCAAGGCTTGTTCAACGGTAACAGGCTGAGTTTTTAATAAATCTTCTCCTTTAACAGAAGATATAGAACCGGTAACATCTTCTCTTTTTACTGCACCGTAGCCTATCACCACTACCTCATCCAGGTTAGAGACATCTTCTTCAAGTTTAACATTTATTGAAGACACACCGGCAACTGCAATTTCTTGTACAACATATCCGATAAACGAAATTTCCAGAATATCGTTGTCGTCTACATCTAACGAGAAATCACCGTTTAAATCGGTAATGGTTCCAGAACTGGTACCTTTAATCATAATATTAGCACCTGGTAACGGACTATCATCCGTAGCAGAAATAACAGTACCAGAAACTTTGTGTTTACCTCCTGCCTGGGCCAACAGGTCAGGTGGTGAAATCAATTGGACAATAAGTGCAAGTCCAATGAACACTGTAAAAAATCTCAGGGCTTTACATCTCCTGAGTAAGGACTGTTTAACATCCTTTAATTTGAACTTTTCCATCATGGTTAATAATTGTTTAATTAATAAATTCAAAACCATTTTACATAAATGGTTAAAAAAAAATTGAAGTTCCTTTTCTATTGTAATATTTGAATTTGTACAAATCCATTGTAAAACTGCTGTCAACTTAAAATCAATCTGGTTCACCTACATAGTTTCGAATGGTTTTATCCAATTCAAACTTTCGCATTTGATCACACATCCGTTAAGTCCTGGAGAAGAGTTTATCCTCTAAGACATTTTTGCGGCTAAGTGCTTAAGCTCTTCAATCTGGTCATTAAGTTAAATTGGCACAAAAGCAGGTTCCTGGTTTTTTGGTATATAAACTGCTGTTTTAGATTTAAAACAACCCTGGTATAATTTAAAATTCTGCTAGTAATAATTATGAAATCCCTCCAAATCATCATAATGCATATTTTCTTCATAATTCAAGGTAAACGTTAATGTTGTACTCTGTATATTCGGTTATAACACACAAATCTACACTATTGAGTCGTTAAATACTATAATCATAATCTCAATATTTTAAGTATCGTCTCAGAAAGCATTTATAAATAGACTAAAATAATCTCATAGAAGTTACACCGGCTGTTTCAGGTCGCCTTTTAAGAGAATGCGATTTAAGCAGAAGGTAACTGTAATTGAAATCAGACTTAAGGTAAATGAAACTCTTTTCAATATAATATAGCAAAAAGACTTTTGCTGAAATATACAAATCCATTATGGAATATTGTAAAACGAAATTCCATAATGGATTTGTATATACCGATTGACTGGCAGTTTTGGTTTGAGAACTTGCGAAGCAAACCAAATACTAACAGCGGTTCGGTATAATACATAATTATTCCCAAATACCACTATCGCAAACCTTTATCCATGCAAAAAAGCTTAATAATTAATACTGTACTAGATTTGTAATACCTTAAATTTTGGTTCTATTAGCTGCTCGTACATAAATTTGCCACCTAAATAATTTGTATTGCTAATAGAAGATCAGTTTTATAAAGTCAAGCTGTATGTATAATATTCATTACGATTCTGAAAAAAAAAGATTGCTCTTAAGAATCTCGGGTCCATTTACATCTGAAGAAATGAGAGTGTGCGTTGACGAAACCATTAAGATAGTTAATAACCTGGAACCTGGTTTTGATGTTATTACTGATTTTACAGAACTGAAAATACTGGCTCCGGAAGTTACCGTTGAAATTGCAAGAGTGCTGGCTTGCATTACTACCTCTGGGGCAAGAAAAGGAGTGCGTGTTGTAAAAAAGGAGGCTAAAGCTAAGGATATTCAATTAAAAGAGATTGATACATCAGTGGGGTGTATTTCCGTGAGTGTTAATTCTATTGCAGAAGCTGAAATGATACTATCCGATTGAGCCGGCGTGCTGCAATGAATTATCATTAATTAATTACATAATTTATTTATTGTTTTAAAAGTTAAACAAAATGGCAAAATTGAAAGGAGTTTTTTTAAAAACTGTTATTGGTTCTCTTATGTCCGGGAATCTTTTATTTCCTGAGTATAAAAGGGTTCTTGAAGGAATACATGATGACGAATGGTATTCCTGGGACTTATATACTCAAATGCTGCAAGACATATCAAAAAAACTTGCACCTATGGTTGTTAGAAATGTTGGAATAAATGTAATACTTGCCGGGAAAGACATATTTATAAAAGAGCAAGGATTTGATACAATTGATAAGCTTTTAAAAGGTTATCCTGATATGTTTAATAAAACCATTGTTGGATTACCGGATCACGAAAAAATTAAACTAATAGAGCATAACCCCGGCCATGTAATAATGCATTACACAACCCGCCAGCCAAAAGCATTTAACGAAGGTGTTATTAACGGATTCTTTAAGTTGTACAAAAAAACATTAAAATCGTTTAAAATTGAACAGATTAATAAAGATTACTACGAAATTGAAATTTCCTGGTAATCCATAATAATGCCTCATTTTAGTATGGCAAATATTTATCATTTGTTCTTATGTTTTTAAAATTTCTGATAACAAAATAATTCAAATTCATCTTTGTGGCCACCTATAAAAACAGATACGGAAGAATAACTTTTAACAAAAAAACAGGTAGTTTAACCACTATGCTTATGGGGTTTGTTCCTCATCATGATTTTGTTGATTTACTTACACATAAATATAGATTAATCCTTGAGTGCCGACCAAAAAAATGTTTACTTGATATCCGGACAATTTCTGTTTTTGCAGCAGGCAGTGAAGAATACCTTAAAAATACCTGGTTACCATTGATTAGGGAAGATGGTGTAAAAACCATTGCCTTTCTTGTTTCTAACGATAAGTTCGGTAAGGCTTTGAGAGATAAGATTCTAGATAATACTATCATTAACACTGCTGATTTTTGTATTAGTTTTTTTTGGGAGATTAACGAAGCAAATAATTGGCTTAAGGGGAAAATATAAACAGAAATAGTAAGACCTATCTGGTTTTAGGTTAGTATTAAACATTTTCCTATATCTTTGTTTAGAATAATTCACGGTAATGCGAAAAAATAACTGTTAAGAAAGTGTAGTTTAACCAGCAAGTTAAGTTATCTAATTTTCAGACAGGCATATTATAGGACAAGTATTTTAATAATTTTAACTACAGAAAGAAATATGGCACTCATACATTGGGAAAGTAGCTACGAACTAGGCATTAAACATTTGGATAAACAACACATGGGCTTGGTTAAGGGGCTAAATGCTTTACACGATGCCATGAAAGCAGGGAAAGCTAACGAAGCTATTGCAGAAATTCTAAATGCATTAATTGACTATACAGCAACTCATTTTAAAGCAGAAGAAAGATTATTTCGTATGTATAACTATCCGGATTCTGTAAAGCATATTGCTGAACATGCACAATTTATAAAGGAAGTGTTGAGTTTTAAAGAAGATTATGAAAAAGGTCGTGCATTAGTATCAATAA
Source organism: Bacteroidales bacterium (assembly GCA_050296515.1). Classification (GTDB taxonomy): domain Bacteria; phylum Bacteroidota; class Bacteroidia; order Bacteroidales; family NBLH01; genus NBLH01. The sequence continues at coordinate 8,097 of JBNKRJ010000100.1, read as the reverse complement.
AAGTTTTATATTTTCTAAAAAACTGGTTAGTAAAGCATATACTTGGTTCTGATATGGAATATAGAAACTTCTTCCTGTCTAAAGGAGTGAAGTGATTTTTGAACCTATCTTTTACCAGAGTAAATAGGAATTATTCTATTTATCAAAAACGGTTAGTGGCATGTGTATATCCATACTGGCAAACCACGGTATAATCGAATAATTATATTTAAATTTCTTAATTCCCATCTGTTTATCCACAAATATCAGGTTTGGTTTACACAAAAATGTTATTTATGTTTTAGGCAACATTATAAAACTATTTGTTCTTTAAATTTTTGAAAACAAAACAGACATTTATACCGAACCGCTGTTAGTATTTGGTTTGCTTTGCAAGCTCTCAAACCAAAACTGCCAGTCGATCGGCATATACAAAGCCATTATGAAATTCCATTTTACAATATTCCATACTGGCTTAGTATAAAGTAAAAAAGCTGCCCCATAATGGGGCAGCCCAACAAATAACCAACTAATTCAACCAAAACCTGGTTACAAAGAATAGAAATTTTAAATCATTCAAATCATAATTTTTTCAATTTATCTGATTTTTGTTTCGCTCACATTTGAATTACTGCTTTTAGCTTTAAAGCAGTTAAATTTATACAAACAAATTCTTGTATTATAATAAATTTAGTTGCATAGTGCAGTAGTATTAACCTATATTCAAAACTAAGTAAAGTAGTTGAATTATTAAACTCTTTTTCATGCTTGTACTAGGTTTGTAACACTTTATTCAAAATTTTAAGCTTAACATGAGTTATACTTAGGATAGTAAAAAACAACAACATGACAAGCATGATTTACATTTATAAACTATCACCAATTTATATTTCTCTAAACTACTGTTGGCTAAGGTACCACTGACTGATCAACAGAACTGTTTTGCATTCCTGGCAATTAACCAGACTAACCAGAAAGGAGTTAGTAATCAAACCTGATGCTGGAGACATCCTTTATAGAATGTCCCCTCCCTTTATAGCTTTTCGATTTAGTGTTGACGCCCCTCCAATTTTAAAATATAATACAGTTTCCTTTAATTTGTTACTGTAGCTAGCCAGTTCTCCAGCAGTTGCAGCCATTTCTTCAGAGGAAGCAGCATTTACTTGAGAAGTATTGTTCAACTGCTGCATAGATTGCTCAATTAGTGAGATCCCGGAATTCAGTTCGTTACTGGCAAAAACAATTTCCTGAACTAACTTGATGGTTTGTTCCATCTCTGGTTCAATCAATTCAAAACTAGCGTTAGCAGCTTCTGCAACAACAAGTGCCCTTTCGGATACCATGTTGATTTCATCAGCTGCCAACCTGCTTTTCTCTGCCAATTTACGAACTTCTGCAGCAACCACGGCAAATCCTCTTCCGTGTTCTCCGGCACGGGCGGCTTCAACAGCAGCGTTTAAAGCTAATAGGTTGATTTGAAAAGCGATATCGTTAATAACAGTTATTTTTTCAGCTATGTTATGCATCGATTCCACTGAGGTTTGAAATGCATCTTTACTTTCACGAAAACTATTCATCGTTTTGTTTGATATTTGTTCAGTTCGTCCTGCATTTTCCGCATTTTGCTGTATACCTGCACTCATTTCTTCCATAGCAGCTGTTACTTCTTCATTAGATGAGGCCAGAATATTAGATCCTTCAGATAATTGTTGAGAGGTAATATTAAGCTGCTCTCCGGTCTGCGCCAAATTACCTGCTTCCATAACAACCGAAGACACAATTGATTTTAGTTTGATGGTCATATGATAAACTGCTGCCAAAATCCCGGTTTTTTTTGAATATTTCTTAAAATTAATCTCAAGGTTTCCACTGGCAATTTGTTTTGTTATTTCAGCAATGTCATCGGGTTCTCCACCCAGGTGACAGTTCAAGCGCCGTATTATTAAATATCCTATTACTCCAACTATCCCTGCAATTATAATCCCCCATAAAATAATGCCCCAAATAGATGAAGCTATTTGTGCCTGAACCGGGCCCCTGTCAGATGAAATAATAAACATTCCTTTTAAATCTCCATCGTGCATATTCTCCATCTTGTAACCTAAAATATCTTTCCCGTTATTATAAGGACTATTTGCCTGGTTACCATGACATTTCAGGCAACCTTCTTTTTCATTTAGAAAAACAGGACGCATCACTTGCAGGGTATTCGTTTCTTCGTCAATATGAGTAATGGTTTTATTTCCTTCTTTCTTAAATTGTTCCAAGAAAGTAATATCCTTTTTTGTTGCTTCATATTTCGAATTACGAGCATTAACTGAAGCTATTCTAAAGGAGTAATGGTCTATATCGGCATTATCCATTCCAATAGTCCATGATGCAATTATAGGAACGATCTTTAAAATGTGTTGTTTTTCAAAATCAGGTATATTTCCTTCAGGATATTCATGAAGCAGCCGCTTTACTTCATCCTTTAACCGATCCTGTCCGGCAACATAAATACGCACTGATTCCACTCTTGTTAAAATGGCCTCACTCTTTTCTACTAATGCTTTTTCTCCATTTTCTTTTATTCTGATTGCTGAAACAAATATTCCGACACTTAAACAAAGTATAATCGAAGACACGTAAAGAATACATAGTTTCAATCGTAAGGTTATTTTCATCTTTCCCATCATATACAGTTAGTATTTAACTCCATTAGAGTTTTTGTAAAATATTTATAAGTCAATCACAGAACCAGAAGGTTTAGTGATTTTATACCGAACCGCTGTTAGTATTTGGTTTGCTTCGCAAGCTCTCAAACCAAAACTGCCAGTCGATCGGCATATACAAAGCCATTCTCAAATTTTAATTTACAATATTTCAAACGGGCTTAGCATAAAAGCAGAATTTATAAACAAAGATCCTTACATTACTATTTGTTATAAACGAACCCTATGTTTAAACATATTAATTGTTTAAATTCAAACTATTCTTTGAGAAAATGTATCTTCAACTAATAAAATTCTTATTGGCAGAATTTTGTTCCTCAATGTTTCAGTTATTTTATTTGACTGAATAATAGAATGTTTCATACAGGAATATCGCTATCCTGATTTTTATAAAAAACATCTCTATCTATTTAGTTTATTGAATTTATAATATAATTGCTCAGCTAACAGCTATGATAATGAGAGAAAACTCTAGTGTCATGCCAAGGCTAATTTGTCAGGCGACAACACCTGACAAGTGCACCAGCCAGGTGTTGTCACCTGGTTAATTACCAAAAATATCATACTTGACTTAACACTAGAACCATCTGATTTAAGATTGTAATCGACTATAAAAAAAATATAGACACAGGTTTAATTTGGAGTTGAACGCTCGTAACTAAATTGTCCTCCTGATGATTGAGAGGACCAACTTAAAAAGTGGACATCAAGGTAAATGTCATCTGCCGTAAGGTAAAAAACAACATCTTTACCGGGAAGTTCTTTTAGCTGACTTCCTTCTAGCTTTTCCATACAATCAGAGAAAGTCAGATTAGCCCTGTCTACAGCCACACCATAAGCCATTTTTACATTTCCCGGATTGCAACCAATTGCTCCTGGAGCTTTGTTAATTAACACACCATTACTTCCCCTTGTTAACCAAACATTTTCAGTAATCCTGTCCTGAAATGTTTCCATTGCTGTATCTGCATTAGCAGGTTTGTAAAAGGTTATTTTATCTCCGGTCCAAACGAACTCTAAATCATTCAGGTTTATGGTTGCGTTTACTGTTTTTGAACTTATTCCGTCGGTTATTGTTACTTGAGCTGTCAACATTGGAAACTTTTCATAATCAAATTGGTATTTATCAACAACTGAAAGCTCACCCGAGTTTTCATCTATTGCAAACGCTCCCTCAGGTGACGATGATGAAATAGAAAAAGTTATGGTTCCAGCATCAGAACTTGCAGTTATTTTACCTAAAACAGTCCCACTTGCAGGGTTTTCATCTATTGTAACGGATAAATCATTGACTGTAATGTTTGAGGTTGGCTTTTGTTCCTCGTTTTTTGTACAAGCAATAAGTAATAATACAAATAAGATATAATAAAGAAATTTATTCATCGCATAAAGTTTCATTTATGCGACGAATTTATAAATTGAAGAAATTGCAATGTTAAATTATTTAGAGACGAAGTCGACACAACTGCCTATTAATAACTCATAATCACTATATTAATAAAACTTTCTATTTTACTTTTGGATAATAAAAAGTGTTCACGCAAAGAACGCTAAAGGTTTCGCAAAGAACGCAAAGAATAAACACTGCTGCCGCACGATTTCATCGCGTGTGCATCAACCTAATCTTATCATTTTTTCCTTTCTTCATTAGTATTTTTTATTTCAATATGCCTTTTGTTATTGGTTCGTTGCCACGCGAAATTTTTTGTCTTTTTAAATCAGTATAAAAAAGCTTATTCAAACTCCTTTGCATCGTCCAATAAGTCTTTATCCCATTTTTCTTTGTCCAGTTCTGACCAGATTTCAATTAAATTCCCTTCGGGATCCCGCAAATGTACTGCCCTGATTCCCCAGCCAGTCATATCTGTTGGTTGATTAATAAACTCAACACCTTTTTCCAAAAGTGCTTTGTATTTTTTATCCACATTATCAACTTTAAAGTTAATCACCATTTTTTCACGGCAATTATGAGGTAACTTCAATTCGGAATTACCAATGGCAGCAGCCATTAAATCTGATTTAAAGATGGATAGCCCCGACGGAATTCCTATATCAAAGCTGGCATACTCACCTCCTGGCTTTCCCCAGGTTGGATTCAATCCAAGTTTCTCCGAATAAAAATTGAAACATTCATCAAAATGCTCAACCAATAATCTAATGTTGTTAAATTCCATATGTGTTTTTTTTAATTTATTTAATGACAAATTTACTGGTCATTGAAATTATAGTATTGGATAAATCGGACATTGTTATTTAAATCAAGCCTTTCGGGAGTGTATCCGGTGTGTTCTTTTAGTTCCCTGATAAAATGCGATTGATCGAAATAAGGAAAGAAGTCATTTTTATCGTATTTCACTCTTCGTAAGGTTTTTCTTAATCGCACGATTTGTGAATATTCTTTTACTCCTATTCCTAACAAAGCATTCATTTTTCGTTGAATCTGCCTGGCACTCAATCCTATATGATTTGCGATACTTGAAACAGATTCGTTTCCTTCATTTAACTCAACAATATCAAATAACTTTTTTATTCTTTTATCAATATTCGCGGAATTTAAAACGGAAATAAAATGAGCGTTTAACTTATTGATAAGAAAAGGAGGTGGCAGCCTCAATCCGTCTATAATTATTTGTCCATCTAATCCGATATCTTTTAGCTCAAGTGATGATGAGTTATCTAATAAATCATTGATTCTTAGCTTTAAAATAGTTCCAATTGCCAGAGGCTTAAATCGGATGGCAAAAACCTCGGTATTTTCAGTGTATTCAACCAAAACAGATTTTGTCCAAATACCTGTTAATCTAACTGCTGAAATACGTCCGTTTTTTATAACAATCAACAAATCGAAGTATCCATCGGGCAGAATATCAAATGATTGAAAGGAGGAAGCATCTATTGAAAACCACCAATAAGATTTAATGTAATCCTGTAGAACTGAATGAGGCTTGATTTCGTTGTAAGCAACCATAATCTCTGCTGTGACAAAGGTTCAAAGTTAGTTAAAACTTTTCTTCATCTATATAAATGAAGCAAATCTAATTTGTCAGGTGACAACACCCGACTAGTGCAAAAATGTTCACGCAAAAAACGCAAAGTTAAAACCTTGATGCAGTTCCACTTTGCGCTCTTTGAGATTTAGACTTATGCACACTGCTGCTGCGCGATTTCATCGTGTGTGCATCAACTATCTAATCTTATCATTTTTTCCTTTCTTCATTAGTATTTTTTATTTCAATATGCTTTTTGTTATTGGTTCGTTGCCACGCGAAAGGATTGGCTTCGCCGAGCTAAAGGTTCGCGCGGCAGCATGCAAAATAATTTGTCTTTTAATTTTTCACCAAAGAAAAAGCATAAAACATCTCTACACAAATCTGTCGGCAACGCTCATCATAGCGTTCTTCTTCCAGTGGAGTGTCATCTGCAGCTTTAGGATCCTCGTATTTAATTGCTAAACGTTTGTCAGCACCAATTACTATTGGGCAGGCTTCATCGGCATCAGAGCAAGTCATAATGGCTGCAAAATTTTCCTGCGGGTTAAACTCATCATCATACTTTTTCGAAAATCCTTTTATCGGTTCGATTCCCTCGGCATATTTTACAAAATAAACCGGGTTCGATGCAGTGTCAGTTTGATCTATCTGAAATCCTGCTTTTTTTAATGCTTTTACAGAACGAAGGTTAAAAGCAGTTGCTTCAGTACCTCCTGAATAGCAATTCACATCCCCTACCCCATAGTGAAAAGCTGCAACTTGTGCCCAAAGCTGCCCCATATGACTCCTGCGAGAATTATGAGTACAAATAAAAATAAGGTTTGAAGGCTTACTGGTTGCGCTTTTTGCTTTTATATATTCGGAAAGTTCTGCTAATAATTTCTTCCGCTCTTTGGGAATTTTCGCAAATTCACTTTCAATATTTGCCAGGTAATTTTCTAAACCGGTAATTAATTTATATCCCATCCTCTCTTTGCTAGTATCTTTTTCTAAATACAATATGCTTGTTAGTTTGTTTACACCTCAAAAAGATTCCTTCATCGTTCCTCCCCTGAATTTCTCTCACGAACAATAGTGAGTAATGACGCCATTGCGAAGACGAGGTACGAGGATGAAGCAATCTTTTAACTTTATGAACTCATTGTAAATAATTAAAATGAACCTTGGTATAAACTATCTAGTAATCGTTTAATACAATTTAATTCTTAAATACCGAACCAAACACTCTGCGAATTATGTCAACCGTCCATTTATAAGGATCTTTTCTTATTTTTTTCTCCTCATCTGCAACTTTCAAAAACAATCCGTCAAGCGCTTTTCTTGTAACATAATCACTTAAATCAGAACTGACTTTTTCTTTGCCAATAAAAGGGGCCACTTTGTTAAAAGCACCAGTAAGATTACCATAGATTTTGTTAGTAGATAAATTACCAACCAGTTTTTTGTCAAGCGAAACATTTATTTTTGGTTTAAAAGCAGTATAAAGTGAAGTATAAGTGGTTGATTTTAAGAAACCTGTTGCTGCTGTAGAGTCAAATTCAGTAGTATTAGATTGAGCTTTAGGATTTTTTCCTTTTAATATAGTTAAGCCATCCATAATTGACATGGATGTGATTGCATTAATAAAAATAGGCTTTGCTGCGGTTGCTGCATCTTCAGCTGCGCGATTTATACTTAATATAGCATCATCAACCTTTTGTTTTCCGTATGGTATTTTAGAGATATTATCCACAACCACTTTTGCTTCAGGAGGCAGGAATATTTTCAACATGGCATCCTTAAAATAACCGTCTTTTTTAGAAGTTATAGACACAGCAGTATCTGTACCAACAGCCAGTGCTTTTTTTAATCCGTTTATTATTTCTTCATTAGTAAGGGCCTTGGGTAAAGTACCTCCGGTTCCGGTGTTCATCGTATTAGCAGCCTGTTCCAGCACTGGGGCAATAACATCGCATGATGCAAAAAAAATGGTTGCCATAGCCATTAGAGCTATTAGTAATTTCTTCATTTTCCAATTATTTAATTAATAAATTTACTTCGCGTTTCAGTATATGAAGATAAAAAACAATTTACTAATATGCATCTTTTTGGCTTATTCTTGAGGAAAAAATGATACAATTCACTTGTTAGGATAAAAAAAGTACGAGAAAGGATACATGCACTTATGTCATTAAGTTAATACCTTTTTGTCATACAAGGAGGAACGACGAAGTAATCTCTTCAAAAAAAGATTGCTTCGCTTACACTCGCAATGCAGTTCATTAATTAGACTGTTTAACATAATGACATTACTCGCGAACTAGTGTCATGTCAAGTATGATATTCCTGGTAATTAGCCAGGTGACAACACCTGGCTGGTGCACTTGGGGCTGTATCAAAACTAGTTTTGCCATAAATTTTTCTTTCAATCTTGC
>JBNKRJ010000099.1:0-9826 GCA_050296515.1 Bacteroidales bacterium | reverse complement strand
TTTGGCCTCATGGAAAACTTTTCACGGATTGCAGCCAGGCCTTAGTAAAACCGGGAAGCTGAGAACTTGTTCGAAGATCACCCGGTTGCACTTAGGCTTGGCAAAAGACGGGGAAGTTTTCCAGGGAGCCTTGATTTTTTTGCTTCGTTTTTTGATCAAGCAAAAAATGAAGAAGACTTTTCTGTTAAAAATAAAACGCAAAACTGAACTAGAGCCAAAGCAGTTTACAATTCACCTGGTAACAGATAAATTATGGAACCTAACACTTACCTCTTGCACAAGGGCTATTGGTAATAAAGAACCCAAAAAATCCACCGAAAAGTATACTTTTCCCAATTTCCTGAACTGGCATTGTTTCTAATTTGTAACCTTCGGTAAAATAGTAAAACCCAAAGCCGGCTGCTGCTCCAATGAAGATATAAAGAACTGTTTTCTTAAAATGTTTCGATGCAAGCACCCTCTTCATCCAGCTTCCTTCAGGTTTTATTTCGAGTTTTTTGAATTCAAATTTAGACATTAGAACTTAGATATTAGAATTTCGATAATTTGACATAAGACATTAAATTCTTGCAAGTTACAGGAAGTTTTCGCGCTCCTTTAACGAAGGAATCTAAGGGATAAGTCCTGCATCAATTTTATTGCAAATATATAAAAATCTAGATATCTAGAAATAAATTTAACAACAACTAAGCCCTTTTTGAATTGGAGGGCATTTGACAGTTCCATAGGAACAAAAAACACAACAATCTCCTTGTTTTGGTTTTAAAATCGTTTTGCAATTTTCACATTCATAAAAGAAACAGCAGGCATTTTCGGGCATGGTTTCCCTTTTTTGATGCCCACAATTTGGGCATGTAATTGTAGATTCTAAAATTATTGGTTTTAACGAGTCAAAATCCATTTGAAATAATTATCAATAATGTTATTTAGAATTGAAAAAACACCCTGAGTATAAGCAAACTACTCAAGGGTGTTAAATAAATTTTTAGCAAATTTTACTATTCAGTTTTATCTTCATCTGTCTTAACTTTTTCAAGATCCATCTTGCACTTAGGACATTTGTCGCCTTCTTTTCCTGTTTCTTCAGGATGCATTGGACAAGCATAAGCTGCAGCAGTCTGCTTTTTCTCTACTTTTTCAAGGGCCATGCCACACTCCGTACACTTACCACCCTCTTTTCCTGTCACTTCAGGATGCATCGGGCAAGCATAGGCAACAGCCATCTCTTCTGTTTCCATGGTTTCATTCGTTTCCATGTTCTCGTTATTCATTTCCCCGTTTTCTGTTGTTTCAACTTGTTCTTCTGTGTTCTCATCATTCTGAGAATTTCCACAACTGGTGAAAAAAGCAACTCCCATTAAAAACAGTGCTGAGGTTCCGAATACTAATAATTTTCTTTTCATGATAATCTAGTTTTAGTTATTAAATAAAATTGTTTTGAAAGCTAATTCGTTTTGATTTTTCATTGACTAAATTTTACTTTTCAGTCATTAGACATTTTTCGCAAGCTCAAGAGATCGCTTCGCTTAGTTGGTCATTCGTCATTAAATGTCTAATGATCATTGACAAGTGACTAATGTCAAGTCAAGTATGATATTCCTGGTAATTAGCCAGGTGACAACACCTGGCTGGTGCACTTGTCAGGTGTTGTCACCTGACAAATTAGCCTTGACATGACACTAATGACTTGTCTCTTCAAGAATAATTCTTAACTGACATTGAAAGTTTATTGGCTAATAAACATTTATCCACACCCTTACTTATACGTCTTCTTCACTTCACCACATCCTGGCATTTGTTCTCCAAAATAAGGATTTCTTATTTCCTTTTCAGCACTTATCCAAAATGCTCCCCTGTTATCATCAGCCATCGGGCAAAATTCAAGATAAAGTGGTTTATCAGATTTTACCCCAAATTTCTCAATACTGGTTGAAATATATTTAGACAAATCCCTGAAACCCACTCTTTTTTCATCAATATTTTTCCCCTTCAAAATTTGGTCTAAACTGAAATTTATCAACTTAAGCATATCCATCCAGGCCATGTGTTCTTGTTTTTCCAAAAGTTCCATATTCACCTGACCAAGCATCGATTTCATGCTTTTTACATACTTATCAGCCAGTTTTTCATCTGACGCAAAAAAACCGTCCTTTAATTTAACATACTCACTAACAGCCTGATACAACTGAACTTTAAACTTGTCTGGAATATTGTTCTTGTTTACTTTTTCCATTTTATCACTTAGTTCAATGGTTTCAGTTTCTCCCATATTCATGTTTCCATGCTGATGTGTACTTGTCCTCCCTCCGTCAGGGTTCATCATACTTGGTTTACCAGCCAGTTGTGCTGCAGCATCAATTTTAAATACACCGTTTACTGCAATTTCTTCACCTTCTGTCAGGCCATTACTTATGACGTAAAAATCACCTGCCTGAGGGCCTAAATCAATTTCCCTGTATTGAAATGCAGCACTTTTCCGATTAGGAACTTTTACATACACCACTGCTCTTTTTCCTGTCCAAAGTACTGAAGACTTAGGAATTAGCAACTCGTTATTTTTCTCCATTTTAGATTCCAAAATACCATTAACGAACATTTCAGGCTTTAACTCCAGAATTGAGTTATCTTGTTCTACCCTGACTTTTGCAACTCTTGTTTTTGCATTGATAAAAGGATCAACATACATAATTCGGCCTTTAAATGTCTTTCCCGGAATGGATTGAATTGTATAACTGATTTCATCACCCAGCTTAATCCATGGCAAATCACTTTCGTAGGCATCAAACATTACCCACACTCTTCTTAGATCAATAACTTCAAACAAACCCTGTCCTTCTTTTACATAATCTCCCAATGACACCTGTCGGCCAGTAACTGTTCCGGTTATTGGCGACAAAACATTAAAATACAACTGGGGTTCACCATTTTCAACAATGGCATTAATTTGTTCATCATTTAAATCCCAAAGCTTCAGTTTTGTTTGTGCCGACTTGAAAAAAGCAGGATTTGAATCTTTAAACTTAGCAGCTTCCAACAGTTCGCGCTGTGCAGCAATTAATTCAGGAGAATAAATAGTGGCCAGTTTTTGTCCTTTTACCACGTTCTGCCCTGTAAAATTGACAAACAATTTCTCAATCCGCCCTCCAAAACGGACAGTCAGTTCAGAAATTCGTCGTTCGTCAGCCTGCACTTTCCCCAACAGGTTAATGGTTTTTTCAGCCTTTCCTTTTTTCACTAGAGCTGTTTGTATATCAGCTAGTTTTATTGCCGATTCACTCATTTCTATTTCATCATAAGCCAAAGTTTCTTCACCACTGTTGCCTTGATCCAGCGGTATTAAATCCATACCACAGATTGGGCATTTACCCGGTTTATCCATCTTAATTTGCGGATGCATTGAACACGTCCAGATGGCCACTTCCTCTTCGGAATGATTATGTGTTGCAATACCCTGCTGATTTGTGTTATTTTTTGCATTACCAGAACCACCAAAAAACAACCAACCTAAAATCAGGCCTGTAAACAGGGTAATGCCTGCTATTTTTAGTTCTCTTTTTGTATAATTGATTTTCATGATATTTTTTTTAATAATTTGCTAGTACTTTTTTCAACCTTTATTTCAATCAGTTCTATCTTTAATCAATCTATTTCCCCATTAAATAAAGAATGAAAGCTTTTGCTGTATTTTTATCAGCAGTTGCTTTTTCCAATTCAAGCTCATATTTAAGCAAGCGATTTTCCATTCGTAATATTTCTTCAAAATTACCACTACTGGTAGCGTATTCAGATTGCAGCAAGCGCATGGCTCTATTAGCAGCTATAGCCTGTTTAACATAAAGCTTTTCCCTTCTATCAGCATCCTGATAATCTTTATACACATTCTCAAAAATACTCTTTAGCATATTGCTTTTGCTTTCTTTTTTGTCTTTTGCAACTTGCTGATAAATAAGAGCTTCTTCAACCATCGCTTTGTGTTTTTTCCTAAAAACAGGAATGGTAATTCCAATTCTTGGAAACATCAGAATATCTTTCCCTGAATTTTGAACAGCGGGATTATCACTTTCACCTACAAATGTGTAATCAATCCCAACCATAAAGTTTGGTTTGCCATTTTTTCGTGCTGCAATTTCCTTTTGTTGCATAGATGTAAGTTCGAAATCGATGCTTGTCAACTGATGGTTCTTTGATTGAATGCTATCAAGAATAGCCATACGTGAAAATTCCAAAGAATCACTTTTCAGTTTGTCAGGAATTTGAATATCCTTGTTGCTTTCAACATTTAACAAATTGTTAAAGGCAACACTTTGTGCAAAGTAATTATCTCTTAACAAAGCCAATTTGTTTTCCAAATCATTAATTTCCATTTCAATCCGCAGTTCATCAACAGCTGATACCATACCTGATTCCACTTTAATAATCGCCAATTTTTTTAATGTTTCAAGTATCGCCAGATTTTCGTTGACTACTTTAATCGCTTTTGATGTGAAATACAGTTTATAATAAGCTGATTTGACATCGTAAAAAAGCTTTGACTTTGCATCTTCAAAAAGTTCATATTTTAATTTTGCCACCTCATCTGCAACACTTCTGTTGGCTTTTAATTTACCAAACCATGGGAAAAACTGCTGAGCAGATATCTTGAGTTGCTGAGGTCCTACTTTTGTCTCTACAGGCATAATAAAATATCCAAAAGAAATTTGCGGATCGGGCAAAGTCCCAACCTGATCTCCTTTCTGCAAAGCAGCCATGTACTGGTTGAATTTTACTTTTAGGTCGGGATTATTTTGAGCTGCAATACTTAAATATCCCTCTAGATTATTTTGACTGTATCCTATATATGAAATTGAAATACATAGAAATATATAGAAATACCGTAGTTTATCTTTTCTCATTTTTTGATTTTTTATATTGATTGTATGTTGCTACAATAAAATTATTCAGTTTAACCTGTAATTCTTTTGCTACATTATTCATTTCATCAAATTGAGCCAGAGCAATTTTATTTCTTTCAAATAACAACTCAAGCCAATGAATGGTTGATTCATTTAAGGAAGCCCTTGAAATATAATAGAACCTTATTTTATCCAGATAATGAAACCGACCATAGCCTTCAATAATATTAGCACCGACTGAATCAATTGATTCAATAAATTGATCGCCCATAATTTTCCTGTCCTGCCAATTCAATGATTCGTACACGCTCCAGGCTAATGTTGATAATTTTTGCGCGAATTGATACACTACAAGATTTTTGGCCGTGATGAATTCTTTTTCATTCATGATGCTACTTTTTTAGAAAGTTTCTGAAACCTAATATTTAACCTAACAATTTATTTCTTATTAAATCAAACTATTTCTATTGTATTTCTTTTTGTGCTAAAACACAAAATTCTAATTTCTAGTAACTAATTTCTTCTCTTTCCACATACTGTAAAGTATTGGAACAATAAACATGGTCATTACCTGAATAATCATTCCTCCAAAAGAAGGTATAGCCATTGGAACCATAATATCAGAACCCTTACCCGTTGATGTTAGTACAGGTATTAGCGCAATAATAGTAGTAGCTGCCGTCATCATCGCCGGGCGCACCCTTTTTGAACCTGCTTCAAGAATATTTTGCCTTATTTCTTTTACCGAAGTAGGCTTATGCTCAGCGAATACCTGCTGTAAGTATGTTCCCATAATTACTCCATCGTCAGTTGCCACTCCAAAAAGGGCAATAAACCCAACCCAGACTGCCACGCTTAAATTGACCGTCTGCATTTGAAACAAATCACGGATGCCAATTCCTGCAACACTGAAATTCATGAACCAGCCCTGACCATACAACCAAATCATAATGAAACCACCTGAAAAAGCAACAAAAATTCCTGTGAAAATCATAGAAGAAACAGTTACAGAACGAAATTGGAAGTATAAAATAAGAAAGATAACGATTAAAGAAATAGGTACAACAACCATCAGACGTTTAGTAGCTCTAATCTGATTTTCGTAATTCCCTGTGAATTTATAATTAACACCTTTCGGAATAACCAATTCACCACTCTTTATTTTCCCAGCAAGGTATTTCTGAGCCTCTTCAACTACGTTGGTTTCAGCATATCCCTCCTTTTTATCAAAAATAACATAGCCGACTAAAAAGGTGTCTTCACTTTTGATTAACTGTGGCCCCCTGGTATAAGTCACTTCAACAAGCTCTCCGAGAGGAACCTGCTCACCAGAATTAGTAGGGATTAATATACTTTTTAAGCTTTCAGGATTATCGCGATACTCGCGAGCATAGCGTACCCTGACCCCAAACCTTTCGCGGCCTTCCACTGTTTTGGTTAAATTCATACCGCCAATAGCACTGCTTAAAAACATTTGTAAATCACTGATTGTTAACCCATATCTTGATATTGCTTCTCGATTTATTTTCAATTCCAGATATGGTTTACCTACCACCCTGTCAGCAAAAACAGAAGCAGGTTCAACACCTTTAACTTTTTTCAGGTGCTTTTCAAGTTCAAATCCAACCTTTTCAATAGTTTCCAAATCAGGACCAAATACCTTTATTCCCATTGGTGCCCGCATTCCCGTTGCAAGCATCACCAAACGTGTCTGGATAGGCTGTAATTTAGGTGCAGATGTTAAACCCGGGATTTTAGCATTTTTAACAATTTCATCCCAAATATCGTCAGGACTGTGAATATGTTGTCTCCATTGCCTGAAATACTCACCGTTCTCATCTTTTATGAGTTCCGTTACATCAAAATTCCTGAACTTATCTGTTCCATATTTATAAGTTCCCCCATTCTTTAACACAAAAGCACCATCTTTATCTACCCTAAAACGAACCCTGTGCCCTTTTTCATCCAGTTTAAATTCAGGTCTGTAATTAATAATGTTTTCATACATTGAAGTTGGCGCTGGATCCAATGCAGAGTTTACGCGACCCCATTTACCCACCACACTTTCTACCTCAGGAATAGCATTTACTTTTAAATCCAATAAACGAATTACATCCAGGTTTTCTTCTATACCAGAATGGGGCATGGTGGTGGGCATCAATAAATAGGAACCTTCATCAAGCGTAGGCATAAACTCTTTGCCAATACCTGGAATTGCTTCACTAATGGCCTGCCAGGTGTTGGTTTCTTTAATTGATTTTGGAACAAAGCCAAAAACCTTGTTAACTCCTTGCCAAACAATGATTCCAAAAAATACGATGACAATTGGAATGGTTAAAAATTTCCATTTATTATCAAGTGCCCAAAGTAAAATGGGTTTGTAAAAATATACCACTGTAGATAATGCACCCAGCACTATTCCAACAATAGCTCCTACAAAGAGCAGGTTCGAGAAAGTACTGTTTTGTGCCCCCAACGGCATCCATTCAATTGTTAAAAAGTAAACAACAACCAATAAAGTAATAATAATGTTTATTGTATTCACCCTTTCTTTGCCTTTGTTTTTCCATTTGCTCTCTAAAAGGTTGTTTAATCCAAACAGTATCAACGCAATAGCAAGTATGGCCTTGACAAAGAAAAATGCAACAACTCCTATTGCTACAACCACTATATTGGTTATCTTTTTTGAATTCTTTTTACCTGATTTCAATGAAAAAATAATGTCTGCCAGTGCAGGAATAAAAATTAGACCAATTAAAAAGGCAGATATCATTGCAAATGTTTTGGTAAAGGCCAGCGGACGGAACAATTTTCCTTCGGCAGCTTCCATTGCAAAAACAGGCAAGAAACTCACCACTGTGGTGGTAAGTGCTGTAATCACGGCCGGAGCCACCTCCGAAGCGGAATGATAAATAATTTGCGTAATTTGCTTTCTATCAGCATTTTTATTTTCGGGCATTTCGAGCCAGCGAATAATGTTTTCGGTGAAAACCACACCCACATCTACCATTACCCCAATAGCGATGGCAATACCTGATAATGCCACAATATTTGCATCCACATGAAAATAGCGCATGGCAATAAAAGTCATCAAAACACCAATTGGTAACAAGCTGGATATCAAAACAGAAGCCCTTAAATTCATCACCAGCACAATAACCACTATAATACTAATAAGAATTTCCAGAGAGAGTGCTTCTTCAAGGGTTCCCAGGGTTTCTTTTATCAGGCCAGTACGATCGTAAAAAGGGACAATAGTTACTTTTGAAACAGTTCCATCAGCAAGTGTTTTCGATGGTAAGCCTGCACTGATTTCTTTAATTTTAGCTTTTAAGTTATTGATTACCTCAAGCGGGTTTGCTCCGTAACGAGCCACAACTACCCCACCAACAGCTTCGGAACCGCCTTTATCCAAACCACCTCGTCTAGCAGCCGGTCCGTAGGTAATAAAGGCAACATCTTTAAGTCGAACGGGAACATTGTCCTGCACTGTCACAACACTTTCTTCCAAATCAGAAAGATTCTTGATGTAGCCAAGTGCACGAATAAGGTATTCAACGCGGTTGAATTCGATGGTTCGGGCGCCAATATCAAGGTTACTTTTTTTAACTGCATTCATAATTTGCCCGACATTCACTCCATAAGCCTTCATGGCATTGGGATCAATTTCAATTTGGTATTCTTTTACAAAACCACCAATAGCTGCCACTTCAGAAACTCCTTTGGCTGAAGTTAAACCATAACCTACGTAAAAATCCTGTAAAGTTCTGAGTTCCTGTGGATCCCAGCCACCAGCAGGGTTTCCGTCAGGATCCCGCCCTTCTAAAGTGTACCAATAAATTTGCCCCAGAGCGGTTGCATCAGGTCCAAGAGCCGGCGAAACATCTTCAGGCAAGGTTCCGGCTGGTAAGGAGTTAAGTTTCTCAAGAATCCGTGTACGACTCCAGTAAAACTCAATATCCTCGTCAAAAATGATATAAATGCTTGAAAGCCCAAAAATGGAGCTACTTCTGATGGTTTTTACACCAGGTATTCCCAATAAGGCAGTAGTAAGGGGATATGAGATTTGATCCTCAATATCCTGCGGTGATCGACCGGGCCATTGAGTATATACAATTTGCTGGTTTTCGCCAATGTCGGGAATAGCATCCACAGGCACCGGATCATTTGGCAAAAATCCTGTGTCCCAGTTAAATGGAGAAGTAACAATTCCCCAGATAACAAAGATAATGAGTGCCAGAAAAGTAACCAGTTTATTCTCTAAAAAGAATTTGATTATTTTGCTTAACATATCTGTACATGTTTAAGTATTTGATGTTAAAGTTATTGATTAATAAAAAGGGCACAATGAAGTACGCTTAAAAAAGCAGTATACATTGTTAAAGATCAATTAATCATTAACACAGATATATTTGCAATAAAGATAAGTTGGTTTGAATTTTAGGAGGCGGTGGTGAATCAGCTAATTCAAATATCTGATTATCAATCTCAAAAGATTGAATGTTTACTATGGTAAACGAAATTACAAACAAGAAATCAAGTCCATAATCCTGAAAATCTTTTGAAATTACCTGTCCTAAAAAATTCTCTTTAACTTGAAAATGCTCAGATTCGGTATGGCAACACCCACCACTCATATCGCAACACGATTTTGCCTGGGCATCAATAGAAAAGTTAACTAATTCATTGCCACAATAATGCTTAGATACAGTAAAGCCTGTTGTGCTTATTAAAAGCACAATAGACATCACTATATGAATCATTTTTTTTGTCATCTTAATATGGCAATATTAATAATGCGAATTAATAGTTAAAAATAAGACTAATAAAAGCGGCAGCAATCCTGCCAAATACATGAACAATAAGTCCTTTTGTTGAACGGACTTTAGAGGCTCTTTGAATATCTGTTTTTTGAATAAGCCAATTGAACAATG
>JBNKRJ010000098.1:0-87469 GCA_050296515.1 Bacteroidales bacterium | reverse complement strand
CCTTATCCAATGTAACTGAGTCTGTATCATCTAAAGATCTTGGTTTATAATTCATAAATCAGATACTAGTTTGTCCTATATTATTTTGATAGCTTATATAATATGCCAGTCGTTGTAAATTCTTATTTTGTATTAATTCACTTATACTCCATTCTTCCCCTGCTCTTTCTTTAGATCTGATAGTCAATGGACTCATAATAATATAAATTGCAAATAATAAGAAGGCTAAAAAGAATTGGGGGCAAAATAATGACTCAAGATTTGAATTTCTTGAGCGAATGTACATTCCAACTATAGCAGGAATAGAAAAAAGTAATGTAATGGCTATTACATAATTAATAATTCTATCGTTGGTACTCCTAATTTTATTGATAAAGCCAGAGCTTCGAATTATATTTTTATTAGGTATCTCCATCTGTTTTCCGGGAATATTATCCTTGCTTACTCAAAAGTAAAAAATAACCTGGTGAAATAAATATTTAATATCAATTAACGATGCTTGTTTCACAATAAATTTATTAAACATGTGTCTTATTTTTAACACACACTTGTTAAAAGCTTTTGAGAAGCTAAAATTAATTATTGATTTGACTTTATTACATTTGCCATCATGACAAGCAAAAGAAAAACAGCACGAAAGTATTCAATAATAACAATCATATCTCTAATTTCTATAAGCACACAATTATATGGTCAACTGGATATTAGAGTAAATATTGACAAGGCAAGAAAAGAAATTTTTGAAGATAAAAACCAGGAAGCAATTGAGCGGTTAAACAGAGTCATTAGGCTTAAGCCTGACCAATATCAAGCCTATTTTTTCAGAGGTATTGCAAAGTTTGGGTTGAATGACTACACTGGTGCTATTGAGGATTTTACTAAGGTAATTAATTTCAACCCTTTTCTCCCTGATGCTTTCCATTACAGAGGAGTAGCTAAAAATGCATTAAATGATTACAACAGTGCACTAAATGATTATGATAAAGCAGCTACTATGGATGTTAATAACCCTGGCATTTTAATAAGCCGGGGGCTAACCAAAATAAGTATTAAAAACTATTCTGCTGCGATAGAAGATTTCAACCAGGCAATCAAGCTAAATCCTTCAATTGTGGATGCTTATCTTTACAGGGCAGTTGCTAAAACAGGACTAAAAGACTATGAATCAGCAATTAATGATTGTAATTATGCTATTGGTCTAAATCAGTTTAATAACCAGGCTTTCGTGAGGAGAGGATTAATCAAACATGACCAGGAAAAATTTGAGGAAGCAATTAAAGATTACAATTTCGCCTTAAAACTGAAGCCTGATGATGCATACACCTATTATGTAAGGGCTATTGCAAAGTATCGACTTGAGGAATTTGAAGGAGCAATGAACGATTACAACAAAGTAATTGAATTAAATCCTTATAATGCCCTTGCGTATTATAACAGGGCGATGTTAAAAATTCAAATGGAAAAAAAGAATGAAGCAATTTTGGATTTAGCAAAAGTTATAGAATTAAGCCCTTTGCATGTGCTTAGTTATTATAATCGTGGAATGTTGCTTGGCGAACAAAAAAAATACCTCGAAGCATTGGATGATTTCAATAAAGCTATTGAATTATATCCTGATTTTGGCGAAGCTTATTACATGAGATCCCTCACAAAAAGAAACCTTGGACAGCTTAAGTCTGCTGAACAAGATTATTATATTGCACAGGCTAAAATGGAGGCTCAAAACAAAGACACAACCATTGCCCTTGTCAATGCAAAAAAATATCAAAAATTGATTGAATTGGAAGCCGATTTTAATAATAACCTTGTTGGAGGAGATAGAATTTATAGTGTATATTCAGGAATTGATCCCCTACCTGATTACATGCTAAATATTTATTCAGAAAAGTCAAAAAAAATCATTTTCTCAGACATAGCGGCTGATTTCAAAACTGGTCTTGATAAATACACTTTTAATATTGATAACCTGGTTGATTCTACACTAGATTACAAAATTATAAGCAAAAAAATTGAGAAAACATTAGAGAAAGATACTGGCAGTTTTGAAAATTGGTATATCAAAGGACTCATTGATACGAAGTTACAAAACTACAACTCAGCAATCAATGCCTTTAGCAAAGCTATAGATTTAAAACACAATTCTGCTTTTGCCTATCTTGGGCGAGCCAATGCTCAACTTAAAATGCTTGATTTTATAAATTCTATAGACGAAGGCATTAATTTAACGGTGGGTGGAAAAACCAAGCAGATAAACAGAAAATTGGAAAAGACATATGATTATACCAATGTTTTAAATGATTATGAGCAGGCGATTGAAATAAATCCGGATTTAGCAATTGCCTATTATAATCGAGCCAATTTGAAAGTAAAAGCTAAAGATTTTAATGGAGCATTGTTTGATTATAATCGGGCCATAAAGCTGGAACCTGATTTTTCAGATGCTTATTACAACATGGCTTTGCTGTTAATTTATCAGGAAAACTTTGCACAAGCTTGTTCTGCACTTAGTAAAGCAGGAGAACTCGGGCAGGAGAAAGCTTATTTGGTTATTCAAAGGTATTGCAAAAAGTAAAATTACATTTCCTCCTCTTCCACTTTTACAAGTCCATTGTCTCTGAAATCAATAAGCGTTCCTTTTACAGTAGAACTTATTCCTTCAATAACAACCTCTTTTTTGGTAGATAAATCGATTATTTTAATTCCTATGGAAGAAGAGCCTTCATCATTTTCATCCTCACCAGCAGACCACTCCTCAAAAACCACAAATTTATGAGTATCACCTTTAAAACTTAAATAATTAAGATCCAGTCCCATATTCATTGCACCACCACCCCTGAAATAATAGCTATAGGTAAATTGCTCAAATGTATTTTCAAGTTTTTCAGGAAATTGAAGTTCAACATTGCTCTCTGTACCAAACCGATAGGCCATATACTTATTATCTTTTTGCAGAACAATATTCACTGTTTTTCCCTTTTTTGTTTTGAAGGAAAAAACCGATTTCTCATCTTCATTCAGAAGCTTCTTAACTTTCTGATTGTCATACGGTTCTATTGAAGTTTTGTCATCAACGATATTAATTGAGGAATCTTTAATCTGTGTTTCAATTGAGTCTGTCTTTTGAGACTCACCATTTTCACTACTGCATGTATATAAAAGGGCTGGAAGCAAAAGTGTAATTAAAAGAATCGGTTTTTTCAAAGTCGTTTGTTTTAAGATTGTTATTGACAAATATACTAATTTATATTGCCTGAAAATGAAACATCCATGATTAATTTTAATCACACACGAGCATGATTATTAGCAGAAACTGTCTGATAACATGCGAGTTGAGCTTAACAGATATTCCATATGAGCATATAAAATAATTAAAAAATAACAGATGAAACCCTCATTCCGCGTGCCGCTGAAGCTTTAGCGGAGGTGCAGAGGGATTAGCTTACGCTGATCCCTTCGGGGTTTATATAGAATTTAACTTAACAAAGTGATCTCATGACCGAAGCGAACAATCGCTTTACAAAAGAATATGTTTAACCTTGCGAAGCTCATGAACTCCATATAAATAGTTTAAGAAAAGTGAATAAATTTCAACAACTTAACTAAAGTTTAAACAAGTGAAATACAGTATCAACAAATTGCAGTAAAAGATAATTTTGAGAATACTCCTTTTATTGTTATTTTGTTAATCAATCCTTAGCGTTAATAACTACCTAAAAAGCAATGAAATACGACTATGTAATTATCGGATCAGGATTTGGAGGCTCAGTATCAGCTCTTCGACTGGCTGAAAAAGGTTACAAAGTTCTGGTTATCGAAAAAGGCAAACACTTTTCTGAAAAAGACTTCCCTAAAAACAACTGGAAACTTAGAAAATGGTTATGGTTGCCAGCTTTTAGGTTTTTTGGTTTTTTTAAAATGACCTTCTTCAGGCATGTTGGCATTTTGAGTGGTGTCGGAGTGGGTGGGGGATCATTGGTTTATGCCAATACTCTTCCCCGACCACATAGTGTATTTTATAAAACTGGCAGTTGGGCTGAATTATTCGACTGGAAGAATGAATTGAAACCATTTTATGAAACTGCTGAAAAAATGCTTGGAGCTGTTCAAAACCCCAGGTTATTTGATTCAGATTACACTTTACATGCTGTAGCAGATCAACTTGGCCAGGTAGGCGAATTTGAACCAACTAAAGTTGCGGTTTTTTTTGGCGAGCCTCAAAAGAAGGTTTCAGATCCATATTTTAATGGAGAAGGACCTGAAAGATCTGGCTGTAATTTCTGTGGTGCCTGCATGACTGGCTGTAGATATAATGCAAAAAACACCCTTGACAAGAATTACCTTTATTTGGCACAAAAGCTTGGAGTTGAGATTATTGCCGAGAACAAAGTCACTCGTATTTCTCCACTTGGTAAACAGAATGGAACTGAAGGGTATGAAATTGAATATAAAAATTCCACTTCTTTCCTTATTAAGAAAAAGAAAGTGATTAAAACCAAAGGTGTTGTTTTATCAGGAGGTGTTTTAGGAACTGTCAGACTTTTGCTGGATATGAAAAAGAAACATTTGCCAAATCTCAGCAAACATCTTGGTAACTTTATTAGAACCAATAACGAAAGTTTAGTTTTAGTAACATCAAAACAAAAACAAAAGGATTTTTCGCAAGGTGTTGCCATCGGCTCAATGTTTCCGGTTGATAAAAACAGTCATGTTGAGCCAGTAAGATATGGCTCAGGCTCCGGTTTTTGGAAGCTGTTAGGTGTTCCTTTGACTCATGGAAGAAATATGTTCACCAGGTTTTTTAAAATCATTTTCAATATTTTTAGGCGTCCGTTAGCATATTTCAGAATATTTTTCACTAGAGATTTTGCAAAGCAGTCAGTTATTTTGTTGTTTATGCAGCACTTGGACAGTACTTTAAGATTAAAAAAAGGATGGTTTAATCTTAGAACCGGTATGAGCGAAGGCAAAGCTCCTACTGCTTTTATGCCAGAAGCCAAAATGCTTGCTGAGAAAACGGCAAAAGTGATTGATGGCAAACCCATGGTTTTGATTACAGAAGCATTAACAGGAATCCCAACCACAGCGCATATTTTAGGTGGTGCAGTAATTGGTGGTTCTTCAGAAGAAGGTGTAATTGATGCCAACCAGAAGGTATTCGGATATGAAAACATGTATGTTTGCGATGGTTCAGCCGTTTCTGCAAATCCTGGTGTTAATCCATCATTAACCATTACAGCCATGAGTGAAAGGGCAATGAGTAAGATTCCTGAAAAACAAAAATAACCAAGATAGAGTTAAACTTTCAGGCATTCAGTAATTCAATCCAGAGAATATTTTTTGTTAAACCTGTTATTTTATGTCTATTATCCAGACGTTGACCTACCACCCAAACTACCTGATTATCAGAAAATAAAACCAGAGCTTGCTGTTTTTCAACCAGGGATAGTTTTTGATCAATAAAAAAGTCACTCAGTTTCTTTTTTTTGTTCATCCCTAAAGGAAAAAAATAGTCGCCTTGCTCCCACTCTTTTATAATTAATGGAAATTTTAGTTTATCAAGATCAATAGCAGCAACATTACTTTTTGCCGGGATCTTAAAATCCTTGCTCATTTCAATTTTCCTGATAGATAATTCCTGTCCTCCTTTTAAACTAATCAGAGTATCCTTCTTATTAATCTCCAACAGAAAAGGAGATTCTTCTTTAAGTGAACTAATTATCAGCTCATTTCTGTCTTTAACCAGCAAATAATTATCTGAATAAAAAGATTTTCCTGATTCAGCATTCAATGACTTTTCAATATCCATAACTTGTGAACTATTAAAATCAAAAGGTCTCAAAAGTTCGAACAAGTAACCTTCAACTGGATTTAATTGTTTCAATTGTTGGATGTCAATTCTAAAAGGATCTGTTTGGGAAATGAAAACAGCCTTTTTTACATCTTCTATTTTATCAAACATAATTGTTTCGGCACTTCGAAGATGCTCAATAGTTTGTAAAATATTATCATTCGCAGCAGGATTTATTTCTTTTAAAAGCGGAATTATTTCATGTCTAAACTTGTTCCTGATAATCTGAGTGTCATCATTACTTGCATCCATCCTATATTTTAGTTGGTTGTCCTGAATGTATTGCATAATGTCTTTTTGACTTGCAAATAGCAATGGTCTAATTATATTTCCAGTTTTTTCTTTTATTCCACTTAGCCCTTTAATACCTGTTCCACGAGTTAGGTTTATAAAAAAGGTTTCAATCACATCATCCTGATGATGAGCAATTGCAATATATTGATAATCAAACTCTTTTCTGATTTTTTCAAACCAATTGTAACGCAACTCCCTGGCAGCCATTTCTATCGAAATTCTCTTGGTTTTAGCATGTTTTTTTGTTTCAAAATCAGTTTTATAATAAGGAAATTTATGCATCAGTGCTAGTTCTTCAACAAGTTTTTCATCCAAATCGGATTCTTGGCCGCGCAAATGAAAATTGCAATGTGCTACTCCACAATCAAAATCGGTATTAGAAAATAAATTGAGCATTGCAACAGAATCAGCACCTCCGCTTATGGCTAGCAAAATTCTATCATTAGCTGAAAGCTTTAGTTTTTCACTTATAAATTTTAGAAATCCCTTCTTCATAAAAATTTGAACTAAACGAACAATTTTATCATCTGAATGATACAAAGATGCTTCATTTTCTGACAGATAAGAAATTAATTGTCGATTATCGGAAAAATGAAGATTTAGCTCACCACTTTTTTCATAGCTTCAGCTTTCAGCAAACATTCTTCGTATTCTTTTTCAGGGTTAGATTTAAAGGTTATTGCACTTCCTACACTAAACGAAAGGTTTTGTTTTGTGCTATTGTATAAAATACTACGAATCACCACATTAAAGTCAAAATCCTTTTCTGGAGTAATATAACCAATACATCCTGAATAAAGTCCTCGTTTAGATTTTTCAAACTTTTCAATCAGTTGCATGGCTTTTATTTTTGGAGCACCAGTCATCGAACCCATTGGAAATGATTTCTTTATAACATCCACAATATCAAAATGCTTTTCATCCAATTCCGAAACAACCGTTGAAATCATTTGATGAACATACTTATAACTGTAAATTTCACAAAGCTCTTCCACACTAACACTTCCTATCTTTGCAGTTCTTGACAGATCATTTCTTACCAAATCAACTATCATAATATTTTCGGCACGCTCCTTAATGTCATTTTTCAGTTTGTTTTTTAAGAATTCATCTTCTTCAGCTGTGTGGCCTCTTTTAATGGTTCCCTTTATAGGTTGTGATATTATTTTGTTTCCTCGTTTTGCCAAAAATCTTTCAGGACTACTGGATATCAAATACTTATCATTTAGTTTATAAAAACCTGAAAAAGGCGCAGGTGAAATACCATTTAGCCTTTGATAAGCATTGGCAGGATTTATATCAGCATTTTCAGCTAAAAATTCAGTACAGAAATTCATTTCATAAATATCGCCCAGAAGAATATGTTGTTTTATGTTGTCAACCTCCTTTGTATATTCACTTTTAGTATAATTATGCTGAATATTCTTGACACCAAAGCTTCCATAATTCTCATTAATTTTTAATGACAATATTCTCTTAATCAGCAAATTAGCATCATTTTCAGAATTATAACTTTCAATAAAACCTATTTCCAAAAAAGACTTAGAAACTTTGAGTACATATCTTGGAATAAAAAAGAAAAATTCAGGGAATTCAATTGAATCAGCATTAAAGGAAGACAAATTTTCCAAATCATTTTTAAGATCATAGTTTAAATGACCAAATATCCAATCCCTGTTTTCCTTATTGAATTCATTAATTGCTTCAAAATGGCTTTCTTTGGTTGAAATTATTTTTATTGAACCACAGGCTGCAAGAATTTCAAAAGAAGAATAAAGATGGGATGTAGTTTGGTTTTTATTACTATTGAATAACAGAAAATGCTCAAATTCTGATGAATATTCAATCAATTGATTGACAAACTGTTCTGTACTTTTTAATTGAATTTGAAGCCATTTTCTCATGGCGCAAAAATAAAAAAGCACTTCTTATATAAGAAATGCTTTTAAAGATAATTTATTTAGCTAGTTTAGTGTTTGCTTAAATATTCTGCTACGCCTTCCTGAGTAGGTTTCATAGCCTCATCGCCTAACTTCCAGTCAGCAGGACAAACCTCACCATTTTCTTCAAAGAACTGAAGCGCATCAATCATTCTTAATGTTTCATCAACACTTCTGCCTAAAGGCATGTTGTTAACTACCTGGTGCTGAACTACCCCTTCTTTGTCAATGAGGAATAATCCTCTGTAGGCCATTGGGGCACCATGGAAATGTAATTCCCCAGCTTCATCATAACTATATTCTCCAGCTAAAACATCGAAGTTAGCAGAAATAGTTTTATTTTGATCAACTACTAGCGGATACTTCACTCCCTGGATACCTCCCTGATTTACAGGTGTATTTAACCATTTCCAATGAGAAAACTGGGAATCGGTAGAACAACCTACTACGGCTACATTTCTTTTCTCAAATTCCTCAATTTTTTTCTGAAAAGCTAATAACTCGGTAGGACATACAAAAGTGAAGTCTGCAGGGTAAAAGAAGAATACAACATACTTTTGCCCAAGATATTGATCTAGTGAAAAGGATTCTACAATTTCGCCACCATTAATAACTGCCGGAGCATTAAACATAGGTGCGTTTGTTCCTGTAAGTACTGCCATTTTTTTTAATTTTAGAGTTTTGGAATTGTTAATTTTGTATATTAAGATACAAATGTATGGAATTATTTTTACATCCAAAATTATATTAAAATATTTTCGGCTTTAAATCAAAAATCTCATCATTAAACCTCACAACATGCTCAAATTTAACACATTAAAACACAGGAGTAATCCGGCCCAAGTAATCAATTAGAGTTGCCAGATGGTAAATAAAAAAAGAATTCGCTTCCTTTGCCTTCTTCAGATTTCACCTCTAGCTTTGAGTTATTAGCAACCAAATAGTCAAGGCATAAACTCAATCCAAGGCCTGCACCTCCTTCATGAGATGTTCCAGTTGTAGTATAAAATTTTGAAGGATCCATTATTTTCTTAATTTCATCACTAGAAATACCAATTCCATTATCATTTACACAAATTTTAACTTGTCCACCCCCCTCCACTACTGATACTTCAATTTTACCATTCTTTTCTGTAAATTTAATTGCATTAGAAATCAGGTTTCTTATTACAGTTTTAATTGATTCACTATCAGCAAAAACCATTGTTTTCCCATCAAAATTAGTATGTATTTCAATGTTTTTCTTTTGCGCCATTGTATTTAAAAAGCCCACTGTTTCGTTAATTGAATCAGAAACATCAAACGGAACTGGTTCAATCGTTATTCCAGACATTTGACTTTTACCCCATGATAAAAGATTTTCTAATAGAGTAAATGTTCTTTTTGAATTATCCCTCAATTCATTTAATAATAACTGGGTATTTTCACTATCCAGAGAAATTCTTTTATTGGCTAAATAGCTAAGTGAGTTGGCCGTTGTACCAACAACATTTCTTAAATCATGTCCAATAATTGAGAATATTTTGTCTTTTGACTTATTCAGTTTCTCAATTTTTTCCTTTTGTTCAGTTATTTTCTCGTTTCTTTCAATTAGCATTTCGTTTTGCAGGTTGATTTCCTCCGATTGACTTTCAATTTCTGCATTCTTAATAAGTAGTTGTTGGTTTGTCCTTTTCTTTAGAAAATAGCTGTAAATTGCAATTATTAGCATAAGTAAAAGAAGTAAAGCTCCTCCAATGAAGTAATTTCTAATTAACTTCTGCTTTTCAAGCTCAGCTTGTTGCAAGATATCTTTTTCCATTTGTTGTAATTCCAAATCTTTCACCTTATTTTCAAACTGATGCTTCATTTCAAGTTTGTTGATATTCACTTTTGTATCTTCATTAAACAAGCTATCGCTGTAACTTCGTGATATCTGTAAATATTTATAGGCAGTTTTATAATCACCTTTAAACTCATATTCTACAGCTAATAAATGAGCCACATGTTCAATCACAGCTTTGAACTTGAGTGAGCTTGCCAGCTTATATGATTTCAAGTAATACTCCAAAGCTTTTTGTCTTTCACCCATTTCACCATAAGTCAGACCTATATTGCTGTAATTCAATGCATTTCTATCCGGATTACCGGCACTGATATTGGTTTCAACAGCCAGGTTATAATATTCTAAAGCCTTTTTATAATCCTTTTTTTTACCATAACTATTGGCCATTTCTAAATAGCAGACTGCTGTGCTAATTTTATCATTTATTTTTATGCTATTGTCGAGTGCCTCTCTGTAATAGCCAAAAGCCAGTTCTGAAGAATCTTCTTTCTCAGCAATCAAACCAAGATTAATGCAGTTATCAACAATTCCCACAACATTGTCTAATTTTGAGTTTATTTCAATGGCTCTTGCAAAATAAAGCTTTGCCTGCGCATAGTCATTTTCTTCGGTAAAAATTAGACCAAGGTTGTTATTTATTGTTGAAACTACGGTATTACTGTCATTACGACCAAAAGATTTCAATGCTTTTAGGTAATAATCTGTGGCAATTTCATAATTTCCAAAATTGTAATTTACAAGTCCCAGATTATTAAAGCACGTCCCAACTCCTTTATTATCAACTATTTGATCATATATTTTAAGTGCAGTTTTATAATATTTTAAAGCCTCTATGCTGTTATCCTTGGTCCAATATACATTCCCCTTTTCTTTAATTGATTTGGCAATTTTACTCGAATCTCCAATTTTTTCAGCCAATTCTATTTTTAAATCAACATACTTCAATGCTGAATCCGTATTGCTTTTGATATAGAAATCGTACAGTTCTTGACAAGCACTAAATTGCTGGAAGGTTTCAGTATGGTACAATACGGACTTTAGGCTATCTAGTTCTCTTTTCTCCTGCCCAAAGAAATAAAGTCCACAAGACTGCAAAACGAATAAAAATAAAATTTTTTTAATCATTAAAACGAGATAACATTCAACCCATTACATAACAATAACCTTTAAATTTGAGCAAGCTAAAAGTTGTTCAATGATGCTTCTGAATTTATAATACAAGATACTAAATACAATTACAACTTCAAAATACATCTATTTGGAAATTGCATAGTTTTAGAAAGTTTATTCTTTTTTAACTTTTAAATTAATTGCAAGAAAAAAGACAAATCTTTATCATTGTAAAAACCTGTTTAATAAACACTTAACAGGTTTTCAGATTATTTACAGAGCACTTAAATATTATTTCAAAACAGCAATGTTCCTATTCAAGAACAAAATATAAGCTTGCTTTTTTATCAAAAGAACATTATTATTGTGCGGTTTAACTAAAAAAAATGAAAGTAATGGTTATTGATACAAACAAAGTTGTAGCATTAAAATATGAATTGAGAGTAAATGCTGAGAATGGCGAATTGGTTGAGAAGGTAGAAAACGATCGTCCATTGCAATTTATTTATGGAATTGGCAGCATGTTACCAAAATTCGAATCGAACATTAGCGGATTAAAACAAGGCGATAATTTTAACTTTAAACTATCCGCTGAAGATGCTTACGGAACCATAAATGGTGATATGGTTGTTAATGTGCCAAAAGACATCTTTAAAGTTGATGGAAAGATTGATGAGAATATGTTGGTTCTAGGTAAAGTTATACCAATGAGAGATCAACAAGGAAATCATCTAAATGGAAAAATCGTTGAGATTTTAGACGAGCAGGTTAAAATGGATTTTAACCATCCTTTAGCAGGTGATGATTTATTCTTTACAGGTGAAGTACTTGAAATCAGAGATGCTACAGAACAAGAACTTGAACATGGTCATATTCATGATGATAGCCATGGTTGTGGTTGTGGCTCTGGATGTGGATGCCATTAGCAAACTATAAAAGAGATAAAAAATGCCACCCCAACTATGGAGTGGCATTTTTGTTTTTACATGTTTCTAAAATGTAATACAACATTATTTTTAATTTTAAAATTCGTCAAACAAAAGAAAAAATTGTAAATTAGTCTTAAATACCAATATTAATCACTATGGATGAGGCTGAAAAGAAAAAAAAACGGAACTATTCCGGAGTATTCTTTGAAAGAGCATTACCTAATGAGTACCTAGTTGTAGTTGGAAAGACCAAAATTAAACCTGTTCTTGGTGGGAAAAAATTCCGCTGGTTTAATAAATTCATCCATGTTCCAGCCTATGTTCAACGGTTGAAATTTCTAACCGACAATGCTAACATTCATTACCAGGGAATTGAAATACAAGGTTATGCAAGTTGGCGAATCAACCCTCAAAGTCCAGAAAAATCATTGTCAACGTTGGACTTTTTTAACGAAAACGATCCAATGGCTAAAACAAACGAAGAACTTAAAACTATTTGTATCGAGGCTGTAAGGCATGTTATAGCTAATATGACAATTGATGACGCTCTAAAGAAAAAGGATGATATTGCTGACAGGTTATTTGTACAACTCAAATCCATTGAGGACAAATGGGGCATTGTTTTCGATCAGGTTGGTATAGAGCAGGTTAGAATAATGTCGGATACTTTGTTTCAGGATTTGCAATCAGAATTTAGAAGCAAGTTAAGGTTAAATGCTGAAATTTCAACAATTGAAACAGATAGGGAAATATCAAGAAGAAGAATAGAAACTGATGAAAAAAATTCAAAAGAACAACTTGAATCAAATGAGAAACTAGATTTATTAAAGATTGAAAGTAAAACTAAAATCAAAAAGAAAGAGTTAATTGAGGAAACCAACATAAACGTTGAAAAACAAAAGCAAAAGGAAGAAACATACAGAAAAGAAATTGCTTTTAAAATGGAACAAGAAGAAAAACAACATGAACTTAATGTTCTCACTAACAAATTGCAAACTACTTTAAATAAGCTGGAAACAACGCTTTACAAGACTACTGATGAGCTGGAAATAATTAAATCAGAAATTGCAAAAAAACATATTGCACTTAAAGAACTTGAGCAGAAAGTAGAACAGGCTTATAGTCCGGAAAAGCTTAATTATGAACTAATTCAGGTGTTACCTCAATTGTTTGAATCCATTCAAATTGATAACTATTCAGTACTTGATACTGGCAATGATTCAATAAATTCTCCGGTTTTAAAGCTGATTAGTGAACTGAATTTTGCATTAAAAAACTTTGGGCAAAATCCGGGAAAGAAAGAAAAGAGTGATTAATACAATATAATAACATAGGTCAGCTTTGATAGTACATTTATCAATTATTTAAATACAAGTAGTGGAAATATTTCGTATCAAAGATTAAAAAAAGGCTACTTTTAGTTTTAACCAAAAAGATAATAATTATAACGTAAAATAATTTCTATTAACTCAAAAAAGACTCAAAATGAATTTATTTCGTAACACAATTGTCTTATTTTTAATGTGCATATATTCTTTTTCTTTTGCACAAAATACTGATCAGGTAAAAAAAAGAGGACCTTCTGACGAATACTCCCGTAGTTCGATGTCATATTTACTTCTTGATTTTGAAAATGAAAAGTATGCATCCTATCTTAGAAATGCTATAAATTCTACCAGGATGCCATCAAAATTTGATAATAATAATCTTTCAAAAAAGTACATAAAAGCTCCATTTCCCAGACAAAGTTCTGGAAAATCTGAAAAAATCCGACGAGGTCTTGTTGCCGAAAACTATGCTGTGGATATCGTAAAATACTGGTGGAAAATCAAAGATGACGGAAGTTATTCTACTGACTTAATACAAAAACGTGGTTATTATAATGCCACTGATGATGATGTTGAAACAGTTGACGCAACAAAAGTGGGAAGAGCAAAGCTAGGAGATGCCGGTTTAAAATTGCTTGGCAATAGCTATGTACTTATCCTGGATTATGAAAATATTAAAACAATGCAAGACATTTATGATGCCCAGGATAGAAAAAACAGGGAAAGAGCTAAAAAAGACACTTCCTACACTTTTGTTCCTGTAAAAAGGACACACAATGGTTTTAAAGGAAAATTAACCAGTTACCTATACAAATTAAATTATTCAGATACAGTACAAGGATATTTCGATGAAACATTTATTGATGAGAAAAAGCTGGACGTTAACAAATTAAATGATATTTTCACTCATGTATACTCACCCTTTAAATTAGTTACTACTGAAGCTGTTGATGTTGATGGAACTCAACTAAATCCAGGAGAACCATTGGCACCAGCAAGACAAAGAACTAAAGACGAACTGGCTGTTAAAATGGTTAATGATGGAATAAGTAAATCATTAGCCAAAATTGAAAAGAGAATTGCTGCCTTCAGGGTAAAGGCCCCGGTAACAAATGTTCGCCCAATCAGGGCAAAAATTGGCACGAAAGAAAGCGTTACACATGAAAGAAGGTTTTTTGTGTGGGAATATGTTGAAAACAACAAAGGGAATGTGGTAGGAAGGAAAAAAGGTGTTATTAGGGCCTGGAAAGTAAAAAATAACATAAAAGATGAATTAGGCCAGACACAGGAATCTGTCTTCTACCAAATTGGAGGTGGTACAATTAGGGAAGGAATGACCCTGCAGGAACGCAAAGATCTCGGATTTGGGATAGGTGGCGGATATGGTTCTGCTGGTGGTGTTGTTAGAGCAGACATTAACGTTGGCCAGTTTGCAAATATGCCGGTTAGACAACTTAAGTTGTATGGTGAATTAATTTTTGACACAAAAGAATATTCTGGTGTCAAAACTGATATTCTTCCGTCTGATGCAACTGTTACAACAACCTTAAAAGAAAAAGATGATTTTACTGAATTAAAATTTGCTGTTGGATTACTTAAAGAGTATCCTATTGGTAGAGGAAATACAAGATGGGGATGGAAAATTGGTTATACTGGTGAAACTATTACATGGCCAAAGGAAGAGAATCCTGCACCAGGCGATCCTGAAAGATCAGGAGAGCAACTTTCAGCAGGCGGCTTTGCATGGGGACTAGAGTTTGGTATCAACCTCCTAAGCCACCAGGTTCATTTATTAGGTTCTCTTAATGGACATCACTATGGTAAACCGAAATATAAGTCTGGTATCGAAGGTGAAGATGATGTTCAATTGGAAAAGGGATATGCCGATATTTTTGATGGAAAGAAAAACCCCATTAGCTTCGATTTATCACTTAGAATTAGCTTTTAGTCAAAAGAAGAACACTTTTCATGTAAGTAAATAGGGTTCTGGGTTAATATAGTTGTCAAATAGGTAATAGAATACTTTTGGCAAAATTTAACAGATCGATTAATTAAAAATCTGAAAATCAAAAACACAAAAAAGTATGAAGAAACTAAATTTATTACTAACTGTTGTATTTTTAATTGGTTTAACCAGTACAGCATTTTCGCAAAGTGTGCGAAAAGAGATGAAAAAACTTTGGGCCAGCGATATGGCTTATGAAGTTACTGTTGTTGGAATTGGTACTGACGGAACCAAATTATTAAAAGTATGGGGTTACGAGAAAAAAGCCGATTTAGCAAAAATCGAAGCAAAGAAAAACGCTGTTGCCGCTTGTTTATTTAAGGGAGCTGTTGGAAACCGCGAAAAAGTGGTAAAACCAATTGTTACCGATCCCCGTGAAGCTGATTCACACGAAGCTTATTTTGATAAATTCTTTGAGACCGGAGGACAGTACCTTCAGTATGTTGGAATCACTAACGATGCTACAGGCAAAGATATTGTTAAAATGAAAAAGGGCTACAAAGTAGGTGTTGTAGTATCTGTAAATTATGATGAGCTTAGAAAAGAGATGGAACGTCAGGGAATTGTCAAAAAACTTTCAAATGTACTTGGCGACAAAGCAAAAAAACCTACTATTATGGTAGTTCCTTCGGATAACTGGTGTATTAAAAACGGTTATACCATGACTTTTGATAATCAAGGAACTAAAGAAACATTACCAGATTATAAAAAGGCTTTACAAAATAGTTCTGATTTGTTATTGGTAATTGGTAAATTAAACACCTTGATGGCAGACAGAGGTTTCCCAGCTAAAAACCTCGAAACGGAAATGAAAAACATCTCTCAGGAGTCTGCAGAAATGAATATGCTAACTAGCAAAGAATCTGGTTCAGCAGTGGCAGAATCTCCAATAGATATTTTAAAAAGAACTGCTAAAGCAGACATTATTATGCAATTAACCTGGAGTGTTAATAAAGTTGGTCCTAAAAAATCAATTACCTTTAACCTACAAGGACTGGATGCATATACAGGAAAACAAATTGCAGGTTCGCAAGGAACAGGGGCTCCATCGTTTACAGCTGAATTACCTTTATTATTAGAAGAGGCTGTATTAGCCCATCTTGATAATTTTAATACTCAATTAATGGCTCATTTTACAGATTTAGCTACTAATGGTAGAGAAATTAAAATTAATATTAAAGTTTGGAATAACTCTGATGTTGACCTGGAAGAAGAGTACGATTATGATGGTGAAGAAGACGAGTTGCAAATTCACATAGAAAACTGGCTTCAAGATAACTGCTTTAATGGGAAATTCAATATTTCTGATGGTTCTTCAAACTTTATGAAGATTGAACAAGTAAGAATTCCAATGTATTATGAAAGAAAAGGAAAACAACAAGCCATGGATGCCAAAAGGTTTGTAAATAATTTGAAGAATTTTCTAAAAAATGAGCCTTTTAATATTACATCTAAGCTTTATATGAGAGGTTTAGGTGAGGCGTGGTTAATTATTGGTGAAAAATAAAATTATAAAGAAGTAGCTTGCTGACATAGCTATAAAATGCTACTTTTATTTTTATGTCTTAAAAATTGAAGTATTAACATAAAATAAAGCAAATGAAGAAATTTAGTATAATAGCAGTCATGATTTTGTTTGCTGTTGGTATTGGACGAGCACAAAATGATCAAGGTACGCTTGATGATATTGGACGAGTAACTTTAACCCCGGTACTTGCGCAAGATTTAGGCAAAATGCCCGCTGAAGCACAAAACATGTTACTTTCAAAATTGCGTCAAATAGCAACAAAAAATGGCTTAGGCGGAACTGCAGTAAATCCACAGTTTATTATTACTGCTACTGTAAGTGTTGTAACAAAGGATGTTACAGAGACTGCACCTCCAATGATAGCTTATAACCTTGAAGCAAACCTGTATATTGTTGATTATGTGAACAAAAAAACATTAGCAAATACAACGGTTGAACTTAAAGGAGTTGGCAAAAATGAAAACAAAGCTTTTGTTGGTGCAATTAAGAATATTAATCCAAAGTCATCAATTATCAGGAGCTTTGTGAAAAATGGAAAAGAAAAGATTATCGAATATTATAACACCCAGTGTGAATTCATTATGAAACAAGCACAGGCATTGGTAAAACTGGATAAATACGAAGAAGCTATTTACATGTTGATTACAGTACC
Organism: Bacteroidales bacterium; assembly: GCA_050296515.1. Taxonomy (GTDB): domain Bacteria; phylum Bacteroidota; class Bacteroidia; order Bacteroidales; family NBLH01; genus NBLH01. The sequence goes on along the minus strand of JBNKRJ010000098.1, from coordinate 70,010 downwards.
AGAAGTTTGTAAAGAATGTCATTACAAAGCATTAGATGCAATTGACCCTATCTATAAAAAAATGATGGGCGAAAATTGTAAAGAGGACCTTGAAGCTGCCCAAACTGCTTTTAATGATGGAAACATGGAAAGTGCTAAAAATTATCTTGAAAAGATTGAACCTGGTACTGATTGTTATGATAAAGCTGTTGACTTAGCTAAAAAAATCAATAACATGGATCCACAAAGCCGGGGAATTGAAGGTGAAGTTAAAATGAAAGCAGCAGCCCCTGCAACACGTGAAGAAAAAACAAAAGCGTATAAAGAAGTTGCAGCTGAACATTCCAGCAGCCAGACTACTGAGTATGATTTAAACTTTATGAGTGATGATAATTAAAATCAAGACTATGATGACTTATTATCTAAAACGAATTACACTTATTGCTTTGGCCGCTTTGTTTTTGCCATTTATTGCAAATTCGCAGTACAAAGTGCTTGAGAAAAGCTCGAAAAAGAAACCCGGTTGGGTAAATGGTACTATTGAGGATTTTATTATTGTTACAGGTAGAGGCAAAACCATTGACGCTGCAAAGCAACAAGTGCTGCCTTTAGTACGAGAAGAAATTATGAATTCGGTAGCTATTTATGTTAAATCGAAAAGTGAGGTAACTATTGAAAATGAGAACCGTAACAATGTAATTAACACCATTGAAAGGTTTAAGAATACTTCTACATTGGAAACAGCTGATATTCCTTCGCTAAAGGGGCTTTCGCTAAATAAGGTAAGTGAATTTTATTGGGAAAAGTTGAAAGATAAACAAAGTGGAGAGATTTCGGTGGCATATCATGTAATGTATCCTTTTTCAAAGTTGCAACTGCAGCAGTTGCTTGATGAATTCAATAAAAAGGAACAGGAAATGACAAATGAGCTGAACGCAATTGTTGATCATATTGATGATATTAAATCACTTGAAGAAATCAATACAAAAATTAAGCAGTTACAAACCCTTGAAGACTATTTCATTGATAATAGAAAAGAAAAAGCTCAATTGGGAATTACCCGGTTAAAGGATATGCTTAATTCGGTTGAAATAGTTCCTATTGAAAATGACTTGGGTACTTTAAAATATGGGTTGAAAATTGGCCAGAAGTTTTATGAAACTTCTCAAAAGCCAAAGTACAAAAACTCGGAGTGCGTAACTATTACTTCTAAAACAAGTGAAGGTCATGTTCAGGTAATCAAATACACATACGAAGATTGCATGGAAGATGAAAAAAATTCTATTCATGTGAAATATCACTATGGAAATAGTAAACCAGAGAAGACTTTCTATTTTGATGTAACTTCAAATAAAGTAAAGATTTTCTTACGTGGTGATATTAATATGAAAGCAGCTGATAAAGATGCTGACAATGTTAATGGTTATAGCTGTGATATGACATTGGTTGCTAAATACGATGCTGCATTTGTTATTGACAAAGTAATATTAAACTGGCCCGGAATGTCACCGGTAACCATTGAGGGAATTGGAAGAGAGTTCTCTGGGAAAGGTGTTCATAGCTTTGTATTTGATGTAAGTGAAGCAATTGATTTAAGAAAATCAAGCTCGAAAAATAAACCTTACATGGATGGAACTATTTTTTACAAAGCGAAAGAAACAGGAGAGACCATGCGTTATAAATTCTACAGTCAAACAATAATGACCGACTGGTAATATAGAAATTAGAACCTGGAAACTAGAAATTTTTATCTAATAAAATATTAATACACAAAGTTCTAAGTTCTAACATAAAAATGGCAATTTTACGTTTATATATTAAACGGACAATAATTTGAATAATAAAATAAGTATTAATTAAAATTTGAAAACAATGAAAAAAGCACTAGTTATTTTTTCTGCATTATTCTTACTTTTTACATTTGCTTCTATTGATGCTGATGCGCAACAAACGAAGAAGGAAATGAGATTAACCAGAAAAGCGTTAATGGCTAAAAGGGATCAATACAGGAAATTGATTAAAGATAAAGCTGTAAAACAAGCAAGAAAAGAAGCAAAAGAATTGGAAAAGGAAAGAGGTTGGAGAGTGTTCCCAGGTGATATGCCATTGGAAAAAGCTCTTGAAAAATCCTGGTCGTACCAATATGAAGAAAAGCCTGGTCCTGATGGAAATCTAGGTCCAGCATTTATTTGGGCAACGGGTAATGGTGTGGCTAAAACGAAATCTGCTGCAAAAATGCAGGCCATTGAATTGGCTAAGGTTGAGTTGGCCGGACAGCTAAAAACGCATGTTGCAGCTTTAACAACAGCAAATATAGCCAACGCACAATTGTCAGGTGTTGATGCTGAAACAGAGCAATCAATTGTTCAATCTGCTAAAAACATTACTTCAGCAACATTGTCACAAATAAAGCCAGTAATCGTTATTTATCGTTCATCAATTCCTAAAAAAGAGCTGAGAAAGCATGGGAATAAAAAACAATTGACTCCTGGTACTGTCGAGGTTCAGGTAATGTTATTCTATGACTTGTATCAGGCTGATATTCAGACTCGTGACGCTATTAAAGAAGAGCTGAAGGAAAAAATGAAAGATAACGAAGAAGAGTTGAAAAAGTTGATGGATTTATAATTTTTTCTTTGAAAGTACAAAAAAGGGCTGTCAAAAAATCAAAGACAGCCCTTTTTTAGTATCAATAGCACTCATTATATTGGTAATGGTTATAAACGAGTTTCTATATTGGCATAGCAAAATTATCTGGATTTGGACTTTCAATTTAGCTTTAATGATGAAAAAAATTGTTTCTCTTCTAACTTTTAGTTTTTTTGTTTCTTATCTACTATTTTCACAAGAGCAAGAGCTAAATAAAGTTTTGGAATATCAGAGGTTTGCAAAAGACTTTTTTATTGGTCAAAAATTTGATAGTGCTGCAAGTTATTCTCTTAAAGTTGCCGAGATTTATGTAAAACAGCAAAACTGGTTAAAAAGTGCAATGTTTTATCGAAGGTCAGTTTTATGTTTTCGAAAAGCATCTCTGTTTGATTCTGCCCAATTTTATATTGATAGTGCTATTTATATCAGTAGAAACTATTTTTCTGAAGAAACTGAAGAGCAAATCTCTGAAAGGATCAAGATTTTATCATCGGCTGTTGATGTTTTGAATAGTTATGGAAAATTTAAATTGCAGCTTATATATTGCAATGAAGCTCTCGATATTGCAAACTCTCATAATTTTATTTCAAAATGTAAAATAGCAGATCTATATGAAAAAAGGAGCTCTATTTATACAAAAATTGGGCTTTATAACCATGCACTCCATTCTGATAAGATTGCGCTGCAGTACAGAAAGAAATCATTAGATTCCAACCATATTGATATTTCTTATAGCCTTAACAATATTGGAGTATCTCTTATAAACCTAGGACAGTATGATGAAGCTATTAAATATTTTCAAAATGGGTTAAAAATACAACTTTTAAATTCAGAAGATTCAGAATATGAAATTGCTACATCTTATAATAATATTGGTTATTTATGTGCCGAAAAGGGAGATTATATAAAGGCATTAGAATATTATCAGAAGGCATTACAAATTTGGATGGGGAAATTGGGTCGGAAAAGTGAAGATGTCGCTATAACCTACATTAACATTGGTGAAGCATTGTATAATTTAAGTGAGCATAAAAATGCACTAAAGTCCTATAAAAAAGCTTATGAAATAAGACGCAATCTTTTTGGTGGATCCTATTACAAAATGAGTAATATTTATATCAATATAGGTCTTATATATGCTGACATAAAAGATTATCAAAAGGCACTTGATTATTTCAAAAAAGCCCTTAATTTAGATCATAACCTACATGGTGAGATTCATCCAGATATCGCTAGTTCTTACGATAATATTGGAAACCTATTACATAATTTAGGAGATACAGTAAATTCCTTAGAATATTTCTTTAAATCATTACAAATTCGTCAAAGTCTTTACAAGGATAAGCATCCTGATCTTGCAATTAGTTATTTTAATATTGGAAACTTATATTTTAAACTGCATAATTATCCAAAAGCTCTTAGGCTTTATCAAATGGCTCTTTTATCAAACCTTCCAAACTTCAATGATTCAATTGCTTATAATAACCCTACCGAAATTAATGCACTCTCAAAACTAAATTTGCTTGTGACCCTGAATGGTAAGGCCGAGGCATTTTTTTTGAAATATTTACAACAATCACTTGAACCTCGTGACATCAAAACCTCAATAAGCACCTATAACTTGCTATTTCAGCTCATTAATGAGATGCGTAATGACTTTAGTTATGAAAATACATCCTTATTGCTAAGTGAGAAAACTAAGAATTATTTCGGAGGTGCATTATTGGCTGCTATGAGTTACGACAGTTTAAAATCGAATAGCAAAATACCAGAAAAAACATTTGAATATTTCGAAAAATCAAAAAGTGTTACATTAAATGCCTATTTGAACGATTTAAGGGTTAAAAGTTATCTTGGTATCGCTGATTCATTAGTAGAAAGAGAAAAAGAAATAGCAATTAACCGCAGGTATTACGAAACAAAAATTCAGCAAGCCAAGGCTGAAAAGGATGGATATGATACCCTCCTTGTTCAGGAATACCAGGATGAACTGTTTAATTTTTCGAGGCAGTACGATAGTTTGTTAGTTGTGCTGAAGGACAATTACCCTGAATATTATCGGCTAAAATATCAGCAAAACGTTGCCACTCTTGAACAGATTAGTGAGCAACTGGATAAAAACAGTGCCCTGGTTAATTATTTTGTTGCGGATACTTCGCTTTTTATTTTAGTGGTTTCAAAAAGTGCACAGGTGTGCAAAAGGATACAGATTGATAGCTCTTTTAATCAAAAAGTAATTGATTATTATATAGATATAAAAAGCGGTTTTGGTGTCAAAGAGCAACTGGCAAGTGCTGAATTGTACAATTACTTAATTTCGCCAATAGAGCAAATCATAGGCGACAAAAATAATTTAATAATTCTACCGGATGGCCATTTAAATTACCTGCCTTTTGAAACCTTGTGCAAAAACAGTAATGACAAGAGGAACCAATCATCAACAGATTATTTGCTTAATAATTATGCTATAACCTATCATCAATCGGCCACACTTTGGTTAAATAGCAAAATCACTAATAAAAAAGGCAGGGCTTCAGAAAAAAGTTTCGCAGGTTTTGCACCTGTTTTTAACCCCGAAATAAATAATGGGACGATTCTTTCAACTAACTGGATAGCTGATACTGCTGGTAAAGAGCATGCTACGCGTGCTATTAGTTCCGATGCAAAACATTTTAACCCACTTCCCTGGTCCGAAACAGAAATAAAATCAATTGTTCAACTGTTTGAAAAAAATAAAAGTAGATCGGTGGCCTATTTTCACAGACAAGCAACCGAAGATAATTTTAAGCAGCAAATAAAAGACGTTAAATACATACATGTAGCCAGCCATAGTTTTGCAAATGATAAATTCCCAAGCTTGTCGGGCATTGCATTTTCGCAACCTGATACAAGCAATAATAGTAAAAATGCTGATGATGGGATCTTGTATGCAAGTGAAACTTATAACCTTGATTTATCAAATGCAGAATTGTTAGTGCTTAGCTCGTGCAAAAGCGGGTTGGGCAAATTGGTACAGGGTGAAGGTTTTCTTTCGCTTTCAAGAGGTTTTTTATATTCTGGTGTGCCCAATATTGTTTTTTCTTTGTGGAATGTAAATGACCAGGCAACGAAAGATTTAATGGTTGAATTTTACAAGCAGATATTAAAAGGAAAACCCTATTCTATAGCACTACAAAAGGCCAAACTTAAACTTTTACATAATAGGCAAACTACTGAGCCTAAATATTGGGCAGCTTGGAAATTAAACGGAAGTAACTAAAACTTAGTGGCTAGTAGCTTTGCGAGATTTTCACGTTGCCTTGATGATATCCTTTTCTATTTTTCCAGAAATGGGTTCTTTTGGGTAGCATCATAAATCAGCTTGTCTTTGTCAAATACTTTAAAGAGTCTGTATTTGACTTTTCTATTTGCAGGTTTTATCTTTTGTAGAATAATTCTGTACTACCTTCTTCTTCACATTCAAGTTCTCATCATATTCATCCCAAAATATGTAATTGTTATCATAAGGAATTTTAAGTTTTTGTTTCTGAAAATCTACAACAATGTAATTATCATAATGATCAAATTGGTTTCCTTCCTCATCCATTTCAATTATTGAGTGATCAATCTCTGAAACAAACCACATTTTTGAATGAATCTTAACTAAACTTGTATCATTTTGCGCATCGACCATTATAGCCAGATTATATACAAGAAAAAAAAACATCGCATATCTATTCATCACTGTACCCTTATATAAACTTAATTTTGCAGGATAAAGTTACTGAATATGCCACTAAAAGTGAAAATACCAACTACCTAGATATTAACTCATTAAAACCTAACCACTTTTGAAATACCTTCGCGGGAAGTTAATTGTACACTGTATTTACCATTTAGAACAGAAAATACTTCTTTAGCTAAATCATATGTATTATTACTATCTGAAATATGAGATAAAAAAATATGCTTCAGTTCAGGCGATGCATGTTTTTGAACTAATTCAAGAGCCTGCAAGTTTGATAAATGCCCCTTTTCAGAATCAACACGTTGTTTTATATAATGAGGATAATGACCATTCCAAAGCATGTCTTTATCGTAATTGGTCTCAAGAAAAACAGCATCGCATTTTTGGAATTCTTTTATTACAACATCATCAATTGCTCCAATATCGGTAAAAACTCCAATGTTCTTCCTTCCTATTTCAACCCTAAAGCTGCATGGTTCAATGGCATCGTGTTTCTTTAAAAAAGGAAACACACTTACGCTTCCAAATTTGTATTCAACTCCGGGTTCAAAATAAGAAAATAAATCCGGGCGATGCCTTCTTTGGGCATTCTGAAGGGTCAATCTACTAAAAATTGCAGGTATTTCAAGTTTTTTAGTGGTAACACGCACTCCCTGTACATGATCGGCATGCTCGTGAGAAATAAAAACTGCTTTGATTTTTGATTTGTCTAAATTTGCCTCGGTTAAACGCTCATTCAAACGTTTATAGAAAATTCCGGCGTCAATTAATACTGCTTCCTTCTCATTTCCAATGTAATAACTATTCCCATTACTCCCCGATGCCAATGCACAAATCTCTACCATAGTATAAAATTAGGCTGCAAAAATAGAAAAGTTATTTTTATTCGTAGCATAAGTGCTCACAGCTCCAGAAAGATGTATTACTTTTGAGATGTAGTGCTTCCGCCAGGCAATATAATTGTAAAACAAGTGCCTTTACCTAATACACTTTTCACAGTAATTTCTCCACCATTCCTGTTAATTAATTCCTGGCACAAAATAAGTCCAAAGCCACTCCCCTTTTCTCCTTCGGTTCCCTTTGTGGATTTAGTAATACTAAAAATTTCTGGTAATCTTTCATTACTTATTCCAATACCTGTGTCTTCAATAGATATTGAAATTTTATCAGAGACTACTTTTGCTTTTATTGAAATACCCCCTCCTCTATGCGTAAATTTTACTGCATTTCCTATTAGATTGTTGCAGACACTACAGAGCATTGTCCTATCCGAAAAAACGAAAACATCATCTGGAATATCTACATTAAATTGAAGTTCTTTTGCATCCAATTGCTCTTTATTTGTTTTGTATGACTTTAAGCAAAACTCATGCAAATTAATTTTTTCTTTGTTTAATGGAAGTTGCCCTCTTTGAAGCTTTGCCCATTGCAAAAGGTTTTCAAACAAAATATGGTTGTTAACAGAATGATTATAAAGAATATCCATTGCCTGAACAAAATCTTCGGTATCCATCGCTCCAATATTTTCTTTGCTGGTTTCAATTATTGAAGCCATGGTCGAAAACGAATTCTTTAAATCATGACTGATAAATGATATTAGTTTATCTTTGGTTTTTACCAGTTCATTCAATTTTTCGTTTTGTTCTTCTATTTTATTACTTTTTTCTTTTAATTCGTCATGCAAAGCAGATAATTCGTTGAAGCTATTTTTTAATAGCTCCTTTTCCTTTTTTTCCAACAATAAATTAAGTATGTATTCGTTTCGCTCTTCCAAAGCACCTTTTTGTCGAGAAATGGAACGCTTTAGTAATTCAGGTACCTTCAGGAAAAAAACTCCAAGTAATAGTAAATAGGCCGATTTATATAATTGCCCCATTGGGTCTGAAGAAATTACCTGGCTCATTAAGTCAGGAGCAATGTCGTTAAATTGAACAAAGTAATTTATATTTATGACAGTAATGGTTAAAAAAGTGGCATAAATAATCAACTTTTTATCGTACCTAAGCACAGATAAAAACATTAAAACAGGATAAATAAAAATGGAAGCAGTTGTTGATACTGCTATTGGTGAAAAATAATGAGAATTAATGTAGATATGAATGGTGAGGGCAATAATATCAATACTTACAGAAAAATACCTTAAAAAATAAAAGTTCTTATTTTTTCGAAGGTGAAAAGTTAGGTAGAGATTATAAAATAAGAAGATACCAGCCGGAATAAAGGATAGTATAGCTTCGTGTTTGTCCCCTCTTAGAAAAGTGACCAGGATGAAAGCCATTACAACCGCAACAAGAATCCACCTAAACATCAACGATGTCCGTTCACCACGATAAGCCTCATCCCTAAATAGTTGCTTATCAATATCTATATTCTCCCCCAATGAATTCATTTGATGATAAATCAAAATTTGTTTTGATTTATTGTTAGTTTTCCCCAATCAATTGTTTAACTCTCAACTAATAAGTACAATTATACGAATAAATAGAGAAAAATGATAATGGAATGGGTTATTTCATTTTCTTAGAGTAACCTTATTAAGAAATTATAGATATAATTGCAATCTAAATACAAATTCAAGTCATTGTACAAGCAAACAGTTATGAAAAAGAACTCTCACCTCCTACTCCTCATTGCAGTCGTTCTTTTAGCAATTTGGCCATTTTCATTTTTTCAGTTTATTCCAAAATGGGATAACCTTGATTGCTATTTACCCTATAAATACTTTATTAGTGATAATATATGGAATGGACAAGGACCTTGGTGGAATCCGTATATGAAACTGGGTTATCCTGCCTACTCTGATATGCAAAATGGCATGTGGAATCCAATTGTTTGGTTTTTAATGCTATTTGGGAAATATACAACCGTTTCATTGGTTGCTGAAATTGTTATTTACTTTATTATTTGTGCCATTGGAATCTACAAGTTTTCAGAACTATTTATTGAAAAAGCAGAGGTCAGATATATTGTTTCCGTGGTTTATACTTTGTCAGGCTTCATGGTAGATAATAACCAGATAATGGTATTTATCATGGGATATGTCTGGCTTCCGTGGATTTTATATTACATTACTAAGTTTAACAGAAACCAAAATTATAGAGATGCATTGTTTGCTGCTTTATTTATTGCTTTAAATATTACTTCTGCAAGTCCTGCTTACACAATTATTTTGATTTATATTCTTGTTATTATTGTAGCTTATAACTTCTTTAAACATGCAAAAGCTGGCGAATTAAGCAAAAAATTCGTCTGCGGATATTTACTTATGGTTGTAGTATGTATTTTGCTAACTCTGCCTTTCATTATAAGCTTTATTGATTTCTTCCCTTATTTTAGTAGAACAGCCAAACTGGCTTATAATGGTCTTCTTATAGATGGCTCATTTGATTTTGCGGAATATATTTCTTTCTTTTTCCCATACTCTGTTAATGGTGAATCTGATATATTTGGCACCACAGTTACTTCGCTTAGAAATGCTTATTTCAGCATCTTCCTTGTGATAATCCTTGTATTTTCATTATTGAGTTTAAAAAATAAAAGAATATGGTTGTTTACAGGATTGGGTATTTTTTTCTTGACCATTGCTGCGGGCGATTACCTGCCAATATTTAAAGCTTTGTATCATCTCCCAGGCTTTGGCTATTTCAAAATACCTGGTTTTTTCAGAGGATATGTTATACTATGGTTTATAATAGCTGCTGGAATAGGGTTAGAAACCATGCTATCTAAAAAAAAACTCGAAACCAAAAACTACAAAGTACTATTATTTATTACACTCTTCCTTTTTGCTGTATCTACGATATTTGCTCTTACACAAAGCTCATTAGTTGGATTAAAAGAGAACCTTACTGATTTAATAAAACTCAACGAGTTACCACGTGGTGGAATTTATCCTTGTATATTTATAAATGGAGTAATAACAATAATTTTACTAAGTATACACCTTTATTCATTATTAAAGAAAAAGAAGAATCAAGCGAAACTTTTAATGGTGCTTGTTAGCTTAGATGTTTTTATAATGTTTCAATTAAGTATCCCCACTACATTCATAAATAAATTCCGACTCAAAGATCATATTGAAGGTTTTAAGAAATTACCAAATGAAATTAATCAGGAACCAACAACTATTCCTCTAAAAAAAATAAAGGAAGGCGATATACATATTGATGCTCTATGGAGAAATAAATCCACTTTTAGCAAAACGCCTCATTACGAAGGAGTAAATCCAACTCGCTCTAAAAGCTTTTTAGAGATAATCGATAATAATGGACTAAATTTCATTATCGAAAACCCAATATTTTTTATTCCATATAATGAGATAAATAGTCCTGAAAATCAAATTCCAGAACCAAATACCGGATGGAATTTACCAAATGGAATACATGCTCAAAAAGAGACTAAAATTATTAATGCAGAAATTGGCTATAACAGTTTTACTGTAGAAGTGGAAAACCCTATTCCAAATAAATCTTTTGTTGCACTTTCCCAAAATTATCACCATTTCTGGAAAGCAAAGATTAACGGTAAGCAAGTTGATATATATAAAATAAATGATGGAATTATGGGGGTTGAAATCCCTTCAAATTATTCAGGCAAAATCGACTTCTATTTCTCGCCTTTGCCAATTCTAAAAATATCATTTTTTATTTCGCTGATAATATACCTGCTTATATTTTTCTATTTAATAAAGCCTAGAAGAAAAAGTTGAATTAAATGGAAACTATTGTGCCAAATGAATAAACAAATTTGTCTTTAATTCTGGATAACAAGTGCTTTCATCATAATCTGTAATTTATTCCAAATCCAAGGTTTATGAAACTATATGGCAAATATTTATCTGTATTAGTGAACTTATATATTAGTGTTCCTCCTAATTTTAAACTAAATTTTAATTTGTTTCCTCCAAGCCGAATAAACCCGGTTGGTTCAAATAATATACTTTCATCATAATAAGTTTTGTAAGGACCTGCCTCAGAAATCCAGTCATAGTAATTTTCATCGTTAAGCTTCGAATACAAATACCCTGTTTTAAACCCAAATCCAATTTCGAAATTAGATGATTCACTGGCAACCTTCCCATAATTTAATTGCCCGAAATACAATTGATAATCACCTAGTAAATGTCCTCCATTAGCATCCTTAAAGGCATTTCCATAGCCATAGCCAAATCCACCGTATAATTCTAATACTCTGCTATTTTCTTTGCCTTTAAAGATGCCTGTTGCTACCTGAAAATAATTCTTTTCATCTGAACCTATGCTTCCAAATCCCTGAATGGCAATTTTTTCTGTCAACCCATAAGAAATGGTAGCATGGGCACTAGGAACTATCGAAACTCCTACATCAACCCTTAAATCATTTTTTTTATTGATTAAAGGAATATCTGCAGTCTGTGGATGATATACAACACAACTTGTCATTATCATAATCAAGAAAAACCCGAAAATTAGCATTATATTTTTCATAACAATCATTTAATGTCTATTAAAAAATTCTTTGCTATTAAACAATAATAATGGTTTGCATAAATCATGCAAGTTATGTCATGCGAATCTCTTCGCGTGACAGGAGTCTAGTGTCAAGTCAAGTATGATATTTCTGGTAATTAGCCAGGTGACAACACCTGGCTGGTGCACTTGTCAGGTGTTGTCACCTGATAAATTAGCCTTGACATGATACTAGATTTGTTCAATAATTTTCAGGTATACATTTGAATAACTTTTTTCATTTAATACATCAAAATGGTTTCGTTCATATTTTAATACAAAATTTAATATTGAAATGACGGTCTTACTTAACTATTCAATTAAAAGACGTTTTGTAAATAGATGATCCGAGTAAAATTTCACCAAATAATTTTATTAAAATCCGTCGAGCCAAAATATATCATTTGCAGTTACCCGACGGATTATAGCACTATCGTTTTATTATCTTCCTTACCTGATATTCATTACCCACTTTTATCCTTAAAATATACATACCTGGTGTATAATCAGAAAGGTCTAGTTCTAATCTATCTTTTCCACAATCCTGAATAATTGTTTTACCGCCTTGATTAAGTATAGTGTATTCATACTTTCCTTCAGGTGATGAATAGTCTATCATAACTTTACCATTTGTTGGATTAGGATATACATTTAAATTAGGGAGAAAATTAAAGTTGTCATTAACAACTTCTGTATCTGGCCTTTTGCTTGATTCACTATTTGCGGGTGCAGCTTTATTGGAAGATCCAAATAAATGAATGAAAAATGTTTGAGTTCTTTCAACGCCATAGCAATCGGTATAACTTATAGAACCGTAATATACGCCATTTGGTGCACCCTCACCATTCCAAATTGGGACGAATTCATTTGCTGAAAGCTCTCTGTTCCCACAATGAAACCATGTTTTATTATCCCTATCCCATATATTAACTCTGTAAGATGTCATATAGGCCTGATTAAACCCCCATACATCATTCATTCCATCACCTTCTGGGGTAAACGCATTTGGAAGGTATAAACAAACTTTTTGGCAACCTTGCTCTGGTTCTGACTTCAGGTTTTCGTCAACCTTGGCTTCAAAATCCACACCATTCTCCAAAATAAAACCATTGTTAAACTGAATTTCTTCCCCAGCTGTAAAGTTGTAGGTTCCACCCTTTAATGTAATGTTTTGCCCACTTAACGGGCTCACTTCCAACTGATACCTTGCCCTTACTTTTTTACTCATATCAGACATTGAGTTGATTGTCTTTTTCTCCGCTATTCCACATGGCAGGCAGGGGCCACCACAATCAATATCGGTTTCCCCTTTATCAGCATCTTTTACACAGTTTTTACAATGATCTGGTACGCCAGGAATTGGGGCAGTATAGGCTGATGCAACATACAAAAAGTTGGGATCGATGTATTGAGATATTTCGTAATGAATATCACGCAATTCACCACATTTTGTCATGTTTTGAAGGTTGTTAGAACCAACATTGGCACATGTATTCGTTGTATCTCCTGAACAGATCCAGCCTACGACTTGTCGCTTATTGTTAAATACTGGTGCCCCTGACGTTCCGGGTCTTGAAAGTCCCTTGTCAAAAAAGAGTCCAAAATAGGTGTCACCATCCAAAGCTTCCCCCTCATCAACAAATATCTTTTGGGGACTTCCTTCGGGGTGACCAATACTTACCCAGTTTTTTTGGCTATAATAAACAATGGATGCCCATCCGGCATATAATATTTTATGTTGCGCATAATCTTTTACCGTTCCAGGTGCCTGCATAATTGCGTAATCCTGGTTAGCTACATAGCTGGAATTATCTACTTCATGATTATAAGAGCTGCCCAACTTTACAACTTTAAACTGAGTTGAATTAGGCATTAATGTTCCAACAGTATATTCATAAGGAACATTACAGCCTTTGTTCTGCTTTTTTATGTAAATATCCATGAACTCATAACCTTTACTAAAATCAATGGGAATCGTTGAATTTGGTATATGAAAAGAATGACCGGCAGTTAAAATATAAGGTTTGTCAGTTTCGTTATAGTTTCCACCTTTGTTTATAAAAACTCCCGTAGCTTTTTTGGTATCAGGAGTATCATCGTCTTTTGGCATGTAAGATATCGATATTTGACAAATTGATTGTGATTCATCAAGGAAATCAGGAACTCCTGAACAAACCAAATCATACTGGCAATCATCTTCTAAAGCAGCCTTTTTCAAAGTCGAAGTTGGGATACTTTTTTTTAAGTGATTCGGGAGCATCTTTAAGGAAATTTTTTTTTTACCCTCAAAATGATAAAAAATCTTTTTAAGTATAAGTACAGGTTTTGAAGACAATCCATTTGGTTCAAAATACTCAATTGTCATAGTACCAGAAACAACACGCTTCCAATATCTTGTAGCTAATTGTGTATTATCCCAGTTTTTCTTGTCATACGTTGTTATTTTATAATTATCTTTTTCGGAATAAAATGATAATAGTGATCCTTCCGGAAATTCAAATTCTTTAAAAATCACACTTATTGCTTCTGCAGTACTACTTTCTATTTTAAAGATCCAAACTGTTCCAACTGGTAATTTATAAGTATTTGCAAATTGTTTAACATTTAGATTCTCTTTAATAGTAAAGGCACTTTTGGAATTATTCATAGGTTTTTTTTGAATATACCAGCGTTCAAAATTTGCTTCCCAGAATAAGGAATCATTATTATACGATGGCAACTCTAAAGTCTTAATTTTTGATGTATCAATCAAATGTTTGTACTTTTCACTTAATGAAAAAGGTACAATTTCACCATCTTTATTATGCTCAAACTGGGCGGTGCTGCTTACAGCTATTATAAGTATAAAAATTGTGGTTAATAATAGTATTTTCATAAAATTGTGGTTAATAGTTCTAGTATTAAATTATTTCCCGAACAAACTAAATCATATTGGCAATTATCTCCTGAAGCAGCCTTTTTCAAAGTCGAAGTTGGGATACTTTTTTTTAAGTGATTTGGGAGCGTCTTTGAGGTAATTTTTTTTTTTAATGCTGTAAAAATGATAATTAATTTTAGAGATTTTTATATTTGGTGTTGAAGATATCCCATTTGGCTCAAAGTATTCAATAATCATATTGTTTGAGCGTACAAGTTTCCAATACCTGGTTGCAGGCTGTTCCTCATCCCAGCTACTTTTGGTTACAACAATAGGTTCCAATTCCGTTTCTTTAGAGTAATAAGAAAAAAGTGCTCCATCAGGAAATTCAAATTCTTCAAAAAACACACTTAATGCCTCTGCTGTTTGGCTTTCTATTTTCAATAACCAAACAGTTCCATTACCCAGCTTATAGCTTTGTGCAAGCTTTTTTAAATTTATATTCTTTTTGATTATATGATTATCTGATACAATATTCCTAGGCTTATTTTGTATATACCAAGACTCAAAGTTAGCTTCCCAAAATAAGGAATCATTATTATATGATGGTAACTCTAAGGTCTTAATTTTTGATGTATCAAACAGATGTTTGTACTTTTCACTTAATGAAAATGGAATAATCTCACCATCTTTATTATGCTCAAACTGGGCAGTGCTGCTTACAACTATTGCAAGCAACAGAATTAAACTAAATAAAACTTTTTTCATAGCCTTAGTTTTTCTTTAATTCTTCAATTTCATTCTCCAATTGTTTAATTTTCTTTTCCTGATTTATTAGGTAAAGTGTAAGTTCTTCAACTTTTCTGAGCAAAATATCATCCATTTCTCCTAGTTTGTAACCATTATCTTTAAACTCTTTTGCAGAAGGAACTTCAGGTAAATGCTTATTGTTTTTAATAAACTGTTCCAACTCTTCTAAATCTGTTAATTCATAACTATTTTCAAAAACATAGTCAGATGCTGGTACATCACCTTTAACTCTAACAGATTCACATAGAATGCCACCATTAACAGCTAATCTATGGGACTGCGTATTTGTTGTTCCAATTCCAACATATGGAGCGCTAAAAGTTCCATTATCTTTAAACTCAAAATCATTATTAAAATCCCAATTGCCATTATTTTTAGGGATAATAAATAATGTTTGTGAAGCAGATGTCCAAGACTGTGTATGAATTAAGAATTTCTTGTATTGCCCACCGATTATAATATCTCCGTTATATACCTCAAGTTTTGATTCAGGTGAAGAAGTTCCTATCCCTACATATCCATTACTATTCAGAATAGTCATCCTGGTAGTTCCATTTGTTCTTAGATAAAGATTAGCACTACTGTATGAACTGAAAACGCCATTGTAAGAATAGACTGGTTTATTAAAAATAAAATTTGGGCGATCAGTGTAAATGTGTGCCCAACTTGTATTCATTGGCCCAATATCAATATAACCATAACTTGATTTTAATTTAGTTGCACCACCAGAGGCTCCACCTTTTATATATCCGGTAAGAGTAAGGTTTCTGCCTGATAAGTCTGTAATCAATGGTAATGGATTGTCAATTGCAATTTTACTTTCAACTGGATCAGCACTGGGTAATTCAGTGGTTTTGGAGTTGTTCTCATTTTCAATTTCCTGTCCTAAGGTAATTATAGAAATAGACAGAAATAACAAAACATTAACAAAAATGCTCAAATACTTCATAACAAATTTAGTTTAAAAATTAGTAATTAATTTAACTTATATTCAAAATTGCTTGCTATACAAGCAATTCCCTAATTTCAAACATGGAGATTGGTCACGGCAAATATATACTTTGTTTTTATCTATGCAAACTAAAAATTGTATTCTAACTTATTATTTTAGTAAGTTCAGTCTTTTGCTTATGGGAAATTGTTACCAGGAGCAACATTTTTTTTAATTCTGTCCTGGTTTTACTGGTATTGGGCAACTTTATTAAACTGGGGAAAAAACAAAAGATCTGTTTTTATTTTAATGCTGTCATTGCCGGTTTGTTACTTTCAACCAGGAGTTTTTTTATTATACCATACATTGTTTTTTTTGTTGGCATTGCCATAAGAAAAGAAATATCAATTAAAATGTTGCTTGGTTATGTAGTTGTCGGTTTTACTTCATTTATTGTCAGCTTTTTACCACTTGTATTATTTTTCCAGGACGATTTTTTTATGATGAATCCCTTTTATGTTCAATCTTCCTTTTTTATTCCAAAGATCTATATAATTGGTTTTATTATACTTGCCTTGGTATTTTCGTTAATTTCAAAATCGAAACATGATAGTATCTTTTGGGGAGGTATTTCAATGTTTTTGTCAATAGCGGTTTACTTCATATATTACTTAATAAATTATGGATTTGAAGAGGCTTATATTAACAGCAAAGCAGATATCTCCTATTTCATTTTCTGTGTGCCATTTTTGCTATATTATTACTTTAGTGAAAAACATAAACCGACAATGGATTAAATGCTTAAACGAACAAAAATATGTCAATAAAAATGAAATACACATTATACTTTATTTGTCTATTCGTTACAATTACAAATAAAATTTTCAGCCAAAAGGAGACTGATTTGGATATTTTAAATACCGAAAACAGTATGAGAATCGAGGGGTTTTATGGATTATCTGGTTTTGTAAAACCCCATGAAGATATTAAGACCCGTTTGGCTTCAATGATAATTAAATTCGATACATTAAACAATTTCTCTACTCATCTAGGGAATTCTATTGGGGGTAAAATTTATTTATTAGATTCAAATAAAGTTGAATTTAAAAATTGTAGGACAACATTAGTAGCTTGCTACACTACAACCAGATCGGGTTTCAAATACTCATCTGATATTTTCATGGACAGTTTGCTTAAATGTAACAAATACAAGGTTTCTGGCAGTGAAATTAAATTTTTCAGGGATTCAGCATTCCGGCTATCAATTAAACCTTATTATGAATTACTAGGTTTTAAAAAAAAGGAAAATATGGAGAATTCTTTTGCTGAAGCGATTAAAGTTTATAATATTGATGAAATAGATGATTATGTTCTGGTTAATTCAGAGGAAGACATGGTTAACCTCGGTATAGAAATAAACTATAAATATCTGGATTTCGAGTATAGCAGCCTGGTAGTTATTCAAAACAAAAGTCTTCAGTTAAACGATGACGAATCTTTGCAAAAGTTAGCAAATTTTATAATGACTAAAACAAACCAGGAATTTTATCCAGTTTCGTATGCTAAAGCCTTCATCGAACCCCGAAGAGGTAAAATGGTTTTAGATATAATTAATACATATGTGAATTGGAAGGGGAAAGACGGGCAAAGACGTGGAAAGTATTCTGGAATTGTTATTGATAAAATTAAGAATAAAAAACTCAAAGTAAATATTACATACACTGAATAATAACTTTATCAGTGAAACTAGCTTGATGGACTCTCAGCATCAGCTTCTAAACTACAGACTTTTCCCAAAAGGTATCAAATAATATTTGCGGCTGCATTTGTACTAGAAATATTGTCAGCAACAATTTTGTAATAGCATTTATGGTTAAAACATTATTGGAAGTATTTTCGTAGCTGCATTTTTATCCAAAAAGGACTTAGGGAACCTATTTGCAACTGCATCTTTATTAAAAAAGGCGATGTGAACTAATTTACTATTGAATATTTAATGAATCTAGTTTAAGGAATAGTTTTGCAATAGCATTTTAATTCAAAAAGGTATAAGCAAGACTTTTGTAGTATCAACTAATTTACCAAAAAAATTACCGCTACGAACAGTGCTAAAATCAAATGTTATCAAATTTTTCGGAAAACACGACGAAAAATATCCTTTTACAAAATAACCTATATTTGAGTTGCGTTACTTTATCATTAATAATTATAAACTAAAAATTTTAATCTATGATTAATCCACTTTTATCTCGTGCTAAAACTGATGAAGTTGTTGGTACATCTACCATTGTAGTTGATGTTATTAAAAAATCTGCTTACACCGACCAAAAACTTTCAGATTTAAATGGCGACTTAGAAAAGAATGTAAACAAATTATCCCTTGCGCAAAACCGCAAAAGAAAAAGTGATGAAACCATTACTGTATGGGATAACGAAGAAGCCCGCGATAATGATTTTAAAGCTTTTAAGTTTGAGTGCTTGAGTTTAAAATATCGTCCTGATGAGAAATTAGCAAAAAAAGGTCTTAAAATTTATGAAATTATTGAACGGCACGGAACCACTTTATATAGTTTGCCTCATAAGGAACAGACCGCAAAAATGAAGTCTTTATTTGAAGAATTGAACCTTCCTTCTAATGAAGAAACAATGAAAGGAACAGAGCTTCCAGAGCTATTTAATTCAATGATTGCCAGTAACCAAAAGTTCCTAGATAGTTTACAGAGCCGCTCCAAAAGTGATAGTGAAAAAGTAGAAATTGACAATGTTATAGAAACCAAAAAACCAACAAAACTTGCACTTGACCAGCTTGTCAATTATTTAAATGCGATTATAGGCATTGACCAATCTGCAGAACTAAAAAACTTATGCTCAGAAATAAAACAACATATCGACAAAACAAACACTGTTATCAGATCAAGAAATAGTCGGGGAAATAATGATGCAGAATCTGAATAGCGTTTAGTAAATAACCTGGTTAATAAATAGTACTTATAGATTTTGAAGTTGCTAAAAAAAGCAACTTCTTTTTTTTAGTGAAAAAAGCTGGCATTTTCAAAAAACTTTGCATTATCTTTGCAATTCCTGCCATTAGGCAAACAAAAACAGTCAATCATGACTGTTTTTTGTTTTTGTTCAAATAAGATAAATTTCAAAGTTTAAAGTTCAAGTTGGTGAAAAAGATAATTGTTGCATTTGTTGTTGGTATAGCAGTCTTTGTTTCGTGTGTTGCAAAAAAGAAACATTTGGTGGATTACAAGTTAATTAAGCTGGAAGAAAAAATCCCACTCACAGATAGTGATCCCGACAGCATAAATTATCATGTTGAGTTGAATTTCACTGAACTAACTAATTATATTAATAAATCAGCCCTCGAAAAAGTAAAAAAAGAGCTGAACAAACAATTTTTTGATATTGAAAAAAAAGACTGCTCTTCAGATCCCTTTGCTAATTTCAAATCAATGATTATTGATTTAACAAGATCTTATCGTTCAGAAGCTATAGAACTAAAAAAAGAATATGGTGAAATGAACTACATGCTTAATTATGAGTTAATTAAAAACACCAGCATTGTCTACAACGAAAACAGCTTATTGGTTGTTGAGTTAGAGACTTATGTTTATAATGGGGGTGCTCACGGACTGGGCAACAAAACATATCTCCATTTTAATATGAAAACCGGCGAAATTTTTCATTTAAAGGATGTATTCATGCAAGGTTCAGATCTTAAGGTAAACCAAATAATTAAATCAAGATGCGATGAAAAAAAAATGGAAGATGATTTTTTCATTTTCGAAGATGCAGAACCAACCCTAAATGAAAACTTCTACTTTGATAACAAAAACTTCTACTTCTTATACAATCCTTACGAAATTGCCCCCTATTCTTCAGGCTATATAGCAATTGATATCCCAATAAAAGAAGTTGAAAAATGGATAAATAGCAATGGGCCAATTTCATCTATTTTATAGTTTCTAACAATAAGCGTTTGATTTATGAGGATTGCTTTTAATATTGAACTTTGGTAATCTTTACCTTAAACTTATACCAAAACAGAACTCTACTTTAAATCTCGACTAGTTTCCTTCAGTTTGTTCAGGCAAAATTTATGGTACAGTATTTGATTGCATACAAAATGTAAATAATAATGTAAATAGGAACTAAATGGAAACAAGCTGTTAAATTTATTAATATCAGGTTGTTAAATATGATTACAAAACTGGATTAAAATCAAAAATTATAGTCGAATGAAAAAGCAGAGTTACAGTTTTCCGAGTGTTTACGAAGCCATAGGTACTAATTTAAACTATGTTTCAAAAGACCTGATAAATGGTCTGCAAATGTACGATGAGAAGGAACAAGCTTATCTTATTGGTAACCTGGCTCTTACTGAAGGTATTTCACCAAACAGATTAGTGAATAGCTCACCACATGAAATTGATTATCAGCTATTTTTGAAAGCTGGTATTTTATTGGCAAACCATAATAATAACAGGCCTTTAGCTATTACAACAGGTTTTCCGTTTTCAACCTATCAGGTTTACAAGGATATTGCAAAAAATATGATTGAAAACCTTGATTCAATTGAATATAATCCTGGAACTTATACCAATAAAGAAAAAACCAGTATTAGGGCAAACATTAGCCAGGTTGAGATTTTACCTGAAATGATAGGTAATATTATCGCCCTTAGGGTTGGTGAAGCACAGGCAGAAGGCAACTTTTTTGTTGTCAGCCTTGGATATGGTACTTGCGAAGCCGTTTTAAGTACCGAAAACGGTATTGTTCACAGAACTGCACTAAGTATCAATGGAATGCAATATGCTGTTGATTTATTCATGCGTTCATTGGCTACTAAATACTACCTGGGTTTAAAAACAGAAAAACAGTTGGATGTTTCTTTTAGAAACGATTACATAATTCTTGATCGCCAAAAAGTAAATATTGTAGATCTAAGAAAAAGAATTCTTGAAAGATATTATAAAGACATCATATCTACTGGTTTACGCAGATCATTCAGCGACACAGATTTTGAACGTGCTGATAAAATCTATTTAACAGGTGGAGGTGCATTATTCCCTGAATTAATTGAGCAATTCGAAAAAGAATTTAACCAAATTGCTACTGTTGAGGTGGTTAAAAACCCACTTACTTTAACAAGTGAAGGTTATAGCTTAAATTCTATTATGTTAACAGGCGGAGATAAATCTACAGCGATAGGTTTGGATGTAGGTAATGCAAATACCGTTTTAACACAATACAAAAGTGAAAGTTTAATTGATACACCTATAGAAAAAGAAGAAAAAATAGAAGTTCCCAAGATTGAAAAAAAAGAGGAGCCTATTATTGAAGAAAAGATCGAAATAAAAGAAGAACCTAAAATAGAAGAAAAAGAAGAGTCTGAAATAATTGAAAAAATAGAAAAAGAGGAACCCGAAGTAATTACTGAGACTAAGGATGAGAAAGTTGAAGAAATTAAGGAGGAAGTAAAAGACGAACTTAATGTTGCAGAACAGATTCTAAAAAGGGTTGAAGAAAAAAAAGAAGATATTAAAGAAGAAGTCAAACCTGCTAAGGAAATTAAAAACGAGGAAGTTATAGCTGAAAAAGTAATTGAGGTAGTTGATGAGATTGTAAAAACAGCGGGAAAACCAAAGGGGGAAGATTTTGAAGGACTTGTAAAAGAAGAAACAAAAGAAGAGGATATTGATGAAGAAAGTGATTATGAAAAAAAGCTTGCTGAGTTATCTGAAGAAGAAAAAGAAATCTTATACAAAGAATTAAATCCGGATCTTCATAAAACAAAACAAGTAGATAAAGTTGAACAAGATGAGGAGGATGAAGATACAGATGATAAGGTTGAGTCAAAAGGCAGTTTTGATGATTATGAGCCCGATTTTTCGTAGCATTGCCAATGCAATATAATGATAAAACTCTGACACTCTGATAAAAATTGGGCTTTGTTTTGTAATTCAATTCGACAGCCGCCACTAAAATGGCGGTTTTTTTTATATGTCCAATTTTCTATAGCTATTACGCCTCAATTGACAACCTTTATTAACACCTGACTGTTAATAAATTCACATTTAAGAAACCTTGTTTTTTTTACATTTGTGTTTAAAATATTCTTATGGATTCAATTATTGCTTGGTTAGAAAGAAACATGGGGGCATGCTTCTATAAAAAGTATTTTGGGATAGAATGCCCGGGGTGTGGTATGCAACGATCATTCGTAGAATTACTTAAAGGCAATTTTATTGAAAGCCTCAAACTCTATCCTGCCCTACTTCCAACCATTCTGATGTTTTTATTTTTGATTCTTCATCTTATCTTTAAATTTGAAAAAGGCGGGGTTTATCTAAAATATTTTTTTATATTTACTGTATCAATTATTGTTATTAACTATATTTTTAAGCAAATCTATTTAGGAATTCATTAAAATCATTACTATGGAAGAAAATCAAACTGTACAAAATCCGCAAGGTGGGCAAGTAAATTTACCAAACGCAACAGCTATTCTTGTTTTAGGTATCGTATCAATTGCGTTGTGCTGGTGTTATGGTATTATTGGTATTGCATCAGGTATTATTGCACTGGTTATGGCTGGCAAAGCAAAAGCTTTGTACGAATCTAATCCTGATGGATATACTCTTTCGTCTTTTAAAAACGTAAAAGCTGGTAGAATTTGTGCTATTATTGGTACAATTTTGTCTACACTCTATATTGTGTATATCATTGTTATTATTGCGCTTTATGGAGCTGCTTTAACTCAACTTCCTTGGGATCGGTTGTAGGATTTTTAGAGCATAATAAGAAAGGAGCATTGTATTTGCTCCTTTTTTTATGCACCAACACCAGCTTACCTTAAGTTTTCATGAGCATTTTTTCTATATTTGTCCAAGGTATTAACTAAAAAGAATTAATGCCCTTTTAATTTACAATTAACAAAAATCATTAAAAAATTAATTATGGAGAATCAAACTGTACAGAATCAGCAACCGTTTAATACTCAAATCAGTATACCTAATTCAGTGGCTGTATTGGTTCTAGGCATTGTGTCAATTGCGTTGTGCTGGTGTTATGGAATAATCGGGCTGGCTAGTGGTATTGTGGCTTTAATTATGGCAGGAAAAGCAAAAGCCCTTTACGAAGAAGATCCTGATACCTATACAATGGCTTCGTACAATAATCTAAAAGCTGGTAGAATTTGTGCTATTATTGGTACAATTTTATCAGGTATCTATATAGTGTTTATCATTATTTATGTTTTAATTATTGGCACTGCGATAACTAGTGGTTTCCCATGGGAGCAATTTTAAAATATGTTTTGACGAAAAGGGAGGCCTCCCTTTTCGTCAAATTACCAAAACACCAACTTTGAAATGTACCAACAAACTAGCCCCTATACTTCTGCCCAATCTCAAGCTCAAATACCTGTGCCTAATTCTACTGCAGTATTGGTTCTAGGTATTGTTTCTATCGTTTTGTGCTGTGCCTATGGTGTAATTGGGCTTGCAAACGGAATTGTGGCCCTGGCTTTATCTGGCAAAGCAAAAAAACTTTATGAAGAAAACCCTTCGCTTTATACACTCGCTTCTTATAATAATCTTAAAGCTGGCAGAACATGTGCTATTGTAGGTACCTGTTTATCCTCCATCACTTTAATGTTCTTTATTGTTTATTTCTCATTCATAATAGCTTATATTGGAATAATCTTCGCATTTTTAGGTATTGCTACACAAGGAATTTAGATAATACATCTTCATATTCAATTGTTGATATACTTAAATTTAACTACTTTTGAAGAAAGTAAATTCACAGTTTTTTGTGTATTTGAAATTAGTCTAATTGAATTCAGAAATTAATAGATTACACAATGTTTTAATTTCTAGCATCTAATTTCTAATTTCGAGGTTCCAATTTCTAAGTTCAAATAAATGACCCTGGTACAGCTAGAATACATCATCGCACTAAACAAATACAGACATTTTGTGACCGCAGCGGAGAAATGTTTTGTTACCCAGCCAACTTTAAGCATGCAAATACAAAAACTCGAAGATGAACTGGGCGTAATTATTTTTGATAGAAGCAGGCAGCCTGTTGAACCAACTCCACTTGGCGAAAAAATAATTTCACAAGCCAAACTAATTGTTGAAGCAGCAAAAAAAATCCCTGAAATGATTGAAGAAATCAAAGGTGAGGTCAAAGGAGAGCTGCGAATTGGAATTATCCCAACAATTGCCCCTTATTTGGTTCCGCTCTTTATAACTCAAACCTTAAATGAGTATCCGGAACTACAGGTTCAGATTGAAGAATTAATGACAGAGCAGGTAGTACAGAAACTCAATGATAATGAACTAGATATGGGGATTATTGCGACTCCGCTTCAGGAAGCAGGAATTAGAGAAATTCCCTTGTATTATGAACCATTTTTAGTTTATGCATCGGAAAAACATCAGCTTTATGCTCAGCAAAGCATCCATCCATCAGATTTAAGTATAAATGATATTTGGTTGTTAAATGAAGGTCATTGTTTTAGTAGTCATTCAATAAACCTTTGTGGTGTTAATGAGGTTTATACTCAATCACTGGCACTTAATTACCGAAGTGGATCACTTGAATCGTTAATTAAATTAGTAGAACAGCAATACGGATATACTTTGCTTCCATATTTAGCCATGCTTGATATGGATGAAAGAAGAAAACAGATGGTGAGGCAGTTTGCAGAGCCCGTTCCATGCAGAGAAATTAGCATTGTAGTTAAGGAAACCTTTCTAAAAGAGCAAACTATTAAACTGATTAAATCAAAAATTACAGAAAACGTTCCCCAGAATTTATTGAAATTAGAGGATGGAATGTTGGTGAGCTGGAAATAAAAATGGGGCTGTATCAAAAGTCTAATTTAATGCAATTTTACTTTCATTTCAACAACAAAGAGCGTATTTCAACAAGATTGAAAGAAAAATTTATGGCAAAACTAGTTTTGATACAGCCCCATCATTTATACTTTCAAATCATCAATTCTTTAGCTTATCATTAAAAACAAAAGTGGAATAATTATCCCTAAAGCGGTTAACCATGCCCCTCTTCCGGTTATTCCTTTTTTCCCTTTTACCATTACTAAACCAGTAGCTGCAAGAATTATCAATGCACCGGCAAAAATATCCGAAAACCATGTCCACCAAGTATTTGGGTTATAATGCAAATAGTTGACCTGATAAAACATTGGTCGTTTTCTTAAAAACTCTGCATATCCTTGCCCATTTTCTAAATCAACTACAACCGAAGAACCACCGGAAAGGAAAATCTTTAATTCCTGACTTGATGGATAATAATGTTTTTTATACTCTTTACGATTGGCAATTTCGTCTAAAAGAAGCATTATATTTTCTTTTATTTGTGCCGATTTATTTAAATCAAGCTTTGTCTCAAACTCAACAACTTCAACAGAATAATTTGGGTTCCAATCGCTTATATGATTTAGGGCAATTCCCGAAAGGGAATAAATTAAAGTAACTCCAAAAAAGATGTAGCCAAAATCGCGATGAATAATCCTGCTCCACTTCCTGACCTGCTTCATTACCAGATAATTATTTTAACTCAACAAACTCCAATGAATAAAAAGATAGATGATCAACACCAGCTGTTTTCATAGAATCTCTATATTCAGCAATATGCTTTTTCTTTTGTTCAAATTGCTCTTTGTTAGTTTGTCCTTCACTATGGCTTTTAATATTGTCTTCGTCCATTTTTAAGCAGTAAGCTTCATCTACTCTAAATTCGCGAACAACTCCTGTAACTGTAACTTCGTTACCCATTAAAGAATCATTGAATCTTTCTTCCGATTCAACATGTAAATCACCATCATCATCAACCAGGAAAAGTTTTTTTCCTCCATGTCTGCAAACATGATCTACAATTCCTTTTACTTTAACAGTTTTATCAACATAATTTGCAGCAACTGTCTCAAATTCACCAATTTTAAGCATAGGGGTTTCCTCAATTACCTGGCTGGTTTCAGTAGAATCAGTTGTTTCTTTTGTTTCGCCTTCAGAACCACAGGCTGCAAAAAATAATCCCCAAATAGCAAGAATAAATGCAAAATTTTTCATAATAGTTTTCTTTTAATTTTTTAGTTAATGTGTAATAACTTTAGGTATTTAGCTGCAAAAATAATGATATTCTTTTGTTTTTACCATTGCTGTTCAGGTTATAGTAATGTTAAAAAATCTGTGAAACGTTCAACACTTCACTTTTTGTCCACATTAAGTTCTATTTAACATAATTCAAACCCTTTTTTAATTGAGCTTATTACCATGAAAGATTATTTATATAATTAAACTTATCCTTGTGATTTTTTAAAAATCAACAGGTTAGTTAGGAACCTATTTTTTCGAACAAAAATTGAATTTGAATTAATCAAAACTCTGTACATTAGATTTGGTCATGTAAAGAAATAGTGCTATTTTTCGAACAGAAAAAATGTTCAAAAAAAATATGTTACAATCAAAAATAGTAGGTGTTGGTCATTATCTGCCCGAAAAAGTGGTAACGAATCACGATTTGACCAAGTTAATGGATACTAGCGATGAATGGATTAGGGAACGCTCTGGTATTGAAGAAAGAAGATTCGCTACTTTTGGTGTTGACACAGTGGCTAATATGGGAACTAAGGCTGCAAGAATTGCTTTGGAAAGAGCTGGTTTACAACCCAGGGATGTTGATTTTATAGTTTTCGCTACATTAAGCCCTGATTATTATTTCCCAGGACCAGGTGTAAGTGTTCAGCACGAGTTAGGAATTGATTCTGTTGGTGCGCTTGATGTTAGAAATCAGTGTTCTGGCTTTATTTATGGTTTATCAGTTGCTGATCAATTTATTAAAACAGGGATGTACAAAACCATTCTTTTGATTGGTTCTGAAATACATAGCAATGGATTAGACCTAACTACTAGAGGAAGAGGTGTTAGCGTATTATTTGGTGATGGCGCAGGAGCAGTTGTTTTGCAAGCCGAAGAAGATCCAAAAAAAGGAATTTTATCTACACATTTGCATTCTCAGGGAGAATTTGCAGATGTTTTATGTGTACGTGGACCAGGGAACTTTACCGAAAAAAAATTCTATAAAGGGATGGAGGAAGATTGGGAAATGACAACTCCACAAATGGACGGTCAACTTGTATTCAAGAATGCAATAACCAGATTTTCCGAAGTGATTCAAGAAGCATTAGATGCCAATAATTACAAAAAAGAAGATATTGATATGTTGTTAACTCATCAGGCAAATTTACGTATTAGCCAGTTTTTACAGAAAAAGCTGCAACTACCTGATGACAAGGTATATAATAATATCATGAAATACGGAAACACCACAGCTGCAACAATTCCAATTTTATTAAGTGAGCTGTGGGAACAAAAGAGAATTAAATCGAATGATTTATATATGTTAGCTGCTTTTGGCAGTGGCTTTACGTGGGCCTCTGCTTTGATTAGGTGGTAAAAAAACCACTAACTTTACAAACTCAATAGTATTTTATTACATGCCAAAGGTGTAGTTTCAAATTACACCTTTTTTTATTGCCTCTATATTGCGATTTCACTTCATACTTTTTTCTATCACCTCAATATATTTTTATCTTTGTGCTTCTTAATGAATGAAATCAGTAATACTAATTGCACTTACGAGTTATTTGCTTTTCAATCAACACTTTATACTTAAGGAAGAATTCAAGATAAAGATCAATTGTAAAATTGACAAAAGCCAGGAAGGTAAATGAAAAGCAGTTGGTATCATTGTGCTCATAAATTTTGTAAAGTAAAAGCTTTAACCAAAATCTTAACAACTTAAAATTATGACAGTAAAAACATCGAAAATTATTTACACAAAAATTGATGAAGCTCCGGCATTAGCTACATATTCGCTATTACCAATATTAAAAGCCTTTACAAAAGTGGCCGATATTGAATTGGAAACAAGAGATATTTCTCTTGCTAGTAGAATCATTTCGTACTTTCCTGAATACCTGACCGAAGAGCAGAAACAAGCTGATGAGCTGGCATTTTTAGGTGAATTGGTTAAAAAGCCTGAGGCCAATATTATAAAATTACCAAATATAAGTGCCTCAATTCCGCAGCTAAAAGCAGCCATAAAAGAACTACAGGAGCATGGATACAAGCTTCCTGATTATCCTGAGGAACCAAAAAATGATGAGGAAAAACAACTTCAGGCGCGATATGCAAAAGCTTTAGGAAGCGCTGTTAACCCCATTCTACGAGAAGGCAATTCTGATAGAAGAGTGGCTAATTCGGTGAAAGAATTTGCAAAAAAGAATCCTAAAAAACTAGGAGAATGGAGTTCGGATTCAAAAACCCATGTTTCGCACATGAGTGGCCATGATTTTTATGCAAACGAGAAATCGTACACTATGCCCGAAGCAGATCTTGTTAATATTGAATTTACTGATAACCAGGGAAATAAATCAATTTTAAAGGAAAAACTTGCACTTCAACAAGGAGAAATAATAGATGGGACTTTTATGAGTGCAAAGCACCTAAGAGAGTTTATAGAGGTGCAGTTGCAGGATGCAAAAGAAAAGAATTTATTGTTTTCAGTTCACCTGAAGGCAACTATGATGAAGATTTCAGATCCAATTATGTTTGGACATTTTGTATCTGTTTATTATAAAGATGTATTTGAAAAACATGCTACAACTTTTAATGAATTAGGAGTAAACCCGAATTTAGGCCTTGGTGATTTATATGCAAAACTGGAAAAACTTCCAACAGATAAAAGAGAGGAAATTGAATCTGATATTCAAAATGTGTATAAAGAGAGACCTGGGCTTGCAATGGTTGATTCTGACAGAGGAATTACCAACTTACATGCTGGAAATGACATTATTATAGATGCATCAATGCCAGTTGTTATTAGAGATTCCGGAAAAATGTGGAATGCTGATGGTAAACTTCAGGATACAAAAGCAGTTGTACCGGATACTTGTTACTCAGCTTTCTATCAGGAGGTTATCAGCTATTGTCAAAAAAATGGTGCATTCGATCCATCTACCATGGGTAATGTTTCGAATGTTGGTTTAATGGCTCAAAAAGCCGAAGAATATGGTTCTCATGATAAAACTTTCGAAATTCCTGCTGATGGAACAGTAAAAGTTGTCAGAAGTAACGGTGAAGTAATTTTAGAACATAAAGTTGGTAAAGGAGATATCTGGAGAGCATGTCAGGTGAAGGATTTACCGATACAAGATTGGGTAAAACTAGCTGTAAATCGCTCTCGTGCAACCGGTTCTCCATCGGTTTTCTGGTTAGATAAAAACAGGGCACATGATGCACAGCTGATCGAAAAAGTAAATACCTATTTGAAAGATCATGACACAACAGGACTGGAAATTCATATTTTATCTCCTGTAGAAGCGGTTAAATTTACACTTCCACGATTAACTGAAGGAAAAGACACCATTTCGGTCACAGGAAATGTACTTAGGGATTACTTAACTGATTTGTTCCCGATTCTTGAGCTTGGTACAAGTGCAAAAATGCTCTCAATCGTTCCATTGCTTGCTGGTGGCGGCCTTTATGAAACAGGTGCAGGTGGCTCTGCTCCAAAACATGTTCAACAGTTCAACAAAGAAGGCCATTTAAGATGGGATTCATTGGGTGAGTTTTTAGCTCTTTCAGTTTCGCTTGAAGACTTAAGTAATAAAACCAACAATGGCAAAGGCCAGATTCTTGCCAAAACATTGGACCAAGCAATTGGTAAATTTCTTGAGAATAAAAAATCACCATCTCGAAAAGTTAACGAGCTGGATACCAGGGGAAGTCATTTTTATCTTTCTTTGTATTGGGCACAAGCTCTAGCCACCCAAAATGAAGATGCAGAGATAAAAACTATCTTTGAAAAAGTTTCAAATGAATTGGGTAACAGTGAACAGAAAATAGTGGATGAATTAAATGCAGTCCAAGGAAAACCAATGGATATTGGGGGCTACTATCAACCTGATGAAGTACTGACCTTTAAGGCCATGAGACCTAGTGAAACACTAAATTCTATTATTGAATCCATTTAGTAGAAAAAATATTAATGTAAAGAAGGCTATATTTAAGTCTTCTTTACTATTAATACATTGACTATTCAATAATTGCGTATTATGTAGAAGTTATTTATAAAGTAGCAAAAGAAAGAATTCTGTTAACTAAAAAATAAAACTATGTTGAAAGAAAAAGTTGAAAAGGCACTGAATGACCAAATTGAATTAGAAGCCTATTCTTCACAGCTTTACCTTGCAATGGCTTCGTGGGCTGAGAAAAATGGATATAATGGCTCTGCCGAGTTTTTATATATTCATGCCGATGAAGAAAGAGTTCATATGTTGAAGTTATTTCATTACATAAATGACCGCGATGGATATGCAATAGTTCCTGCACTAAAACAGCCACCGTTTGAGTTTGACTCAATAAAAGCTGTTTTCAAGGAAATTCTTGATCATGAAAGAATGATTTCTAATAAAATTAATGAGCTAGTGTTAATTTGCGTTGAAGAAAAAGATTTTACCACCCAAAATTTCCTTCAGTGGTATATATCTGAGCAGATTGAAGAAGAAAACCTGGCGAAAACCAATTTGGATAAGCTAAATTTATTAGGTGATGCCAAAGCAAATATGTACTTGTTCGATCAGGACATGGCATCTCAGAGTAAAACTTCTGGGCAACAGAATAAAGAAAAAGCGGCATAATTGTCGCTTTTTTACTCAATTACAATTGTTTTTTGAAATTTCTTCTTCCCACTTTCAATTAAAATAAAATAAGTTCCTTTTATATTTTTTGGAATTGAAATGCTTTTTTTAAATTGTTTGTCCTCCGTTTTAAGTGTCTTATTATAAACAACTTGCCCACTCAAATTCACCAATTTCACAGATAAGTCAGTCACTTTTTTCAAGTTGCACTGTATTTCAAACATTCCATTATTGGGGTTAGGATAAACTTTAATTTCGGTAGACTCTTCAATATTTATATAAGAAGACCCAAGCTCATTTTCTACTCCTTTATTTACAAAAGACAAAAGCGTATCACCATCTGAGGAAGTTATACTACTCCCGGTATATGAAATAGTCACAATATCCCCTTTCTCTATGTCTACGGGTAAACTAATAATATAAACATTGGTAGTGCCTTCCTTTAAAATGATAGAGGTTGGAATAATTGTGTTTCCATTACTTATTATAAACTCAGTTTCCTTACCAACAGGATCTCCCATTGATTTATTAAAAGTAAGTTCTATCTGCATTCCATCTGAAGTAATTTCAGCTCTTACAACGTATGGAGAACCAGGCTTACTTATAGTAATTAAAGTTTCCCATAAACCACGACCTCTCGTACCTGCTCTTAAAAGTCCATCAGAATATTGAATTTCTAACTCACTAATAACAACATTAGGCAAATTTGTGCTAAATAATTCCCAACTACTTAAGGATGCATCACGGTAAAAAACCCCAATATCAGTACCAAGATAAAGAACATCATTTGATTGTCTTTCTCGTTCAATGCAATTTATCGGAGCATTTGGCAAACCATCCGAAATATTTGTCCAGCTATCTCCTCCATTCTCGGAATAATAAACTTTTTGACCACTATTAAAACCTGAAAATGTAGCCCAAACATGATCGGGATTGTTATCTGCAACTGCAAAATAAGTTAAATACAAATTCGGTAAATCAGTTGATAATATTTCAACCCATGATTGTCCTCCATTTTTAGTTAGCCAGTGCTTTGTGCCTGTAGTAGCATAAATGTAGTTTGTATTGGAAGGAGCTACTACTAGCTGAGTCAGTAAATTATCCGGACTAAGATTATTCGAAATTTTCACCCAGGTATTTCCCTTATCATATGATTTCCATACATCATTAAACCCAGCATACAATACATTATTATTTTCGGGATTTACAACAAAAGGGGTATGCCAAGCCCCATCTCCAACTCCTTGTGGTTCAATTGATACAAATGTTTTTCCCCCATCATGTGATCTTAAGAAATGACCATTTGTACGAGATATAAAAAGCGTTCCATTATCATCTTTGTCAACAAAACAATCTGCTCCGTCGCCTTTGTAAATTTGTCTCCAGCTATCTGTCGTTGCTGTATAAATCATTGTCCCGTTATCCTGATTACCAGTAATTACAACAGATGAATTATCTTGAGATGTTCCAATTCGATCAACCTGCAGAATATTTAAGCCATTGCTAATATCAGCCCAATTGGTCCCTTCGTTATAAGTTTTATAAATACCACCATCATTGCCATTAAACAATATCCCTGAGGGACTATAACCTAACCAATGATGATCGGCGTGCACATAGTTTGATGTCCCACCTTCCCAATCACCAACCAAGCTCCAATCAACACCAGAATTATCTGACATCCAGACATTTACACCACCAACAAATATCTTATTATCATCATTAGAAGAAACTGCTAGTGATAAATCATACCAACCTTGCCCACCAACATCACTCCCATCACTTGACCAACCTAATAAATTTTTCCCAGAGACCGCATCATACACCTTTGTCCAATTATCACCTGCATTAGTAGATTTCCATAATGAGTGAAATCCATCTTGTTCTCTTTCACTATATAATGCATAAATTACATCTGAATATGTAGCACTACTAACAGCCAATTCTAACCTATAAGTTTGGGTTAAATCAACGCCTGTATTTACTTGAATAAAGGTTGCCCCACCATCAATAGATTTATAAAACCGTGCGCTATTTAAACCATACCTGGCAGCATAAACTATATTCGGGTTTGCAGGATTAAACTCAAGATCTTTAAAATGACCGGATTGTACATTAGTCCAACTAACTCCATTATTAATAGTCCGATAAATTCCTTGGTTGGTTGCTGCAATTAATATTGCTGGTGTTTGAGGATTAATAATTAACCTCCGTATAATTATATTATCCGAGAGCAAGGTTGTTAAACCCGTTGTACCCCAACTTTCACCACCATTCTGTGATTTCAGTATACCAATGCTGTAAGTATCTCCAGCATCACCATCACCAGTTGCAATGTAAATAATATCTGGATTATCTGGATTTACTGCAATATCAGATACTCCAAGAGTACCCAAATCATCAGTTGTTGTAAACCAAGAAGCGCCTCCATTAGTAGATTTCCAGAGACCACCAGATGGTGCCCCAAGAAAAATTATATTTGCATTTGTTGGATGAAAAGCAATACAGTTTACTCTTCCAACCCCACTTGGTTTTCCATTGTTGTCATCTGGTACAATTGACGGACCAATGGGGCTCCAATTGGAACTAACAGCACTTTTAAGCCTCTTATAACCAATTTTCTGATATTCCAACCAACTTTTATCAACAGAAAAAAGACCATTAGGATAAACACGCGGTACCATAAATGCTTCCCAACGTCTAAACTGCTTATAACCTTTTCCCTTTGTTATTTTTTTATTTTTCCAAAAGTTATTAAAAGCATTTTGGATATCATAAAAACTTGGTTTTTCATCTTGCTTTTTTTGAGTAGAAACATTATTCAACCAAGGTTGCGAATTTGAAGTTTCGACAAATAGAAACACACTTATAAATAAGATAAGTAGATTTGAAACTAATCTAATTGTATTCATTATACTTGTCTTACATTACTCAAATAAGATTACAATATTACCAATCACGACAATCATTATGTGATTGTAAAAGCACCGATAAAATAATTGTTCCGGTATTTACCATCTCAAATAACTAACTACCAAGAGGAACTTGGGGGTAATTAATTTACTTCCCATAGATACTAAATTTTCCCGACAAAAGCAACTTATTCCCTAAAAATCTAAATTAAATTGCTGTTTAAGCTTATTCAAATTTGCATTTTTCTCTGTCAGATACTTATATTTATCAGAGTCAGTATATAACTGTTTCTTTTCTTCTAATTCAACAATTTCAATAGTAAGTTTTAACTTATTATTTTGTAATTTATCTGAAACATAGGACATTATGTCCGCTTCAACTTTTTCAATAGCATCTTTTTGCAAAGAATTTTTCACGGTGAAAACAATCTCCTCAACTGATTTTTTTTGCGGTTTTTCAGATTTAAGAATACTATAAATCCTCGGTTTGTCGGTTTGTATTGAAGATGCAAATTGTTCCCAAGCTTCAACTAATTGTTCTAGTGTAAAATCTGTGGCAACATATTCTTTTTTAGGTTCATTTTCAACATTTTCAGGTTTTTCTTCAACTTTTTTTTGAATATTATCCCCCTTTAATGCACCCTTAATAGATATTGAGCTCATTTTTTTTGAGGCAGGTTGTTCGTTCTCAGTCTTAATAGAAGAAGTGTTATTTTCCTGAGCTCCTTTTTCAGGTGATTTAATTTGTTGAGTACCAGATTGGCTCACAGAGGAAGGAACAGGTTGAAGAGTTACTTTAGCAATATTTATAAGTGCCAGCTCAACCTGCAATCTTTTATCCTGACTAGCTTTATAAGTCAAATCGCAGGCATTGGTAATATTTAGTGCCTGAAAAAGAAAAGGCAACGGACAATCTGCAGCTTGCTTTTTATATTTTTCTTTAATTCCCTCTCCGATCTCCAGAAGTTTTACAGTACTTTGATCTTTGCTTACTAATAAATCACGAAAATGTTTTCCAAGTCCTGTAATAAAATGATGACCATCGAAGCCTTTGTTAAGTATATCATTAAATGTTAATAAAGCACTTGCAAAATCATTACTTAAAAAAGCATCAACCAGAGAAAAGTAATACTCATAATCAAGAACATTCAGGTTTTCAATTACATTTTCATAAGTAATAGTACTTCCCGAGAAGCTTACTATCTGATCAAAATACGAAAGGGCATCACGCATTGCACCATCAGCTTTCTGGCCAATAATATTTAATGCGTCATGGCTGGCTTCAACGCCTTCATTTTTAGCCACAAAAGCTAAATGCTCAGCAATATCTTCAACGCCAATCCTATTAAAGTCAAATATTTGACATCGTGAAAGAATGGTAGGAATTATTTTATGTTTTTCGGTGGTTGCCAGAATAAAAGTTGCATGTGCTGGCGGCTCCTCAAGTGTTTTAAGAAATGCGTTAAAAGCCTGAGTTGACAACATGTGAACCTCGTCGATGATATACACACTTCTCTTGCCCATTTGTGGGGGAATACGAACCTGATCAATCAGATTTCGAATATCATCAACAGAGTTGTTTGAAGCTGCATCTAACTCGTGAATATTTAACGACCTGTTACTATTAAATGACTTGCAAGATTCACACTCATTGCATGGTTCAATATCCTCGCTAATATTCTGGCAGTTAATCGTTTTCGCAAAAATACGTGCACAAGTTGTTTTCCCAACTCCCCTTGGGCCACAAAACAAATAAGCCTGTGCCATGTGATTATTTTTAATGGCATTTTTTAAGGTAGAAGTAATTGACTTTTGCCCTACCACAAAGCCAAATGTTCCTGGTCTGTATTTTCTAGCTGAAACAATAAAGTTCTCCATGAATTCTAAAATCTTCGTATTCCACAAAAATAGAATTATTAAATGTATTTTTAAAGAAACTATATTCACAGAAAGTAATTATAAGAAAAGGAATTTAGTGTAAACTAATACTAACTAAACGATTGAGTATCAAAATTACTTTTTAACAATTTATCAAAGATTATGTATTCCATAAATTTGGTTACAAAACTAAGATGTCGTCAATTATCATTCAACACAATAAAAAATTAAAAATAAAATTACTTGAAGTATTTGAATACTTGCGAATTATTTATACTTTTGCGCCCTCAAAATATCTATTAATTAAAAAAATTAGAGTATGAATCGTTACGAAACCGTTTTCATTGTAACTCCCGTTTTATCTGATGCACAGATGAAGGAGACGGTAGATAAATTCAGAAATTTTCTGGCCGAGGAAGGAGCTAATATGGTCCATGAAGAACATTGGGGCCTAAAAAAATTAGCTTACCCGATTCAACACAAATCTACTGGCTTTTACCAACTTTTCGAATTCGAGGCAGAAGGAGCACTCATTGAAAAACTTGAAATCCAATTTAGAAGAGACGAGAGAGTGATTCGTTTCTTGACCATGAAAATGGACAAATATGCTGTTGAATACAGTGAGAAAAAACGTAGAATGAACAAAAAAGAAGAAAAGGAGGACTAAAATGGCACAGAATCAATCAGAAATCAGATACTTAACGCCTCCAACTGTAGAGGTAAAAAGAAAAAAATACTGTCGTTTTAAGAAGAATAAGATTAAATATGTTGATTACAAAGATCCTGTTTTCCTTAAAAAATTCTTGAATGAGCAAGGTAAAATTTTACCTCGCAGAATTACCGGAACTTCTTTGAAGTATCAACGTAAAGTTTCTCAGGCAATTAAAAGAGCACGTCACATTGCCATTTTGCCTTATGTTACTGATTTATTAAAATAAGCTTTAAAAAACGATATTATGGAAGTTATATTAAAACAAGATATTACAAACTTAGGTCTTGCTGACGACATAGTTACCGTAAAAGCAGGTTATGGAAGAAACTATCTTATTCCACAGGGGTATGCTATTCTTGCTACTAAAATGGCAAAGAAAGTTCATGCTGAGAACCTAAGACAAAGAGCTCATAAAGAAGAAAAAATTAAAAATGATGCTCTGGAGCTTGCTGAAAAATTGAAAAATGTAAAAATTACTGTTGGAGCAAAAACTAGTTCAACTGGTAAAATTTTCGGTTCGGTTAACACAATTCAAATTGCAGACGAACTTGTAAAACAAGGATTTGAAATTGATCGTAAAAAGATTTCAATTAAAGAAGATGCAGTTAAAGAAATTGGAAGTTATACAGCAATTGTTAAACTACATCGCGAAATAAGAGCTGAAATTCCATTTGAAGTAATTTCAGAATAAAAAATAATTGACTATTGAAATAAAAAGGAAGGCTGCGGCTTTCCTTTTTTAGTTTATAAAGTTTTCTGCGCTGATTAAAAGAAAATTTGTATGTTTACGCGAAATACAAATTTTTTCGACATTCGTTATGAAACTTGAGCTGCATTGGCAAATACTTATTGGTCTGATTTTAGGGATTATTTTTGGAATAATTTTTCCTACCACTCTGAAAATCACAGACGAGACTATTTCGAAACTTGAAAAGAAAGAAGTTTCATCTGAACTAATTCAAATTCTGCAATCTGAAAGAGAGGATTTTGAAGAGACCGAAATTGAGTTTTTGAAAAGATTGAAACCAGCTTTAGGACCAGAAATGTATAAACTACACCAGACTGAAATAGTTCAGGCTGCAAAATACAATGCCTATTTGCCTTATGTTAGCTGGATGGGCGAATTATTTATGCGAGCTCTGCGAATGATAATTGTACCACTAATTTTAACCTCAATTATTTCAGGAGTAGCCAACATAGGAACAGCTGATAATTTAGGCAGACTGGGTATAAAAACAATGCTTTACTACATGATAACCAGCACCTTAGCCATACTCATTGGATTATTTTTTGTTAATATTATTAAACCTGGTGTAGGTGTTGATATTGGATTAAAAAGCACTGTTGAAAGCTTTAATACAGAAGGAGTTTCATTCTCTGATACTTTAATGCATATTGTTCCGACAAATATTTTTAAATCATTTGCTGATGGACACATGCTTTCGATTATCTTCTTTTCAATTTTATTTGGTTTTTTTATTACCAGAGTAACGGACAAATACAGAATTTTCTTAACCAACTTCTTCAATTCATCCTTTGAGGTGATGATGAAGCTGACCAATTTTATTATAAGATTCACACCATTGGGGATATTAGGTATTGTCGCTGTGGTGGTTGCTGAATCACCCGATTTGGCAAAATTGGCAAGTAGTATGGGGGAATACATGATAACTGTATTATTAGCTCTCGCATTTCATGCATCCATCACCCTGCCATTAATTCTAAAGTTGGGGTATGGTGCCAGCCCCTGGGCTCATTTCAAGGCGATGCGTAGTGCTTTAATGACCGCTTTCTCAACATCTTCGTCTGGTGCAACCCTTTCATTAACAATGAGTTCAGTTAACAAAAATTGTGGCGTTTCTAATAAGATTTCAAGTTTTACGCTCCCCTTAGGAGCTACAATTAACATGGATGGAACTGCTCTTTACGAATTAGTTGCAGTATTTTTTATTGCCCAGGCTTATGGCATTGAATTAAGTTTTATTGAA
The DNA here is from genome assembly GCA_050296515.1 of Bacteroidales bacterium. Classification (GTDB taxonomy): domain Bacteria; phylum Bacteroidota; class Bacteroidia; order Bacteroidales; family NBLH01; genus NBLH01. The sequence goes on along the minus strand of JBNKRJ010000098.1, from coordinate 31,338 downwards.
ACCATTATCGTAATTGCAACAGCACTATTGGCATCAATTGGAGCAGCAGGTATACCAATGGCCGGGTTAATTATGATGACCATTATTCTGACAGCTGTTGGCCTTCCACTTGAAGGTGTGAGCCTTATTATTTCAGTTGATAGATTATTGGACATGTTCAGAACTTCAGTTAATGTATGGAGTGATAGCTGTGGAGCAGTTGTAATTGCAAAATCAGAAGGCGAAACACTTAAAGTTTAACAAAAAAATTATTTGTCTTAATATATTTAAACTCACAAAATCTTGTAAATCCACAAAATAGCTACTACATTTGAGTTAAATTTATTAACTAAAAAGTATAAACAATGAAAAAATCAATCTTGTCATTATTTGTAGTTTTAGCAGCCATATTTGCTCTTACAAGCTGTGGTGGTGGTTCTAGTGTAGAATTGACTCCAGAAATGTCAGAATTTGTAAGTATGATTAAAGGTACTTCTGATGATGTAACTGCAGCTTTAGAAAAATTTGGAGTCAGCGACGAAGTGAAAGAAAACGATATGGGAATGTATGATTTAAAAGACCCTGTTGTTACTGCTAAAAATGGCGATTGCTTCTCAGTTGAGTTTACTGCTGGTATTACAACCAGAATGTATGACATTTGCTGGGCCGATGGTAAAATTGCATCAATTGCAGACAAAGGAATGAAGTAGTAAATTATTTTAACTTTTATAAAAAAACTCCGTGATGATTCATCCGGAGTTTTTTTTTGTTAAAAATAGAAAGCATTTATGAAACAGCGTACTAAGCAGGGTTTCCTAAATGACATCAATAAGTTAAAAAGTGTTAAATCTTGTTTTAATTTTCCTTAAAGCCTTTGGAATTGGAATTCACTATTAATACATTTGCTTGGCAAGAAAAAAACTATTAAAATTATTATAATAAACTATGGATCAGACAGTTGACATTAGAGAGTTAAATGAGCGAATTCAGAAAGAAAGCTCAATTATAGACCTTATTACGCTGGAAATGAACAAGGTAATAGTTGGGCAACAACACTTAGTAGAAAGTCTTTTAATTGGGCTATTGTCAAAAGGGCATATTTTACTGGAAGGTGTTCCGGGACTCGCAAAAACGTTGGCCATTAACACTTTGGCAACAACAATTGATGCAAAATTTAGCCGAATACAGTTTACTCCGGATTTATTGCCAGCCGACTTACTTGGTACAATGATTTACAGCCAGAAACGGGAAGAATTTATTGTGAAAAAGGGGCCCATTTTCTCAAATTTTGTGTTGGCGGATGAGATTAACCGTTCTCCTGCAAAAGTGCAAAGTGCTTTGCTTGAAGCAATGCAGGAAAGACAAGTTACAATTGGCGCTGAAACATTTAAACTGGAAGAACCATTTTTAGTACTGGCAACTCAAAACCCAATTGAACAGGAAGGTACCTATCCATTACCTGAAGCTCAGGTTGACCGTTTCATGATAAAGGCAATCATCAACTATCCTAAATTTGATGAGGAAAAGATGATTATGCGCGAGAATCTTGCAAAAACATTCCCAAAAGCCAACAAAGTTCTTAAGGCTGAGGAAATTGTAAGAGCAAGAGAAGTAGTTAGAGAGGTTTACATGGACGAAAAAATCGAGCGTTATATCCTGGATATTGTATTTGCAACCAGAAATCCCGAAGATTATAATCTTAGCAAATTTAAAAGCTTAATTAGTTTTGGTGGCTCACCAAGAGCAAGTATTAATCTTGCGTTGGCAGCAAAGGCTTATGCATTCATTAAACGAAGAGGTTATGTTATTCCTGAAGATGTTCGGGCAATATGCCATGATGTACTTCGCCACAGAATTGGTTTAACCTATGAAGCTGAAGCTGAGAATATTAGCCAGGAAGAAATAATCAGCGAAATCTTAAATACGGTTGAGGTTCCGTAATTAGTTGAAAGTAATAAGTAAAAAGTAGAAAGAGGAATGTTAATGTCTAAAAAAGACTAATTCCTAATTTCTAATTTCTAATTTCTAAACTTAATGGAAACTTCGGAACTATTAAAGAAAGTAAGGAAAATTGAAATCAAGACACGTGGGCTATCTAACCATGTGTTTGCAGGAGAGTATCATAGTGCTTTTAAAGGCCGTGGTATGACATTTAGCGAAGTGCGAGAATATCAGTATGGTGACGATATCAGAAACATTGACTGGAACGTAACTGCACGCTTTAATCATCCTTATGTTAAGATTTTTGAGGAAGAACGGGAACTGACAGTAATGCTGCTTGTCGATTTAAGTGATTCAAAGGAATTTGGAACGCAAAAGCAACTAAAAAGAGAGCTAATAACAGAGCTTTCGGCGGTATTGTCATTTTCAGCAATTCAGAACAACGATAAAATTGGCGTGATTTTTTTCAGTGATAAAATTGAAAAATACATTCCACCTAAAAAAGGAAGAAAACACATTCTTCATATAATCAGAGAGTTAATTGACCTTCGTCCTGAAAATAAAGGAACAAATGTAGCAGAAGCATTAAGATACCTGACCAATGTTCAGAAGAAGAAAACCACTTCTTTCATCATCTCGGATTTTATTGACGATGATTTTTATGATGCTTTAAGAATTGCTAATTATAAGCATGATGTTATTGCTCTTCATATCTATGATAAACGAGAAGAAGAACTTCCAAATGTTGGGTTAATAAAAGTACGCGATGCCGAAACCAATCAGTTTATGTGGTTAGATACTTCAAATGCAAGTATCAGAAAACAATACAGAGAGACATGGACAGCAGCCAATAAAAAGTTGAAAGACACTTTTACAAGAGCGGGAGTTGATAATGCTCGTATTGGCACTGATGAAGACTATGTAAAACCTCTTCTTCAACTGTTTAAACAGAGATAGCAAACTGATTAACAACTAGTTAATTTTAACTTCTATGGATTTAAAATATATTTTAAATATTGTTTTGGTTTTTGGTATAACTTTTACTTTGCATTCGCAAAATATTAAGGTGAGTGCCAAAATTGATTCCATAGCCATTGAAATGGGTGATCAAACATGGTTAAACTTATCAGTAGAACAGGGAAAAAATGATGTTGTTATTTTTCCCGAGATAAAAGATACCATCATTAAAGGAATTGATGTTTTAAGGGTAAATAGTATCGATACTCAGGTTAGCAATAACAAAATTATTGCTACACAAAAGGTACTGATTACTGCTTTTGATGACAGTATTTTCCAAATACCACCGTTTGTTTTTAAATATGGCGAAGACAGTTTATTCACAAAGCAACTAATGTTAAGCGTTGCTGATATTCGTATGGATTCATTGGAACTGGCCAAAATTGATACTGCTCAAATGCTTCAGGTATTTGATATTAAGGAACCCATCAATACACCGCTTACCTTTAAAGAGTTATGGCAACGATTTGGTTGGATTATTCTTATTTCATTGGCAGTAGCAGTAGTAATCGTTCTGATTGTTCTATTTATTGTGAGCGCAAAGAAAAATAAACCGCTTATCAGGATTCCGGAAAAACCCAAGGAGCCAGCTCATATTATTGCTTTCAGGGCATTGGATGAGTTAAAGGCAAAAAAATTGTGGCAATCGGATAAGGAAAAAGAGTACTATTCAGAACTTACTGAAATCATCAGGGAATATCTTGAAAACAGGTATCATATTGCCACATTTGAATTGACAAGTCATGAATTGCTGGATTCTATCAAATCAAATCAACTAATTAAGGATGAACTGTTTAACAAATTAAGTCAGATTTTATCAACTGCAGATTTGGCGAAATTTGCAAAATTTAAACCGCTTCCCGCTGAAAACGATTTATGTTTAAAAGACACCTATAAATTGGTAGATGAAACAAAAAAAGTACAGCAAATAAAAGCACCTGAAAATGTATCTACCGAGGAAGGTACTGTCCAAAATGAACCTGTAACAATAACTGACGAAAAAAATTCGAACTAGATAATGGGGAATATAGTTTTTAAAAATCCGGAATTTTTATACGGGCTAATAATTATTATCCCAATGATTGTATGGTATGTTTTAAAAGACAAAGAAAACCATGCAACAATCCAAATATCGAGCTTAAGGGCCTTTAAAACAACACCATACACGTACAAGCATTTTTTAAGACACTTTTTATTCGGAGTACGTATACTTGTTGTTATTTTATTGTTTGTAATTTTGGCGAGACCTCAATCAACAAACAACTGGGAGGATACAACCACTGAAGGAATTGACATAGTAATTGCTTTAGATATTTCAAGTAGCATGCTTGCCCGTGATTTCAAACCCGACAGGCTTGAAGCGTCAAAAGATGTAGCCATTCAATTTATTTCTGGTCGGGATGATGACCGTATTGGCCTGGTGATTTTTAGTGGTGAAAGCTTTACACAATGTCCCCTGACAACTGATCATGCAGTGTTGATTAATTTGTTCAAAGACATCAAGCAAGGGATGATTGAAGATGGGACAGCGATTGGAATGGGCTTAGCAACTGCTGTTAACAGACTAAAAGACAGTGATGCCAAAAGTAAAGTCATCATTCTTTTAACTGATGGGGTTAACAACCGGGGTTCGATTGACCCAATTACGGCAGCTCAAATAGCAGCTAATTTTGGAATAAGAGTATACACTGTTGGTGTGGGTAAAAATGGGTTTGCACCCTACCCTGTTCAAACTATGTTTGGAATTCAATACCAAAACCAGGAGGTTGAAATTGATGAAGCAACTTTAAAACAAATATCAGAAATAACAGACGGTAAATACTTTAGAGCAACAAATAATCAAAAATTGATTAATATTTACAAAGAAATTGATAAGCTGGAAAAGTCAAAAGTTGAAGTAAAAAAATTCAGTAGTAAAAATGATGAATTTTTGCCACTTGCAATTATCGTTTTACTTGCTCTTGTTTTTGATGTTATAGTTAGAAATACTGTTCTGAAAACAATACCATAAGCTAATTTAAAAAGAAAAACAGACAAAATGATTCATTTTGCAAATCCATTGTTTTTGTATGCATTACTGGTCATTCCAGTACTAATAATAATTTACGTTATTACTCAAATAAGTAAGAAAAGGTCATTGGAACGCTTTGGTGATAACCATGTGATTTCCAGCCTCATGCCTTTGGTTTCTAAGAGAAGGGGAGGTTTTAAATTTGCGATTATTCTTGCTGTTTTATTACTGGTAATTATTTCAATTGCACGTCCACAGTTTGGTTCGAAGCTACGTGAAGTAAAAACTGAGGGAGTTGAAATTATCATCGCCCTTGATGTTTCAAACAGTATGCTGGCGGAAGATATTAAGCCAAACCGATTGGAAGCAGCCAAACGATCAATTAGTAAAATGCTTGACAATCTTGATAACGATAAAATTGGATTGATTGTATTTGCAGGAAACGCCTACACACAAGTGCCTGTAACAACAGATTACACCGCTACAAAAATGTTGTTATCAACACTTTCAACAAATATGGTGCAGGAACAAGGTACTGCAATTGGCGAGGCAATTGAGTTAGCAATGCGCTCATACAGTCCTGATAATGAAACAAATAAAGCACTAATCATTATTACAGATGGTGAAAACCATGAAGATAATCCTGTTGAAATTGCAAAAGAAGCACACGAGAAAGGCATTGTTATTTACACAATAGGTTTAGGAGATACAAAAGGAACTCCAATTCCTTTGCCTGGAACATCCAATTATCGAAAAGATAATAATGGAAATGTTATAATGACCAAGTTAGATGAATCCATGTTGATTGAAATTGCCAATGCTGCTGAAGGAAAGTACATTCGTGCGAACAATATGAGAATTGGTTTAAATGCATTGTACGATGAGATTGAGAAACTAGATAAAATGGAAATGGAATCAGTTGTTTATGATGAATACGAAGATGTTTTTCAATACCTGATTTTCCTTGCTATTGTCTTATTGTTGCTGGACTATGTTATTCTTAACAGAAAAAATAAGCAATTGGAAAAATTTAAGATTTTTAATCTTCGGTCATAACCACATAAAAACTTAATTATGAAACACTTACTAATCATAAGTATAATTTTATTTGGAGCTGAGATTTTAAATGCCCAGCAAGAAAGAAGATATATTCGACAAGGAGTTAATGAATACAACGAAGCAAGTTTTGGGAATGCTGAAGTTTCCTATCAGAAAGCTCTTGAAAAAAATGAAAGCTCTTTTGAAGCTGGATTTAATCTTGGTGATGCCTTTTACAAGCAAGAAAAATATGACGATGCGATTAAAGAATTCTCAAAATTAGCTGACAAAACAACCGATAAAGATAAACTTGCCAAGATTTATCACAACATTGGAAATAGTGAGCTAAAAAAGGCTAAAAAGCCTCTTTCGGAACAAAAGCTTGATGAAGGTATCAAACAAGTTGATAAAAGTATTGAGGCTTTTAAAAAGTCGTTAAAAAATAATCCTGCTGACAGGCAAACGAAATACAATTTAAGCTATGCTCAAAAGCTTAAAAAGTTATTGGAAAATCAGAAAAATCAAAACCAGAACCAGAATCAAGATCAAAATAAGCAAAACCAGGATCAGAATAAGCAAGATCAGAACCAGGATGGGCAAAACAGCCAGGATAAAAATCAGCAGGACAAAAACAAGCCATCAGAAGGCGATAGCGATGGTGATGGAATACCTGATAAAACCGAAATTGGCGACAACCCTGATAAGCCTCGGGATACAGATAAAGACGGGCAACCTGATTACAAGGATGACGACTCTGATAATGATGGAAAATCAGATGCTGAAGAAGCCGGGAAGAACCCTCAACAACCTCAGGATACAGATAAGGATGGCACTCCTGATTATCGTGATTTAGATTCTAACAATGACGGGATACCAGATTCTGAAGAAAATCAGCAAAACAAACAAAACCCAAATCAAATATCAAAGGAAGATGCAATGCGCTTGCTTGAGGCTATTGAGAACAATGAAAAAGACGTGCAAGACAAGCTGAAGAGGGTAAAAGGGAAAAAAGTGAAAAAGGAAAAAGACTGGTAATAAATTTGCTATACAGCTAATTAATCATAAATTGCACTAAAATTATTAGACAACTTATCTGCTTAGTGGTTAATTTTCAGTCACTTAACTAAAACTTATAACACGTGAAACGAACTATTTTAACGGTATTATTAATAAGCTTTTTAGGTAATTATTTAATCGCTCAGGTTACTTTCAAAGCTTCAGCAAATAAGGTAGTTGAGCTTGGTGAAAATTTCAGGCTTAATTTTACGGTTAATGCAAATGGTTCTAACTTTGTTCCACCTGATTTAAGCAACTTTAATGTTTTGGCTGGTCCAAGCACCCAAACAAGCTCCAGTTTTGGTTACGATAGTCGTTCGGGAAAAACTACGCAGACCATCTCTAACACTTACTCCTACATTATCCAGGGAAGAAAGGAAGGCACCTATACAATTGGAAAAGCAAAAATAACAGTTGATGGAACTACTTATGAATCAAATGCTTTGAGCATAGAAGTGCTCAAAGGAAGCAATCCGACAAACCAGGAAACTTCGGTGGATGGTAATGCTGTGAAAAGCTCAAACAGTAATGATATTTTTGCCAGTATCAATTTGAATAAATCAACTGTTTATCAGGGTGAACAATTGATTGCAACGCTTAAAATTTACGACAGAGCAGGATTAAGCGCACTAAACGACTATAAATTTCCTTCATATACTGGTTTCTGGGCACAAGACATTGAAGTACCTACCAGACCAAGCATTGAAAGGGAAAAAGTAAACAATAAAATTTATGGATCTGTTTTATTACGAAAAACAATTTTGTTCCCACAAAAAACTGGAAATATTAGAATCGATCCTTTTGAAGTTGAGTGTATCATAAAAGAAAAAGCCGGGCAAAGAAGAAACTTTTTTGGTGAGCTGGTGGATATTTACAGGGATGTTCCTAAAAAACTGACGAGTCAGCCAAAAACAGTGAAAGTTTTACCACTTCCGGCCAATAAGCCTGCTTCATTTACAGGTGCAGTTGGTTCAGATTTCAAATTCGATGTTACTGTTGATAGAAATGAACTTAAAAGCAATGAAAGTATTACGATGAAAGTTACAGTTTCAGGTAACGGTAATATGCAAATCATTGATAAAATTAACATTGATTTTCCGGCAAGTTTTGAAGTTTTTGATCCTAAAATCACGAATAACATAAAAAATACTGCTGCAGGTGCAAGAGGTAGCAAAATATTTGAATACCTCGTTGTCCCGCGTGAACCAGGCGATTACACCATTCCAGCTATTGAATTTAGCTATTTTGATATTCAATCAAAGAGCTACAAAACATTGACAGCCAAAGAATTAAAGTTTAAAATAGCAAAGGGAGAAAACAGTCAATTATTCACAACCAGCGAAGGCCTAAATAAAGAAGAAGTTCAGTCAATTGGCTTTGATATTAGGCATATTGTTGATCAAAAATTTGAACTGACTAAGAAAGGGAAGGTCTTTTTTGGAAGCCTTGAATTTTACTTGTTTTATCTTATCTCATTTGTTGCTGCATTAGTTGTGATTATTGTATTAAGAAAGAAAATTGAGCAGAATAGCAATCTTGCCTTACAGAAGAATAAGAAAGCGAATAAAATTTCCAAAAAGAGACTTAAAGTTGCTGCTACTTATTTGAAAGAATCGAATAAAGAAGCTTTTTATGACGAAGTAATCAGGGCACTTTGGGGGTATTTAAGCGATAAACTCAATATTCCAGTGGCTGATTTATCACGTAATACTGTGAAAGAAACCCTTACAGGAAAAGACATTGATGAGAATATCATTAATAATTTTGTTGAAGTAATCGATAATTGCGAGTTTGCTAAATATGCTCCTGCTTCAGTCAATAACCAAATGGAACAGGATTATGATAAAGCAAGACAAGTAATTCATAAACTGGTTAATGTTTTATCTTAGCACAAAGCACATAAAGCATTATATATCAGCAATATAAAACTAAACACAATGAAAAGCATCATACAAACTACAATAAAATCGGTACTTGTTATTTTAGCAATTCAATTTGCTTTTTCTGCAAAATTAAGCGCACAAACTGATGATGATTATTTTCTGCTGGAACAGGGAAATAAGGCATACACTGCTGGTAAATTTGAAGATGCAGTGAAAATCTATCAAAAGCTTGTAAATGCGGGATATAGCTCTGGAGAATTATACTATAATCTGGGTAATGCTTATTACAGAACAGGGGATTACAAATCAGCAATTCTAAACTACGAGCGTGCCAAGCTTTTAATGCCAGATGACGAAAACATTTTGACCAACTTAGAGTATAGTCAACGCTTCGTGCAAGATAAAATTGAAACAGTGCCGAAGTTCTTTTTGGTTGATTGGGCAAATAGCTTTATTGATATGTTTACAGAAAAAATCTGGGCAACTATTAGTATTTTTTGTTTTATACTATTTCTGGCTGGTGTAATTGCCTTTTTATTTACGAAAATTTTAACGCTTCGCAAGCTCTCATTTTACGTTGGTATTTTGGCTATATTTATCTCAATTTTAGCATTTTACAGTGCAGGAAAACAAAAACAAAGAATTACTCAACACAATACTGCTATTGTTTTTAGTCCGGCTGTGACTGTAAAAAGTGCTCCAAACGAAAATGGAACTGATTTATTTATTATCCATGAAGGCTTAAAAGTAACCATTACTAGTCGTTCAAATGGGTGGAAAGAAATTAAACTAAGTGATGGCAAGGTTGGATGGCTCCCTGATGACAGCGTTGTTGAAATTTAGTAGGGATTCAAAAGATACCTGAAATTCTCTATTTTAGTCTTAATAGAATATCCAAAAGTTATACTCAAGGTATAAAGTTAAGTAGACATTGGTCACTGGTCATTAATTGCAAATTGCAAAATACAAATAACCAGTGACTTCTATCTAAAAACAATATCTAAATTTATAGAGGAAGTATAAAATAGCCCATCTCAAACTTCTTCCATTAAAACAAATAACTTAGAGAAAAGCTAAAACTTCGCCCCATGTTGTAGTACCCCAATGGTTTTAGTGTTGATAAATGATCGAAATATTCTGTATCCAGCAGATTATGAGCATTTACACCAAACTTAACTACTTGCTTTGATATTGGAATTGTAAACCCTAATGAAGCATCAAGCAGGAAATAATCACCTGTTTTGGTTTCGAATAATGCAGGATTGTTTTGTTCAAAAGCATAATTTCCAGAAAGCGATAAATTAATATCTTTAAAGAAAGGTAACCTGCTGTATGTGAATACAATACTGCTATTTAACTTATTTTGAGGTATAAACGGAAGTGCATCGTCATTAAGCTTTTCGCCAATTAAATAAGCATAGCTGAATTTATATTGAAAAAATGACCAGGGTTTAACACTAAAACCTGTTTCAACCCCATATAAATGAGCAGTTTCCTGCATGTAACGAAATATTTCATCACCATCATCCAAAGTATCTGCCGTTGGCGATAAATAAATAAAATTTTCAATATGATTATAGAAAGTTGCAACATCAAAGGAAATATACTTCGAATGGGCATGAATACTTAAGTCCCCTTCATGGCTTCTTTGAGAAAGTAAATCTCTGTCTCCCTGCTCGTAGCGGTTCCCATGCATTCCATCCTGGCTGAGTTCTGCTATATTTGGGGTTCGATATGCCGAAGCATAATTTGTTCTTAACAACAGGTGTTCACTTAACTCAAAGGTAGTTCCTATTGAACCTGAAAGATTCGAATATTCTTTTCTAAATTCAGGCATCAACTCTGTAGGTAACTCCTCATGGCCCGCTTCATGACTGTGAGCAGTTTTTACTTGTTCCGGAATATTGATATTTCGTAAATCATACCTTAAACCTGCCTGAAAATGAACCTTATCGCCAAAATCTTTCTGATACAGACCATAAACCGAGAATTCATAACTCGTATAATCAGGTAGCACATGAACAGGAGCATTGAAATTCTCATTTTTTTGATTTCTCCCCTGCAAACCAAAAATAATATCCTGCTTCTTACTTGTTGGGGCAAATACTTTTAATTCATAAAATAAAGTGTTCAACTGCATATGTACTTCGGTATGCTCCGGTGCCACCACAGATTCCTGTAACTTTCTGGTATTTAACTGGTACGAAACATCAAGATTAAGTTTAAAATCGTTAATAAAAGCAGTGTTCTTTAGTGTTATTAAATGATTGGTTAAATCCTGAAACCAGTATTCATTTTTCCTTGAATTTGTTTCTATCAACGGAATTGCATTGTCCAATGTCATACCAAGTTTCATCCGGTTGTAATCATAATACAAAACTGATCTGCCGAAGCTTTTATTGATTCCTGTATTTAATTTAATACCGTATTCATTGAACCTGGAATTAGGCACTTCTGTCCCACTGCCATCTGTGTAATCTTCATGCGATTTTGTTCCGGCTCTTAATCCGAAAAAAATATCGTTCTTTGAGCCTTTTAATCCTAAATTACCCTGGTAACCATTTGTATTTGAATAATATGAAGTATTAATGTCTCCAGAAATTTTTCCTTCAGATTCATTTTTTTCTCTGATAATATTTATAACCCCACCAATGGCATCAGAACCATATAGTAAAGAAGCAGGGCCCTTAATTACTTCAACTTTATCTATTCCGTATTCGTCAATCATAAATGGGTGATTTTCAGAAAATTGAAAATTTTCAAGGCGGATTCCATTGTTTAATACCAAAACATTCGAAAGAGATAGCCCCCTAATAACCGGACTGGCAACTCCAGGTCCTTTACTAATCAAATCAACTCCTGGAATGCTGGATAAAGATTTAATAAAAGAAATATTATTAAGTTCACTGATTTCCTTGGGGTTTATGGTCTCAATCTTTATCGCATTTTCATGCTGGCTCATGTATCCACCACCTGAAACAACAACCTCTTGCGATTGTATAACAATCTTGTCAAGGTCCAGGTTTACACTGATATTTTCATCGTTAAAATCAAAGTGCTCTACCCTGGTTGAATAACCAATAAAGGAAAATTGTACGTGAAAATGCCCTGATGGAAGCTTATCAAACTTAAAAAAACCGGTTTCGTCGGTCACTACACCTTTACTTAATTCAGGAATGTAAACATTTACACCAACAATTGGCATAGAATCAACCTTGTCTTTAATGTATCCCGAAAACTTAATTTGTGCATTGCTCAATATAGCTGTACAAATGAATGATATGATTAAAAAATATTTTTTCACTTTTTTGAATATTAATTAAGTATTTGAAATTTAATTTGAGCCCCATTTCAGAGTAATTAGATTTCTTATCAAATCCCTCAATGAGGGCTTCATCTATTTATATTTTATTATTATTTATTGTAAGAAGTTACGCTGATTATTAATTAAATCAAATAACCATTCAGAATCATTATCTTATAAATTTTGATAAAAACTCTGGTATAATTTTAATCTGTAAATTAATCAGATGATGCGATAACAAGGAGGGGCACGCAATAAAAAACCCAGGGTCGGTTCAGATAAAACAATTTCAACTTTTTCAAGCGGTTTTAATTGCTGTTTATGTAAAGCGAGAAACTCAGATTCAACTGGCTTAATATCAGCAGATTCACCAACATTGAAATCATCAATATTACATGTTTTATGATATTTCTCAACACTTGGGGTTGGAGTAACATTGTAATGATAGTGCTCAACAAATAGGTAATGAAGTGGGTTGTAGACTAAGGGAAATAGAAAAATAAACTGAAGCACTAATGCTACAATTCGTACTTTCCGGTATGTCCTTTTTGAATGCACAGCACAAAATTATACGAAAAATAAAAATTAAAGGGTCTTTTTTTAGATTATTTTATTCCATTCCAAATAATCGGGTATATGCCTTTTTAGCAAACTATTTATCAAGTATTTAGTACTTCTGTGCTACCATCCAAATAACCATTTCAAATAATTAAATGAACAATTTTGTTATAGGTCTAATATTTTCTATCTTTAATCAAGCACTTAATTGGAATAAATATCAATTAATTATATTTGTCGAAAATTTATAGACTTAAAACAAAAGGAAAAAACCTATTTTGAATGGCAAAAAAGCTGAAACTACGTCTAAACTTCTCCAAAATACTAAATTTCATCTTAAATTTCTTTCTGGTTAAGCTGAAAAGGGCAGATTTTCTTACAAAAAGAAAAGCAAATGCATTTGTAATTATTAACCTTTTAGGAATACTTGTAAATACACTATATATTCTAATTGTTAGTTTTGGTAATATAACAGCTGATTATCTTCCGAATATCCTGGGTTTTGTAATACTTATTGCAAATCTGATCTTGATTAGAAAAGGTAGTTTTACCCTGGCAGGTAACTTTTTTACACTTTCACTAATCATTCTTCAAATTTTAATGATTTTTATTTTGCGTTCTGATAATGGAATGGAAGAGCTGGTTGATGAAATGTACTTTTTACTTGCTTTTTTGGTTTTAGGCATTCTGTTTAATACCATTAAAATGATTATTATCAACACCTTAACAATAATTATTGGTACATCGTCAATTATTCTAGCACAATATCTTACAATTGAAAAAATTGATGATTTTACTCTCACAGCGGTAGTTAATTACGAATTTTCAGTTGTTATTGTTGCTGTTATTTTGATTGTTGCATCCAGAATTATTCAGAGTACAGTTTTATTTGCACAAGTGAGTTCAAAACAGTTCGCTGAACAAAAAAACAAATCTTTAGATGCATTTAACTCTATTGCAGCAACATCTGATACCATGCTTGAAATGAGCAAAGAAATTACTGTATTGACCGAAAACCTTAACACCAGTTCATCAATTCAGGCAAGTAGCGTAGAAGAAATACACGGAGTGGTTGAAAAAATATCTGAATCAACCATCAATAATTCTATACATGCAGAAGAAGTTTCTGAAATTACAACCGAACTAGTAATGGTTGTGCGACGTAGTAGTCGACTTTTAAAAAGAGTAATTTTATCAATAAAAGATGTAGCATCCAGAATTGTTGTTGTTGAAGAAATTGCAAGACAAACTAACTTATTGGCACTGAATGCAGCCATTGAAGCAGCAAGAGCAGGAAATGCAGGTAGAGGTTTTTCTGTGGTTGCCCAAGAAGTAAAAAAACTTGCTGAAAAAAGCCAGGTGGCAGCAAAAGACATCATCAGCCTGGTGAATGAAGGCAGCTCGGTATCCGATCAGGCGGGAGATTACTTAAATGCCATTGTTGCCAGTTCTGAAAAAACCAGGGATACGATCAACAAAATTACTGAGGATTTACGGGGACAAAGAGATGGAATTACGCAAATAAATATCGGAATGATTGAGATCAACAACTCAGCTCAAACAAACGTGGAAATTGCTGATAATCTGTCTAATCAGATAGAAATTCTGAAAGAAAACTCCGAAATTCAGCGAGACATGTTTAAAGTTGAACTTGATGAAATCAAGCGATCCAGCGAGGACGAGCATGATAATTAGAGCTGTTCATCAACCAGATTAATAAAATCATTAACTTTTGCTTCCAGTTTTTCTTTCTCAAGCAATCCATCGACCCAATCTTTTGGTAATTTCCCGAAACCAAGTTTGGCGCCTAAAACTGCACCAGCAACAGCTGCATTGGTATCAGCATCACCGCCTTCGTGGATAATCTCCTGAATGCATTTTTTAAAATCACTGTATTTTAATGCCCATAAACCAGCAGCCATTGTTTTCAGGGTATAACCTATTGAGTTTCGTTCGTCAAGTGAAATGCTAGAAATCGAGCGATTTTTAGCTAGTTCAATGTATTCATTAATTCTTTTATCGTATTTGGCTGAAACCGGCTTGAAAAAGCCTAAAATTGCGTCAAAATCATGATACCCCTGAAGAAGTTTTGCAATGGTCAAACTGATAATTGCACTTGAGCCTGTACAACGGGGATCAAAATGAGTAATCTCTGCAATTTCTTTTGCATTTTTAATCACTTCATCGTCATTTCTATAGTTCCACAATCCCACCGCTGAAGTACGCATAACAGCGCCATTAGCAGCTAAATTACGACCCGATTCCACCCATGTTCTTTCTGAAACTCCAAGCGGATCTATCAGGAAATTTGGTGAAGTAAGTACTTTATAAGTAGTATTTCCAATTCCCCGCCCACCATTGTATGCCCAAAAATGAATTTTCTGAGCAACATTTATTGGGTCAATTTTCTTCCTTTCAAGTAAGCTTTCCAATATGCAAAGCATTTGTTCAGTATCATCTGTCCATTCGCCCGGAGTCCATCTTTTACGGTGCTTATCGGATACAATCTGAGAATACGAATTCACACCATTGGGATAATAATAAGCCACCTGAGCCTTTGTCATAAACTCGGTTGATAATCCAATTGCATCACCAATAGCATGGCCGAAAAGTGTACCCTTTATTTTATCATTAACCTCAGCTTTTGAAAGCTTTTTGGGCTTTTTACTCTTAAAAATACTGAAACCAATACCTGACTCTGTAGCTTTATTTTTTTCTGTAATAGCTACTTCATCTTTTTTACCAACAATCTTATTTTCAACAACTTTACCAACATTCACTTCAAATAAATGTTGAATATATTTTCCTTCGGAAAAATTAAAACTACAAACATACTTGAAACCCTTTCCTTTGATTTCTCCTCCGGTTGCAACTAATTCAAAGTTTCTTATTGCCTTTGGGTTTTCGGTATTTACCAGCACCCAAATAACAGGTTTATCATGTTGAATATCACCCTTAATTATTTCTGCACCTTCAGGCATTTCAACTTGTTGGTGCTTTTTTGTACTTAATATAAATTTCCAGACTGTTTGCATACAAAAGAGGAGTTAAATGATTTATGACTAGAACGTTAAAACTTCTAATAAAATTATCACAAAGACCAAGCAATTCAGCTGTAAAGCAGATTTATATATCAAAATTATAACTTTATTAACTAAAATTTTAGTAACTTAATAAGAAAAAGGGCTAATCAATAAATTTTAAATTATGCAAAAACTATCATTTATAATCATTTTTTTGTTTGTATATGCAAGTTTAATTGCTCAAACAAGAATTAAAGATAAACAAGAAGTGTTTGGTACATGGAAAAAAGGAAAATCACCTTATATAATTGAAGGTGAGGCAATTGTCCCGCAAGGAAAAACGCTTAAAATAAAACCAGGAGTGGTGATTCAATTCAAAACAGGAACAAACAGAGACTACTCTCAGTACGGGGAAAAAATTGATGATTTTGATTTAGGCTTTTTAAGAGTAAACGGAAAAATTATAGCTGAAGGCAAGCCTGGTAACCTTATAAAATTTACGCGATATGGAAATTCAGGAAATTGGGGAAATGTGCACATAAAAACCGATGAAAAGGATAATTTGCTGAAGTATTGTTTATTTGAGCATTCATATTACATAAGAGGGATAATTGAAGGCGATAATGCAACTGGGGCCATATCATTTCATGCCTCTACTGGAACTGTTGAGAATTGTTTATTTCTAAATAACGGCTGGTCGGCAATAAATTGTAAAGAAAGTTCTTCGCCCAATTTATCCAATCTAACAATTTCGGGCTATGAATATGCAGTCGAGTGTAATACAAATTCTTCACCCAATATCACCAATAGCATTATTTGGCAAACCATGAATGCTTTTTATATTAATAGCGGTAGTAAACCGTCTATTTCTTATTCACTTGTGCAGGGAGATAAATTGCCCTCTGAAATAATTGATGCAGGAAACAACTTGCTTGGTAAGGCCCCGGATTTTACCAATGCTCCGGAAGGCAATTTTTCTATAAAAACCAGTTCGCCAGCCTATAAAGCCGGAAAAGGAGGACAAAATATGGGAGCCTTGTAATAAAAAACATTTTCTGAGAAAATACTTTGTCGAGCGATTCTATTCGACAAAGTATTTTTTATTGGCTTAAACCTGAATTCCATTTTTTAATTTCTGTTGCAAGTCAATCATTTTTAAAGCAGTATAGCCAGCTTCATCACCTTTATTACCGTGCCTCCCTCCTGCTCTATCAAGTGCTTGTTGCTGATTATCAGTAGTTAATACACCAAAAATAAATGGCATGTTGTATTTAATGTTTAACTCGGTAATGCCATATGTTACACCTTGACAAATAAAATCAAAATGCCTTGTTTCACCCTGAATTACACATCCAAGAACAATTATGGCATCAAAAGCGTTGTTTTCTGCCATTAACTGTGCTCCAAGAGTCAATTCAAAAGTCCCTGGAACATATGAAATGGCAATATTTTCTTCTGAAACTCCATGCTTTACAAGAGTTCTGCAAGCTCCATCGCACAAGGCATTAGTAATTTGAGGATTCCATTCTGCCACTACAATACCAACCTTAAAATCACTGGCATCAGGCATCTTTGAAGCATCATATTCTGAGAGGTTTTTTAAACTTGTTGCCATGTTATAGAAATTTGAAATTAAAAATTCGAAATCAATAACCTCCAAAAAGACTTTTTAAAGTTTACCAATCTCATTTACTAAAAACTAAAAAGACTTTTCATGTGCTGAAAAGTCTTTTCATCAAAGATATAACTTTGTATTATTTTTTTGCAAGTAACTCAGCCTTAGCAATGTATTTATCAATTACTCTTCCCTCGGCAGAATTTCTATATTTTTCTTTGATTAATTTATATTGTTTTAATGCACCACTATAATCTTCAACGCTTTCCATTGCCTGACCAGCTCTTAATAAATAAATCGGGCTTACAAACTCATTTTTGTTATAAGTTCCTGCCTTTACGTAATATTCAATTGCTTTGTCAGTATCTTTTAACTCCATATAAGCATCACCAATACCTCCAAGAGCCATAGGCTTAAGTGTCTTATCATCAGCGCTAAAATCTGAGAGATAATCAATAGCTTCCTCAAACTGACCTAAATGCAAATAAGATATTCCGGCATAGTAGTTTGCAAGATTTGCTGCTTTTGTTGAAGAATATTCATCAATAATATCAAGAAATCCAGGATAGTTTAAATCACCGTTAAGTGCAAGATTAAAAGAATCTCTCTCGAAATACTGCTCTGCAACAAACATTTGTGAGTTAGCTTCTTCTTCCATAGGTTTTAAATACCATTTGTGATAAGCTAAATAAATACCCACAATTGCAACAACAATCAAAACAACTGTTGTCAGTATTTTCTGGTTATCTTCAATGAACTGTTCCGAACGACTAAGTACGCTTTCTACAGCTTCAATATTATCAGGAGCGTGTTCTTTTCTCTTTTTCTTACTCATAATTTCTTATATGATGTTTTCTAAAAATTTGCGCAAATGTAATTTATTTAAAGTGATTTGCGAAATAATCAAACATTTTTTTTAACCAAAACAGCCCTGTCAAACTGGTTTGGATTAAATATCGTCATCAACCGGAGGTCTTTTTATACCTACCAAAACACTGCTCCAGGATGAAGCCTTCCAATAGTCTCGGTTGTTTTTCACAAGCGTAACTGGCCTTGGACTGTCTGCGCCTGAGCATTTAACAAAAATTTTATAAGTTCCTGTTTCAGCATCACCACTACTTGGATTGCTCATAAATTCAAATACATACGGTAACTTAACTTTATAACTGTTTTCGGGACTTGAACCTTTTATGTATGAGTTTGGTAATTTTCTTTCTTTGTTAATTATCTGACGCTTAATAAGTTCCATATCTGCTTTAAGTAATTCATGCCCCTTATAAACATCTCCTTCGCGTAAACTGTTTCTGTCAACTGCTACTACAAGACATTGCTTTCCCAATTTAGGATCATCTGTGTAAACTTTTAGAGCCAACATAAATATTGCTGCACCACCTTCTGGTGTTTTTGCAATTTTATCGCGTAATTTTACAAAATCCTCAACAGATTTTGGAACTTCTTTTATTGTAACAGTTTGTGCACTAATAGATGAACCTAAAAGCACTATTGTCATAAGTAAAATCATTTTTGTCTTTATCATAATCTTAGGTTTTAATAAATATCTGTGTTTTCAAATTTACTAATCAAGCTTCTGTAAAACAAGTCCTAATAAAAATAGCTCTTTCAAAAAACGTATTTATTCAACTATAAGTATATTTATTTTTACATTTGCTGCTCAAACACCATATCTATAACAAAAGAATGTATTTAAAACAACTCTCATTATTAAATTATAGAAATTTTGAGGAACTTGAATTAGGTTTTTCCGAAAAAATTAACTGCTTTATAGGTAATAATGGAGTTGGGAAAACAAATATTCTGGATGCTGTTTACTATTTATCCTTTTGTAAAAGCTGGCTCAATCCTATTGATAGTCAAAACATTAGATACGAGTCTGATTTTTTTATGATAAAAGGGAATTATCTTTTTGAAGAGCTAACCGAAGACATTAGTTGTGGTTTTAAAAAAGGAAAGAAAAAAAGCTTTAAAAGAAACCAGAAAGAATATTCGAAATTATCAGATCATATTGGCCTGATACCTTTGGTAACAGTTTCCCCTTACGACTCAAGTCTTATTTTGGCAGGAAGTGAAGAGCGCAGAAAATTCATGGATATTACCATTTCTCAGTTCGATAAAGATTACCTCGTAAAACTATTGAATTACAACAAAGTATTGGCTCAAAGAAATCAACTGTTGAAGCAATTCTCACAAGCCGGTTACTTTGATAAAGATTCGCTTGAAGTTTGGGATATGCAACTGGTAAAACTAGGTAAGGCAATTTTTGAAAAGCGCCAAAACTTTGTCTCCAATATGATTCCCGTTTTTCAAAAATACTACAACACAATCTCTGAAGAAAAGGAAATAGTTGATTTACAATACAAATCACAACTAGCTGATGGTGAATTTGCAGACTTGCTGGAAGCAAATGTTGCTAAAGACAGGGCATTACAATATACTAACGCCGGCATTCACAAAGATGATTTGGCATTTAATCTCAGAGAACACCCGCTTAAAAAAAATGCTTCGCAAGGACAGCAGAAAACCTACATTATAGCGTTAAAACTTGCACAGTTTGATTACATCAAAAATACTGGCAATCATAAACCTATTTTACTTTTTGATGATATATTTGATAAGCTGGATGCGTTGCGAGTAAAACAAATCATACATCTTGTGGCGGACTTTAATTTTGGGCAAATATTTATTACTGATACCAACAAAGACAGACTGGATAAAATTTTAAAAGAGATCCATATCCCTTATAAACTATTCAATATCAACGATAAAATAGAAGAAATGACTGAAGATTTTACTTAATTACCTTTCGCCAAATGGGATTGTAAAATGAAATGAACTCCCTTTGCCAACTTCACTTTCTACCCAGATTTTTCCACCATTTCGTTCAACAAATTCCTTACACAAGACCAACCCAAGTCCGGTACCTTTCTCATTTTCTGTACCTTTAGTTGAAATTGATTCATCAATTCTAAATAATTTAGAAAGTTTACCCTCAGGCATTCCTATTCCGTTGTCTATAATTGATACTTTTGCCTTCTTATCATCGTAAAGTGAACAGGAAATTTCAATTTTACCTCCTCTGTTTGTAAACTTAATTGCGTTAAATATTAAATTTCGAAGAACAGTACTTAGCATATTTAAATCTGCTTTAATCAATACTTTTTCTCCGATTTTTCTATCTATAGTAATTTCCTTTTTGTCTGCTTCAGCAAGTTCTACATGTACTGCATTATCTATAATCTCCTTTAAAACAGCATTTTGTGGAGAAAACTCAATTTTATTTCTATGATTTTGGGCCCAAATCAACATATTGTCAACAAGATTATAAGTACCGGAAACAGTCTTGTGAATAGTGTCAATAAAATTCAGCATTTCATCAGGACTAAATGAGTCCAGATTTTCAAGTAATGCTTCTGTTAAGCCCTGAATTGAACCAATTGGTGAGCGCAAATCGTGAGAAATAATCGAAAGAAACTTATCTTTTGCAGTGTTGGATTCCTTTAGTTCATATTCCATTCGTTTACGTTGAATAACCAACCAAATTGTTTTTGCCAATAAACTTAAAATGTCGGCATCAAATTGGGTATAGTCATCTCTTTTATTTCCAACACCAAAGATGATTTTCACCTTATCTTCTTCAATAACAGGTAACGAAATGTACCTTAACAAAGGGAAGTGCCCTTCTGGCAATCCTTTTTTATGAGGCAATGTTTGATAATTGTTATGGATCACTGGCTTTTTCTGATGAAAACTATCAACCCAGGTACCTGCTTCGCTTATTGGATAATGTTCTGTTTTTTCAGGAACATCACAGTTTTTCAGAGTTTCTTTCGACCAGGTTTGTAAACTTATTGTGTTTTGATCGTCGTTTATATAATGAAAAAAACCTATATGGCTATCCGATAACCTTACCGCTTCTTCGAGCCCCCAATCTATAATTTCCTGCTCGTTATGAGTTAATAGTAACTCATTCATTTTCAAGGAGGTTCTTAATACATCCTCAACCCTTTTTCGATAAGTAATATCTCGGAGAGCTGCAACTCTTACCGTCCTGTCTTTATACTCATATTGCCTGGCCTCCACTTCAGCAGGGAATGTACTACCATCCTTTCTTAATGCAATAACTTCATACGGACGCTCATATTTTTCCTCAACATGTTTTCTAATAATTTGAATTGATTCTTGGGTAAAAAGCTTTTCGACAGGTTCTTTACCAACTAGTTCATGAATTTCATAACCCGTAATTTGTTTAACCGATTGGTTGGCATCCAAAATCAATCCATTTTCGTGAATAATGATTCCTTCTAGACTAATATCCGACAGCAGTTTATAGCGTTCCTGATTATCCTTTAACTCTTGTTCTGCAATTTTTTGGGCAGTAACATTTTCTTTTATTGCCACAAAATTTACAATCTTGTTTTCAGAGTCTGTAATAGGTGATATAATGAGGCGCTCCCAGTAATTCTCCCCACTTTTCTTTCTATTTATCAATTCACCTCTCCAAATCTCGCCTCTTTTTATCGTTGACCATAAATCTTCATAGATTTCCTTAGGATTTTTCTCGGATTTTAATATTCTTGGATTCTTACCGATTGCTTCTTGTGTGGTATAGCCTGTAACCTTACAAAATGTTGTATTAACATATTCAATTTTACCCTCAACATCGGTAATTACAATTGATGCAGGATTTTGCTCTACTGCTACAGATAGTTTTCGAATTTCATGTTCAGTTGAAGTTCTTTTAGAGATATCTCTTGTAACCCCTGCTAGTCCAATTATCTTGTTCTCTGAATCTCTAATAGGGTTTGACGAAACTTCAGCCGAAAAAAGCTCTCCTCCTTTTCTAACATGCATTAATTCGACAGAAGTACCAGTTGTTAGTACACCCTTCTTTTCCTGAGTGATTCTCTTTTTTAACATTGCTCTGTGCAGGAGATAGCTTTCTTCTGTTAAAATATCTGAAACTCCAAGTTTAGAGAACTCTTCCATTGAGTATCCAAAAACTTTTGAGGCAGAAGAGCTTACAAAGGTCAAGTGTCCTTTTAAATCCATCATCCAGATAACATCAGAAATATTATCTTCAAGAAGTTGAAACCTGATTTTATTCTCCTCCAATTCTTCCTTTTGCCTTTTCAACACTTCAAACGTTTGTTCTAACTCCTCTACATATTTATTTAGCTGAGCATTTAGCTTAATATGCTCATCCTTTAAAGTATTCGAAGTCAAGCTTTCAAGTTGTTTTTTTAGCCTTTTATTCTCTTCAAAAAGTTCTTTGTATGAAGGATTATTGTGATGCATTAAATTTCTGTGTTCTTCTTACTAAAATAAATATATATTATTAGAAAAATCTAGAATAATTCAGAACCTAAGATTTTATTAATTCCTTCACTGTTATAAATGAGCATTTTTCTTCTCCAAAATTACATGGCAAAACCTCTTAAAAGAGCTTATAATTAATTATAACTTAAATACTTTCAATTCCTGATTCTATTTAAAAATACAATTTTTTTCTCAAAAATTGCTATTAATCGGCTATTATCACGTTTTTCGACAAAAGGATTTCCTTTATAGTCAAAAATTCCTTAAATTGTAGTAAAAACCAAACCTGGTAATGAATCGGAATCCAGAGGATTTATATCACCATCTTTTTAAACATATTCCTGTTGCAAGTTGTATAATTAATCAAGATTGGAATATTGTAGAGGTGAATAATGAATTTAGCAGGTTATTTGAAACCAGTGATTTAAATTTCACTATGAATAATTGGCTAAGTGCCTGTTTATTAAGCAAAAAGAATATACAGAATATAAAAGCAAAGTTAGAAACCCCTCAAAACTCACTTTCCTCGAAATTGATAGGCAAATTCAAGTTAGCAGACAAAACAAAATCAAAAAGAAATACTGAAATAAGTTCTTTTTCTCTTGATAATCATACTGTTTTTATAATTAATGAACTCATTGACCAAGAGCAGGAAAATGAATTGCGTTATAAGCAACTTTCAGATCTAACATTTGAGGGGATATTAATTCATCATAATGGAATAGCAATAGACGTAAACGAAGCATTTGGAAAAATATTTGGATATAAGCGCAAAGAAATTATTGGCAAAAATCTGATTGAATTTCTAGGTGCTGAAGAGGATAGAGAGATAATGTATAAAAACATGCATAACAACTATCCTCATCCATACGAAATTAATGCTTATAGAAAGTCGGGAGAAAGGTTTCCTGCTGAAATTATAGGCAGGGAAATTAAGCATAATGGAAAAAAAGCGAGATTGGTTTCAGTCAGGGACATTTCAGAAAGGAAAAACAGGGAAAAACAGCTAAGCGAACACCAATTACTCGTGCAAAAAATTACAGAACAGTCTCCTGACATTATTTATATCTATGATGTTAAAAAAAACAGGAACGTTTTTATTAACAAGGATTTAAGATTGATTCTTGGATATGATAAGTCTGAACTTCCTCAAAATAGTAGTGAAATTGTTAAGCAATTAATACACCCTAAAGACTTTAAACAATTCGAATATTTTTACCAAAATATGGACAGGCTCAAAGATGACTTTGTTTTTGAGTTCACTTATCGTTTGCTGGCAAAAGATAACAGTTGGAGATGGTTTGCAGGAAAAGAAAAAGTATTTCAAAAAGATGGAAATGAGATTGTTACACTAATTGGAACTTTGCTAGACATTACTTTGCAAAAGCACTACGAAAACGCTTTAATTAAAAGCGAAGAACAACTGACAACCATTTTTGAAAATGCCCCCATGATAATGGTTTTAATGGATGAAAACGGGACAATCTTAAAGATGAATAAGAACTCGCTTTTGAAAACCTTTAATCCTCAAAGTACATTGATTGGAGAAGTTTTTAATTGCATCAATTCATTCAATAAAATAGGAGGTTGCGGAATAGGCAATGCTTGTGAAAGGTGTAATATTAATTCAATAATCGGAAAAACCTTTACCAAAAAGAAAAATTACCATAAAGTTGAGGCCCGCCTTAAAATAAAGCATAATGATCTAATTAGAAATAGGTTCTTTCAAGTTTCGACAAAGTTAATGCCCTTTCGAGAACCATTACAAGCTCTTATTACTCTTGATGATATTACCGAAAGAAAACTTATGGAGCTGGACCTGAAAGAAGCAAAAGAAAAAGCAGAAGAAAGCAATAAACTTAAAACAGCTTTTTTGCAAAATATGTCGCATGAAATTCGCACACCAATGAACGGCATCATCGGCTTTTCGGATATGCTTATGAGGGACGAACTTTCTGAAGAAAGAAGGAAACTATATACAAACATTATTGTGCAGAGTGGTAAGCAATTATTAGGCATTGTGAATGATATTCTAGATATTTCAAAAATAGAAACTGGCCAGGCAGAAACTACTGAAAATGAAACAAATATAAACCAATTATTAACGGATTTATTCAATTTTTATAAGCCTCTTGCTTGGGAAAAAAGACTTGGAATATTTGTAAACACCCCACTAAGTAACAAAGAAAGTTTTATCTGGATAGATTATCATAAGCTCAAACAGGTGCTTGAAAATCTGCTTTCAAATGCATTGAAATTTACTCACGAGGGCCACATACGTTTTGGCTATCGCCCAAGCAGCACCGAGTTAATCTTTTATGTTGAAGATACTGGTATTGGCATTGAAAAAAAATACCATGAAAAAATATTTGAACAATTTAGACAAATTGAGCTCACAACTACCAGAGAATATGGTGGAACCGGCTTAGGATTAGCAATTTCCAGAGCCTATGTAAAACTTCTCAATGGAAAAATGTGGTTGATTTCCACCAAAGGAAAAGGAACTGTATTTTACTTTACTGTTCCATACAAACCTGTATTAATTGAAGATATTTTACAAACCGAGCATAAATATTTGACAAAACCCCTAATTAACATAAATAAAAGAGTTTTAATTGCCGAAGATGAATATGCCAACTATCGGCTTCTTAAAGAAATAATTGGTGAGCTTGAAATTGATGTATTGCATGCAAAGAATGGCGAAGAAGCTGTAGAAATGGCAAAGAAAACAGACATAGCTTTGGTTTTACTGGACATAAAAATGCCAAAAATGAATGGTTATGAAGCAGTTATAGAAATTAAGAAAAACAGACCATCACTACCTGTTGTTGCCCAAACTGCATTTGCAACTTTAGCTGACAGAGATAAAATACTTGGTTCAGGATTTGATGATTATTTACCCAAACCAATCCAAAATGAAGCACTTTATAAAATTCTAAAAAAATATCTTGGCATAAGGGCTATAAATAAAATTAAGTCATAAAAATACCCTTTGGATATTCTATATCAGTTAAAAAAAGCCCTTGTGGAGGAACAGAAAAACCTGCTTTACCACGATCTTTTTGTTCTATTATTTTTCGAAAATCATTAATTGAAATTTTGTTTAGCCCGACCTCTATAAGTGTACCCACAATTGCCCTAACCATATTTCTTAAAAACCTATCAGCTTTAATTTTAAAAATTAACAGATTATTATCTTCAGCCCACTCAGCAAAAACAACTTTACAATTATTTGTAGCAACCTGTGTACCTGTTTTACTAAAGCTGGTAAAGTCTTCAAAATCAAATAATGTTTCTGCAGCACTATTCATTTTTTCAATGTTCAGTGGAACTTTATAGTACCATGTAAAATCTTGCAAAAACGGATTTTTTAAGATAGTGATGCGATATTCATAAGTTCTCCATAAAGCATCAAACCGGGCATTTACATTCTCTTTAACAGGCCTAATATTGTAAATTGCAATATCCTTGGGTAAAAACTTATTTAGTTTGTTTATTGCAAGTGGGATGTCATCAAGTCGGGCTGAAAGGTCAAAATGTGCCATAAAATAACTTGCATGCACTCCAGTATCAGTTCTCCCTGCTCCAACCACATTAATTTCCTCTCTCAAGATAGTTGATAATGCTTGATTAAGAACCTCCTGAACAGTTACTGCATTATCCTGAATTTGCCAACCATGAAAGGGTTTTCCATTATAACTTAATTCAATAAAATATCTTTGGTTCATTTGTGAATTTTTACAATAACATAAAAAGCTATTATTCAATTGATTAACTCATATTAATAAACATATTTATTCAGCCGTAATCTCCACCAATTGCTGCCTATAAACATTAAACAATTTTGATTTAGAGACAAACCCAACATACTTTCCTTTTTCAATAACAGGAAGATTCCATGCATTTGATTTGTTAAACTTGTGCATCACGGTATCCATTTTATCATCCATTTTTATAAATGCTGGTGGAGTTGTCATTAAATTTCTAACCAAATGCTTTTTATATAATTCTTGATTGAACATTATTTCCCGAACATCATCTAATAATATTACTCCAGCCAAAAAACCTTCATTATCAACAACTGGAAAAATATTACGCCTTGCTTTTGAAACAACTTTTACTAAATCTCCTAAATTAGCATCAATTGATATTGTTAAAAAATCAGTTTCTATTACAGATTTCAGTTTCATCATTGTTAAAACAGCCTGATCCTTATTATGTGTAAGTAACTGACCTTCAGCTGCAAGCTGCGCAGTTACAACGGAGTTCTTATTGTAATATTTTGTGGTCAAAAATGAAATTGTGGTCACAATCATTAATGGCACAATCAGTTCATATCCAAAAGTAATTTCTGCAATTAAGAAGAGACCCGTTAAAGGGGCATGAAGAACACCACTTAATAAGCCAGCCATCCCAATCATAGTGAAATTTACAAGTGGAAGGTGCACACCAATGTCTAACTCATTAACAACAAAGGCAAAAAGATATCCGGTTATTGCCCCTGTATATAACGCTGGCGCAAATATTCCTCCTATCCCTCCAGCACCAATAGATAAAGCGGTTGCAACAACTTTTAATAAAATCAGAAAAACAAGAACAAGTAATATAACAATCAAATTATCAGAATATTGTGAGTAGAGAGTCATGTCAAGAACAGCATGATGGTTTTCGCTCAGCAATGCCTTAATGGTACTAAATCCTTCGCCCCATAGTGGTGGAAATATTAATAAAAGTATTCCAAAACCAAGGCTACTAATCAAAAAGCGCTGATAAGGGTTACTAATTTTCTCAATTCTCTTTTCAATTCGCAAATACATCACAGAAAAGTAGTTAGCAACAATACCACATATAAGGGCAAATATGAGGTAAAAGGGCAACAAATAGACATGAGATGATTCCTTAATTTGAAAATCAAATAAAATAGATTCTGGATAGAATATAGTAGTAACAATAGTACCACTTACAGAGGCTATTAACAAAGGAATAAGGGAGAACCTGCTTAGATCCAACAAAAGCACCTCTAAAGCAAACACAACACCCGCAATAGGCGTATTAAAAATGGCAGCTATTGCTCCTGATGAACCACAGGCAAGTAATAAAGTTATAGTTTTATAGTTAAAATGAAAAATTCGGCCAAGATTTGAACCAATAGCAGCACCAGATGATATAATAGGTGACTCTAATCCAACAGAACCACCGAAACCAGCTGTTAATGTACCACCCAACATTGAAGAAAACACCTTGTGCCTTCTCATAATCGAGTTTTTCTTTGATATAGCTGACAAAATCGAAGAGATATTATGCTTAATAGTATCTTTTATTACAAAATGCTTGAAAAACAAGGTTAATCCAATTCCTATTGTAGGGAAAATTAATAGCAGGATTAGCCTAAATTTATCGTCACCAATTATGCGATCCATTGAAAATTTGCGTAAATAAAACACTGCCAGTTTTAATCCCAAAGCTACAAATCCAGAAAGAACACCAATTACCACAGCAAGCATTAGAATGAAAGTATTTTCATTGATTTTTTCTAATCTCCACCTGTAAAATTTGGTAATAAGTTTGTTCCAACGCATTACTCAAAATCTAGTAATTAATCATGGCAATAGTATGAGCAGCAACAATACCTGCTGTCTCTGTTCTTAGTCGGGTATTTCCAAGAGTAACTGGCTTAAAACCGCTTTCAACCGCTTTTTCTACTTCAGTCATTGTAAAATCACCTTCGGGACCAATTAAAACAATAACATTATCGTGCTTATTTGTTTCGTTTTTAAGGTAGTATTTATCATCATCAAAGCAGTGAGCAATGAATCTTTTATCAGGTAACTCCAAATTCAAAAGCTCATCAAAAGTACATAAATCTTCCAGTTTAGGAAGATAAGCCTGCTTTGATTGTTTCATCGCAGAATTGATTATCTTGTTTAAGCGCTCTACTTTAAGCACCTTTCTTTCAGACTGTTGACTAACAAAGGGAATTATTCTGTCAATTCCAATTTCTGTTGCTTTTTCAAGAAACCATTCAAATCGGTCAATGTTTTTTGTAGGGGCTATAGCAATGGTTAAATGATAATTTCTTTTTCCGTAATCTTTAATTGATTGGTACACAGAAACAACACATTTTTTAGGGTGATCGTCTGATATTTTTGCATAGTAGAAACCACCAATTCCATCAATAAGGTACACAGGATCGCCAACTTTTAACCTTAGCACTCTTACACAATGCTTTGATTCTTCTTCTGTTAGCGTGTATTCTGTTGAATTTATCCCTGGTGTATAAAACAAATGCATTAAGTCTCTATTTTATGGAAAATTACATTTTTTGAATCAGAATGAATGACAAGTTAAGTCAGTTTATCCTTATTTTAAAAATATAAAAATACTGACTAATTTTGACTTTTATTAGAAAAGTGATAAAAAGGGATTGAAAACAATAGGACTTCTATCGGATACGCATTCGCACATTTCTGCTAAAATGCTTGATTTTTTCAACAATGTTGATGAAATATGGCATGCCGGAGATATTGGAAGTATGGATACTGTTCACCAGTTACAGGCAATAAAACCACTCAAAGCGGTTTTTGGAAATATTGATGATTACAAAATCAGACAAGAATTTCCTGAAATTATGGAATTTACTTGCGAAAACATTACTGTACTGATGATTCACATTGGAGGATATCCCGGTAAATATGAGAAGAAAGTAAGAGATATTTTAAAAGCAAAGTCTTTTGATTTATTTATTTCCGGCCATTCTCATATTTTAAAGGTTATTTATGATAAAAAATACGATATGATGCACATAAACCCTGGAGCAGCTGGAAAAAATGGATTTCATAAGGTGCGTACAGCTGTGAAGTTTAATGTGCACGGAAAAGAACTAAAAAATCTACAGATATTTGAGATGGATAGGTATTAAACATTCTATAAAATTCATTTATCAATGAAAACTGCTAAATAATAATAATTTTGTAATGTTTGTAAAATTTGAACTGCTTAGTAGCGTTTAATTTGTAAAACCTAAAACAAATGATAAACACTTTGATTACTTTTTTAACCTCTGTTGCATTCTGGGGGCTTCTTCTGCCCTGCTCCATTACTTCGGCACAATCCTCTTCGTGCCAGCTTCCTGAATGGGTATTTGCCAAAACTAATTATAACAACTTAAGTACTGCAATTGGAATTTCCGATAACAGAATGGAAAAAGAGGAAGCATTTGAGCAAGCAAAATTAAGAGCATTATTAAATTATAGCGTGCTGCACAACGCAAAATTCAGCTCATTAACTACCTCAGGAATTGGTAATCAACAAGATAATTCATA
This sequence comes from Bacteroidales bacterium, assembly GCA_050296515.1. Classification (GTDB taxonomy): domain Bacteria; phylum Bacteroidota; class Bacteroidia; order Bacteroidales; family NBLH01; genus NBLH01. The sequence continues at coordinate 1,257 of JBNKRJ010000098.1, read as the reverse complement.
CTCATCAACAAGCATGGAATATGTGGTTATTTCCGCAATTGTTAGCGGAGAAATTGCAGATCCTGCCAATATTGAAGTAATTGATAGTTTTTATACTCAAAACAAGGAGGCTATTGTTCTGGTCAAAATAGATCAATCGCAAAAGCTTCCACCAAAATATTCCTACTCCATTAACAGACGAGCTGGTTTTCAAAAAGAAAACTCAAGTCTGCCATTTTTTGCAGATGAACTTGATCTATTAGTCACTGAAAATGACTCAATAATTTATGCCTCTGAAATTCTTAAAGAAAGCAACTTAATTACTACTCCAAAAGTAAAAGCAAGTATAAACATGTTTGAATACTTAGCAGATGTTCAATTTTTTAAACCTTACAGTGCTTATTCTCAACCAGATCCAAGAGCTTTGCCTTCGCCATTAAATTTTGGCCTTTGGAATTCTTATATTTTTAACCTTATTGACCAAATATGCATTTATAATAGTTTCAATACAGATTTACATCATAAACTTTCCGGAAGTAATGTTGGAAATATGAGTGATGATGCAACGAAAAAAACTATTCAGCATTATGTTTATTCTCTTAAAAATATTCAATCGAGAGAAATAAAAACGAGCGTAACAAATATGGCCATTCAAAACAATCAATTGTTTTGTTATTTTGCACCATCTGGTGAAACATATGATTATAGTCAAAATACAATTTCAGTGCTCGATAGAGAAGACAAAAAAGAACTAAAAATGTTAAAATCAGAAGACTGGAGGTTTATTGGGACTCGAAATGTTAAAAATGCCTGGTTTGAGGCTAAAGATAGAATATGCTCCTCTCCTAACCACCTGGTTACGGGTATTGGCCTTAATGCTAATAACTTAAGCTCTGGAATTATTGAGGCTGTTCAACTGGCAAAATTAGAACTTAGCAGCTTGCTAGGTGCTAAAATATCGGCATTGTCTCTACAGGAACAAAATAATGAAGGGCAAAGTTCTGTTTACTCTTCTAAACTATTAAATATTTCCAAGACAAATAAAATTGAACCCTTTTACTTGTTTTACAGGCAAATAAATAAGAATTTATATCAGATTAAAGCAATTCTGTTTTATCAACTAAACGAAGATTAAAATTAATGATTCTAAGGTAGTTTATACCAATCGCAAATTAATTTTCTTCATTTACCCCAGCCCTAAAGGGAGTGAAGAAAATCAATTTGCTCCCTTTAGGGCTGGGGTAAACAAATTGATTTTCAGAACGGAGCCTCAATTTG
>JBNKRJ010000097.1:0-43936 GCA_050296515.1 Bacteroidales bacterium | reverse complement strand
ATAGCAAATGAGGAGAAAATAGCAGCTTAATGAAGAAAAGGAAATTGTATCAGCTTGATTATCTGTACTTTAAATTGAAGAGTGTTATTGCAACCCTCTAAAAGAGAAGATATTATAAAAATGTGCGAAACTTCAGTAAATAATTTAAATCCAAAGAAGGGCTTCTTAGACAAACATTATCTTGTTTTTTATTAGGGTGCAATAATTCTTCTCTTAAATTTTCATTAAATTTAAGAGAAGGCAGTTCTTTGTATGCACTATCAAGTTTTAATTTTTTGTTTTTAAGAATATCATGATTTCGCAAAGAACTATCCTGCGCTTTTATTGATAAAGCAAGTGTAAACAAAAATAAAACAGAGATAAATTCTTTCATTGCCTATAATTGAGAGGTTACTTTTTGCAAATATAGGCAAATTTTATTTTCTGGGATGAACATAGAAAATAATTTACTTTGACTTAGAATTTTGAGCTATAATGTTATAGATTGTACACTATTTCAGCAATTCTTGAGAAGAATCATATTTATTTATTCAGATTGATGGAACATATTTTTCTACTTTTGAACACATTTTTTAAAACATTAATAAATTAAATTACAATGAGTTACGTTTATTATATTACTAGCGGAACTTTAGGTTTCGATACTATTCGAAAAATAATTGATGAAAACGCTGAGGTACGTTTATCAGACGAAGCAAAGCAAAAGATTCAAGCTTGCCGTAAATACCTTGATGAAAAAATGGCGAATGTTGAAGAGCCGATTTATGGTATCACTACTGGTTTTGGTGCACTTCACGATCATAATATTTCAAAGGATCAGTTGACTCAATTACAAGAGAATTTGGTGAAATCGCACGCCTGTGGTACTGGTGACGAAGCTTCAGCCAAAACTATTAAAATGATGTTGTTTCTGAAGGCGCAGGCATTGTCATATGGGCATTCAGGAGTTCAGTTACAAACAGTTGAAAGAATCCTTGATTTTTATAACAATGATGTTTTACCAGTTGTTTACCAACAAGGTTCTTTAGGTGCATCAGGCGATTTATGTCCACTGGCACATTTGTTTTTGCCATTAATAGGTGAGGGAGAAGTAAGATACGGTGGTAAAAGGCAACCAGCTGCTGATGTTCTCAAACGTTTTGACTGGAAACCTATTACTTTACAATCAAAAGAAGGGTTGGCACTGTTGAACGGAACACAGTTTATGAGTTCTCATGGGGTTTTATCTTTGCTTAAAGCTCAACGTTTAGCAAAACTGGCAGATATTATCGGAGCGATTTCTTTAGAAGCATTTGATGGAAGAATTGATCCGTTTTTCGATTCAATTCAGCAAATTCGTCCACACAAAGGACAAATTAAAACTGCTGAAAACTTCCGGAGAATGTTGGAAGGCAGTGAATTAATCACACGGCACAAAAGACATGTTCAGGATCCTTACTCATTCAGATGTATTCCTCAGGTCCACGGTGCTTCAAAAGATACCATTGATTATGTTGCTTCAGTTATTTTAACCGAAATAAACTCTGTAACTGATAACCCAACCATATTTCCTGATGAAGATTTAATTGTTTCAGGAGGTAATTTCCATGGACAACCATTGGCCTTGGCTTTTGACTTTTTAAGTATCGCACTGGCTGAGTTAGGTAGTATTTCTGAAAGAAGGGTGTATCGTTTAATCTCTGGCTGGAGAAACCTTCCTGAGTTTTTAGTAGCAAAACCAGGTTTAAATTCGGGGTTTATGATTCCTCAGTATGTCGCTGCTTCTATTGTTAGCCAGAATAAGCAGTTCTGTACTCCATCATCAGTTGATTCTATTCCTTCATCAAACGAGCAGGAAGATCATGTGAGTATGGGCGCAAATGGTGCTACAAAGCTCCTTCGTGTAGCTAAGAACCTCGATAGTATTCTTGCAATTGAGCTTTTGAATGCTGCACAGGCAATTGAATTTAGAAAACCAATGAAAACATCTCCGTTCTTACAGGAGTTTTTGAATAAATTCAGAAAAGTAGTGCCATTTATGGATAATGATTTGGTAATGTACGAATCAATCCATAAAGCAATTGACTTTTTGAAAACAGTAGAGATTGATTTGTAGGTAGAAATAGTATATTGAAATTAGAACTTAGTTTATGATTCTCAGGTTCTAATTTCTTTTTTCAAGAAGTTTATCCCCTATTATATTTCTCCAGTTTACGCTTATATCTTTCACCAAACTGGTTCCAGGTAACAAGAAAAAGGCCGGTAATCATAGGTCCGACAATAAAACCAATTAACCCCATTAGGATAAGTCCGCCCATGCTTGCCAGGAACATAATGGCGGGGTGCATTCCGCTTTTGTGCCCGTCTAGTCTTGGCCTTATGATATTTTGGTTTACCAAAATGGCACCACATCCAACAGCAAGAATAATAATACCGGTAGCCACATTACCAATTAAAATCTGAATGATTCCCATCGGAGCTAATATGGTATTTGCTCCAACAAGTGGGATAATCGATAAGAATGTCATTAACATTCCCCAGAAAAAAGGCGAGGGAATGCCCAAAATAGCAAAAAGAGCTCCACCGTAGGCTCCTTCAATAAATCCTAACATGAAGGTGTTCAATACAATAGCATCAGTCACCCTTTCGAGTTTGGTAAACATTTCTCTTTCTTCGGTATCTTTTAAAGGCACCAGGTATTGAATCCTCTCCACTAGTTTTTTCCCATCTATAAAGAGGTAATAGAGCAAAAATAAAACAATAAAAAAGTGAATGATGATTACTCCGGCATTGATGAATGTTTGTTGAATTAATCCAATAAGGAATTCAACAAACATACTCAGCTTTTCTCCAGCCTGGTTGGCCACTTTGTCCCAATCAATATCATCAACTACATTTTCAAGAATCGGTATTGAAGAGGCTTTCTCAGGTAAATCTTCGATGTATTTTTGAAAAGTAGGCCAATTTTCTTTAAATGTTACATAAGTGCTGCCCACTTCCCTTGATATCATAATAGCAATAAAGGAAACAGGAATAACAATGGTGAAAATTACAAGAACCATTGTTGCGGCCGTTGCCTTGACTATTTTTCCTTTAAAAATCTTTGTAAAATAAGCTAGCGGACGTTTAAATATAATTGCCAGAATTATCGCCAAAAATATATCCGTTAAAAAAGGCTTAATAACAGAAAAAAAACCGATACTTACAGCAACAAGAATGATAAAAAAGAAAATTTCCTGCAGATTTAATGTAGGTCTTCTGGTCGATTTATCGTCTAATGGCATTCTTGGCTACTGTTTCAGTAAAGTTAGTTTATTATTGGATAAAAGTATTGTAAAATTCGTCTTTAATTTTTCTAACAGCCATTTCAATAGGTGGATTTTCCACTTTTAAATAAACATCAAGAATGGCCCTGCTCAGATCAATTGCAGGTGCATCTGGCTGCATATCCTTGCCTGCAACATTTATCAATTTAATTAAATTTTCTTTTGAGTTTTTGGTAAGCTCCCAGCTTTCACTTGTAATATAAAGCTGCTGACTGATATTGTGTTCAAACTCAGCTCTTATCTGGCGTAAAAGCTGTAATTGTAGTTGTTTTGCCGACATACCACCCTCCTGAACTCTTGTAATTAAGTTACCCGGACTAATTCTTTCCAAAAACATAATGATTCTCTCATAGGCTTGCAACCTTATTGGAGTAATCGTTTTTTGATTTTTTAAGATGTATTCGTGCTTTTGCGCACTCGTTTCTTTTTCGATAAAGGCTTTTACTACTAATATTGCTGCTGCACCAACAACCAATGAAGGGATAGCATATTGCAACGCTTCTAAAATATTCTCCATTTTACAAAATGTAATTAATTCATTGGCAAATATAGGAATTTTGTCATTGTATATGTTTGGATTCGGAATTATTTTTGAACCTTTGTAAATAGGAAATCATTAGATTTCATTAAAAAACGACCTAAAATGTAAAAGGATGGATTTCAAAGAGATATTAGATTTTATTTCTCACATAGAGTTTTTTAGCAATCTTGATGAGAAAGAACTAAAAGAGTTGTCGGATAAAATGATTGTTCAGAATTATGCATCAGGACAGTACCTTTTTAAAGAAAATAAGAATAGAGAGTCGGTATTTATTATCTACGCTGGCGATGTTGAATTATTAAAGAAAAATCCAAATAATGAGCAAAAGCGACTTGCTTACTTCACAATGGGTGATATTATTGGTGAGGGAGCTTTTGTTGACGACAGCCCTCATTCGACTTCAACAAGGACTGTTACAGCTTGTACAGTTTTTACGATAGGACGAAAAAGTATTGAGGAAATCTTTACCAAAAATCCAGCACTTGGTTTAAAAATAAGTACTCGCCTGGCTAAAGTGATTTCTAAAAGAATGAGAAGTTCCAATACCCGCTTTGTGACTTTGGGAACTCAATATTTATCGGGCGAAACAAGAAACGAACATGATTTACTGGGTAATAAGGAGGTCCCTAATGAAGTAAATTATGGTATTCAAACACTTAGGGCTCTTGAGAATTTTGATATTACAGGTGTACCGTTAAGTTTTTATCCTGATTTGGTTCGAGGTTTTGCCGAAGTAAAAAAAGCTGCCGCATTGGCAAATAAAGACTTAGGCTTATTGGATGAAGAAATTGCAGGAGCTATTGATGATGCCTGTACTGCTATTCTTAATGGCAGGTATCACAAATGTTTTGTTGTAGACATGATTCAGGGTGGTGCCGGTACATCTACCAACATGAATGCCAACGAAGTAATTGCAAATATTGCATTGCAGAACCTTGGCTATAAAAGGGGGGAATATCAGCATGTTCATCCAAATAATCATGTAAACCTTTCACAATCAACAAATGATGCTTATCCTACAGCAGTGAAAATTGCATTGGTGAAAAGGAATAAGAAATTAGTAAAGTCTCTGATGGATTTGATCGCAGCGTTTAGAGTAAAAGCTGATGAGTTTGCACATATCCTGAAAATGGGACGCACCCAATTGCAAGATGCTGTGCCAATGACTCTTGGACAAGCATTTGAAGCTTATGCAATTACTCTTGAAGAGGAAATAGAAAGGCTTACCCAAAATGCTAATTTGTTCCTGGAAGTTAATATGGGGGCTACAGCAATTGGAACAGGTATTAATTCAGACCCTGATTACACAAGATTGGTAATTGGCCATTTGAGGGATGTTTCCGGACTTGATATTGTTAGTGCAAGAAACTTGGTTGAGGCAACCCAGGATACAAGTTCGTTCATCATGTATTCATCTGCATTAAAGCGTCTTTCAATTAAACTTTCCAAATTGTCAAATGATTTAAGATTATTATCATCAGGACCAAGAACAGGTATTAATGAAATTAATCTTCCAGCTGTTCAACCAGGTTCATCTATTATGCCTGGTAAAGTGAATCCTGTAATTCCTGAGGTGGTAAATCAAATTGCATTTAAAGTAATTGGCAACGATTTAACTGTTTCATTAGCTGCCGAAGCAGGTCAGTTAGAACTAAATGTTATGGAACCAGTTATTGTTCAAAGCTTGTTTGAATCGCTTGAGATGTTAATGAATGGAATGGATACATTAAGAACCAAGTGTATTGTTGGAATCACGGCAAATGAAGAGCGATGCAAAGAGTTGGTAATGAATAGTATCGGACTTGTTACTGCATTAAATCCTGTTTTAGGATACGAGACTTCAACAATGGTAGCTAAGGAAGCTTTAGAGAAAAATTGTGGGGTTTATGAGCTTGTTCTTGAGAAAAAATTATTGACTAAAGAAGAGCTTGACAATATTTTGAAACCTGAGAATATGTTGAAACCTAGAAAGATGAATAATAAGAAATAATTCATTTTATTATCTGAGTTTTGTGGTAACTGCTGCAAAACTCAGATTGCTTATTTTAAATAAGTTCCCTTAGGGTTTGAAAACAGTATTATTATTCAAAGCAATCTTCTGTAACTTCTTGATAATAAATAGTTTAATGCCTTGTTTGATTGAAGTGTAAGAATACATAAAATCAAGATTTTTCTTTCGTCCTCTACCCTCAACTTTCCAATTATAGAATATTAAGAGCAATAAATTAAAAATGTTGTAATTATACCGGACCGCTGTTAGTAATTGGTTTGCTTCACAAGCTTGCAAACCAAAACAGCCAGTCGATCGTCATATACAAAGCCATTTTCAAATTTTTTTACAATATTTCAAACTGGCTTAGTATAGTAATTTGCAAATCATTTTTATTCTAAAAATAATCAAAACGAAACGATTTTATTGTAAAACTTCAACTTTCAATTTGAAAGTATTATTGCTGAATGAAAACCAAATTACAAATGATTTAAGTGTAATTTACGATTAAAATGTCAAAATGAAAGCGGGTAAATCAGGGAAATTGCTTGTGATTTACTCGTTTTTTATTTTGTTGTGACTATATTTACTTGATTAACAGCTATTTGTGAGTTTTGGAATTATGCTAAAAAACAGACTTTAAAATTTTAAGGTTTCAACTTAAAGTGCTTACTTTGGAAAGGAATTAACGGTAATTTAACCTTGGACTTAATATGATTTTATGGGAAAAGTAGAGAAAGTATCCGACAGGCTTAATCGTATTTCCGTTTCGCAAACACTTGAAATGGCAAAGCGAAGCAGGGAATTGCGTGAAAAAGGTGCTGATATTATCGACCTAAGTATCGGCCAGCCTGATTTTAAAACCCCGGCACACATTAAAGAAGCCGCAAAAAGGGCTATTGATAATGACATGACCTTTTATTCACCAGTACCTGGTTTTAAGGAACTTAGAGAGGCGGTTGCTCAAAAATTTAAAAAAGAAAACGGGCTGGATTTTAGTCCAAACCAAATTGTTGTTTCAAATGGCGCAAAGCAGGCAATTGCCAATGCCATTCTTTCAATCATCAGTGCAGGTGATGAAATTTTAGTTCCCGTCCCTTATTGGGTCAGCTACGGAGAAATTATTAACCTCGCTGATGGGAAAAACGTATTTTTAAAAACAGATGTAGAGGATAATTATAAGGTTAGCCCTCAGCAGATTCAAGAAGCAATTACAGATAAAACAAGACTTTTTATTTTTAGTACCCCTTCAAATCCAGCAGGAAGTGTTTACTCAAAAGAAGAACTAAGACAAATTGCCGAGGTAATTGCAGAACATGAGAAAATTATTGTGATTTCTGACGAAATTTATGAGCACATTAATTTTATTGGGGAGCATGAAAGTATTGCCCAGTTTGAATGCTTAAGAGACCGTGTAATTGTCATAAATGGTGTTTCAAAAGGGTACGCCATGACAGGTTGGAGAGTTGGGTATATGGCTGCACCACAATGGGTTGCAGATTTGTGTATTAAATTACAGGGACAATATACCTCAGGGGCTTCATCCATTTCGCAAATGGCGGCATTGGAAGCTATTTCTTCTTCAGATAATATTTATACATTGGGTATGAATGCAGCTTTTAAACGCCGAAGAGATTTAATTATTGAGTTGATATCAGACATTCATGGTATAAGAACAAATATTCCTCAGGGAGCATTTTATGTTTTTCCTGATATCTCTGAGTTTTTTGGGCGATCTGATGGCTATATTATGGTAAAAAATGCATCAGATCTTGCGCTTTACCTTTTAAACGAGGCTCATGTTGCAGTTGTTCCAGGGAATGCATTTGGTGATCCTTCCTGCATAAGATTCTCATACGCAATTTCGCGCGAGAAAATTAGCCTTGCCTTTGAACGGATTAGGCATGCTCTTGAACGATTAAAATAACAATTTAATATAAGTGCCGGTTTTGCCGGCTTTTTTGTTGTTTCGCTTTTTAATTAAATATTCATAAATTTATATATTTAGGTATAACTTTTAAACCATGTATGGACAATTTAGGGAATCTTTTACTTATTCTTACTGGCTTTGCTATAGTAGGTGCTGCATCAGGTACCATTGCAAAGGTGTTTCAAAGAATTAAGTTGCCTTTAATTACTGGTTTTCTTGTTGTTGGTATAATTGCAGGGCCTTATGTCGTTGGCTTGATTCCGAAGAAAGCTGTACATGACTTATACTTCATCAATCATATTTCTTTAGCGTTTATTGCATTTGCTGCTGGCTCCGAACTGTATTTAAAAGATATGCGCAGCAGGTTTAAAAGCATAGCCTGGATGACATTTGGTCAGCTTGTCGTTACCTTCCTGGCTAGCAGTATTATTATTTTTTACCTGGCAGATTATATTCATTTTATGAAATCCATGACATCTGCAGGTAAACTGGCAATTGCAATGTTAATAGCAACCATTTTTGTAGCACGCTCCCCGGCTTCGGCAATAGCTATTATCAATGAATTAAGAGCAAGAGGCCCATTTACACAAACAGCCATTGGAGTAACAGTTGTTAAGGATGTATTGGTCATCATTCTGTTTACTTTTTGTTTTGCAATTTCCGGAATGTTAATCAATAATGTTGACTTTGAGATTTTGTCTATAGTAATTCTTTTATTTGAACTTATTGGCTCGCTTTTAATTGGCTGGTTATTAGGTAAATGTATTTCATTAACACTTTCTATCCGGCTTAACCATACCATTAAAAGTGTACTTGTTTTAGTAATGGGATGGGCAATTTATGGTCTTGAACACCAAGTGAAAGAATTAAGTTCCATGTACTTCTCTTATGAGATATACCTTGAGCCATTATTGATAAATATTGTTGCAAGCTTTTATGTGACGAATAATAGTCGCAACAGGTTGGAGTTTTTAAAACTGATTGACGACACAGGTATTTATATTTACATTGCATTTTTTACTTTAACAGGGGCTTCAATTTCAATTGATATTCTTTCTCATTACTGGTTTTTAGCTCTGATTTTCTTTGCCATTCGCCTGGTTACCATGATGCTGGGATCTTTTTTTGGTGGTTGGGCTGCCGGTGATCCTTTGGTTTTTAGAAGAATAGGCTGGATGCCTTTTGTTACTCAGGCAGGAGTTGGACTGGGTTTAATTACAGTTATTGCAAGTGAATACCCCTCATGGGGAACCGAATTTGAAACAATTTTGGTTACAGTAGTGGTTTTAAATCAGATGATAGGCCCACCATTATTTAAATGGTCAATTTATAAAGTAAAGGAAAATCATGATAAGGCCCCAACGCCAAAGTTTGATGGTGTAAGAGATGCAATAATATTTGGATTTGAGAGCCAATCGCTGTCCCTGGCAAAATTGCTGCAAGAAAATAATTGGAATGTTAAAATAGCAACTTTAAATTCTGAAATAAATCCATCAGACTATCCAAACTATAATATTGTAAGAGTAGACTCGTGTTCACTTGCTGCATTCGATGAGCTTGAGGCCGATAAAGCCGAAGCAATTATTGGTATGCAAAACGATGAAGAAAACTACAAAATTTGTCAAATTGCTTATGAGCATTTCGGTACAAAGGATATTATTGTTCGTCTAAATGATCACAAAAACTTTAGCAAGTTTCACGAACTTGGTGTCCTTATCGTTGATCCAAGAACTTCTATCGTTAACTTGTTATTTCATTTTGTACGTTCACCAATTGCCACTTCAATTTTATTGGGTGTTGACAAGGGGCAGGATACTGTTGATATAGAGGTTGTTAATCCTGATATTGCCGGTCTTGCTTTGCGCGACTTGCGTTTGCCTTCAGATGTTCTTGTTTTATCTGTAAACAGGGGAGGGAATACGGTAATTTCACATGGTTATACTCGTTTGCGTTTAGGCGATGTAGTTACCTTGCTGGGTTCCAAAGAAAGTGTTGAACTCATGCGTTTAAAGTTTGAGTAAATCCTTTAAAATCAGCATTTCAAAACCTGATAATTCGCAGTTTTAACTATGATTTTTGTCACAACTACTTCTTTTGAAAACCGAAAGTCTGGTAATTGTTTGATTATTAACTTATTAGAAATGGTATTAAAAGATTAATAAAAGCTATTAAACTCTTAAAATATGCTAATGAATGACCGTTTACAAAAAATTAGCTTTAACTTTGCAGGGAAGATATGTTTAAATAAAAATGCGATGATTTATAATCCACAATCTTATGCTATTCCTGATGAAAGGATGAAACCTTTTATTGATGAAAACGAAATTTGGGATTTCATCAATAAAACTGCAAATCCAACAAAAGAGAGAGTACGTGAAGTAATTCAGAAGTCCCTTGATAAAAACAGGTTGTCACTTGAGGAAACAGCAGTTTTAGTAAATGCTAAAGATCCTGAACTAGTTGAAGAGATCAAAAAAGGCGCCCAGGAATTAAAGGAAAAAGTATATGGTAAGCGAATTGTTTTGTTTGCTCCGCTTTATGTAGGTAACTATTGTACAAACAACTGTAAATACTGTGGTTTTAGGACGACTAACAGAAAACAGGTTCGTACAACTTTAAGTGAACAGCAATTAATTGAAGAGGTTGAAGCACTTGAAGAAAACGGACAAAAGAGACTAATTCTTGTTTACGGTGAGCATCCCAAGTACAATGCTCAATTTATCGCAGATTCAGTTAGAACTGTGTATAAAGTAAAAAAAGGTAATGGTGAAATTCGTAGAGTAAACATTAATGCTGCACCGCTTGAGGTTGAGGATTATAAAATTGTTCATGAAGCTGGAATTGGAACTTATCAGATTTTCCAGGAAACTTATCACAAAGAAACTTATAGTAGTGTTCATCTTTCAGGAAAAAAGGCAGATTACAACTACCGTTTGACCGGACTTGACAGAGCGCAAGAAGCAGGTATTGATGATGTAGGAATTGGTGCTCTTTTTGGATTGTATGACTGGCGATTTGAATTAATGGCTTTGATACGTCACGTAAACCATTTTGAAGCTTGTTACAATGTTGGACCTCATACGATTTCTTTTCCAAGAATTAAGGATGCATCTGAATATGACATTGTTGATAAACATCGTGTTTCTGATGAGGATTTTACTCGTCTGGTAGCAATACTTCGATTGGCAGTACCATATACTGGTTTAATTCTCACTGCTCGTGAGCCAATGGAAATCCGTCAGGAGATAATGAGTTTTGGTGTTTCGCAGATTGATGGCGGTACCAAAATTGAAATGGGGACTTATTCTAAGAAAAATGGAGAGCAGGATTTAGACAAAGAGCAGTTTAAAATTAATGACAATCGCTCTCTTGGAGAAGTTATTGACGAGTTGTTAGATAAAGATTACATTCCGTCTTTTTGTACCGCATGTTACAGAACTGGCAGAACAGGTGAGCATTTTATGGAATTTTCGGTACCTGGTTTTATTAAAAAATACTGTACACCTAATGCATTGCTTACTCTTGCCGAATACATGGAAGATTATGCAAACGATGAGGTGAGAGCAAAAGGGGAGAAGGTGATTGAAAAAAACCTTACTCTAATGGAAGAAGGTAAAGTAAAAGAAAAGTTAATAGAAAGACTTGAAAAGGTGAGAGAGGGGGAGAGAGATCTTTATTTCTAGAAGTTTGTTTTTTATAAAAATTCTAATAGATTCAAGGTTCCAGTGGTATATTTAATATTACTGGAACTTTTTTGTTATTATGTAGCCTTATTTTTTGAGTTTTTCTATTTCTTCAGTTATTTCGTCAACCCTGATCTTGAGCTTTTCTTCGTTGGCTTTTATCCTGGTAATGTCTATACCAAAGAACAAGATGTTTTGCACAACCCCTTCGTCATTAAAAACAGGAGTGTAACTTGCCATGAACCATTTTTCCTGGCCTTGCTTGGTGTGGCGCCTCATAACAGATTCATAAAAATTACCACTTTTTACCATACTTATTACTTTCAGTAATTCATCACGATCCTCTTCTTTTAATAGCTCAATTACATTGTTCCCTTTTATCTCTTCGAGTGAATAATGCATGGTGTTTAAGAACTTGTAGTTTGCATCAAGCAAAATTCCCTCTGTAGTATATTCAACTATTAAAAGAGTATTGTTCATAGCCTCAAGCTTTGAGCGAACGTCAGCTTCGCTTTTTGCTGTTTTTGCCTGTAGGCTTCTTAGCTCCGTGAGGGCTTCTTTCATTTTACGCTCTTGTTCTTCAAGTTCTTTTGTTTGTTTACGTGTTTGCTCAAGTAATTCAGCGTTCCTGATATTATTTTGCGCCAAAGAAAGTGTACTGGCAATATTCATGGATGCACTTTCGGCAAAATGAACAGATTCTTCATTAAATTCATTGAGCGAACCAAGTTCAATAACACCTAAAACTTCATCCTCAAAAATAAGCGGAATTATAAGCATACTTTTTGGAGAAGTTTCACCTAAACCGGATAATATTTTTAAGTAATCATCAGGTATTTTGGTTAGGTGCACTATTCTTTTTTCTGCTGCGCAAGCGCCAACCAACGAATCTCCTAATTTGAATTGTTTTTTGTGATATTTGTTTTCGTGATAAGCATAGCTTGAAACCAGTTCAAGAATTGTTTCGTCTTCTTTTTTTTGTGCTAAAAAGATAGCCCCCATGGCAATACCCATCAAGTCGACAATTGATTTAATTATTTGCTCAGATAAAATAACAATGTCTTTGTGATGAGATTTTAGAACTTTGGAAATCTCCTCAAGGTTATCAGTGAATTTTTTTATTTGGCTTGTTTCCTCTCCACTTTTTATCAGTTTGGTTCCGGTGATTTCAAGGTGCTTGTATAAGGATAGTGAACTGTTAACAATTTTGTGCTTGAGGCCAATGATATCTGATTGTTTTTCAAAATTCCCTGAAACTGCCAGCTTGTTGTATTCTGCCAGACTGTTTAAAGATTTATTTAAAATGGCTAAAGAATCTTTAGTCTCATTGAAATGATCGTCCTTTATTTCATTAAATTCATTTTCATCAAATCTTCCATTTATCAAGTTGCCAACCATTTGTTCAACACTATGCCAGGGTTTTTCAAAACTTTTGTTTAGAAAAACAAAGGCAAAAACACCTAGCACAAGCATCAACCCTGCAAAAATCCAAATCAATAACCTATCTGAAGACCATCTGTCGGCAAAGCTTTCGTCAACTCGCAAACAAATTCCCCATTGACCTATTGTATTTTGAATATTTGTTGTAAAACAAACCGTCAGGTTATTGTTTTCGAACAATGAATTGTACATTGTACCTGTTTCTCCAAAAAGATCATTGCAAGGAAAGCAAACTTTTTCGATATTCTCAGAAAGGAAAAGTTCATTGTCCTTTATTGAAAGAATTTTACCATTACTGGTTGAAACATAGGCTTTGTATTCATTTATTCCGGATTTACTTTCTTCACTCCAGTCAAGTTTAATATAGAATATTAGAAAGCCAATGTATCTTTTTCCCTCAAAAATTGACGAAATAACAGGAATAACAACTTTGTCATTGATTCCTACTTGATAAACCAGAGGGCTTAGAATTTTTGTCTGTTCTTTTACTACCACCTTTTCAATTTCAGCGCTTAACGCCAAATCCATAGAACGATTTTCATATTCTTCCTTTATTTCTCCACCTTCCAATTTGATTAAGTTAATCTGTTCAAGGTCAGTGCTATCAGCGCTTGTTAAAATTTGATCTTCATGTTTTTGTGAGGGCTTTTTTAAAACAAGACTAACTGCAGTTATCCTTTTATGGCCTGAGATTAAGCCAGATAAAAGAACTTTGCTGTTTAAAATGAAGCCTTTTTTTTCAACCTGTTCCGAAAAAGAAATAGTTAATAGTTCAGCTAAAGATTCATACTTTTCTAGTTCTTTGCTGATTTCGTATTCGTAATTTTTACCAATCTGAAAGAGCCTTTGTTCTATATTTTTATTTCTGTTTCCAGTAAATGTAAAATCTGAGTAGATAGTAATAATAAAAATGCTTATAACCAGCACTAGAATTATAAAAAACAAGTGACGACTTTCTTTTAATTTTCGAAACATTTAACAAAAACTTTATTTTTTAAGCATTATTTTTTAGTTCAATCCCCATCAGAATTACTCTTTTTAACTTCTCATTTTCCAGCTTTGGAATCATTGATACAAGAACTTTTGTCATGGTTCCTTTACCAGATTTTATTTTTAAATCTGTCTGAACATTTTCACCTTTAATTAATTTCTCCCAGCTTTTGATTAAGTTTTTATACTCATCAACGGGCACATAGTTGCTGTAATCGCTATAATGTTTGCCTTCAAGATTTTCTTTGGTCATTGCAAAAAAATCAGGAACCATATCATTAACAAACATAATTTCACCTTCAGCATTCATTTCAATGATTAACATAATATCGTCAAGTGATGAGTACAAATCTTTTTGGGCATAAATGCTCGCATCCGATTCCCTTTGAATATGTTGCAATTCTACAAGGTTTCTTCTCATTTCTTCTTCCTGGCTACTTAAAAGCTCCGATTGTTTTCTCGACTGTTGCAGAAGCTCTTTAGTTTTACTGTTTACCAATACATTATTGATGGTAGAGGCAATATTTTCTCCTATTTTCTCAATAAATTCTACCTGAAAACCTTTAATAAGATTGAACGAAGCAATTTCAATTGCACCGTAGACCTCCATGTTTATTAGTAGTGGGACAATTAACAAGTTTTTGGGATCTCCCTCGCCAAGACCTGATTTTATGGTAATGTAACCTTTAGGCACTTCAGATAGGAATATCGTTTCTTTTTCACTAAAGATTCTTCCTATCAGCCCTTGCTCAGGATATATTTTTTTCTGGACCAATCTTCGTTGTTCAAAGGCATATGTCGCCATTTGCTCAAAATAAACATCTTCAGGATTATCTGAGTTAATGAAGAAAAGTGCACCAAGATCTGCATTAAGGTATTCGACAAGATTCGAAATTAATTCGTAACACAGTTCTTCAAGATTTTCCCTGTTTCTTTGCAGAATGTTTACAAATTTCGACAAACCTTCTGATTCCCAATCCCTTAGCTTGTCTTCTTTCTTTCGAATGTTTTCATTATACATTGCTTCATTCAACTTATCATTAATTTGAATTAAAGCTTCTCCGATTTTATCATCAATAAATGATTTTGGGTATACCTGAGAAAAATTATCATTGGCGAGGCCATTTGCAAAATCTGCTAAATCGTTAAATCTACCAGAAATTAGATTAACCTTGTCAGCCAGTTCATGAAATTCCTTTTCACCTGTTAATTTAAGCAATGAGGTTTTTTCTCCCTCTGCAAGCATTGTTAAAATGTTTTTTAATCTGTTTAGCCTTCTTCGTAGAGGCTTATAAGCAATACTAAAGAAAAATTGTAAAACGATAATAAAAATAAGCCATCCACTAAATCCATAAATCGAGTATCTTATCAACTCACTAAACAATTCATTTCTGGGGTAGCTAATGCAGATATAGCTTTGTGTGGGAGCATGAAATTTGTAATGAAGGTTCCATTGTTTGCCGCGACTTTCATTGGGCCATTTGTAATTAATGATTCCAGACTGTAAGTTGCTTTCATTCAATCTTTTAAAGATTGGTGTTTTTGAGTAATCAGAACCCTGTCTTTCATTAGGGTGGATTAAAATTGTTCCTTCTTTTGTAATTAAAAAAGGATATCCTGATTCAAGAAACTTTCGGCTTTCAAAAACATTCATTAAAGCCCGTCCAATTCTTTCTCTTATTCCCAGGTAGTAGATGCCTTTAATTTTACCATCAATCAACAATGGCTTATAACTGGTGTTATACCAGGCATTGTTTTGATAAACTCGTCCAGTATATTGATTTCCCTGTTCAATAGCCTCAATAATTGGCGAACTTTTTAATAGAATATCACCAGTCATGTGCTCATTTCCGTCCTTTGTCGAAGACTGAATACTGGTTGACACATTTACATAGCCCAGGTCACATTTTTGGTATATCGAAACATCCAGTTTAGTTAAACTTGCAAGTTGATTAACCAGGTTATAGCTTCCTAAAAGTGGGAAACCATCAACTCTCCATTCATTAAGCTTAACCTCAATAGTTTTATTGGTAAAAGGATCAACCGCTTTTATTGTTAGTTCTTTTGTTGGACTCTCTATAATTTCACTATTGTCATTTATTTTATGGTCTGCTATATTTACTGCTAAATTTAAAAGATCCTTATCTCTTTTTAAATAGCTGTTAATTACACTTTCCAATTCATTTAATTGAGCGTTTATTTTATTCTCGTATTCATTAGTAATCTGGCTTTTTCTGGTAAAAAAAAGCACTGCTCCGCTTATAAGAAACATTACAGTGAAAATCAGGCTAATGAATATCTGTATTTTTGTAAATAATCTTATGTTTTTATACCACCTCATTAAAAGCAGTTTAGTTGTAACTGTAAATAAATCAAGTAATAATTGATTTCTGATGCTATAAAATTAGAATTTTTTTTATAGAACTTTACATTTCCATGAAAAAAATAGAACACAGCAGCTATCACAAGCAGAAAATGACATAAATCTTGCCAATTTTGAATATTTAGTTAAAATCGGGAAAAGGAATTATGTCATGTTTCCATTTTTAAAAATTACTACTTTTGTATTCCCTAATCAATGTGACCACAAAGAAGGATTATAGTTTAAGTATGAAAAAAGGAAAAGAATCAAAGCCACATATAGGAATATTCGGCCGAAGAAATTATGGCAAAAGTTCGTTAATTAATCGTTTGGCAGGACAAGATATTGCAATTGTATCAGATACGGCTGGTACAACCACCGATCCTGTGAAAAAATCGTTTGAAATTACAGGTTTTGGCCCTGTTGTTTTAGTTGACACTGCAGGTATTGATGACACTGGTGAATTGGGCCAAAAAAGGATTGATAAATCTTTTGAAGCTATTAAAACAATAGATTTGGGGATTTTGGTTATTACCAATAATTTGTTGGGTGATTATGAGAAGAAATTAATTGATAAACTTAAGTATTACAATACACCCTTTCTTGTAGTCCACAATAAATCTGATATTGAGCCCTTGGCGAATGAAACGGTCGAACTAGTGAAATCGCTTTATAAAGTACCTGTAGTTGAGTACAGCACATTCGGAAATGGACAATGGGAGAAGCAATTAGAGGTGTTAATTGAACATATAAAAAAGGCAATTCCTGAGAGTTCCTACAAGGTTCATTCTTTGATTGGAGATTTGGTTTCGTACGGTGATATTGTATTATTGATAACTCCAATTGATATTGAAGCTCCAGCTGGAAGGCTTATTCTACCTCAGGTGCAAATGATTAGGGACATCCTGGACAACGACTGTACTGCAATTGTAGTAAAAGAGCGCGAGGTAGATGCATTTTTGAAGAAAACTGGAATAAAGCCAAAGTTAGCCATTACTGACAGCCAAATATTTTTAAAAGCTGATGCTTCTATTCCAAGAGATATCCCTCTAACAGGATTTAGTGTTGTATTGGCAAGATTAAAAGGCGATTTTGAGAACTACTTAAAGGGCACTCCAAAAATATCAGAGCTTAAAGATGGTGATCGTATTTTGCTATTGGAATCTTGTACGCATCATGTTTCATGTGATGATATTGGTCGTGTAAAAATCCCTCGCTGGATAACCAATTTCACAGGTAAAAAGCTTGAATATGATGTAGTGTCAGGTCTTGATAGACTGGAAAGAGACATTCATGATTATGCTTTGGTTGTTCAATGTGGTGGTTGCATGATTACCAAAAAACAAATTTCAAACAGGCTAAAACCAGCCATTGATGCAGGTATTCCAGTGACCAACTATGGTATGGCGATTGCATGGGTGCAGGGAATTTACCAAAGAGCTGTTGAACCATTTGTAAAACAAGAAGAAACAAATAGCCTGGATTATCTCTAATGTAAAGCTGAGAACTCCATTCATCATGTTTTTTGAGCATACTGTCAAGGATTAAGTTCAGTTTACATAAATTGTTTGAATTGGATTAGGGGAGTTTCTTCAACTTTGTTGTCATACAAGCGATAACAAAATTGAAAACTAAAATTTTACAAATGAAAAAGGTAATTCTGATTTTGACGGTAGCTTTAACAGTTGCAATTTCAAGCAAAGCTCAGCATATCGAGTTAAAAACCAACCCAATAGGTTTATTATTTAGTACTGTTCCAGTATCTCTGGAATATGTTGTTAATGATGACATTGGTTTGGAAGCAACTGCTGCCTATTCATATTCAAAAGGAGACTTTTTTGAAGGGACGTCTGAAGCGAGTGGGCTCGTTCTTGCAGGATTATTTAAATATTATTTTAACCCCGAAAAAGGAGGGGACAGGTTTTATGCTTTTCCTTATGTAAGGTATGTAAACAGAAAGTTTACTTTCTCAAATACAAATACTACTGGTGATGTTGAAGCAACTTGGAATGCTTTTGGTGCAGGTTTTGGAATTGGGTACAAATGGGTTTCAGAAAAAGGGATATTGCTTGATATTGGCGGTGGATTAGGTAAGAATTTCACTGGAGAATTTACTTATAATGATCCTGATTACAGTGAAAGTGTTGATATTCCTTCTATTAATGGGATTTTTAGAATTTCTATAGGATACCGGTTCTAATAGTTTAGTGCAGACTACTAACCAATTTGTTTTGAAAGGCTGTTTCTCGACAGCCTTTTCTTATTTATAAATCTTTTGCTCTTTCATAAGACTTTGGCCAATCTATTTGTTGCTTTAATTTCTGTGCTGCATGCAATGCCCAATGAGGATCGGTTAAAAGTCCCCGGCCAATTGTCACCATGTCGATTTTATTTTCAATCAATGCTTTTTCAGCTATTTCTGGATCTTCAAGTTTGCCAACTGCTATTGTTGGCTTGTTTAACAACCTTTTAAGTTTTTTAGCATATTCTAACTGATAGGCAGGGAATGTCTCATATGATTCTTTACTGATAACACCTCCGGAACTGACATGCAAAACATCATATAAGTGCGATACATTGCTAAGAAGCAAAGCCAGTGTCTCAGGATGATTTCCTTCGGGATGATATTCTTCACCAGAAATTCTTAAAAATAAGGGCTTTTCCTTTGGGAAGTTTTTTTGAACATTTTCCAGTACTTCTTTTAAAAATAATTCTTTGTTCTGACCGTAATTGTCATTCCTTTTGTTTGTCAAAGGCGAAAGAAATTCACTGATTAAATAACCATGTGCGCCATGAACTTCAACAAAATCAAAACCTGCAATTTCTGCTCTTTTTGCTGCTTGGCCAAATTTCTCTACAACTTCATGAATTTCATCTTTTGTTAATTCAATTGGAGTAGGGAAATTTTCATTAAACGAAATTGGACTTGGTGCAATTGATTGACTGTCAGTCACTCTTGATTTTCTCCCTGCATGAGCTAATTGTATGCCTATTTTGGCTCCATGTTTTTTACAGGCATCTACAATTTTTCTAAATGGTTCAATGTGCTCATCGTTCCAAAGGCCTAAATCATTCATTGATATTCTTCCTCTGGGTTCTACCGCAGTTGCTTCAATTACAATTATTCCAACCTGGCCAATTGCTCTTGAGGTATAATGCACAAAGTGCCAGTCATTAGCAAAACCATCTTCAGCCTGGTATTGACACATGGGTGCCATTACAATTCTGTTTTTGCTTTCTAAAGTTTTTATTTTTATAGGTTCAAATAGCATAATTTAGAATTATTAGTTGTCAAAAATAGGCACATGTTAAGTAATTGCAAAACTCAGATTAGGTAAAATCTAATTTCATCAAAAAAAATGAATAAAATAGGTGGTTAAAGTTTGATTTGGAATACTAATTGTTCAAATTTCTTTCGGTATTTTGAATATAATGTTTAGGCACTTGTTTACCACTAAATCTAAATATTACGGTACTCCGTACCTTTTCAAATCACACAAACATTTAAGCTGCAAATATTTTCGGTGCCCTGCACCTATAAAAAAACTGGTTCAATATTAAAAGCAACAGAGCTCCTTCTTCGTAATACTATGAAGAAGGAGCTGTGCAATATTTGTAGATTATTAACTGATAAGCGATTTAAGGTGCAGGGCACCGTAACATACTGTTTTAAGTTTTGATTGTGGTAAACAACCGCCTAAGCAAATTTGAATATTTACTATTTTTAGTTTAACTTGTATTAAGGTCTTACTAAATCATAAATATTACAAAAAATGCATTGAAAATTAACTAACTAATACAAATTACTCATGAAAACAAAAAGATTTTTTCAATTTTTAATTGCGCTGTTAAGTGTGTATTTCTTATTTATTGGTGCTGTAAATGCACAAGCCTTAGACTCTTATGATAAAGAAGTAGAGCGCCCAGATAATATTGGTGTAAGTGATTTTGATAATTTTAAAAACAGTTCGTTTGATACATATTTCAATGTGTGTAAGTTAGACGTAAACCTTGCAAAGGTTGAAGAAAATCTTCTTAAGTATAAAGAAGATAAAGACAATATGGATTTGAAGTCACTAAAAAATGAAGTGAAAAAAGCCTTAAATGAAATTAAAGAAGCTGTTCCAGGGTTGAAAAACGAGTTGAAACAACTAAAAGGACAAGGCGAGACAATGGTTAAAAATGCGCAAAATGTAAAACCTAAATTGAAAGCTCCTAAAGCTGTTAAGAATACAAAAAAATCGGTAGAAATTCTTGATAAAGCTAACGAAAGAATGGGCACTTTGGTTGAACGACAAACAACCGCTTTGAAAATGGCTCAAGAGCTAATGGGCGAAGATGACGGTGAATAGCTTATCGCTGAAATTTTAAATATGTAACCCATGGTAATTATAATTTGCCATGGGTTTTTTTATCTGTTCACTTTCTTTCTTTTTTGAACTTCCTGCAATAAAAAATGCTTGAATTTTTCATCGGCTTTGTAATAGGCAATTACCTTTTTTATGGGTAAAATCGTTTTGAATTTTTCATGATAATCAGAAATAAGTTTTGCTTCATCAAGCTGTGATTTTATATAGATATCCGACAATCCAGCAAGTTTGTCATCAGATAAGCCATTGTTTTCGGCTACCAGTTTTTTCAGAAGCTGCCGCTTGTTTTTATTAATATTTTCTTTTTTTTGCTGAAATTCGTTATAAACAGGCCAAAATCTTTGAGCTTCTTCAACTGTTAAGTTAAGTTGCTTTGTGATAAATGCAATTCTCTGACTTTCAAGTTGTTCTTTCCTGTTCACTGCTTGTGCAAGCAAATTCTGACCAATTAAGAAAAGTATACCACCAATAAGACCGATCTTTCTTAGGCCTATATATTTTTTTTCCATAACTCTTCGCTTATTAAATATTATCCGTCGTGTCATTATTTTCAATTTCATCCATCATTAAAGATTCATCTATGTCTTTAATGATGATGTCGATATCTTTTTCATGATCAATTGAAGATTCTTGGGCAAAAGTTTCATCCGAAGCTATTAAATGTATTAGTTCATCTGTATCAATTGATTCAAAAAAGCTGTAAATAACATCTTGCTCAATATTTTCCTGATTTACAGTTACTTTGTTGAGATTTAATTTGTCCAGAAATGTAAACCAAAGAGAAAATAGTAATAGGAATCCTGCTGCAACAGCAAAATACGGTTTCAAACTACTTATTTTCCATTTAGTGTTCTTGTCGTATTGTTCTTCCTCTATTCTGTAAGAAAGTTTTCCATCTAAGTCTTCAAAATAGTTTTCAGGAACATTAAACGGATTCGCCTTCGAATATTTATCTAATTCTTCCATGATGTCTTAATTTTCTGATTTTAAGTATTTCTCAATCCTTTTTACTGCATAATGATATGACGCCTTCAGTGCTCCCTCACTAGTGTTTAAAATCTCAGACATTTTATTGTATTTGATCTCATCAAAATATTTCATGTTAAATACTAGTCTTTGTTTGTCAGGGAGTTGAAGTATTGCCTTTTGTAGTTTCAACTGCGTTTCATCACCGCAAAAATATGCATCACTTTCCAGTTTATTAATCAGCTCATCTTTGATATCTATCGGTAATACTGTATTTTTTCTCTTTTTATTTAAAAAACTTATGGTTTCATTTGTTGCAATTCTGTAGAGCCAGGTATATAGCTTCGATTCACCTTTAAAATTATCCAGACCTTTCCATGCCCTTACAAAAGTGTTTTGGAATACATCATCTGTGTCGTCATGGTCAAGTATCATTTTTCGAATAAGCCAGTATAAGCTTTCTTTATACTGGCTGACAATAAAGTAAAAAGCATAATCTTTACCTTTAGCCTTTAGCATTTCTACTAGTTCGCCATCTTTATAATTCTGCATCTGGTATTATTTCAAACTATGCTTTCTTTTTTTATTTGACACATAAAAAGCCAAAAGGTTTAATCCTTAAAATTCAATCGAAACAGATCTTCCCGAAATAACTTTGAATTCTTTAATTTCAGACATGTCCATTTTTGTTGCTAAACCTGTCCTGTATGCAACCAGGTAATTGCCTGGTTGTAGATTTAGAGCGGTCTTTGTTATTTGGTTAAGATTGCAAACCCATTCTTGCTCACCATTTTTAAGAACATACAAGCTGCCATACCCTTTTGCAGGCATTGATATATTGGCAATACCGGGTTCAGAAATTTTTATGGTTGTGGTTTTGCTTTGGTTAATTTCCACATTATAGTGGTAAATTCTAGGCAAGGTAAGTAATTCAATATCATATTTTCCTACAATGTATTTTTCCCTGTCACCAAAAGCTTGTGCATTTAAGGTATTCAAATCTCCTGCTTTACGCACAATAAATTTTTCATCCCTGTATTGTGTCCCTCTTTCTTGGATAACATTAAGATAACCCTGTGGTGCTGGTGCCTTAATTATATTATGCCGTTGTGGTTTTATCTGAATGTTGTCAATTATAACCTGAGGAATGGTGTTTACAACAATTTTGTACTTAATTCTTGGTTCAAGGAAAATAGTGTCTGGATCGCCGTTTTTGTTTAAGGTATGGATGGTATTAAAAAGCCTTTTGTTCAGCTTCTGATCATAAAAGGTCATATTTACGTTGGTTTCAGTTGGCTTATTATAAATGTCAAGCAGGTTAATTTGTGCAGAAGTCTGGTTAAGCGCTTGTTTAACAACCTCTTTCAAAATGTCTTCGAAGCGTTCTTCTTTGTCAGCATCATAAAACTTACCAACACATTCAAAAGCTTTTTTTGTTTCAATATCCAGCCCTATTCCAATTACGTAAGGTTTTAAACTGATTCCTTTTCGTTGAAGCATTAAAGCTATAGCGCAAGGATCTCCTTCACAGGCTTCAATACCATCGGTTATTAAAACAATAACATTTTTGCAATTTTTGCAGGGGGGGAAATCGTTGCCAGCCAACTCCAGCGAATAAGCAATTGGTGTGGTTCCTTTTGGCTCAATTTCATTGAGTTTTGCTCTTATTTTAGGTGCATTGTTCCATGCAAAAGGAACTTCAAGTTTAGAGTCGGTACAAACCTGTGGTGGAACTTTAAATTGATGTCCGTAAACTCTTAGGGCAAGTTGTGTACCTTCAATTTTTTCTAAACTGTCAACCAATTCGGCTAATAGTCTCCTGGCAATTGCAATTTTTTTGTCGCTTTCCCACTTCCCGTTCATGCTGTTCGATGCATCAAAAATAAATAAGATGCGTGTAGTCTTTTTCTCTTTTACATATTGTGATTTGGCGTGATTGTTAATCAAAAAAATACATGCTATTAACAGAAAAATTACATGAACAGCCTTTTTCATAATGATTGATTTTACTGATTGATTGAAATAAAAAAGCTATGCTTTGAAAATCACAAAGCATAGCTTTTTATATGATTATTATTAACTATTTAAAGTTTGCAAGGAATTTTTTAGTAATCAAATTGCCGATTAATGGAAGTGGTTTTTGTGCACCATTTGCAGCATTAATAATCCCAATTATGATTAAAATTAAATAGAATATATAAACAAATATCATTAAAATACCCCATATGATATTAATGATAGGAATATACCCTATAATAAAGCTAAGAACGTAAATAGCGACAATAAATATGAATAATCCTAATCCTTCTTTTACATGAAATTTGTTGTACTCAGTTTTTTTGTTACCATACAAAATGAATGCAACCACCCACAAAATACCAAGATAACTTAATATCCCAATAAGTTTGTCATCATTTGCATTTGTTGCACCAGTGTTTTCATTTACAGTTTTTTCTTCATTATTTTCCATAGTCTATAAAAATTTGCTCGGGTTAGATAATTAATAATTCAAAACCAAATGTAGTGTTTTTTTTTGATTTTGATAAAATAATTTTTCTGTTGAGTAAAAATATGAAGTTCAATATTGATGTTTAGTTAATTTTCTGATTTTGAAGTTAATTTATCATTAGGCAAGCTGTTTTTTATTTCTTTTATAGGCTTTAGCATATCATTATGAGCACAAATTCAGCTATATTTGTGGTTCTTTGTGAAAATGAAAAAGGAAAATATGTTTAGGAAAATTGTACCGGTTCTTCTTACCGTGTTTTATTGCTATAATGGGGTTAGTCAACAGAAAAAAATACCTGAAAAACCCAAGTTGGTTGTTCAGGTTGTAGTTGAGCAAATGAGGTATGATCTTCTTCAACGATATTGGGACAGATTTTCGGACAAAGGGTTTAAAAGGTTGGTTAATGAAGGGACTCTATGTAAAGATGCATATTATGATTATATGGTCACCGAATCGGCTCCGGGATATGCTACAATTGCAACAGGTTCGAATCCTTCCGAACATGGTATTGTTTCTGATGATTGGTATGTAAGGCTTAGAAATGCAACGCAATTTTGCGTGGATGATCCCAAGCTAGATGACAGATTCACAAACTTTGATGAAAATAAGTATTCGCCAAAGCAAATCATAGGCTCAACATTAGGTGATGAGCTAAGAGCTTCTAACTACAAAAGATCCAAGGTGATAAGTATTTCAATCAAAAACTACGCTTCGGTCTTATCAGGCGGGTATCTTGCCAATGCTGCTTATTGGATGGATGAAAATACTGCAGATTGGGTAAGCAGCACTTATTATATGGATTCTTTGCCCAGGTGGGTTCGCGATTTTAATAAAAAGGAGCTGGTACCTTTGTATTTATCTCGCGAATGGAATACGTTAAACCCAATTGGAAGTTACCAACAAAGTCTTGCCGATAATAATTCATACGAAACAGGATTCAGCAATCATCAACGAACGTTTCCTTATAATTTAAAACTACTGAGTTTAACGGAAGGTTCTAAAGTGATAAAATATACTCCATATGGAAATTCCTATGCAGCTAGTTTGGCTGTTGCAGCCATTATTTTTGAAGAGCTGGGAAAAGATAGTTATCCTGATTTGCTTACTATATCCTTTGCTACAACAGGCTATGTTACAGACCTTTTTGGAGTTAGGTCGGTTGAGCTTGAAGATGTTTATTTGCGCCTTGATAAGGAAATATCTCATTTGTTGAATGTTCTTGATGATCGTGTCGGGAAAGAGAATGTTATAGTTGTTTTGACCAGCGATAGAGGCATTTCTGATCATCCCGATTTTAATAAAGAAATAGGTGTACCTACTGGTGAGTTTGATTCTCAGAAAGCTATTTTTCTTCTAAATAGTTACCTTAAGGCTATTTATGGGCGCACAGGTTGGGTAAAACATTATTCTGATAAACAAATTTATTTAGATCAATTGGTAATTGATGCTGCTAAGCTTTCACTTGCTGATGTTCAGTTAAAAGCCGCTCAATTTATGAGTGAGTTTAATGGAGTGGCAAATGCTACAACTGGTTCGGTGTTACAGACCAATAGTTTTACCGAAGGAACCATGCGTAAGTTCATGAATAGTTATAGTTTGGTGCGCTCTGGAGACATCCTGTTAAACCTTAAGCCCGGGTGGGTTGAAAAAAAGAAATATTTTTCGAAAAATAGCATTCAACAAAGTTCCCCTTATCGGTACGATTCTCATGTTCCTTTGATATTTTATGGTTGGAAAATCAAGCACACAGAAATTCAGGAACCGGTGCACATGAACGATATAGCCCCCACATTGAGTGATTTTCTAAAAATTACTTATCCCAGTGGGGCTACTGGTAAATTAATTAAGGGGTTGGTTGACTCAGACTAAACCTTTTAATGAGAGACTTTAACTCAGTTATCGTTTAAACTTTGTTATATTTGCAGTTGCAGATACTATTCTATAATGGGATTTAAAGCTTCCAATACACAATTTATCAGGCAATTTCTGAAAGTTGCTTTCGCAATACTACTCATTACTAATGTTGCCGAGAATCTTATTGGCCAAAAGAGTTATTGGGTGTTTTTTGCAGACAAAAACAATGTCAAGTTTAATCCGTATAATTATTTTGACGAAAAAGCCATCGAGCGTAGAATTAAATCCGGAATTTCACTTTACGATTCAACTGATTTCCCCCTAAATAATTATTATGTTGAAAAAGTAGCTGAGTTTGCACAGCAGGTTAATTGCAAGTTAAGGTGGTTTAATGCAGTTTCAATACTTGTCGATGAGGATCAACTTCCTGAAATAGAGAGTCTTCCTTTTGTTAAAAAGGTTGTACCATTCATAATGTCGGATTTTGTTGTTACTGCAATTTACGATACTGTTTTGCGCGAAGATGAAGAAAAGCTTTGGGTGGACCAGCTTGAAAGAATGCAGGGAAGTTTGTTTACTGACAATGGATACACCGGAAAAGGAATAAGAATTGCTGTTTTTGATGCAGGTTTTCCTGGGGTAGATAAAATCCCTGTTTTTGAGCATCTTAGAAAAAACAATCAAATTAAACTTACATGGGATTTTGCGCGTAAAAAAGAATACGTTTATGCAAATAATCCACATGGCACCATGGTGCTTTCTTGTATAGCAGGAAGGATTAATGATAAAAATCTGGGATTGGCTACAGATGCAGAATTTCTACTTGCCAGAACTGAGATTGATCGTGAAAGCATGGTCGAAGAGGAATACTGGCTTCAGGCAATGGAATGGGCTGATAAAAATGGTGCAGATATAATAAATAGCTCGCTGGCATATACTTATGAGCGGTACAATACTTTTGAGATGAATGGCCATACCAGTCTGGTGGCCATGGCCGCAAATATGGCTGCGAATAAAGGAATATTAGTAGTTAATGCAATGGGAAATGATGGTAATCATGATTGGAAAATTATGGCCACACCAGCAGATGCTGATAGTGTTTTAAGTGTAGGAGCTATAAGTCCTGTAACTGACTTTCATGCTGGTTTCAGTTCCTATGGACCTACTGCTAACTACCATTTAAAACCTAATGTAGTTGCTTTTGGAAAGGTAATTGTTGCCAGTAAGGATAAATTAGAGAAAGCTAAGGGAACATCGTTCTCTGCGCCTTTGATTGCTGGTTTCGCCGCCTGCGCATGGCAAAAAATGAATTTTCTTACCAATGTACAGCTGTTTGAGAAAATTCAGGAATCAGCGCATCTTTTTCCTTATTTTGATTATGCACATGGATATGGTGTACCGCAAGCTTCCTATTTCATAACTTCTCAATCTTATGAAGTCATGACTCCAACCTTTGAGTTTATAGAATCCGAAGATACTGTTTTTATTGATGTTAAAAAGGAGTTTATTGATAAGAATTATTTTAAGAATACAAATTACTTATTTTATCATATTGAAAATAGTAATGGTTACTTAGAGGATTATTGGCTGGTTGACGTTTATAAAGAACGCGCTGCAATAATTCTAAAAAAGGAATATCCTGACGGAAGAATCTTAAGAGCTCATTATAAGGGGTTTACAAATAGCATTCATCTTAAGTAAACTGTTGAAACTAAAATTGTAAGGTAGTGAAAAGGTTTTCAATATTATTCATAGTTATAGTGGTTTGCCAATTAGCAATTGGACAAACTGTTTTATTACACGAAAGAATTAGTGATTACGATTTTAAGATGCCTAAACGAGGACCTAATTTCAGGCATTTTACTCATCTTTATTTAGGACTGGCATTTTATGTTCCGGCCAATGATGAGAATGAGATAGCAACAAAACCCGGTTCATCAACCATGTTTTCGGTTGGTTGGAGGTATAAATATAAACTTACTAACTGGCTGGCATTTGGTGCAGGGATCAATTATACAAATGATGTGTTTAATTTATTGCAGAACGATGAAAAGGTGGTTCCGAATTCGATACAACACGACAAAGAAAAACTTCGTTTTAATAATTTAGGGCCAGATGTTTTTATACGATTTAATTTTGGGAAAAGGGGTAATGTTGTAGGTCGTTTTGTCGATCTTGGTGTTTATTATAATTGGGCGTTTCGAGTAAAACACATGTTCCAGGATAAAATTGATAGTAATTCGCAACCAATGCAGGCTGGTAAACAACGAGTGATTCTTTCAGAACTGGATTATGTTGAAAAGTTCAATTATGGCTTTCGTGGACGAATAGGTCTCAATCGATTTGTCCTGACAGCCTCATATAGAATGAATGAGCTTTTAACACAGGAGTTTCGAGATGAAGTTGGCGATTTTTTCTTTCCCAGATTAAATATTGGTCTAGAGATAGGCCTTCATAAATAAGAGCGAAAGTAACTGAATTACACCTATGAGTTTAATCGCTATGGACTATAGATGTAAATTCATTAATTTTCTTTTTTTCTTTCTCTAAAATGTTTCCTACAATAACAATGTCTGCCCCAGCGGCGCATGCATCTTTTATGTGTTCATTAGTTTTCAGCCCGCCACCAATAATCAATGGAATATTAATATTCTTTTTTACTTCTTCAATCATTTTCGCAGGAATTGGGCTGTCTGCACCACTTCCTCCATCCATGTAAATTAATTGATGCCCCAGAAGTTCTCCTGCAATTGCCGTGGCAACCGCAATATCTGTTTTATTGGCTGGAATAGGTTTCGTGTTGCTTATGTATTCAACAGATGTTGTTTGGCCAGTTCCAATAAGCATGTATCCTGTAGGGATAGTACTTATGCCAAGATTTTTAATTATAGGTGCGGCAAGTACATGATTACCAATTAGTAATTCAGGATTTCTCCCGGAAATTAAGCTGAGCAGCATCATAGCATCAACTTTGTTCGATAGTTGGGTGAGGTTGCCCGGAAATAAGATTAAAGGCGTTTTAGTGAGCTCTTTTATTGTTTCAATTGTTTTGCCAATTGGATTAAAAAGCAGGCTGCCTCCAATTAAAAAGAAATCAACATTCGCTATGTTTGATGTTTTAATTAACTCAATAAGAGAACTTTCTGAGTGTTTGTCAGGGTCTACTAAAACTCCAATTTTTTTTCTTGTTGTATTAAATAATTCTAAGGTCAATCTATTATTTTGGAAAACCATTATTAATTGTAGTAATAAACAATCAAATAATTGTTGTGATTAAATTGTGATGTATAATTGAAATAATTCAAACGGTAAGCGGTGTTATGATTTTCTGTGAAAATTTCACCTGTAAATTCACCTCTGTTCTCAAGCTCAAACGGACTTATATAAAGATTTTTTATAAAATCTAAACCTTTGCCTCCATGAATTTTATATAAAGTTTCTTTCCCAGACCAGTATGTTAAAAGATATTCTGCTTTATTTTTTTCAGTAATCTGATTTTTTTCAAGTCCGCTAATGAATTTGTTTTCAATTCTAAGAACTCTATCACTTTGCATTTCCACATCAATACCAGCCATGTTATTGGTAACAATAACAGCTACAATTCCTTTAGTGTGTGATATACTTATACAGCGCTCGCCATTGTTGATTATTGGTTTGCCATTTTCATCATAATCAATAGATACAACCTTATTGAGTAGCTCATACAATAGCAAGCGGGTGGCTATCCACTCCAGTTTTCTTGCCTGATATTTAAATCGTTTTGCTTTTAATATTTCCTTACGAGGAGCAATTGCTGAAAACTTATTTAATAACTGCTCTTCGTCTTCGGACAACTCCCAAAGACCCAACGAAAAATTATCATTGTCGATTTTATATGAAAGAGGCATAGTTGTTTGATTTTAAGCTGCGAAATTAGCTAAAAAAAAGTACCAAGCAAACCAATTAGCTTAAATGGTTCATTATTTTTGAGTAAAAACTAGTTGGTTTTCTCCCATTTAAGTGTCTCAACCAATCTTAAAATATCTTTTTTTAAAAAATCAACAACAGGTGCTAAACTATCTTTGTTTGGGTAAACATTAAAATAAAGAGAACCTCTCAAAAAATGTGTGGTACTATCTGTTGCAAAGAACTGGTATGGAGTTGCTGCATTACCCCTGATTTCAAAAAGAACCGCAATTACATTTCGTTCTTTGAATTCCAGTATTTGAGGATCAATGGCATCCGCTTTAATAGTGTGTTTATTTACAAGCTCGCGAGCATCTGCGACATACTCATTAATATTGTTATTTACTTTTTTATAGGATAAATGAATAGTGCCTTTCATTGTGGGAAAAGTGAGGTTATACCACCATGGCTCTGCATCATATGCACTATCAATTACCATTTTACTGTACTTAGGTATTTCAAATGAAAAAGGAGCATCTGATTTAAATCTAACATATTGTTTTTCAGGGAAATCAATTCTAAAATAACCTCTTGGTTTCGGAGTGTAAGTTTCGTTGCACGAAAATGTGGAAAATAGAACAACAAAAAGAAAGTATTTCAATATTTTATTCATTCTGACTATTTAAGTGTAACCTTTATGCTTTTTATTCTTCTCTTATCCGCCGCAATAATTTTAAACGTAAAGTTTTCATGTTTTATTTCTGAACCAATTTTAGGTATTTCGCCTTTCATCTCCAGAATTAAACCAGCAAGTGTATCAGCCTCCCCTCTAACGGGATCAAAGATGTCATCATCAAGGTTCAGAATTTTATAGAAATCGATCAAAAGAGTTTTTCCTTCAAAAATATAATTGTTATCGTCAAGTTTTTTGTACGAATCATCATCGCTTTCAAACTCATCAACAATATCTCCTACAATTTCCTCTAAAACATCTTCTAATGTTACAATTCCGCTTGTGCCTCCGTATTCATCAATCACAACAGCCATGTGGATTTTTTTTGACTGAAAATCAAGCAACAGATCGTTTATCTTTTTTGATTCCGGCACAAAATAGGCCGGTCTGATGATAGACTGCCAGTTAAAGGTTTGTTTATGAAAATGGGGCAGTAAATCTTTTACAAATAGAACGCCTTTAATTTTATCGAAAGTCTCGGCATAAATAGGTATTCTTGAGTAATTATGCTTTTTAATTTTTTCAATAACTTCTTTAAAATTAAGATGAATATCGAATGCAATGACATCTACTCTGGGTTTCATTATTTCACTTGCATCGGTAGTCCCATAACTAACAATTCCTTCCAATATTTTCTTGTTGTCTTTAATCTGATTTTCAGTTAGCTCAAGAGCATTGGAAAGGTCATTAATAGATAAATCAGGTTTTTTTTTAGCAAGTCGCTTTTTTACAAACGATGTTGAGCCTATAAGTAAAGCACTCAATGGGCTAAAGAACTGATTTAGGAGATGTACAGGATAAGCCATTAGTAATGAGAACTTATGCGCATATCTTGCCGCATATACTTTAGGGATAATTTCTCCAAAAAGCAATAGTAAAAAAGTAACCAGAACAATTTTTATTAGAAAAACGATCCACTCTGCCATATTGGTAAAAGCAAATATGTCTTCGGTTAGAAAAGTTGACAATATAACAATCCCTATATTAACAAAGTTGTTGGTAATAAGTATTGTTGCAAGTAATTTTTCGGGTTTTTTTAATAAACCTAGAATTTTTATACTATTACTATGCTTATCTTCTAATAGTTGCTCTTTGGTGGCAGGTGAAAGAGAAAAGAATGCTACTTCTGAGCCTGAAATTAGGGCGGATGTGATTAATAAGATAAGAACCACTAATAAGCCTATGATGCTTCCTGAGTCAAAGTGTTTTAATGTTATTGCTAAAATGTATGCAGATTCGGGTAAGGGAACCGTTTCCAAAACTAATATTATTTATTAAACAATTGTTACGCAATAATCTTGCGTTTTGAAATTTTGATGTTATTGGTAATTAGATAGTTGTAATATCAAAATTTTAACTGGTTATCATCATAAGCTTGTAATGATTATCTGACATTACTTCTATTTAAATGCGAAATTGCAAGTTTTTTTTTATAAAATCACTAAAATTCTTCAAAAGTTATTAAGTGATTACAAAATATAACAAAACCCGACATGTCATAAAGGTATATCGGGTTGTTTTTATTTCTATCTGATGAAACTAAAATGGTAAGTCATCTGTTTCTTCAAAATTGGCAGCTTCGCTACTATCAAAATCATTTATCTCATTACTAGGTGGCTGACTGCTATTCATAGATCCAGTGCTTGGTGTATCTGAAGATTTACCAAGCATTTCCATATTACTAACAACTACTTCTGTAAAATACTTTGTAGCTCCATCTTTTTCATAGCTTCTTGTAGTAAGTTTTCCTTCAATATATAAATGCGCACCTTTTTTTACATATTGTTCTACTACTTTAGCTAAACCTCGCCAAACTACAAGGTTATGCCATTCTGTATTTGTCTGCTTTTCACCACTGTTTCGGTCTTTAAATGTTTCGCTGGTTGCTAAAGTAAATCTCGCTACTGGCAAATCTTCTTTAACATACTGAACCACAGGATCTTTCCCGACGTGGCCTACTAGTATCACTTTATTAATTCCCATTTTATAGGTTTTTGATTGGTTAATAAAAAATTAACTAAGGAGTTTTTTTATTTTTCCCGAAAATGTTTCCTTTTTTTTTAAAGGAAAAATTCCATAGTCATCCTTAGTGTTAAAAGGATCGTTCTTGTTAAGCAGTTTCCAAATATAGCTCCAGCCAGGAAACCCGCCTATGTTCCTATCATCAATGTATAAATCAGCGTAAATTTTCCGGCTGATATTCGTTTCGTCAAAAACTTCATCAGGAGAGTTTTTATTAATAGCATAAAATTCCAGACCTCTCTCTTTACAAAACTCAACAGCTTCATCTAAATATTTCCCTGCTCTATAAGTCCAAAGAATAAGTTCATATCCTTGCTTTTGAAGTTCAATAAGCGTTTCAATAGCAAAAGGCATTGGTTTACCTATCTTAGGATATTTATGTTCTACTATTGTGCCGTCAAAGTCTACAGCAATTCTCATGACTTGTTGTTTAGTGTGAACTTTTAGTAAAGCTTAATTGCAAATATGGAACGTTTACAAATATAATTTAATTTCCTTTTGGTTGTAATAGATTATTTAAAAAAATAAAAAGCTGTACTTTCAGAAATGCTTTTTATTTTTTTTGTAAGTGTATCATTGTTAGTTACTTAATACTTGTTGAATGGCTCCCAAACTTTTTCCTTATAATTTTCGCGATTGAATCGCTCACAATCTTCAACAGAACTCACTTCTTGAGTTGTATAGGCAACTTTGTGCATGAACCCAAAAGCACGGTTAGCACCTTCACCCATATTGATAAATATTGTTTCGCCATCGTTAATGTATCC
Organism: Bacteroidales bacterium; assembly: GCA_050296515.1. Taxonomy (GTDB): domain Bacteria; phylum Bacteroidota; class Bacteroidia; order Bacteroidales; family NBLH01; genus NBLH01. The sequence continues at coordinate 10,589 of JBNKRJ010000097.1, read as the reverse complement.
TCTTTTTAACGATTCAAACAAACCTGCAATAGCAGCAGTAGAGGCCGGACCAATTTTAATAACTCTTTCATAAGCAACAAGGCGGGCAATATCAATCGCAAGCTCTTCATTTATTTCAAAAATTTCACCACCAGATCTTCGAACCAATGGAGCCATTAACGGATATGTTTTAGGTTCACCTGTAGCAATTGTAGCAATCAAAGGTTCAGGATTTTCAATTATTGGATATTCGTTTTGATATCCTTCTGGGAAGCCTTCCGCCTTCGATTTTTCCCAAGCCTGTGCTTGTGGTGCACATCTGTCTCCCTGGGCTAACAAAAATCTGGGTAATTTTTCTGCTAAACCAGTTCCTTCCAAATCAGCAAATGCTTTTTCTACTGCAAACGGACCTGTCCCGCCGCTGAGGGCTTGAATATATACGTCAGGTGTTTTGCCCATTACGCGAAGCATTTCAAACACCTGTGTTTTTTTTGATTCTAATCGAAGTGGATCAAGGTTACCACCTGTCATTAAAATACCATATTTTTCAGCATAATCTGCAGCTACTTTTTTTGCTTTTGCATAGTCTCCTTTTACACTGTATGCCTTTTGTCCATAAGTTCCGATATGAGCAACGCTATCATGCATAGCGTTTTCGGGAAGGAAAACCGATAATGATACACCTGCTTTGGCAAGGTAGTGAGCAAATGCTGTGGCTGTATTGCCTGTACTGGCCACAACGTACTCTTTTATGCCTTCTTCTTTTAAAACGCTGGCAGCAAGCGTTCCTCCTTTGTCTTTGAAAGTTCCTGTAGCAAAACTTTTATCATTTCTGTTAACAAAAATTTCAATATTTAGGTTGTATTTTCTTTTTGCGTACTCTTCAAGAAATTCCCATCTTTCAATTGGGGCAATTCCCTCTCCTTCGGTAACAATGTTTTCTTTATTATTCAGTGGAAGAAAATCAAAATAATGCCAAAGACTTTCTGGTCTTGCATCTTGTGAAATTAATTCCTTAATTTTCTCTTTATCAGTTGAATAAATAGTTCGGATGTGCGATTTGCCACATGATGGGCATTTTTGGTTATTGGCAAACCATTCTTTAAAACTATTTATTACTGTTTTACAATTTTGACACTCAAAGTGAAATTTATTATTCATTATCTTCCTCTTTATTTGTTATTTGCTATAAACCAAGGGTTTAATAAATTTTCATTATTGTAATTCAACGGTGTTTTTCCATCAGTTTGAACCAGTTTTGCTCCAGCTGCTTCAATAATTGCGTGTCCTGCAGCTATATCCCATTCCATTGTAGGACCAAATCTTGGATAAACATCAGCACTGCCTTCAGCAATTAAGCAAAGCTTCAGAGAGCTTCCAATACTTTTAATATCGATTTCTCCTTTTGCCTGCTTCAATGCTTCAATATATTCTTTAGTCTCATCAGACAAGTGTGACCTGCTAGCTACAACCGTATATTTATTCTTCAGATTTTCAATCGGCAAACTTATTGATTTTTGCTGAATTTTAGCAAAAAGCTCAGTGTCATTCATTGAAAAATCCGGTTCATCAATCAAAAAGGCTTGGTTTTGATACCCATAATAGATTTTTTTTAGAACTGGTGCGAAAATAATACCCAATATTGGCTTTTGATTCTTAATTAAAGCAATATTAACAGTGAATTCGCCATTTCGCTTTATGAATTCCTTTGTCCCATCCAGTGGATCTACTAACCAAAACAAGTCCCAACCTTTTCTTTTTTCAAAAGGAATAGTTCTTGATTCTTCGCTAAGGATATGAATTTGAGTACTTTCAAGTTCCTGGCAAATAATTTCATGAGCTTGTTTGTCTGCTAAGGTTAATGGAGAATTATCTTCTTTAAATTCTACATTAAAGTCTTCATTTTCATATATTTTCAATATTTCTTTACCGGCTTTTAATGCAGCTTTGAATGCTGGTATTACTAATTGCTCCAAAGAAATTTCTAACATAACTTTTTAAAAATAAATTCTACTTAAGATTGTTACAGTCACTAACATATAAATTAAAGTAAGTGGTGTTCCTACTTTAAGGAAATCTCTAAACTTGTATCCTCCTGGTCCATAAATCATCAGGTTCGTTTGATATCCTATTGGTGTCATGAAGTTTGCAGCTGCAGCGAATGAAACAATTAAAACAAATGGCGTGGGCGGAAGGTGCATTTGCATTGATATGCTTAAGGCAATAGGAAAAACAATTGCAACAGCTGCTTTATTAGTGACAAAAGCAGCTAGAAGTGCTGTAATAATATAAATACCATATAACGCACCGTATTTGCCAAGAGGTCTGAATCCATACATAATTCCATTGGCAAGTATTTCTGCCACTCCTGTTTTTATCATTGCAATTCCAAGAGCTAACGACAAGGCAATGATAAATGCAAGCTCATAGTCTACACTTTGTGCCATGTCTTTTGGATTAATAATTTTAAGGAATTGCGTTAATATAAGCAGAACAAGCAGTCCTGTAAATAACTTGCTGATACCTAATACATTAAGAAGTATTATTAGAGGAGTTCCAACAACAAGAGTTGCTGTTTTTAACAAACCCAGGCGTCTAATTTCTTTAATTTTTGAGATGATGTAAAAATCATGAGTTGATTTACTTAACTCATTAAATTCTGAGCCTGCCATTAAAAGCAATGCATCTCCTGCTCGTAATTCAATATTTGCTATTTGCCCGTTAATATTCTCACCGTTTCTGTGTACAGCTAAAACTGTTGCATCATATTTCCCCCTGAAGTTTTCATACATTAGCCTTTTGCCAATCATACTTGATTTATGAGAAACTACAATTTCAATGATTTCTGACTTGGGCCTGCGAGAAAACATCCCAACCGATGGGATAATTCTTTTTTTATCAGCATTTACCAATTCAGCAATTGCTTCTTTTTTTCCAACAAATAGTAAAATGTCATCTTCCTGAAAAATAAAGTTTTGACTGATTTGCTGATACAGTAATCCCTCTCTATATACTTCGGCCAGCATAAATCCCTCATTCTTCAGAAATTGTGCTTGCGAACGGGATTGTCCAATAACTTCACTTCCTTTTTTTAGTTGCAATTCAAAAACATAATCTCTGGTATCTGCAGGCAGGTCTTGTAGTGTTTCTTTCCTCTCAGGGATCAGTTTATGTCCAATAAAAAGCATGTATAACGCTCCGATAATTATCATTGGAACACCAACATAGGCGAAATCAAAAACCTCAAGAGGTTTCAAGTCGGGTATGATTTCCTGATCTGTAACTAAGCCGTTAACAATCAGGTTGGTAGAAGTTCCAATCAATGTTGCACAACCACCTAAAATTGCAGCAAATGACAATGGCATCATTAGTTTTGAAACATGTACCCTGTTTTTAGTACTCCAATTGTGTACATAAGGTATCAGCACTGCAACTAGGGGAGTGTTGTTTAAAAAGGCAGATAATGGCGCAACAATAAACATCAGTCTGACCATAAAATGCTTATAGGATTTTGCATATTTAAAAACCTGGTCGAAAAAGATGTCTAGTACAGATGTTCTCCGAAAAACATCTCCAAGTAGGAGTAACATAATAATAACTGCAATTTGCTCATTGGCAAAGCCTTGCAATATTTCTGTCGGAGAGAGTACCTTAAACGCTCCTAATACAGCAATACCTATGACAAAGGTAAACCCTGGCCCTACTAGTTCGAAGTAGAGAGATACTAATATAAATGCCAGTACAATTAGCACCAGGATGCCGTCAAAGCTCATTAATATATGTGATTATCAACTATCTGTTTTCCTTAATAACTGATGGTTGATTTTAGGTTAATATATGGTTTTATTAAATAATCATACCAGCAGCCACAGTTTCATTAGTTGCCTCATCAATTAAAATAACACTACCTGTGTTTCTGTTGTTCCTGTAAGAATCAAAAAACAGAGGAGAAGTTGTTTTTATCGAGATTTTTGCAATATCATTCATTTGGACACTTTTATCTTCATAATTTTCTTCCAACTTATTGATATCCATCTTGTAATCAACTTCTGTAATCATGCATCTTGCATCTTTTGAGGTGTGTTTAAGATTGTATTTTCCTCTTAAGGCCAGTGGTTTTTCATTAAACCAACATACCATCATCTCAACTTCCTGCGAAGTTTCAGGAACATTAGTAGCGTTTACAATCATGTCTCCTCTGCTAATATCAATATCATCTTCAAGAGTAATTGTTACTGATTGCGGTTTTGCAGCAGTTTTCAAAGTTTCTTTATAGAAATCGATTGATTTTATTTTACTGGTTAATCCAGATGGTAAAACTTTCACACTATCACCAACGTTGAAAATTCCACCTTCTATTTTCCCGGCATAGCCTCTGTAGTCATGGAATTCATCTTTTTGTGGACGAATTACGTATTGAACAGGGAACCTGGCATCAAAATGGTTCTGATCGCTTCCAATATATACATTTTCAAGTGTATACATCAGTGTTGCGCCATCATACCAATTCATGTTTTCAGATCTTTTTACAACATTATCGCCATTTAGCGCACTAATTGGAATAAAGTGGATATCCTGAACATCCAGTTTTGGGGCAAACTCCATGAATTGTTGTTTGATTTTTTCATAAACTTCCTCGCTATAATCAACCAAATCCATTTTATTAATACAAACCACAACATGTGGAATTTGCAATAACGATGCGATAAATGCATGTCTTAAAGTCTGCTCAATTACTCCATGGCGGGCATCAATTAGTATGATAGCCAAATTAGCAGTAGATGCTCCAGTTACCATATTTCGTGTATATTGTATATGTCCAGGAGTGTCAGCAATAATGAATTTTCGCTTTGGAGTGGCAAAATATCTGTATGCAACATCGATGGTGATGCCTTGTTCTCTTTCTGCTCTTAAACCATCAGTTAAAAGTGCCAGGTCGATTCCATCATCACCTTTTCGTTTGCTGGTTTCTTCAATTGCGTCTAATTGATCTTCAAAAATAGCTTTACTATCATATAAAAGCCTTCCTATCAATGTACTTTTCCCATCGTCAACACTACCCGCTGTGGTGAATCTTAAAAGCTCCATGTCAAGATAGCCCCTTTGCTTATTTTCTGCCATTTTGTTTTATTTTTGATTCAGCTGATTACTCAGCCTTACTTTTGTTTGAAATTAATGATGTACGAATAACGATTAGAAATAGCCTTCTTTCTTTCTGTCTTCCATTGCTGCTTCCGAACGCTTGTCATCTGCACGTCCACCTCTTTCAGTAGTCCTGGTAGCAGCAATTTCCTTAATAATATCTTCTAAAGTGTTGGCTGTAGAAAGTGTTACTCCAGTGCATGTAATGTCACCTATTGTTCTACATCGCACAGTCATTTCTACTACTTTTTCAGTATCCTTTAGTTGCATAAATGGTGCATGTGCCAACAAAACTCCATCTCTTTCAAATACTTTTCTTTTGTGAGTGAAGTATAAGCTCGGGATATCAATATTTTCCATGTAAATATACTGCCACACATCCATTTCAGTCCAGTTACTGATTGGGAAAACTCTAAAATGTTCGCCCATGTTTTTTTTGCCATTGTACAATGACCACAACTCTGGACGCTGATTTTTAGGATCCCATTGACCAAAGTCGTCTCTGTGAGAGAAAAAACGTTCTTTAGCACGTGCTTTTTCTTCATCTCTTCTTCCACCTCCAAGGGCCGCATCTAGTTTTAAACTTTCAATAGCGTCCAGTAAAGTAACAGTTTGAAGCTTATTTCTACTGGCATTTATTCCTTTTTCCTCAACAGCTTTTCCTTCATTAATCGAGTCCTGAACATATTTTACAATCAATTCAGTACCAGTTTCTTTAGCAAGGTTGTCTCTGAAATCAAGAGTTTCCTGAAAGTTATGTCCTGTATCTATATGAAGCAATGGGAAAGGTACTTTGGCTGGATAGAATGCTTTTCTTGCCAAATGAAACATTACGATTGAATCCTTTCCTCCCGAAAATAAAAGTGCTGGTCTTTCAAACTGAGCAGCAACTTCTCTTATCACGTGTATCGACTCCGACTCAAGTTCTCTCAGGTGGTTCATTGTTATTTTATCCATATACTTCTCTTTTTCTTTTCCAGTAAAAGTTGATGCAAATCTACTCAGATTGGCATTAAAACTAAATTTTTTTTACAAATTGAGATAAACTAGCCTGATTTTCAATGGTTCCATTGTGCTCATGCAAGCCACACTCTTTTTTAGAGTTATCTTCCCACCACCATCTTCCGGTTCTAATGTGTTCTCCTGGTTTAACTGCTCTTGTACAAGGAGCGCAACCAATGCTGACAAAGCCTTTGTCGTGCAAAGAGTTATATGGCACATGGTTTTTGTTAAGGTAATCAACTACTTGTTCAAGGCTCCAGTCTTTTAACGGATTAAATTTGAAAAGCTGGAAATAATCGTCCCAAGAAATTAATGGAAGCTCCGTACGAGCCTCTGATTGTTCAGCTCTTAATCCGGTAATCCATAATTTGTTACCTTTTAATGCTTTGTTTAATGGAACTACCTTTCTTATATTACAGCATTCTTTTCTGTTTTCAACCGACTCATAAAAACTATAAGGGCCTTTTTTTGTTACAAGCTCCTGAACTTGCTCATATTCTGGGAAATAGATTTCTATTTCTTTATCGTATCTTTCAATCGTTCTTTGAAGTACTTTGTAAGTTTCTTCAAATAATCGACCTGTGTCTAATGAAAAAACTTTGATATCAATATTATTTTTAAAGATAAAATCAGTTATAACCTGATCTTCTTGTCCAAGACTGGTTGAAAAAACAATCTCTCCTTTGAATTCCTCTGTAAGAATTTCTAGTTGTTCTTTAATACTTTTATTCTCAATTTTCTTAAGCAATTGATTTTCTTTCTCTAGCATAATCCTAAAGTTTTGTGTGTTAGTTTTTTACTCGCTTTAAGCTCAGCATTTTCACCATCCAGTCCGGAAGGGCTTTTGCACGATTTCTTTTCTTAAGATCAAGGTTCCAGCCTAACTTTTTTATCAAAGGAATTCGATGCGCTTCCACAAGCTCAATTAAAGTTCCATCAGGATCTTCAATGTATGCAAAATGACCAGCAGCTTCACCCATATCAAAAGAATTACCATTCATACCATTCTGTCGACTGTCAACAGTAAACGGGAAACCCTCCGCAGTACAATCTTGTTTAAACTGCTCTATGCCAGCAATATCAAAGCATAGATGGATGAATCCGAGATCACCCCAAAGCCTGTTTTCAAAAATCTTATTAGGTTCTCTGTCTAAAACTTGTATTAACTCTATTTTGCTGTCTCCAAATAATCTGCTAAAGGCACCCTCTCTTGGTTTAGAATGGGTGAGTAAAACTCTTCTAAAAGTATTATTGCCACCTTTTAAACCTGAGAACTCATCAAATTTACCATGGGTGTCATATAAAACCCTGTCATATCCTAAAATGGTTTTGTAAAAGCGCATTGCTTTATTAATATCACTCACTCCAATGATAACTCCATCAGCACCTCCCGTGTTATCCTGGTTTTTTACAAACCAATATTTGTTTTGAATTAGCTGAAAAATGTTGCCATATGGGTCTTTTACAAAAAAATGCTTTTTCCCATTCGGATCTTCGTATATTCTTTTAGAAACTTCAATACCTTGTCTTGTAAAATAATGATAGGTTTCCGAAATACTTTCAGTTTTTATTTTTACTGCAAAAATTCCTAAATCTCCCAATGAAACATCAAATTTTGCAGCTTCAGGCTTTCGGCTTTTATACTGCCAGATTTCAAATCCTCCACCACCTTTCATATTAAGTGCAAGAATTGCATGTCGATCCTGAGGTTTGCCAGCTGTATAAGGAAGCATAAATTCAGCAGTCCCTTCATCATCAAATGCCGCAATATCCATACTGAAATGCTTGCGGTACCATCCCCATGCCTCATGAACATTAGGAATGCCTATCCCTACCTGTTGAATTCCACTAATTACTTTTTGCATTATTAGCCCATTAAAAATTTGTGCGAAAGTACTAAGTTTAACGCTTTATTAAAACTATTTTATTAAAATTAAAATTTTCGAGAAACTACCCTGTTCTTGTATCGTTTTTATTAATGACAAGTGCATCAGAGTGTTATGTTTGTTTTTTTTAGGAGAATATAGATGTAAGTACAATGATGTTATTTTATTTCGGCAAATTTTAGATTTCTATTACTTTTGCATCAATTTATTATTAAAGAAATTAATTCTAAATAGCAGGAAGTTGATTAAACATTCACAAACCATTAGTTTTAGTTTAAAGAATGTTTTCTTCATATTATTAAACAACTAAATATACGCGGATGAAAAATGCAGATATTTTTGAGAATTTGAAAATGACTCATTCAGATCTTGGTAAGTACCAAGAGGTTGGGCATGGTTATTACATGTTTCCAAAACTTGAGGGGGAGATTGCACCAATTATGAAGTTCAGAGGAAAAGAGGTGTTAAACTGGAGTCTTAATAACTATCTAGGGCTGGCAAATCATCCTGAAGTAAGAAAAGCGGACGCTGATGCTTCAAAAGAATGGGGCCTGGCCTATCCAATGGGTGCAAGAATGATGAGCGGTCAAACAAAATACCACGAGCAACTTGAAGAAGAGTTAGCTGCATTTGTTGGAAAAGAACGATCTTATCTTCTTAATTATGGATACCAGGGGATTATCTCGATAATTGACTCAATATTAGGTAGAAATGATGTTGCTGTTTACGATTCTGATTCTCATGCCTGTATTTTAGACGGCTTAAGAATGCATATGGGGAAACGTTTTGTTTTCCAACACAATAACATGGAAAGTTTTGCCGCTCAGATTGAGAGGGCCTCAAAACTGGCTGCAAAAACAGGTGGAGGTATTTTAGTTATTACCGAAGGTGTTTTTGGCATGGAAGGTGACTTGGGTAACCTTAAAGTGATTACTGATTTCAAAGAAAAATATAATTTCAGGCTATTGGTTGATGATGCTCATGGTTTTGGAACAATGGGAAAAACTGGTGCCGGAACAGGTGAACATTTTGGAGTACAGGATAAAATTGATCTTTATTTTGGAACATTTGCAAAGTCAATGGCTGGTATTGGTGCATTTGTGGCTGGAGAAAAAGCAATAATTGACTTCTTACAATACAATATGCGTTCTCAGATTTTTGCAAAATCTTTGCCAATGCCAATGGTAATTGGTTCTTTAAAAAGATTGGAACTAATCAGGAATAACACTGAGTTTAAAGATAATCTTTGGAAAATTGTAGATGCTTTGCAATCAGGTTTGAGAGAACAAGGATTTAACCTTGGTAAAACAGAATCTCCGGTGACTCCTGTGTTTTTTGAGGGAAGTGTTTCTCAGGGAACCAATGTATTACTTGATTTAAGAGAGAATTACGACATCTTTACATCAATTGTTGTATATCCTGTTGTGCCTAAAGGAACCATTATGTTAAGGATTATTCCTACTGCAGTTCATACTTTGGAGCAGGTTGACAGGACCATTAAAGCATTTTCGGAAGTTGGAAAGAAACTAAAAGAAGGTGCTTATGATTCTGACGAAATTGTAAATAAGTTTGTAGCAAGTTAAAATGCAGACTTTCTTTATAATGAAAATCCCGGGCTGACCGGGATTTTTGTTTTAGATACATCCTCTGGCAATTTTGATTAAGACTGCAACTTTTTTCATGCAACTAAGCATGTACGCCTGATGCATAGAATAAAATTTATAAACTTAGGGCATTTAATGAATGTCTCGCTGTTAAAAGTCATAAATGACCTCAACTTTCGGAGTTTTTACTCATGCAAATGAATAAAAACGCTTCCAGTTTCCGGGTTTAATGCCTTCAATTGTTTAAAGCGGGATGCCTTTTTAAGGTTTTGAGGGTTAAAAGATGAAACCTGAAACACTTTTACCATTTTGCAGGCTACAAAGAGCCAAAATGAAACACTTTTGTTGATTTGTTAGGTGCTATTTATAAAAAATGAATGCATTTTTGAAAATTTGTCGGGTAAAATCATCCAGCACCAAGCACTTTTGTGCTTTTGTAGGCTACATAGTGGGCTTCCAGAGCTTGTCAAATAGTATAATACAAAAGCCCGGCAAAAAATTACCAGGCTCTTTAAATCCTATTTTCTTTTCTTCATTGCACACGAAAGGATTCGTGCGGCATCGGGGGGGCTATTATGCTTCAAATACGTTATAAACAACCGTACTATTTTCATCCGCCAATTTTGGCTTTAAAATAACTCCTTTGAGCATATCTTCCTCATAATAAGCAAGAAAGGCCACTAAAAAGCAACCTTTCTTATCAATTATATATTTTCAATATTTATACCTTTGGTATCCCATCAATGCTTTGATGGTACTTTGTTCGGGGTGGCAAGGTTTCCATTTTTCCAATGATTGCTAAAATATGCTCCACCGTTTCCATCGTTCAAGTTTATTTAACTCATATCTTTGAAAAAGTAAAGTTACAGATAAAAAATACTTAACTTTAATAAAATGGCCCCTAAAAGTGTTAAACAGACGTAACTAAGCACGTTTTAACGATGCAGTGTCCAAGGAAAGGCACTTTTAGGGCTTC
>JBNKRJ010000096.1:0-30365 GCA_050296515.1 Bacteroidales bacterium | reverse complement strand
CAAATTGAGGCTCCGTTCTGAAAATCAATTTGTTTACCCCAGCCCTAAAGGGAGCAAATTGATTTTCTTCACTCCCTTTAGGGCTGGGGTAAATGAAGAAAATTAATTTGCGATTGGTATAAACTACCTTAGAATCATTTATTCTAATTTTCAATTTTAGAAACATGATGATTTTTTGCAAAATTTAGAAAAAGAAACGAATTAAATATTTCGTCTACTCATTTCGCAAATTACTAACTATACATATAAAAGTTCGACAAAGTTAAGTTCCTAAGAATTCCATATTTTTTTACTTCATGTATAGTTGTGTAGAATATTTAATTCTTATTGAGTTAATTTTTATTTACAAATTGCCATAAAAATTAGAAATTCCGACTTTTAAGAAAATTTCTTAAAATGGGCACGCGAAAATTCGCGCGCCAGAAAATCGAAAACTCGGACACGGAAGACTAAAATATCAAAACTTTAATCGAAAAAAACTTTCTTCTGACTTCTGTCTTCAGACTTCAAGCTATTCTGTAAAATAAACATAAGTCATATGGCAAACTATCGAAGAATCAATACTCATATTTTATATCTTTGCGCGCAAATTAAAATTATAGAAAATGTATAAATCAATCATCCGTCCTTTGCTTTTTAAATTTTCACCTGAAAAAATCCACAACTTTACTTTTTTGTGTTTTAAAATTGGAAGTTCAATTCCAGGGGTAGGTTTTCTAACAAAAAAAATGTTTCAGATAAATCATCCTAAACTGGAAAGGGAACTTTTTGGAATAAAATTTCCGAACCCGGTTGGACTTGCGGCCGGGCTTGATAAAGAGGCAGCAGCCTTTGATATGCTGGGATACCTCGGATTTGGCTTTGTTGAAATCGGAACTTTAACACCGGTTGGTCAACCTGGAAATCCAAAGCCCAGAGCTTTTAGATTAAAAAAAGACCAGGCCCTTATCAACCGAATGGGTTTTAATAATCACGGGGTTGAAGCAGCAGTAAAAAAACTTAAAAAGAAAAAATCGAAAGTGATCATTGGAGGAAATATTGGTAAAAATAAAGTCACTCCAAATGAAAAAGCTATCAATGATTACAGCATTGGATTCAAAACACTTTATCCGTATGTTGATTACTTTGCAGTCAACATTAGCTCACCTAACACACCTAATCTCAGAGAGTTACAAGACAAAGAACCTTTAAAAAAGTTGTTAAATACTTTAAAGGAAATTAACCATGAAATGCCAAAACAAAAACCAATTTTATTAAAAATTGCCCCCGACTTAAGCAATGATCAACTTGATGATATTATTGAAATAGTAAGAGAAACAGAAACAAGCGGAATAATTGCAACCAATACAACTATTAGCAGGGATGGTCTGAGTTACCCTAAAGAAGAGATTAACAAGCTTGGCGCTGGTGGACTTAGCGGAAAACCATTAGGCAAACGTTCCACTGAAGTAATCAAATACATTGTTGACAAAACAAATGGAAGCATTCCTGTAATTGGGGTTGGTGGAATTATGACGGCAGAAGATGCACTAGAAAAACTGGAGGCAGGTGCCAGCCTTATTCAGCTTTACACCGGGTTTATTTATGAAGGACCTGGTTTAATAAAATGCATTAATAAAAGGCTGATAAAAAAAGACGGAGATACCCAATCAAAATAATATACAAAAAAGAGCGCAAAGGTAACAAATTAGGCACTTAGAGATAAACTTTTTACAAGCTGTTCAACTTATTGTCTTGTTTTAGCTATTAGTCCCCAGTCAACAGTCCTCAACCAACAACTTTGAAGACAGACTGTTGACTGAGAACTGCAGACTATTGGCTTGTTATCAACTAAAACCCGCATAGCGTTTTTTTCAGCTCGCATGCTGCAAAAACATCGCCTCTATATAACCATAAACTTACTTGTCAATTGGAATCTAATCATGCTTGGTAATTCTGTAATTCCAAATGTCCCGCATCACAAAAACGGCTTCTTCCAGATAAGCATCTTTTTGCAAATCATTTCGCCAGTTTTTTGCAGTTATAAGTTTAGTGCTGTCGTTTCCAAATTCAGCTAAATCTTCTTTTAAACTAGAGGCCTTCAATTTGGTTTCAGCCTCATACATCTTATTAAATTTCTCGGCTTCTTCATTTAACTTCTTCTGTTCAGCTCTATATTGCTCTAAATTAAGACTATACACTGAAATATCTTTTTGTTTTTCGAGTCTGACAGAGTTTTCTTTCACCTTATTAAACACCACATTATCAGCTACCCGTTTACTACTATTTGCCTTTAATTCATCCATATTTTCAATAGGAAGTGGCCATTTTTGATAATCAGCAGGAGCAATTTCATCCCAAGCCATCACATTTGTCAGCTCTTTCTCTCCTATATCCATTACTCCATAAACATCTGGCAAAATAATATCAGGAACAACTCCTTTTAACTGAGTAGCTCCACCATTGATACGATAAAATTTCTGAGTAGTCAAGCGCAAGGCGCCAAGTGGTTTAACATCTGAATATGAATCACTTACAACTTGATCTAAATCAATAATTCGCTGAACAGTACCTTTGCCATAAGTAGTTGGTGAGCCCACAATAATTGCTCTTCCATAATCTTGCATGGCAGCCGCTAAAATCTCTGATGCTGAAGCACTTAGAGTATTTACCATCACCACCAAATCCCCATCGTATTGAATTCTTGAATCTCTGTCTTTCAAAATATAAGGCTCACCCAGTCGTGATTTCACCTGAACTACAGGTCCATTTTTAATAAACAACCCAGCCATATCAACCACATCAGTCAAAGAACCTCCACCATTATGCCTTAAATCAAGGATAATTCCATCAACTTCTTCCCTTTTTAGTTTTTCAATCTCAATATCAACATCCTTTGAACAATGCCTTCCATTTCGATTGCTGAAATCAACATAAAATGATGGCAGATAAATATAGCCATAACGTTTCGATGAGCCATCAACCTGAAGAATAGCTGATTTTGCATAAGTCTCTTCAATCACCACTATGTCTCGAATAATTGGAATTACAACTATGGAATTATCTGGTTTCTTGACAGTTAAACGAACCTCAGTGCCTTTTTTTCCACGAATTAACTCAACAGCATCATCAAGGCGCATATCCACAACACTTACCGGCGTACTATCTCCCTGGGCAACTTTCAAAATTATGTCGTTGGCCTTTAGTTGTCCCTGCTTCCACGATGGGCTTCCAGGGACAATCCTGTTAACTTTAACATATCCCTTTTGTTCAGTAAGGGTAGCCCCAATTCCTTCTAACTGACCCGACATTCTGATATCAAAGTTCTCTTTATCTCTTGGTGGCATGTATTCTGAGTGAGGATCAAAACTGCCTGTAAAAGCATTCAAGTATTCAGATAACCTGTCTTTATCAGTCATTCTGTAACTGTAAAGGCGGCGATACAAATCTTCATAATCATTTTTAACATCTGCTCTAGCATTCTTTTCTAATTCACTAAATTCCAACACCTTATATGATGTATCCTTATCTTTTATGGCAGTCTCCTGAATATTTAACAAACGATCCAATTTCAGCATTGTTTGATATTTTAACAGCTTACGCCATCTCTCGTATCTGTCTTTCTCATTCTTAGGGAAATCAAGCTTTTCAGGATCAGTTTCAAACTCCTCTTTCTTTGTAAAATCGAATGGATTTGCAAGCACCTCCTTGTAAATAGATTCAGTTTCTTTGGTTCTGTTCCTTAATATTTCAACACTTAGATCATAAAAATCATAATTTGATTGCTTGATTTCTTCACCTAAAACAAAGCGAAACTTTTCAAGTTGTTTGATATCATCCTTCAATAAATACCGCTTACCATAGTCTATTCGTTCAATATAAAGATCGTAAACTTTCTCAGACATATTCTTGTCTAAAGCATGACTTTCGAAATGGCCAGCCTGCAGACTTTGAGAAAGAGCCTGCAACAATACTTTCTCTCTTTTTCCGCTGCTGTAAAACGTAAAGGCAAATATGCCAAGCAATACAATCGGGAAAAAATACTTTAAAAATTTCCTCTTCATCTTTTTTGTTTTATTCAATTAATAGCTCTAAAAAACCCCACAATGTCGAACTAGCTTGCGCAGAGATCCTCCGGAATTTAATATGGAAATTTGATCGCTTTACTACAAATGCCAGATTTCAAACACTTAACTAAAACTCAACTATTCAAAACCACGCAAACAGCTAATTTTCAATCATATAAGTTACCGAATAGGTATCAAATACGTATACTTAACACCCTTATCTACTACAAAGTTAGCTGAAAAAAGATTAAATATTCTTCTCTTATCTAATTATTAAACTTTTTTAACCCTCAGTTTAGTATTATTTTCGTCGACCAAACCATAAATTTCAAAATTTATCTTTGAAAACAAAACTCTTTTTGATAATGAAATCTGTATCGTTTGACGCAATTATTCCTGAAAATGCAAAAATTTTGATCCTTGGGACCATGCCGGGAGTCAAGTCATTGGAAGAACACCAGTATTATGCACACGAGCGCAATGCCTTTTGGCCAGTGATGTTTGCAATTTTTAATAATGATTTTACAACAAACTATAAACAAAGAATAACCTTGCTGAAAAACAAAAAAGTTGCTCTATGGGATACACTGAAACTTTGCTACCGGGAAGGTAGTCTTGATTCAAACATTAAAGATGCTGAACCAAATGAAATTATTGACCTTCTGGAGCAAAACCAAACAATAAAACATGTATTTTTTAATGGAAAAGGAGCAGAAAAATATTATGATAAGTTCCACGATAGAATCTGCGGAATTAACTATTATTCGATGCCTTCAACCAGTCCGGCAAATGCAAGGTTTAAGTTTGAAGATAAATTAAATGCATGGCAAATTATAAAAGAACTACTTTAAATACGCGATTCCAGAAGGGTGATTTTTATTTAAAATACCAGATATTATAAACCAACTAAAGACTACAATAAATCAATAATTATAAAAATAAATCACTTTTAGAAAACTATTTTTAAATAATTTTTTACATTCAAAAGATGTAAATTTGAAAAAAATTATAGCCTACAATATTTGGAAAAGAATCTTTACTAAAACAAAGAAAAAAAGATGTGTGTAAGTATCTGATAAGTTGATAATTATATCTTAAAATTAAAATAATCAATTTACTCATCAAGTTCAAGAAATTAATCTTCGACACCACAAATTATTTTAAACTTATTCGACTTATATTTTAGTTCAGTTTCACATACCTCATTAAAATTTATTTTATCGAACTCTAAACACCCATTTTTTCTTAAACTACCAGATGTTTTAAAATGTTGAAAACAAAGAAATTAAACAAAACAAAACACCCAGTAAAGCTTACTTTATTTTAGACAAGAATATTTTACTGAACTTATTGAGTTCATGCTCTAAATTCGGGGTAAAAATGCCTTTTCCAATGTTATTTTGTATCTCTTTCCAAGTCCAGAATTTGCCCTCATCAATCTCTTCAGGCTGTACAATTATTTCTCCATTCTTTTTGGCAAAAAATACATGAGTAAGTTCCCGTTCAATTTCACTTTCCCAAACATATTTAGTAATGTACTCATACTGAAGGTTTTTTAGGCCTACCTCCTCCACTACTTCACGGGTTAAGCCTGTTTCAAGACTTTCGCCAAGCGAAATGTGCCCACCAACGGCTGTATCCCACTTTCCAGGTTGTATTTTCTTATATGCTGACCGTTTCTGTAAAAACAGTCGCTTTTTATCATCATATATATGCACATGAACTACCGGATGAAGCAACTTACTCCCTGAATGACAAACCGAACGAGGTGCTTTTCCAATTACTCTTCCTTCTTCATCCACCAATGGAAACCATTCTTCATTAGCGTACTTTTTGGCTTTCAACTTATTACGCACCAATTCGTAAACAAAATAAATTCCGAAAAGAATGTAAAAGAGTCCCCCGCTTACAAATGCCCAAGCCTCTTTGCTCATATAATAAGCAGAATATACAATCAGAACAACGTGAACCAAAAACATCCAAAACATGAATTTTAAGCCCCTATTGAAATTCTGCATGGCAGCATCGTTCACCTCCATTCCTTTCATATACCGCTGACTCATTTTCAAAACAATATTTTGATTTGAAAAAGCCGAAATACCAATTAAAACACAAAAAATTGATTCAAGCAATGCGGGTTTTAACAGAAAAAAGATATCGTTCTCGAGCAAAATAGAAATACCTCCCAAAAAAACCAAAAGCAAAGTATCGCCTATGACAAACTTATCTATTCGCTTCTCTTTCAGATAAATAACGACCAACTCCACCAGACCAAAACCAATGGCAAATACAATTCCCATTTCGGTTCCTAAAAAGCTATCAACAACAATAAATACAATCAAAGGCAAAAAACCTGGTAGTAATTTTTTCAATAAGTCTGTTCTGTTCATGAAAAATGAGATATGAGAATTTAGATATTAGATTTGTGAGCAACAACATAAAACACTATATTACAGAGGGTTACACCGCAATACCTAGGTGCTTTATTTTAAAATTGCTGTGCAAAGGTAATTTTTATTTGGAAACTAAAATGTATACTTACCTCTTTTAAATTTTGCAATGATTTTGTTTCAATTGGCATTTATTCCTTCTTCAAAAGTCATTAGTCATTAATCATTAAGTCATTGGGAATAAATAACTAATGACCAATACCCAATGACTTTCGATCTTGTATTGAAGTATAGATTTTAAATTATATTTCACAAAATCTTAAACAGGTTTAGTATAATCTTTTCTGACTGTATTAAGTACCTGGAAGTTAGGATTAAGTGCTTTTTTTGATATTTTTGCGTAAAGTTTAGTTGCGGGATATTTACCTATAGCTAAAAACTGCTAAATCAAAAAAATGAACGGAAAAGAATTAAGAATAGTTTTTATGGGTACGCCCGGCTTTGCAGTTGAAACACTAAAAGCACTGGTGGAAGCTGAATACAATATAGCCGGCGTGATTACTGCCCCCGATAAACCTGCGGGAAGAGGTCAAAAAATACAGGAATCGGATGTAAAAAAATATGCTGTAGAAAAAGGACTAAAAATCCTCCAGCCTGAAAAATTAAAAGCCCCTGAATTTATTGAAGAGCTTCAAGAATTAAAAGCTGATTTACAGATAGTTGTAGCATTTAGAATGTTACCTGAAGTTGTATGGCAAATGCCAAAACTGGGCACATTTAACCTGCATGCTTCACTCCTGCCACAATACCGAGGCGCTGCGCCTATTAACTGGGCGGTAATTAATGGCGAAACCACCACTGGTGTCACCACTTTTTTGATTGATAAGGAAATTGATACCGGCAAAATTCTTCTACAAAAGGAAATTGATATTCTGGAGACAGATTCTGCCGGAAGTCTGCATGACAGAATGATGGTTGTTGGTGCTGAACTGGTCAAAGAAACCGTTGATTTATTAGCTATTGGAGATTTTAGCGCAAAACCCCAAGAAGCCTTATTTGAAACAACGGAGGAACTAAAACCAGCTCCAAAAATCTTCAAAGATGATTGTAGAATTGACTGGGCAGGAGAAATAAAGCAGATTTATAACTTTATTCGAGGCCTGAGTCCTTTTCCCGGAGCCTGGACAAACCTTGTCAACCAGGAGACAGGCAAAAAACTCAATTTGAAGGTATTTGAGACAGAATATGAGGTAAAAACACACAATGAAACCATTGGTCGTCTTAAAACGGATAAAAACAGCATTTTTGTTACTGTAAAAGGCGGTTTCTTGTCTTTGAAAGTATTGCAACTTGAAGGAAAAAAAAGACTGAAAGCCGAAGAATTATTAAGAGGATATTCTTTTGATAATCAGAGAGTAGAGTAGTATTTTATTTATCAGCAATCCAGGAATCAGAATAAGATAAAAGATATAAAGATTGAGGTTGAGTTTTAGATCAAGAAAAATTGGCGCACAAAAGATTGAAAGTCGACTTACCAGAGACCAAAAACAAGAAACGAGTAACAAGAAAAAAAATGATAAAAAAAACGATAAGCACAACTTTGATTGAATATGATTCAATGAAGGAATTAGACCAAATTGATCAGAAACTGGTTGAAGAATGCAAAATGGCAACGAAAAATGCATATGCACCTTACTCAAATTTTCATGTTGGAGCAGCCATTTTGCTTGAAAATGGTGAAATAATCAGAGGTACGAACCAGGAAAATGCAGCTTATCCATCAGGACTATGCGCTGAAAGGGTTGCACTTTTTTATGCAAACTCTAAGTTTCCTGATAAAAAGGTAAAAACAATTGCTATTTCAGCATCTTCGAACGGAAAATTTACAAAATTCCCGGTAGGTCCTTGTGGTTCTTGCAGACAGGTGATTCTTGAAACGGAAAACAGGTTTAAAAATCCGATTAAAATCATTATGTACAGCGAGGAAAAAATCCAGGTAGTTGAAGATGCAAGTAGCTTATTACCAATCAGTTTTACTGAAGATTTTTTGAAAAGAGAAACCAGTAAATAGAACATGGAAATTAGAACTTTGCTTTAATTTTAATTCACAAAGGCCTAATACTTTAATTTCCAATTTCCGATTCAAAAAACTTCCAGAGAGGATCGTCTGGTACTTCTGCAGTTACTTTTACAGGTTCCTTTCTTACGGGATGCTCAAACTCTAAATACCTGGCATGCAAATGAATACCTCCATCTTTATTCGAACGAGGGGAACCATATTTCAAGTCACCTTTAATTTTGCAACCAATTGCACCCAACTGTGCCCTAATTTGATGATGACGGCCGGTATGCAGTTCAATTTCTAATAAAAAATACCTGTCGGAGGATTTCAGTAATTGATAAGTCAACTGTGCCTCCTTACTCCCACTTTTTTGACTTTCAGTCACATAAGACTTGTTTTGCTTCTCATTTTTGATTAGAAAATGAGCTAAGGTATCTGAATTCTTTGGTGGTGCCTGGTCTACTACAGCCCAGTATTTTTTAATGACTTTTTTCTCTTTAAAAAGATTGTTCATGCGCGTAAGTGCCTTAGAAGTGCGTGCAAAAATAACCAGTCCACTGGTTGGTCGATCAAGACGGTGTACAAGCCCTAAAAATACCTCGCCAGGCTTGTTATATTTTACCTTTATGTAGGCCTTTACCTTGTCTATTAAACTCTCATCGCCTGTTTTATCACCTTGCACTAACTCTGAGCAGGTTTTATTGACAATGATTAGGTGGTTATCTTCGTATACTATTTTCATTCTGCTAATTATTAGACATTAGTCATTAGACATTGGAATTCAATATTTTCCATTGACTAATGACCAATGACAATTTATACTTCCTTCATAGAAAGCTGAATTCTTTTTCTTTGCACATCCACTTCCAAAACCTTTACGGTAACGTGTTGGTGGAGGCTTACCACATCTGCAGGATTGCTCACATACTCATTTTTCAGGTGTGAGATGTGTACCAAACCGTCCTGTTTTACACCGATATCAACAAAAGCTCCGAAATTGGTAATGTTGGTAACAATTCCGGGTACAATCATTCCAACCCGTACGTCTTCTATTTTCCGAATATTTTGGTCAAACTCAAAAACCTTGATTTTGGTTCGAGGATCTCGTCCTGGTTTCTCCAATTCATCAACAATATCTTTCAATGTAGGTATCCCAACCTTATCATCCACATATTTTTCAAGTTGGATCCTTTTCTTCAAATCTTTTTCCTGCATCAGGTCCTTTACAGATTTGCCTAAATCCTTTGCAATTTTTTCAACGACTCTGTACGATTCAGGGTGCACAGCACTGTTATCCAGAGGGTTATCAGCATTTAAAATTCGTAAAAACCCGGCAGCCTGCTCAAAGGCCTTTGCGCCCATTCGCTTCACTTCTTTTAATTGTTTCCTTGACTTAAACGCACCGTTTTCAGCCCTGTAATCAATGATATTTTGAGCCAGTTGCGGTCCTAAACCAGAAACATACGTCAACAATTGCTTGCTGGAAGTATTTAAATCAACTCCAACGGAGTTCACACAGCTTTCTACAACTGTATCAAGACTTGTCTGAAGCTTATTTTGATCCACATCGTGCTGGTATTGCCCCACTCCTATTGATTTTGGGTCAATTTTTACCAGTTCAGCCAAAGGATCCATCAAACGTCGCCCAATTGAAACTGCCCCACGCACAGTTACATCATACTCAGGAAACTCTTCCCTGGCAACTGCTGAAGCTGAATAGATGGAAGCCCCCGCTTCGTTCACTACAAAAACCTGTACATCGCGATCGAATTTCACTACACGCTTGATAAAAGTTTCAGTTTCGCGCCCGGCTGTTCCATTCCCAATCGCAATGGCATCAATTTGATACGATTGCACCAACTGAGAAATCTTTTTTGATGCCATTTTAGTCTCCGATTGAGGAGGATGTGGGTAAATGGTCTCGTTATGCAGTAAATTCCCCTGTGCATCCAGGCAAACCAGCTTACAACCAGTTCTAAAACCAGGATCAAGAGCTAACACCCGCTTTTGCCCAAGTGGAGAACTTAATAACAATTGCCTCAAATTCTTAGCAAAAACCTCAATAGCCTCATTATCAGCTTTTTCTTTAATCAAATTTCGATATTCCGTCTCAATGGATGGTTTTAGCAAACGTGAATACGAATCAGCAATCGCTGTTGAAATTTGTTCAGAACACTCATTATTAGCATGAATGTATTGTCTTTCTAATTGGTAAAGAGCTTCCTCCTTATCAGGGGCAATATCCAACTTCAAAAACCCTTCTTTCTCTCCCCTGTACATTGCCAAAACCCTGTGCGATGGACTTTTATGAAGCGGTTCGTGCCACTCAAAATAATCCCGGTATTTAGCACCTTCCTCCTCTTTTCCTTTCACCATGGAGCTTTGTATAATCGCCTCCCTGTCAAATAATCTACGAATTGCGTCCCTTGATTTTTGATTCTCATTCACATATTCGGCTATAATATCTCTTGCTCCCTGTAATGCTTC
Source organism: Bacteroidales bacterium (assembly GCA_050296515.1). Taxonomy (GTDB): domain Bacteria; phylum Bacteroidota; class Bacteroidia; order Bacteroidales; family NBLH01; genus NBLH01. The sequence continues at coordinate 19,380 of JBNKRJ010000096.1, read as the reverse complement.
ATTGACAGAATCCACCTCCTCATTCAGAAACTCCTCTGCTTTTAAATCAATGTCAATGTTCTTTTCTTGTAATATGATTTTGGCCAATGGCTCAAGGCCTTTTTCTTTGGCCTTTGTCGCACGCGTTTTTCGCTTTTGTTTATAAGGTAAGTACAAGTCTTCCAACTCGTTAAGGGTTTTAGCTGACATCAATTGAGACCTTAATTCATCGGTCATTTTTTCCAACTTTTCAATTGCAGCTATGATGGCTTCTCTTCTTTGATCTATCTCAAGCAGTTTTTCATAACTCTTTTTAATTTCACCAATCTGGATTTCATCCAGTTGCCCTGTCATTTCCTTTCGGTAACGACTAATAAAGGGAATTGTTGCTCCTTCATTCAGCAAAGTTAACGTATTGATTACCTGCCGCTTTTGCAGATTAAGTTCTCGGGATATTAAATCAAAGTATTTTTCGTCCATGCTCAAATAATTGAGAAATTAGAAGTTAGAACTTGGAACTTTGAACTTGGAAATAATATTGATTTCAAAACTAAAAGTTCTAATACACTAATTTCAAATTTCTAAAATAAGGGTTGCAAAGATACTTAATTCAGAAATACCATCCATTTTATGGCTTAAAATACCATTAAAAAATTATCAACATGATTGATATACATTGAAAATATTTGTATCTTCGGAATAAAAACCACTAAGGTTTAAGTATAATGGACGAGATCAAACAAAAAAATGATTTGCTTGAGCAGCTGAAAAAGTCTAAAACAAAAAACAAAAAACTAAAAAAAAAGCTTAAGTCTCTTGAAAATATTCTAAAAGAATCTGCTGCCGCCATTATTATAGGAAACAATAAGGGAGAAGTTATTGAAGCCAATAGAAAGGCCTTACAACTCTCAAATTATACGTACAAAGAAATCCTAAAACTAAAAGTAGCTGAACTACTTAGTAGTAATAATATTCCGGAAAGTTTTTCGAGAAAAGATATTAGTGAACCATCTGATGAGTTTGCAAGCGAACAGGTTTTGCAGAGAAAAGATGGCAAACGACTTTTTGTTTCTGTAAAAACAAAATTACTGCCTGACAATAACTACCAACTGGTAATTACAGATATTAACAAAAGAAAAAAAGCAGAGTTAAAACTTATTGAAAGCGAAAAAAGGTATCGTTTACTTGCCGAGAATATTCATGATGTCGTCTGGTCAACATCTAAACGTCTCAAAATCAAATACATTAGCCCATCAATCAAAAAGATAACTGATTATGGTTCAGATGTTTATTACGTGAAGCCGTTGCATGAAATTGTAACACCAATATCCTATCAGCTCATACGAGAAACATTCAGAAGAGAGACCGAAATGCTGAAAACAGGTACTATTTCAGCATCCAAGCACACTACAACGCTTGAAATAAAGCTAATAAGCAAAACGCTGGACAATATTTGGATGGAGTTGACAGCCACTATTGTCAGAAACCAGTTTAACGAACCTATTGGTTTTCAGGGTGTTTTAAAGAACATTGATAAGCAAAAAAAAGCGCAGGAAATTTTAGAAAAAAAGAAACAACATTATAACTTAGCTATAAAAAACACAGAGTCAGGAGTTTGGGAACTCAACGCAGATTTAACAGAAATACGAATTGATGATAACCTTCTAAACATACTTGGCTATGAAAGTGAAGAAATTAAACCTTTGCTAAATGAATGGATCAACCTGACCGTAAAAAAAGACAGAACCCAGGTAATAGATATACTACAAGATTTACTTGATGGCAAAAAAGTAACCATGTCATATGATTGCAGAAGAATTCACAAATCTGGTGCAATACTTTGGTTTACTGACTATGTAGAAGCTATTCCTGATGAAAACGGGAAGGTTATTGAACTACTGGGCACATCAAAAAACATTACAAAAGAAAAAATAAACGAAGAAAAAAAATACAAATATTACGCTGGTTTACAAATACTTACAGACAGCGCTTTTCATTTACTAAAACTTCCTGATTTAGATGGGATTTGTGACTATGCAGGTAAAATTTTACTACAAAATGTCCCTAACAGTATTATTATATTCAGCAATATCAATACTGAAACAAAAAAATCAAGACCCCATAAATTCTATGGTGTTAATGAACCAAAACTGCTTCAACTCTTTGAAAAGACTGACTTTAGGCCTTATGAGAGCTTAGTTTATTTGCCTCAAAGAGAATTCAACCTCTTAGAAAAAAGGACCCTTATTGAATACAAAGGAGGCTTTCCCGCTTTTGTTAATGCAGTTTTCCCTCAAAAGGACGCAAAAGAAATAAACAGGGTTTTCAAATTTGAAACCCTTCATTTAATCGGGCTTGAACAAAAAGAAAGCTTATCAAACAGTATTTTAATTATTTCAAGAGAAAAAGCAGATATCAAAAACAGAGAATTCATTGAAGCATTTATCAACCTTGTGTCTGTGATTATTAACAGAAAATACATTGAAGAAGAATTAAAAAACCTTAATAAAACAAAGGACAAGTTTTTCTCCATTATTTCTCATGATTTAAAAAATCCATTCAACACATTTATTGGCTTTTCAGGATTAATTTTGCAAAATGAGGATACCATCTCTAAAGAAAAAATAATCGAGTTCACAAGACTGATTCATGACGGTGCTGTTCAAAGCTTTAATATGATGCAAAACCTATTTGATTGGGTCACCACACAAAAAGGAGAAATAGAACCAAGAAAAAGTGAAATTGAAGTATTGGGATTAATTGACTCAATAGTCAACCTATTCTCAGGTGAAGCGGAGAAAAAAAATATTGAATTAAGCATAAAATCCGAGCCAGGGCTTAAACTTTTCTCCGACATTGATATATTAAACACAATTTTACGTAACCTTGTCTCAAATGCGCTAAAATTCACTAAAAATGATGGACGAATACAAATTTCCTGTTCAAAGCAGAATAATGAAGTGCTGTTCTGTATAGAGGATAATGGTGTTGGCATTCCGGAAGAAAAGTTAGAGGCCGTTTTTGATGTTCATAGAAACAGATCGACCAAAGGCACCAATAATGAAAAGGGAACCGGTTTTGGCCTTGTTCTGTGTAAAGAATTTATTGAAATTCTTGGGGGCAAAATATGGGTAGAAAGCACTGTTGGAGAAGGTTCCTGCTTTTCAATCAGCGTTCCAATTGAATAGCCTGGCTTGGCCGAACTATTCCAACCTGTATATCTCCATAATATCATCCAATATTTTACGAAAATCTATCTTAAGGTCAACCAATTCTCCTGTATTAATATCAAATACCCAACCATGAACCTTTAGATTGCTGTATTTTATTGCCTTTTGAACACTGGCAGTTTTTAAAATATTGATGCATTGTTCCTGAACATTTAGCTCAACTAGTCGATCATATTTCTTTTCAGCATCCATTATTCGGTCTAACTCTTGCCTATGGAGCCGGTAAACATCTCTTATATTTCGCAACCAGGGGTTTAATACACCTAAATCATTAGGTTCCATGGCAGCTTTAACTCCACCACATTTGTAGTGCCCGCACACAATAATATGCTTAACTTTCAGCACCCTTATCGCATATGTAACTACAGATTTTGCGTTAAAATCTGTATTAGGAACCATGTTGGCAATATTCCTATGAACAAAAACGTCTCCAGGCTTCACTCCCATCATTGCCTCGGCTGTCACTCTGCTATCAGAGCATCCAATATAAAGATAATCAGGATCTTGCCCTAAAGAAAGTTTCTTAAAGTAATCCTGATCTTGTGCTAATTGTTTCTCAATCCAGTCTTTGTTATTTTTAAATATCTGTTGTATTTCCACGTTAGTTAAGGTTACGTTTTAAATTTACAATCCAAAAATATCCTAAAACAAAAAACCTTTGAGACCATTATTTAGAATGGACCTCAAAGGTTTTTCTATCTTTTAAATCAATCTTTAATCAATCCAATTATTTTATAAACCAAGAACACTTGCTCCCTGTTCAAAAACAATATCAACAGGAATACCAGCTTCTGAAATTTTATTCAGGTCAGACTGTAAAACATCATCAATCACAGCTTTTTCCTGAACAAGTTTAGTAACTCCATCATAATCACCATCTCCCTGTAATTTAAGAATTAATTCTGATAATGAATTCATTGCTTCCTGCATATTGTCAAAGTTTACAGTATAGGTTCCGTCTTCATTCTTTACAAAAGCTTCTTTCTCTTTGAAATAATTATAACGAATCAGGTTTGCTTTACCATGAGCACTTGCACCACCAAATCTAACAGAACGGAAGATTCCAGCCATAAAAGTCACATAATTGTCCATTAAATCAACATCAAGCTCACCCATTTCTTTAAGTTTGGTTACCATGTAAAGGCCAAGAATATCAGCTTTACCTTCTTCAAGCGCCGAATAAGTCTCTTTTAAAGCCGCCCTAACAGTCCCTTTTCCATCAAGGGTGTTCTTGATGCCTAAACCATGAGCAACTTCGTGAAACATGGTGTTTTCAAAGAAAGAATTGAATTTTACATGTTTTCTTTGCTCTTTGGTAATAACCACATCAGAAATTGGCATTAAAATCTTGTCAAATTTAGCCTGCATTGCATTTTTTAATTGTAAACGACGGCTGCCTTTAGCTATCTGAACTTTTTCATCATTTGGTAAATTAATTGCAATAGTTTTACTTCCGGCATTGCAATCACCAGCATAAAACACTACATCATAAGCGTTTAAGTCTGAATTAGAGCCAGGCTTTTCGGCTTTGTATTTTGCTTCAACAGGAAGACCTTCCTGTAACGTTGGCAATAGAGCAGCGTATTTTGCTAATTTTTCACTCCATTCTTTATCTTTAATTAAGATATATGCTTCGTGTGCCGCTTTGTAGCCATAAAGAGCATCCTCGTAGTTTTCAATGGCCCCGATAACAATGTCAATTCCATTGGTTTTCATATCCATCCAGGCCATATCACTATCAAAATATTTATTTGTTAAAAAGGTCTCAGCTCGTAGTTCAAGATATTTCTTTAACCCTTCATCTTCAGCTAATTCAGATGCTTTTTTCAATAAATCAGCTACTTTTGTATACTGCTCTTTGAAAAACTCAGAATAAGGAATGCTTTTTAGCTTTCCTTCTTCGTCTCTACGAATCATTGTATAAAGACTTTTCTTATCAGCAGCATCAAATGCCTCGAATTCTTCCGCTGTCATATCTTTCGGATAGAAATTTGCACCAGCAGGTTTTTCTCCAAATGACTCAATAAAAGGTTTATTGTCATTTAAGCGCTCCCATGGTCCGTAATTAATCTCAACAAATTTTTTAGTGGCTTCGTCTTTTGCACTATCTAAAGCAACTTGCTTATCACCAAAAGCCTGAATCCAGAACACATCATTCATAATATTTGCAGCTTCAAATAAAAGCGGTAACATTTGCTTTTCCTTTTCGGTCAGCCTGGTTAAATCAGTAGTTAATTTAAACGAAGCAAATTCATTAACTTTTTTTTCCATTTCAGTCATAGTTGGTTCTTCAGTTTGTTTTTGTTCGCCTGATTGATTACAGCTATAAGAAAATAGCGTAACAACCATTCCAACAAGGAGTAGAAAACGTGTTATTTTCATAATTTTCTTTTTAAGTAAGTAGTTATTTAATAATGAATTAGATAATATTTTGAGATATAAAATATATTCTTAGTGTCTATCAATTCATTTTTAGAACCTACAAATTTATTTTTTTCTGCCTAAAAATGGAATTTTTATAATTTTGGCTTTGAAATTAGAACTTAGAAATTGGAAATTAGGAATTAGAATTTGCAAGATTAGAAGTTTTAATTTCTAATTCACCAACTTCTAAAATTATGAAATCAAATATACCATTAGCAGAACGATTACGCCCCCAGCAACTGGAAGATTACATTGGTCAGGAACATTTAGTTGGTGAAAAAGGGATACTCTCAACTATCTTAGAATCAGGTAATTTACCATCAATTGTATTTTGGGGACCGCCGGGAGTTGGAAAAACAACACTTGCCAAATTAATTGCCATTGAGCTGAATCGTCCAATTTATACATTGAGCGCAGTTCATTCAGGAGTTAAAGACGTCAGAGAAGCCATAGAAAAGGCTAAAAAACAAAAATTCTTTAACACCCCAAACCCTATTTTGTTTATTGATGAAATCCATCGGTTTAGTAAATCACAACAAGACTCACTTTTAGCAGCCGTAGAGCAAGGAATCATTACCCTGATAGGTGCAACTACGGAAAATCCTTCTTTCGAAGTTATATCCCCTCTTTTATCCAGATGCCAGGTATATATTTTAAACTCCATGGATGAAAAAAACATGGAAAAACTTGTCAAAAAGGCGCTTGAAAAAGATATTGAACTTAAAGAGAAAAAAGTCAAAATAGAAGAGACTGAAGCTCTGTTCCGATTTGCTGGTGGTGATGCCAGAAAGCTGCTAAATATTGTTGAGTTAATGGTAAATAGCCACATTGGCGAAGGAGAAATTGTCATCAACAACCAATTAGTTACTAGCAAATTACAAGAAAACATGGCTTTTTACGATAAAGGTGGAGAAATGCATTATGATGTAATTTCAGCTTTTATCAAATCAGTGCGTGGAAGTGATCCGAATGCAGCAGTATATTATTTAGCCCGAATGCTTGATGGAGGGGAAGATATCAAATTTATTGCCCGTAGATTGATTATTTTAGCGTCTGAAGACATAGGATTGGCAAACCCAAACGCCCTTTTACTTGCGAACAACTGTTTTCAGGCAATTAATGTAATTGGCATGCCCGAAGCACGCATCATTCTTTCACAAACAACAATTTATTTAGCAAACTCTCCGAAGAGTAACTCTGCTTATATGGCTATAAATGATGCCATGTCGTTTGTAAAACAATCAGGGAATTTACCAGTTCCGCTACATTTAAGAAATGCACCAACAAAGCTAATGAAAAAAATTGGCTATGGAGCTGACTATCAATACTCACATAATGGAGTTGGAAATTTTATAAAACAAGAGTTTTTACCAGAAAAAATATCCGGAAAATTATTTTATGAGCCTGGAAAAAATACAGCCGAGGATAAATCAAGGGAGTTTTTGAAAAAAAGATGGAAGGAAAAGTATGGATATTAGTTATTTGTCACTGGTCATTAGTCATTAAGTTTAAGAACCAATGACTAATGACTTAATGACCAATGACCTTAAAATTCTTATTCTTTGTTTGCCTCTGGTTTCAAAACTACCTTAACATAATTTTTTGGGTTAAAATAGCTTTTAGCCGCTTTCTGAAGATCTTTTTTGGTAATTGACTTGATAATCGCATTATAATCTTCCAGTGATATCAATTTATCACCATTAAATGTGCGAGCCTGGATGTATCCTAACCAGAATTTATTTTCTTTCACATCAGTTTCACGCTCATTAAGGAAGGTTTCCTTAGCTTTTTCAATATCAGTATCAGTAGGTCCATTGTCCACAATCTTCTTCATTTCATCCAGTACAGTACTTGCTAACTTGTCGACATTTGCAGGAGCACAACCCCAAGAAATACTTATATCATATTCAGGCTTAGGTAACTTATCAATGCTGATTGAAGATCTTACACCATATACGCCACCTTGATCTTCTCGCATCGATTCTCGCATCTTAATTGATAATGTTTTCATTAACAATTTTGCAGTCAAATAAGTTTTATCATCCCATTTGGTCCCTCCATGAAATGCCATTGCCACCATACTCTTGTCTTCTTTTCCTTTGACAACAGTTTCTTCAGCAACACCCTTTGGGAAATCAATTTTTCGTTCTACCCAGTTTCTTGTTACATTAGTAGTAGGAAGTCCGCCAATATAGGTTTCTATTAGAGGTAAAGTTTTTTCAACATCTATGTTTCCAACAATAACAAAGGTAAAATCGCTTGCATTTTTATAAGCTTTTTCATATACTTTGTATACTTGATCTACAGTTAATGCTTTCAACTTTTCAATCTCAGGGAAAATAAACGCCCTTGGATTATTTGAAGCTGTAACTTTTACCAGTTTATCATAAAATGCCATTTCAGGACTTGCACTCATAAACTTAATTTGATTTTCCATTCCTGAAATAAACGTTTGAAATGCCTTATCATCTTTTCGTGCAGATGTAAAATACTGATAAGTCAATTGTAAAAGAGTCTCAAAATCTTTTGGTGTTGAGTTTCCTGAAAGGCCTTGCTCCAAATCGTCCATTGTTAATCTTAATTTGGCAGTATTTCCAGCAAGCTTTTTGGTTAATGTAATGTTATCAAAGTTTCCAAAACCACTTTGATTAATTACATTACTCATATAACTTGCTGCAAGTAATTCATTATCATCATATAAAGAAGTCCCACCCGGAGCAAAAGCAGTGAACAAAATCTCATCATTTTTAAAATCAGTGGGCTTTACAATAACTTTCACATTATTGGCAAATGTGATTTCGGTAATTCCAAAATCTTTGTTTTCAGTTTTTGAAATAACCTTACCCACTTTTGGTTTTGAAGCCATTAATGGTTCATCATTAGCTTCGTCAACGTAAGCTTCATATTTCTTTGTTTTCGAAGCTTTTACAATATCTAAAAGTTCCTTCTCTGTTGGAATTTTAATACCTTCTGCCTCTTTTACCAGAACTAAAAGAGCCATATTTTTATCTGTAATCCATTTCTTTGCAAGTGTGTTGACCTCCTCTAAAGTTATTTGAGGAACAAACTCTTTCACATATTCATTTTCTTTCTTAATACCAGGGATAGGTTCTTTTTCAAGGAAATTACTCACATACTCTCTTGCAAAATTGCGAGATTCATTTTTATCAGCCTCATTTGCCATTTTTTCATAACGAGCCAAAATGCTTTTCTTTTCCCTGTCTAATTCAGATTGAGTAAAACCAAATTGTTTTACCTTTTCGTTCTCTGCAAGCAAAATCTCTAACGACTCGTTTATTTTGTTTTCTTTAGGCACTGCAAACGAAGTATACGAAGATTTGGAACGTCCTAAAAATCCACCATAACTTGAAGAAGCGAATAAAAATGGAGCATCAGGGTTTTGAGAAATTTCCCTAATTCTTGTATTTAACATGCCGCTATAAAGCTGTGCCTTAACACTATTTCGATAAGCCTCAACAGTTGTAGGATCAGCATTTGGATGCTTAATAAACATTTGAATCACAGTATAAGTAGCTTCTTTATCTGAAGCCACACAAACCAATGGTTCGTCATTATCAGGAATATCATACTCTTTTCTTTCTTTAGGATTTCTAGCAGCTGGTATTTTATCAAAATGTGAGATAATTTTCTTTTCAACTTCAGCAACATCAACATCACCAACAACCACAACAGCCATTAGATCAGGACGATACCAATCTTTATAAAAATCATGAAGCAATTGAGGATCACATTTTTCAATGATCTCTTTCTTACCAATTGGAAGTCTTTCGGCATATCTGGATCCCTTTAATAAAACAGGGAAATATTTTTGGCGCATTCTCTCATTTGCACCCAGACCAAGCCTCCATTCCTCAATTACAACTCCTCTTTCCTTCTCAATTTCCTCTTTTTCAAGGGAAACATTATGAGCCCAATCCTCTAAAACCAAAAAGCCTTTATTGAATAATTCAGGTTTATCAGTAGGTAATTGAAGCATATACACCGTTTCATCAAATGAAGTATAAGCATTTAAATGAGCTCCAAATTTAACTCCAGCCTTCTCCAAAAAGTCAATTAATTCACTTTTTTTAAAATGCTTGGTCCCATTAAAGCACATGTGCTCCATAAAATGAGCAAGTCCAAGCTGGTCATCGTTTTCCATCATGGAGCCTGCGTTAACAACCAATCGAAGTTCCGCCCGGTTTTCAGGTTTTTGGTTCTTTTTAATGTAATAGGTCATTCCATTTTTAAGTTTCCCAATTTTCAAATCAGGATCAACAGGCACCTTTTCGTTTAGTGCAGATTTTTGTGCTGTAGCAAAAAAACCAGTTACTACCAACATAAATAATGTTGATAAAACAATGTTTCTAAATTTCATTTGTTTATTTTTATCGTGTTTCTAAGGCCAGATGGAGACATCAGCGCACTCGACTTCCACATGCCCTTTAAACAGTTATTAGAAAATCATTCCATTGCGCTATTTTAAAGTCTCATGAATGGTTCATAAAAGTAAATTTTCAGTTTAGGATGCCAAATATAGCTTTATAAAACATCGAAAACAAGGAATCTCAAAAAAGTTTTACACGTAAAACGTAAAAAACTAAAAATCAAATAACTAAATCCTGCAATTTGACTTTTAGGCTTGAAATATAAGAAAAGAGTCTGCAAAGACGAATCGGAGCAAGAAGTATAATAATACCAAATTGTATTTACATTTTAGTCCAAATGCAAAATATAAATTGCAATGGTAAATGCCGATGCTACTTAAAAATAGTCGAATGAGGCTTTGCCGAAATTGGACTATTTTGAAAGTAAAACCGGTATAACCTGACAGACAATAAATAGAAATTACAACAAAACGAAAAGGGCAAGTTTGAAACTTGCCCTTGTATTCATTAAACTAAACTTATTTACCAGTTACTTTTCCTTAAAATTTGGATTTTCCATTAGCTCCATACCACAATCAGGATTCTTACATTCGCCTGGTTTATCTGAACCACTACCCTTACAATGATTTGGACATATGTATTTAGCGGTGTATTCAACTCCAAGTTCAGTACTCTCACCTTCTGTTGTACTCAAGCTATCAGTTTTTTCCGACTCAATTTTATCCATTTTTTCTTCTAACTGAGTAATGGTTGAATCTTTTTCCTCATTAGAATCAGATTCATCATTACTGCATGATGAAAAAAATAAAACTGCAAGAAAAGCCAATCCGGCAAAAAAGTAATTTAGTTTTTTCATTTCTTTCTAAAATTTATTCTCCTTCAGTATTTTCTGGAGTTTCTTCTTCTGTCATTGTTGAATCAGGAGCAGTCATTTCTGTTGAATCAGGAGTAGTTTCTTCAATTACTTCTGGCTCTTCTGTTACTTGTTCAACTGCAGCTGAATCGTTTTCAGTACCTTCGTCAGCTTGTCCACCACATGCGTAAAAAGCTGTAAAACTAACTGTTGCTAATGCTACTAATAATAATTTAAATCTCTTCATTTGAAATATTATTTAAGGTTAATAAGTGATGGCAAAATTAATACTTTTTAGAAAAAACAAACTTTTTTTAACAAAAATCATTGAAAAAATTTAAAAAAATGCCATTTTTCGTCATTTTTAAGCCCTTTTATTAATTGCAATTTAACACTAAAACGCTATTTAAATCTTTAAATCCCATACTATTCCACCAGAAATCCAGCGTCCTGGTAAAAAAACGTTCTCAATGTTCTGGTTTTTAGTATCCAATAAATTCTTAACCTGAGCAAAAATAGTAAACTGCGCAAATTTATAATTTAGTTTTAAGTCAAGAAGATACAGCGGTTCGTACGCCTTTGGAGCTTCCCATGTATTGTTTTCCAATGAATATGGAGTATAGCTTCCGTTTCGAAATTGAAAATTAAATTGCCAGTTTGCTGTTAATCGATTCACAATGTTATGGTTAACTGTTAAAGTTGCATTATGACGAAGATAATCAAGCACATATCTAGAAAAGATTTCATCACTATTTAAATCCATATCAAGATAAGTATAGTTGAGCAGGATAAAGTTAAAAGGAGATTGACTGTTTATTCCCTTTTTCAGGTTAACTTTTGCTAAAAAATCAAAGCCAATTGTATTAATGTTTGTCAAATTCTGGCTTTTCCAGTTGTCATTAGCATTTGCTCTTACCCAGTCAATAATATTTTCACCCTTTCGATAAAATACGGATGACTGGATAACAAAAGCATTACCAAAGTATTTACTACCTATTTCGAAACTGGTTGCCTTTTCGGCTTTCAAATCTATATTTCCTTCACTATCGCCTCCACTGTAATAAAGTTCGGTATAGGATGGTACCCTCCCTGACCAATTTGCAGAAGCAATTAATTTGAGTTTGTTGTTTAAGGAAAAACTAAGGTCCAAACCTGGATAAAAGTTCCAGTCAAACATTGTATTGTAATTTGTCAATAAGTGAATAGAAGCATTAAACTTGCCCAGCTTAATCTGTTCTTCAAATGAAAGATTAAGGTTTTGTCTTGTCTTTCCATGTGTAAACTTAGCACTATCAACTCCTGGAATATCCTTCTCATTATCAAGAACATCCCCCAAAACATTGCTTAAGATAGCTTCCGTGTTCCAATCCATGCCAAATCCAAGTTTACCAGAACCTGTTGAAATTTGCCCCGTCATTTCGGTGCCATAAACATCGGTTATATGGTAATTATGGTTGGTATACCAGCTGGCAGGTTCGTACCGAAACAGTTCAAAACGATCAAAATTTCTTCTCCAATAAACTGACGGGCTTATTTTTGATGCACCTTCAGAGAAAAATTTCAGATTTGCCATCCAAGTTTTATTTTGTTCGTATTGATCAGGAAACCTGGGAGTATAAAAGTTAAAGGCACCAAAAGATTTATCCAGAAAACCAGCTTGCATTTGCAATTGACCAGCCTTTGTGATAAGTTTTCCTTTATAAAACAGGTTCAGAATATCAAAATCAGTGTTTTTGACATAACCATCAGAAACTTTTTTTGAAACAGAGAAGTAGTTTTTGAATTTTTGAGTTGAAAGGCTTGCTGATAGATTGCCTGAAAATAATCCATACTCGCCAGCAATAAATGAAGTTTGAACATGGTTTTCATGATCATTACCCGTAATAAAATTGACAGCCCCACTAAAAGCATTATTACCATATAAACTGGAGGAAGCACCAAGCAAGAGCTCAATTCTGTCAACATCTATCAAATCGATGGGCAAGTTCATTTGAAAATGACCAGTTTGAGGGTCCGTCATTTTGACTCCGTTAATTAAAACCACATTTTGTTCAAACGATCCTCCCCTAATATTTAAATCAGTTTGCACACCATAAACGCCTCTTTCTCGCAAATCAACATTCATAACTGATTTTAAAGCGTCCTGCACACTTGTTAGTGGAGCTTCTGAAATCTCTTCTGATGACACCATGTTAATCACTCTGGCAGCATTTGCAAATGAAACGGGTGTTTTGTAAGCACTTATCGTGATATCTTGTATTTTGATGGTATCTGTCTGAGCAACTGTATTAAAGGCGTTTAAGAGAAAATAACCGGCAGAGAGAACTGCTATTTTTATGGTTTTCCCGAGTGATAAAAAAGCAGAGTTCGCTTTTCTAGACCACCTTGTAAAAATCATCTTCTTGTTCATCTTATTATCAATCTTCAAATACATTTTCTAAAATTTTAGTTAGCGATTTTTTTGAGGCGGCAAATATAGAAGAATCGTATTTATGGGAAAATCCCTAATAAAATACAAGCATCCAAAACAAACAACAAACACCAGATTATCAAAATATTAACATTTACATTTTAAATTATTTCAGCTAAAAAATTGCATATAATGCCTAAATATGAGAATATTGTCTATTTTTATCGGCTGATTTTGCAAATGCATATTCAAATAAAATAATGAAAGAGTTAAGTGTAGGTATTGATATTGGGGGAACAAATACTAAAATAGGTCTTGTTGATAAAGATGGTAACTTCAGAGCTGAAAACAACATACCAACAGCCAAATATCTTAAAATAGAGGATTATATTGAAGCACTGACACAGGCTGTTAACGAAAGTTTGAATTCTGTTACTGAAAATTATGTTTTAAAAGGTATCGGAATTGGTGCACCAAATGGGAATTATTACAGTGGCTCAATAGAATTTGCCCCAAACCTAAACTGGGAGGGAAAAATCCCTCTGGCAGAACTACTTAACAAGAACTTTCATGTACCTATTTTATTAACCAATGATGCCAACGCTGCAGCCATGGGCGAAATGATTTATGGAGCAGCAAAGGGGATTAAAAACTTCATCATGATAACCCTTGGAACAGGGCTTGGAAGTGGAATAGTTGTGGATGGAAAACTGGTTTACGGTCATGATGGATTTGCAGGTGAAGTTGGCCATACCATTTACGATCCAAAAGGAAGAGATTGTGGATGTGGCAGAAAAGGATGCCTTGAAACTTATGCATCGGCTACGGGAATTAGAAAAACAGCACTGGAACTATTAAAAAATTCAGATAAGGAAAGTATTTTGAGAGAGCTGCCCGAAGAAGAAATCTCATCAAAAGCGATTCATGATGCGGCTGTAAAAGGTGATAAATTAGCCCTTGAATGCTTTGATTATACAGCAAGGATACTTGGACTTAAATTGGCCGATTCAATTGCTTACACAAGTCCTGAAGCAATATTTTTGTTTGGCGGATTAGCACTTTCGGGTGATTATATCCTTAAGCCGACCAAGAAGTATATGGAAGAAAACCTTTTAAAAATATTTAAGAACAAAGTTAAGCTTGAAATTTCAGGCTTAATGGGCAAAAATGCGGCTGTTTTAGGCGCTGCTGCCCTTATTTGGAATGAGTTGGACTAATTTTTAGTTTAACTTTTAGAATTAATTACGCCCTTGCGCCGAAAGCTTTGACTCTTTCGGCGCATTTTTTTTGATTGAACAATGAAAACTTTAGACTTATAACAATTAAAATATTTTTTGTAAAAATTCAATTACTCCTGCTAATTTCCACGTATCTAATACAAGTATTCAGACATTTTTTGTGTATATTTACCCTATGTTTAACAAAATAAATAAACCATGTTTTCAGATTTTCCAGCTTGGTGGGAAACATTAAGTACACTTGCCAAAATTTATTGGATTGTTGCTTTTCCTGCTACTCTTCTATTTTTGATTCAACTTGTAATGACCTTCATTGGGGGAGATGCAGACCACGATTATGATGATTTTGATCATGATGGAGATTTCGATGCTGATCATGGAGGTTTTCATATTTTCACGTTTAAAAACCTAATTGCTTTTTTTACTTTGTTTGCATGGAGCGGATTAGCGTGTATTGAAGGAGGTTTTAGCCTGGCCATTGTTATTATAGTTTCGGTAGTTTGTGGAACAGTGATGATGATTATAATGGCAAGTTTATTCTACTACATCAGCAAGTTTTCTCACAGTGGAACACTAGAAATGAAAAACGCTATTGGTCATTCAGGTGATGTTTATTTACCCATACCTGCTAAGAAAAATGGAATGGGTAAAGTACAAATAAAAGTTCAAGGTGCACTAAGAACACTGAATGCAATGACTGAGGATAATGAAATTATAAAAACTGGCACTTTAGTGGAAGTTACTGACATTATTGGCGAAAATACTCTTTTGGTAAAAAGAATGAGATAAATATCAATTATTATAGAGTATTCTAAAACTAAAAACCACCCGAATGGGACGATTTTATTTATTAGCCGCTGTTATTATTCTGACAGCTCTGATTGTAACAATTTCATTTATAGTTAGTACTTACAAAGCCTGCCCTCCAGGACATATTATGATTATCAATTACAGCAAACCAGATGATTTTGGTAACATGTTCAAAATTATATCCTCAGGAGGAGCATTTATATGGCCTGTTTTTAGCAGCTATCAGCTCTATAGCCTGGCCCCCATACCAATAAGTTTGCATGAAAATATACTTGCAAAAAATAATGAAAGGGTAAACATCGAAGTAAAAATAAATGTGGGCATCTCAACCAGTGAAACGGTACTAAAAAATGCAATAGATCGATTTTCGGGACTAAGTATTTTACAAATAAAACAGGTTGCACACGATATAATTTTAAGCCAGTTAAGAACAGTGGTTGCAAGTTCTGATAAAAAGGAGCTAGAAGAAATAATTGATATGAAGAAAAAATTTGCTCAGGAGATTGAAGGAGATTTAATGACAGTAGGGCTAAAGCTTATTAATTTAGATGTAAAATCAATAGAAACCCTCATAGAGGGATTTGATAATAAATAGCACAACAACTTAGTCGAAGACGATTTCACGCAGCGAAGCGAGTAACAGGATATGATTAATTTTTAACAACATAACTAAAATTTAAACAAGTAAAATAATATAAATACAACTAATAATCATTTTTTAATTTAAACCAGAGGAGATATAATTATGGGTCAATATGTAGTAATAGCAGTAGCCATAGCTATTCTGTTTTTATTTATCTTAATCTATTCATTACTAAAACGTTACAGAAGATGTCCTGCTGATCATATCCTGGTAATTTATGGGAAGGTTTCAGGTAAAGAAAAAAGAGCCGCCAGAACCATTCATGGTGGTGCCGCTTTCATCTGGCCAATCATTCAGGATTATCAATACCTTGATTTAACGCCAATTCCAATTGAGGTTGATTTACGAAATGCATTAAGTAAACAGAACATCAGGGTGAATGTACCTTCACGTTTTATGGTTGGTATTTCAACAGAGCCAGGCATTATGGACAATGCGGCCGAACGTTTGCTTGGTCTTAGCCAGGAGCAGATTCACCATTTGGCTGCCGATATTATATTCGGACAGCTAAGGGTAGTAATTGCTACTATGGATATTGAGGAAATTAACAGTGATAGGGAAAAATTCCTTATCAATGTTTCAGAAGCTGTTGAACATGAACTAATTAAGATTGGGTTAAAACTCATCAACGTTAACATTACTGATATCACAGATGAGTCGGGTTATATTGATGCACTTGGTAGAGAAGCTGCAGCAGGAGCTATTAATGAAGCTAAAAAGGCTGTAGCTGAAAAAGACAGGGACGGTTCTATTGGTGAAGCAGAAGCAGTAAGAGAAAGAAGAATTAAGGTAGCTGCAGCTGAAGCTGATGCAAATATTGGTGAAGCTGATGCAAAACAAAAAGAAAGAATTCAAATGTCAGCCTTTGACGCTCATGCAGTTGAGGGAGAGAATACCGCAAAAGTTACAATTGCTAACTCAAATGCTGAAAGAAGAAAACAAGAAGCTGAAGCTCAAAAAATTGCTGTTACTGCTGAAAAAATTAATGCCGCCCTTGCTCTTGAAGAGGCCTATAAAGCAGAAAAAGTTGCTGAGCTAAGCCGTGCTGAGCGTGAAAAGGCTTCTCAACAAGCCGATGTTATAGTAAATGCTCAAATAGAAAAAGAAAAAGTAGAGATCGCAGCCGAAGCAGAAGCTGAAAGAATAAGAAGAATCGCTAAAGGTAATGCAGATGCCGTTTTTGCTAAAATGGAAGCCGAAGCGAACGGTATTTTTGAAATCTTAACCAAGCAGGCCGAAGGTTTCAAGAAAATAGTACAAGCCGCCGGTTCTAATTCGAATGACGCTGTTAAACTGATGATAGCCGATAAACTACCAGAACTAATAAAAACTCAGGTAGAAGCCATTAAAAACATCAAAATTGACAAGGTTACTGTTTGGGATTCAGGCAGCAATAACGGAAACTCATCTACAGCTAACTTTATGAAGGGTATGATGGGCGCAATTCCTCCATTGGATGAACTATTCAAACAAGCGGGCCTGCAATTACCTGATTATCTGAAAGGTAAAGAAACAACTGATATTCAGCCTGTAGAAGAAAAAGTAGAAACAGAAAAAAAAGAAGAGCCTAGGGAGTAAATTTAGATTTGAATAAAATCTTAACTAATCGATCAAAATAAAAAAGGAGTTTTGTGGCCCCAAGTACCCAAAACTCCTTTTTCACTATAACAATTTATTAATCTTCACTATCTGTTTCCTGATTCTTTAATTTATTGATGATTTTCCCGTCCTCTAACACCGGAAGTACTTCTGCAGCATCTTCCTTTATACAATAGCGAATATCCTGGCTTAGCTGCCCTGCTTTTTCCTTAAAACGAACAGAGTAGTCCATAATAAAATCAAAAAGGTTCGATTTTGCTTCATTGTACACCATAAGAGCATGATACGGCCCATCAGTAACATACTTGTACTTTCCATATTTCATTAAATCATCAGCTAATTTACCGGCAAAAATAGTGTCTTCAATACTTGGATTACCTTTCCATCCGGAGCACACCAGCAATACATCTTTTGGAGTAATTGCAAGGTATTGCCTTAACTTAGAGTAATTTACAAAAGCGCCTACTATAATTTCATTGTTTGTGAATTTATCAGCTGCTTCTTTAGCCAACTTAAAAGTATGGGTGCCGTTGGTTGTTGTCATGGCTAATTTACTACCTTCAAGCATTCTCCTGTCCATGAAACTAATTGGGGAATTACCCAAATCAAAACCTTCAATTTTTTCTCCATTACGCTCACCTGCAATGATATAGCCTTCATTTTTTAAATTTCGTGTAGCCTCGATATCATCAAGCGCAATAAGATGGTCTACACCATAGGATAAAGCTGTACAAATGGTAGTACTGGCTCTTACAATATCAATAATTACAATGGCAGTATTGTTGAGATTATAAAAATCTAACAACTTAGGCGACAAGCAAATGTCAATTTTTAATTTATCTGTATTCATCCGGTTTATTTTAATATTTATTTGATAAAATCAATCATAATGTACTAAAAAATATCAATATTTTTCTGGCTATATAGTTTTAAATCATCTAAACAAAGGCACAACAGGTGTCCCAAATCATCAAAATCGTTGTAAACACAGCCATTATCCAATGGGATTTGTTTTTCGTTTGATTCTATAGCTTTAACAATTTCATGGTAGCTCTTTACACTATGTCCGAAAACAATCTTTTTCCCTATGGCCTTTTTTTGATCATAATACCAGTTCCTTATCCCAACCATCGAATCTATATCTTCAAAAGGTCTGTTTAAATCAAAATCAAATCCAGCATGAACCAATATAAAATCCTCAAATTCAACAAAATAATGCAAAGATTCAAATAATAATTTATACTTCTTTTTCAGGTTTAAATCCTTGGTATAAAACCCTTTTAATTTATTTTTTTGCATGTTAGATTTAATAATATGCTCAATTTTATATTTATCTAACAGCAACAATTCTTCTTCATGATTTCCCCTTAAAAGGAATACGTTTTCAGCCTGATTGAGCTCTATTAAAAAGTCTACGATTCCAACACTATCAGGTCCCCTGTCAATATAATCTCCTAAAAGAAAAAGTTGATCTGAATTTTTGAAATTAATTTTTTCAAGCAATGCTTTCAAAGTACTAACACATCCATGTGTATCAGGTATTACATATCGTTTTCCATCAGATTTTGGAACAAATTTACCCAGACTACCTAAGTTGTTTGGTTCCTCCCTTCTCTTTTTAAAAAAGTTTCTAAAAAGGTTCAATTAAAACAATTTAAATAATACTTAATGATTCTAAGGTAGTTTATACCAATCGCAAATTAATTTTCTTCATTTACCCCAGCCCTAAAGGGAGTGAAGAAAATCAATTTGCTCCCTTTAGGGCTGGGGTAAACAAATTGATTTTCAGAACGGAGCCTCAATTTG
>JBNKRJ010000095.1:0-7087 GCA_050296515.1 Bacteroidales bacterium | reverse complement strand
AATATCCACGTTTGTTTGTACATTGGCGTTATGGGTTTAAACAATGAATGGAATAGCAAGAGCCGTATGAGTCGAGAGGTTCACGTACGGTTCTGCGAGAGACTTGGGCTGAAATGCCCTTGTCTACTTGACCCCGGCGTTGTAAGTAGGCTGGGCTTCGCACTAAAAAATGAGATTTAGCAAATGGAAATTAAAATTTTAGATACCAGAGATATTAAACTTGAACAAGTAATAGAATTGTATAAAGCCAATAAATGGAGTGCTGCTGATAAACCGAATGAGTTATTTAAAGCATTGATTAATTCACATTCTTTGATTACAGCATGGGATAAAAATAAATTAATAGGACTTGGAAATTCAATATCAGATGGATTTCTTGTTGTTTACTATCCTCACTTGCTAGTTCATCCTGAATATCAAGGAAAAGGAATAGGTAAAATGATTGTGGATAGGATGTTCGAAAAATATAAGGATTTTCATATGCAAATGTTGACTGCTGATGGCAAAGCTATTGACTTTTATAAAAAAGTTGGATTTGTCAGAGCAGGTGAAACAGAACCTATGTGGATTTATAAAGGAAACGAACATTAAAAGATACGATAATATGATAGCAAGAATTTGGCATGGTTGGACAAAAAGAGAGGAGTATTAAGAAATTTTGCAGGAGAAGATTTTGAAAAGGCAAAATATTATCCGGAAGATGATAATTTTCTTCTTGAATTTGAAGAGAAAGTAATTCATTATGAAGTTTTTGCTTAATTAAAGGCTATACACAACAATGCATAAAAATAATAGCAGAAATAGTAGTTTTTTCAAGGGTTATAGCCCGCTTCAGCTTTCTTATAATTTGAAAAAAAAGTGCCACGCAATCGGCTACTGTTCTTATGCTCAACGTTATGCACAAGCAAAAGAAACTACCTACTGATAGTTTAATGGCGAATAAATACAACTATTGGTCATTACGATATTAAATTGTATCTTTGAAATAAAAAAATGTTTGACAGAACAATTGAAAACACAATAAAGGAAAAGATAAACGGAGGGAAAGCTATTGTTGTAGTGGGTGCAAGTCAAGTCGGAAAAACAACTTTATTAAACGAGATTCTAAAAGACAAAGATTATTTATTCCTTGATGCTGATGACCCTGCAACAAGAAACCTTTTACAAGGCCCAACAACAGAACAGATACGGACTTTTATAGGTGACTATAAATATATTTTCTTGGATGAGGCTCAAAGAATACCTGGAATCGGTTTGACTTTAAAAATTATTACTGACCAATTTAAAAAAGTTCAATTATTTGTTAGTGGTTCGTCTTCATTTGATTTAGGAAATGAACAGAATGAACCATTAACTGGCAGAAAATGGGAATATGAATTGTTTCCTATTTCATGGGAAGAATACGAAAATAAAATTGGACTTATAAAATCAGAACAACAAATTGAAAACCGATTACTTTATGGACTTTATCCTGAGGTTATTAATAATCAAGGCAAAGAACGAGAGACATTGAAAAACCTTGTAAATAGTTACTTGTATCGTGATATTTTAGCATTTTCAGACATTAGAAAACCGGAAGTTCTTGAAAAATTACTGCAAGCATTAGCATTGCAAATGGGTAGCGAGGTAAATTACAATGAAATCTCACAACTGATTGGAATTAATAAGATTACAGTTCAAAAGTATATTGAAATTTTAGAAAAAGGATATATCGTATTTAGATTGAATAGTTTTAGCCGAAACATTCGAAATGAAATAAAGCAGAATCGGAAAATTTACTTCTATGATAACGGAATTAGAAATATGATTATTAGTAATTTCAATCAATTGGATTTAAGAGAGGACAAAGGAGCTTTATGGGAGAATTTTTTGGTGTCAGAAAGAAGAAAACAAAATCTATATAAAGACACTTTTGCTAAAATGTATTTCTGGAGAACAAAGCAACAACAGGAAATTGATTTTGTAGAAGAAAATAATGGGCAAATAACTGGCTTTGAATTCAAATGGAATAATAAAAAGACCAGATTTCCACAAAATTTCATGGAAACATACAAAGCAAAAGGACATGTAATTGGTAGAAATAATTTCAGAGAATTTGTTAAAATATAAGAATGCCAGTGCATAACAATAAATATATGTAATGCGGGACAAAGTGATAAATTTGAACTTTAAAGCATTTAATAAACAACGTAACGGTTTGATAAGTCAAGTGTCTTCAATTACTTGATTTTCATATACTTAGCTTTGTGTTTGATGCTGACTCGTACTGAAATAGAACAAGCTATATTAATATTTAATGAAACATCCATGATTAATTTTAATCACATGCGTGCATGATTATTAACAAAAACTGCCTGGAAACATGTAAGTTAAGTCTGGTGGGTGTTCCATCTGACAAAATGGAGTAATAAAAAATGAACAGATGAAACCCTCATTCCGCGTGCCGCTGAAGCTTTAGCGGAGGCGCAGGGGGGGGGGATTAGCTTACGCTGAGCCCTTTGGGGTTTATATAGAATTTAACTTAACAAAGTGATCTCATGAGCAAAGCGAATAATCGCTCTACAAAAGAATATGTTTAACCTTGCGGAGCAAGCTCATGAACTCCATATAAATAGTTTAAGAAAAGTGAATAAATTTCAACAACTTAACTAAAGTTTAAACAAGTGAAAAAAATAAAGTTTTTACTTATAATAATAATTATGTCAAATCTAGCAAACGGTCAAAGCCATTCTGAAATATTGGGCCTGTATAATTTAGGATCTTCCTCGCCAGAGGGTGGGAGTTATTTATTCATCTTAGAGAATGGGGACTATGCCATTGCTCATTTTGGAGGACTTAAAATTGGGAAATGGAAAAACGTAGAAGAAAACACTTATCAACTTTCACCCAACCCCAGTAAAAGTAAATTTGAATTGTTTGGACGATACAATAAAGGGCTAGAGGGCAAAACCAAAATCGCTTTTAATGGCTTTGAAAATGGCGAAACGTTTGTACAATTAAAAAATGATAAAGAAGAAGGGTACACTATGCAACGGGTGTTTAATGAAGGTGCCAACTGCTTTTCTTACCCTTATGTGCATACATTTAATACGACTGCAAAGAGCATCTCATTTGTATCTATTCAACATGATGCCATTGACACAAACCACTCTATTATCACAATCAACAACCCTGAGAGGTATAATGATTTTGTTGCTGGCTATGTTGAAGTGGACAATTATGAATCAAACCCTTTAATTGCTGTATTAAAAGACAATCAACTTTATTTCGAAGACGGAAGAACCAAATCTTCAGTACGAACTCCTTTAGAAGAAGTCGGAGAGGATCTTGAATTTATCAGAAAATTTATTGATATGGAATTAAACAGGGATACGATCTATCTAAATCCATCTTATAATGTATTTGGTCAAATTGATAATGAAGACGGAAGTCTGCAAGACATAAATGAATATCATGTGTTTGATGAACAAAAAAATGCCTTTATTGATACTGAACACTATGTAGAAGGTGAAGAAAGCAACTTATCAGAAGATTCATACGATAATATGTCAATTATTTATGCCTATAAGATTTTAAAAGAGTATAGCAACGAATCTGAAAAATTTAAAATCATTGAAAACCCATTGTTTCAGGTTAATTGCGATTAGATGCAACCCTGTTTTGAGCCATGAAAGTAGTTATAATTATTGCTATAATACTTCTAGTCCTTTTTAGATACGTAGTTATTTCCGGAAGAAAACAAATCAGGGAACTAGAGGAAGCCCGAAAGCTTATAACCGTGGGAAACTATGAACTGATACGCGATTTGCCATATGCTGATGAATTAAGTAAGTATACTATACGCAGAGAAAGGGATAATATTTGGTTCTCTTCTAAAGACGGTTACACATTGTTTTGGTTAGAAATAAATGGAGATAAACCCAATGGTGTTAAACTTAGAGGACTAGATGGTTATGGAATCAGAGACAGGGAGTTTTTAAAATACACTGCGAATTTAATACGTAAAATAAAACATTCAATAATTGAGAAAAAACTTCAATAAAACTATTATTATGGAATTCAAATGTATAGCTTAAAAGAAACTCCATGATTAATTTTAATCACACACAAGCATAATTATTAACAAAAACTGCCTGGTAACATGTAAGTTAAGTCTGGTGGATGTTTCATCTGACAAAATGGAGTAATAAAAAATGAACAGATGAAACCCTCATTCCGCGTGCCGCTGAAGCTTTAGCGGAGGCGCAGGGGGATTAGCTTACGCTGAGCCCTTTGGGGTTTATATAGAATTTAACTTAACAAAGTGATCTTATGAGCGAAGCGAATAATCGCTTTACAAAAGAATGTTTAACCTTGCGGAGCAAGCTCATGGACTCCATATAAATAGTTTAAGAAAAGTGAATAAATTTCAACAACTTAACTAAAGTTTAAACAAGTGAAACCCTCATAGAGGGATTTATAGAGAAACTTAACTTAACTTAACTTAACGAAGTGATCTCATAAGCAAAGCGAATAATCGCTCTACAAAAGAATATGTTTAACCTTGCGAAGCAAGCTCATGAACTCCATATAAATAGTTTAAGAAAAGTGAATAAATATCAATTACTTAACTAAAATTTAAACAAGTGAAACAAACGATGAGAATTAGTATTTTACTATTATTAGGTATTATTGTAATAGTAAGTTGTGACAAAAAAGAAAATACTTTGCCAGAAAAATTTGAATCATATCCTCTTTTTATTGGAAATGAATGGATTTATAATAGAGAAGTGATAGTTAAAAAGTTTGAATCAGAGGCATCAAATAACATTATTGAAACAGACACTATGAATTTCACTGTCAGAGTATGGGTTGAAAAAGACACGATTTTATGTGATACTATGGCAGTAAAACAATTAAAATCGCAAGAAGAAGGAAGTAATTGGACTTCGGAACAATATATGTTTATTGATTCAGAAGGGTTAAAATGCTATGCATATTCAAATGCAGGAGAACCATATGTTTTTGCAAAGAAAACAGGAGAAAAGCTATCAAATAATATTGTTCAGTTTTTTGGATTGCATATGAGATTTAGTTCAGAAAGTTTGGGAATCATTGTTGAGGATAGGCCAACATTAAATATTAAAATTCCAGCAGGAATTGGCACTAAATGGACTTTTAGGCACCCAACTGAAACAGAGCCACTTCAAATTGATAAAAACGTTAAAGGATATGAATCTGTTAACTTAATAGGTAAGACCTTTCATTGTTACAAAGTTTCATGGGATTATTTGTATGATCCTAATTATGATGAGGTAAAAATAACAGATTGGATATCAAAAGAAGGATTAGTTAAAAGGCAAATGATTTTTGATAGAGCGACCTATGCAACAGTAAATGGAGAACCAATTGGCAGTACACAAATGACTGAAACAATTACAATAAAAGAATTAAACCTAAAAAAATAAAATAAAAAGGGAGAAAAGTGATATAAGATACTTATTTTTAATTTGTTAAGAAAAAAAACGAAGTATAAAAACATCACTTTTCAGATGAAAAATAACAAAAAAAACTTAAGAATCAAGTTAAAACTCTAAAGTACTCATTTACAGGCAACAACATAACGAGATATTCAGGTTTGAATGAACTCTTGCTTTCTGTGTCCGTCTGTACCAAATGGTAAAGGTATTCCTCAAGCTGGTCAGTTTTTAGCTCCAGTGGGTTTTGTTTGTAATGCAATGCCAGTTTGGCCATTTGCCGTAGGTAATTCTCATGGGTGGATTTTGCCCGGCCATTAATAATCAATTTACGCATAAATTCTTCTCCCATAGTACGAAAACCTGGGACACTTTTGCAAGCTTGCAAATAAAATGTACTTTTACTCATAATGTTTTTTTATTAAAATTATGAGTAGGTACTTGCAAAAATGGTACTGCGCTCAGGCTACCTCCCGAAAGGGAGGTTTAGTTCAACATTAGCCAAAACATCATGCTGACTATCAACAAGATGTCAAGATTAGAGCATTGCAAAAACCCGCCAAATTATTAATTTATTCGCTGGCGCTCATGAGGCTAAAGGTTGGCTTTTATATAAAAGAAATTAAAAACAAAATTAAAAATCTGGCTACTTTCTGCCTTGAGATGTTTCAGTTGAAAGGCGCACGCTGTCTAGCCAGGCGTTAGAAAACATTAAAAACTGATTATGATGAAATATTTGATTTTTATTACAAGTTGCCTTTTGGCCTTTTCAACATCTGCTCAATCTGATTTAGATATTGTCATTGACATTGAAACAAAATATCAGAAAGTTGAAGGTTTTGGAGCGGCATTAGCATATTATGACAACTGGTTAATTGCTCATCCAAATAAAAACGAAATTTACGATGCTATATTCGGTGAATTAAGTTTGGATATCCTTCGTGTCAGGAATGCTTATGATTACGATCCCACAATGATTGATAGAGTTGTGGAATTTTATAATGCTGCGGAAAACTCACTTGGTCAGCCTATAAAAATATTATCAACTTCGTGGGGTCCACCAGCTTATTTAAAATCTAACAATGACAGAAAGAATGGAGGCTCCTTAAAATATAATGTTAACGGAAGCATTGTAGAATTTGATTACGCAGGATTTGCAAATTGGTGGAACGCATCATTAGATGAGTACAATGAAAATGGTATTTACCCGGATTATATTAGCATTCAAAACGAACCTGATTTTAATGCTACCTGGGAGTCATGCCTGTTCAATCCAACCGAAACAATTAATGAAACGGATACCATTGCCGGATATAATAATGCTTTGGAAGCAATTTACAACATTGTGGAACAAAGAGATATAAGACCAAAAATTATTGGGCCTGAATCTATTGGAATTGGCTATAACAGTGTCCAAAATTATGTTAATGCGCTAAATACCTCTTACATTTATGGAATTGTACACCACCTATACCATGGAGTAGATGAGAATAATCCATGGGTAAGCACTAGTTTCAGTGAAGTTGGAAGTTTACACCCGGAAATGCCGCATTTTCAAACAGAATTTGGACGTGGTGACTGGTTTGCTCTAGCAGGTTTAATGCATAAATCATTTAATGATGAAAATGCGG
>JBNKRJ010000094.1:0-161931 GCA_050296515.1 Bacteroidales bacterium | reverse complement strand
AATTTCAATTAAATTCGCTTTAGTATTCATAAGGATTATTGTTTTTGTTAAAATATTGATATACAGACTTTTAATATAACAATAATCCTTTTTACTACCAAAGTTTTACCTTATTTTCTTACATCGAACTCAGGTTAAAAGTAAAAAAGCCGGCTAATGCCGGCTTTTAAATAATAACAGCAATTTAGGTTAATCAGATCTTATTATTCACAAGTTTTAGTATTTCTTGTTCTTCTTTAATCGCCTTATTTTGAACACTTTCACCTTCCCTTAATATATTTTCAACATAATTTTTGTCTTCAAGGTCTCCAGTATTAATTTTAACATTTAAAAAGGCTCCCATTACAGCTGAACGAGCTGCCAGAGCACCAACTCCAGCATCAGTCACTGAATTTGGGTTGCCAATTTCGACCATTGCTCTACATACTGCCAACGAATCATAAGCCAGCTTCATGACTTTAAATGGTACTTCAATGGCGTTTTTTGTTGCATCCTGAATGGCCAGCTTCCTTGCAGCTTTTTCTTCATCTGTGGATTTTGGCAAGCCAAAAGCAGCCATAATTCCATTAAAAGCATTGGTATCTTCATCAACCATTTTTAACAACTCATCTTTCAGTTTTTGAGCTTTTACTGCCCACTCCGAAAATTCTTCCCATCTTTCGTCCCAACCACGTTTGTGTGATGAAAGATTGGCAACCATCCCAGCCAAGGAAACTCCAAGAACGCCCATATAAGCAGAAATAGAGCCTCCTCCTGGTGCCATTGATTCTGAAGCAGTTTCATTTGCAAATTCTCGAAGATTCATGTTAATTAACTTATCCACTGATTCACCTTCAAGCAGATATTCAATGATTCTTTCTTTTGGATTGAAAGGCTTCAGCTCATCAAGACCAAGTGATTTAATTGCAATATGAATAATTTCTTCTTCAGAAACACCTAGTGATCTATTTTGCTTTTTTAAATAATGCTTTCCAGCATCTAACATCGCCTGCAATGGGACTAAACCTACTAATTCAGAACCTGTTACACGAACACCTCTTTCTCTTGCCTTTTCTGTTGCCTCATCAAATGCCTGATGGATTGAGGTTACCGTAATATCTGTTAAATTGATTGATATCTGGGCAACACCGTATTCTTTAATAAACCAGCCGATTGCCTTTGTTTTTTTCAAACTACCGGGTATACGAACCGGGTTGCCATCGGCATCTTTCACTATTTTTCCTGTAACAGGATTTCCTTCGCGTTTTGTTCTGCCAGCTTCTCTAATATCAAAAGCGATAGCATTGGCCCTGCGTGTGGAGGTTGTATTTAAGTTCACATTATAGGCAACTAAAAAGTTTCTGGCACTGATTGCAGTGGCACCTGCAGTCACATTAAACTCAACAGGACCAAAATCTGGCCTCCACTCTGGTTTTGCGAGCTTTTCCTTTAACCCCTCGTATTCTCCTGAACGACAGTATGCCAGGTTTTTTCTTTTTTCTTCGAAAGCAGCAAATTCGTAACAATAAATTGGAATCAGAAGTTCCTCTCCCACCCTTTTTGCTAACTTTCTTGCGTATTCAACTGTTTCCTCCATACTTATATTAGCAATGGGCACCAATGGACAAACGTCAGTAGCCCCAAATCGAGGATGCTCGCCATGATGCTTGCTCATATCAATTAATTCTGACGCCTTTTTAATCGCAAGAAAAGCAGCTTCTATTACTTCATCTGGTGTTCCAACAAATGTAACCACAGTTCTGTTTGTTGCTTTCCCTGGATCAACATCCAATAGCCTTACCCCATCAACTGACACAATTTGATCAGTAATTTGCTTAATAATTGACATATCATTCCCTTCGCTAAAATTGGGAACACACTCTATTAATTTCCTCATAACTTTAATATTAAATTGCAATGTTTCATCTACCGAATTGCAAAAAAATTCTGCATATTAAATTTTGAAACAAAGATATCAATTAAAAAAAGCATTGCTTATGATAAATTACAACAACCACTTCTGGTTATTAAAAATCATAAGAAGATAACCTTAGGTTATGTCTAAACAATCTAATCTTCAGGAAAAG
The DNA here is from genome assembly GCA_050296515.1 of Bacteroidales bacterium. GTDB lineage: Bacteria > Bacteroidota > Bacteroidia > Bacteroidales > NBLH01 > NBLH01. The sequence goes on along the minus strand of JBNKRJ010000094.1, from coordinate 159,865 downwards.
CATCAAACAATCTTTCTTTTTCTTCCATTAGCCATTTATAAGCCAAGTCATAATCAGAATAGGCTTTGCGGATTGTTCGGCTGTTTGACTTTAGAAAAATAAATAAGGAACTGTACTCCTTAAGTTTTGTACCTTCAATTAAAAAGGCTGTACGGATGTATTCATAATCCTCTGTAGCTTCGTCTGTTCTCTCTGTCACTTTCACCAAATTAACAGGGTCAAGCTTTAAATTAGCATTTCGAAGATCATATATAAGGTAAAGGTTTGAAGGTAAGTTATGAATCTCTGAAAATTCAGCCAGCCATTTTGCAATGGCTTTAAAATCAATTTCTCCTGAAAAATTCACATGAAGTATACTGTTTTCATCTATTGAGTATTCAATCATTGGTTTTTTTTTGGTTTTAGAAATGTATAAAAAAAGGTTTAGGTTAAACCAAAAATAACAATAAAAAAAGGAACTTTGAAAACAAATTAACCGACAATTCAAAATTAGTTAATCACTCTATATCAACGGTTACGATTAACGAAAGCCATTTGTATGGGGGATCGAAATCATTTATTTTATAAAGTAGTTTATTTTGAGATTTCCTTACCAAATCAATGAGGCCAATGCCACCTCCACCTCTATTACTAATTCTGCCTTCAATCAAATAGTCTTTATAAAACTTTTTAATTTTCTGTTTATCAGTGCTTAGACAATTTATTTCATTAATAATATTAATTATGCGATCTGGTTCTTTTATAATTTTAGCAGTATAAAAGTAAACTTTGTCAACTGCATGTTTAAAATAAAAAATCACATGACTTTCACTTTTCCAAGTAATTAAACCTTGAAGCACCTAAACTGCAACTTGGTAGAGTCTCTTCTGCAAAATAGAAGGTATGCCCATTAATGAAATATATTCTTCAACGCTTTCAACGATAGTCTTGTTTTTTTATAGGAAAGTACTCCTTCAAACTTAATTTCAGAAGTATAAATAATGAGTTCTCTTACTTTTTCAAATTCTTGAGAGTTCACAAATAACTATTCAATATCAATAGTTGCAATGATGCTAAACATTAGACCATGTTTTTCGTCTCTTGAGAAATTTATAAGGAGTTTATGATTTGTGCGTCTTCTGATAGACATCATTCCATTGTATTTTTTAAACTGTGGCTCAATTTTACCAGTTTTGAGCTGCTCCATTTGAATGTCTTTCAGTTCATCGTAATTGAGGCTGTTAATTATATCAATAAGGTAGTTTAAGCTGCCCATATCTTCACTCTCAATAGCATTCTTTGCAAGAATGTACATTTTTCCATCATTAGATTTCACAAATAAATCAACTGGTGTATTTTGGACTCTGTATCTGTAGCAATTTTGCAACATCTCTACCAATGCATGAAATGATTTTTGCTGAAAAGCACGATCTTCACTTAAGCTCTTTGTTATATCCTCAACAGTAACAATAACCTTCTTCAAAGTTTCCCAATCAAGATTGCCTTCGTATTTATAATCAGGTTCTTTACGGATTAGATCTCTAATTTGTTTGTACTTTTCATCCATTTTATACAGATTTTAATCAACAGCTAAACCGTTGAAATTAATTTTTATTTCAGTAAAGTTATAAAAATATTTAGTATTTGTATTTAGTTAAGCAAGAATAATATATGTTATTGGCTCAATCTGTAGTTTCAATTTACACAGCAGCACCCGAAATTTTCGAATTCTTTTGGTCATACTAAATTTAAAAGCAGAACTATAAAACCTCACACACATCTCTTAACGACTTCATAAACAACATGTTAGCACTGCAACCAACAATAACACTTAATAAAAACAAGTGAAAATTATTATATAATTTTGTATATATAATTTTCTATTATATATTTGTAATATTAATAATCGTAATACTATTATATTATGATACCAAAAGAATTAGTAAAAGGGTCGTTGAAATCAATAGTACTTAAACTATTGGCCGAAAACAACAGGATGTATGGTTACGAAATTACTCAAAAAGTTGAGGAACTTTCGGAAGGGAAAATTAAGCTCACTTATGGGGCCTTGTATCCTATTTTGCACAAACTTGAAAAGGAAGGAACAGTAATTACTGAATCGGAAATAGTAAATAACCGAAACAGAATTTACTATAAGCTGACAGAAAAGGGTAATGCAAGTGCAAAAGAGCGAATTAAAGAACTTGAAGAGTTTATTCAAACCATTAAAATTCTGTTGAACCCTCAAGCTGGTTTTGAATCATGTGTTTGCTAACAGACGAACAATTAAAAATTGTTACAAAAGATGTGAAAAATGAAGGGATTAATTATTCACATCTAAATATTGATTTAATAGATCATATCTGTTGCGATATAGAACAGCGCATGGAACAGGGAATTTCATTTGAGAATGCATATGAGCAGGTAAAAGTGGAATTTGGCATTAAGGGGTTACGGCAAATCCAACAGGATACCTTAATGTTAATTGATAAAAATTACAGAATTATGAAAAACTCAATGAAAACTATTGGCGTAATTGCCTTGGCCCTAATGGCTTTTGGGGCGTTATTTAAAATTATGCATTGGCCTTTTGCCGGCCCAATGCTGCTCCTTAGTTTCGTATTTATTATTGTCGTGTTTTTTCCAACCCTATTGTACATAATGTATAAAGAGATGAGTCAGAAAAAACAGGCAGCAATCTATGTTGTATCTTTTTTTAGTGGAATCACCTTTATGTCAGGAATTTTATTCAAAATCATGCATTGGCCAGGCGCAGGTGTTTTGCTTTTTGCTGGTATATCCTTAATTACCTATGTTCTCATTCCACTCATTATTGTACTACGTACTAATAAGATAAAGATGAATAAACCGGTTTTTCTCACTGGCTTATTATCGATAATGATTTTTTTAACCGGTTTCTTCTTTAAAATTATGCATTGGCCAGGCGCTGTAGTTCTATTAACTTTTGGTGGAGCAGCGTTGATTATCATTTTTATGCCTTTGTTTTATTATACTGAAGTGAGAAAGTCGGAGAAAATAAGAGTTGACTTTTTATTTGCAATAATTGCTTTCACTTACTTTATCATTTTTAATTTTTTACTAAACTTATCGGGGCAAAACGCTTCATTAGACGACTTGAAACATCAGGATAACTCTTACAGAACCACAACAAAACTTTTTGAAACTACAAACTTAAGCTTTGTAAAAGAAGCAAGTAATAACAAAGCGTATGAATTAAATGCTAAAGCAGACACTCTATGTAAAGAACTAGAGACACTAAAAACAATAGTGATTAGGAATCATTATAAATTGACTTCTGAAGAGGCTGATGCATTCAACAAAAAGAATCTAGTTATTTACGATCTTCAACCAGCAAGTTTTTGTTCTGAAAATGAGGCTAATACGTCATTATCAAAATTAAAAGCTAATATAGAAGAATTTAACAAGTTGTACAAACAGTTTGTCGAAGACAGCACAGATACAAAACCAGCAATTAACGCGATATTGAATATTGAGCCAAGATATAATGGGAATATAAACAAACAAGTTTCCTGGGAAGTTTATTATTTAGAAGAACTTCCTCCTGCTGAGGCTTTAAGCACTTTATCATTTATTCAATACAATATTCGCCTTGCTGAAAATATTGCATTGTCAACATTAATTAATGATCCCAAAAACAAATAATCATGAAGAAAAGTATATATATCCTTGGCATAATTATTCTTTGTATTTTACTAGTAGCATCAATTTCAAAAGTAAGCCATTTACCAGGAGCAAACCCACTTATTCTAGGTGGGCTCGGAGGGATTGCATTAATTTTTCTTCCTATCGCTTATTCCAGACTTTTAAAATCAACTGATGACAAGTTACTCAAGTTTGTTTATTCAGCAGCATTAGTTTCCTTTTTAATTGATTTTATTGGTGCGGCATTCAAAATACTCCATTGGCCTGGTGCAGGAATTTTATTAATTATTGGCGTTCCATTGCCATTTATCTTGTTTTTACCGGCTTACATCAAGTATCACAATAAACGAAAATTAAATGCAGATATTAATTTTTTCACAATAGTTCTTTTTATGATTTATCTGGGTGTTTTTTCTTCACTTTTAGCAATGGATGTTAGCAGAAATGTATTGGACTCCTATGCACATGCAGCCAATAACTTAGCTGAAACGAACCAGTATTTGGCAAGCAATACAACAAGAAACAAACAAGCCAATGAGTTAATAGAGCAACTTGAAACATTAAAGCAAAAACTTATTACTATAGGAAATGCAAAAAAAGGTATCTTGAGCGAAACGAATAGTTCTATTGATTATCAAAGTATCTCACAAAAAAACATTAAAATACCTTTTACCCCACTATGCGAATTGGGGTTAGAAAAATTCAACAAACAATTTGAGGATTATTGCCAAACTATAGAAATGACCGAGATTAACAAACGTTTAATTGATGAAACTAACACTTATCGCATTGGAGAAAACTCAAGTACCAAACCAGTTATTGCTCAACTTCCGCTAATTGGAATACTTGACATTTTAACCGACTGGCAAAATAAAATATTGCTAATAGAATATTTCAATTCGCAACAAACATTTTCAGGAGAGAAGGCTTTTACATCAAAAGAAAGCAAACAAAAATATTCTTTATAATATCCCTTTATTAATTCTTTTTTTTAAACGTTAACCTGTTAATCCCACAGGTTGGCGTTTTTTTTGTGTTAAAGCAACATGTTTTATTAAAATTTTAATTAACTTAAAATAACTTGTATTTTTGGGCAGTATTTCGGCCTAAAATGCTGATAATGTACCTCAAACATGCGAAAAAGTCTTTTATACATTCTACTATTTATTGTAAATATTCATTTTGTTTGGGCACAAATTGATACAAGCAACCGTTTGCCAGTGACTAAGTCAGGGCTTGACTCAATTAATTCACTTTCAGATTATGAAAAAATGCTTTTTTTCAAAAAGGTTTGTTGGGAAAGCAGGTGGTACAATTCGAAAGCAGCTTTAAAATACGGTAACAAGGCACTAAAACTGGCACAGGATTTAGAAGCAACCGATCAAGAAGCTTCGATCCTAAATTACCTCGGAGTTGTTTACAGAAATATGAATAACTATCCTATTGCATTAGAATATTTCTTTAATGCAAAGCAATTGGCGAAAGAGAATAAGCTTTTCACAGAAGAAGCTTATGCCTATAATAATATTGGAGACATTTACAATAGAGAAGACAATTATAATGCTGCAACTGAAAATATCAATGAAGCCCTGAAACTATTCTCATTGGATTCCAATAAAGCTGGAATGGCATATTGTAATAACCAGCTGGGAAAAGTTATGATGAATATGGGAAAAGATTCGCTTGCGCTTTCACATTTCTTTAAAACATTTAAATTAAGGAAAAGCCTCACTGATACAGGGAAAATGGCTGTAGCTTATAACAGTATTGGCGAAATATACCATCTTCAAGGTAAATTAGACTCGGCAAAACGCTATTATGAAGAAAGCATGAAACTTTTACAAGGTGGCGATGATTACCGAAGTGTGTGCATTTATCACCAAAACGCAGGAAGGTATTACATGCAATTTGACAGCCTTGGAAAAGCTGAGAATAATCTAAAAAAATCTTTTGATTTAAGTTTACATTATGAATTTAACGATGTTAGTTCAAAAACGGCATTGCTCTTAAGCAATGTCTACTATAAAGAAAAAGATTATGAAAAAGCCTTTTACTTTCTAAACTTTCATAAAAACTTATCAGACAGCATAACACAAGAAGAAAATGCTGCTAAGGTGGCTCGCATGGAAATGCAACATAGATATGATGAAGAATTAAAAGAACGAGAAATAATTGAGCTTAGAAATTATGCAATACTCAGCTTTGTTATAATCATTGTGTTATCCATTGCTGTTGGCTTGTACAGAATTAATATCATTAAGCAAAAAGCAAATATAAAATTGGCTGAAAAAACGGAAAAAATTGTCGAGCAGCAAGAAGAATTACAAGTTTATTACGAGGAGTTAAAGGAAACAAACCAGGCTAAAGACAAGTTCTTTTCAATAATAGCACACGACCTTAAGAATCCATTTAATGCAATATCGGGATTTGCAGAATTAATTCTGGCCGATTTGGATGATAAATCATATGAGAACATCAAAAGATCAGCAAAAATTATACAAAAAGCTTCGGAGCAAAATTACAACCTGTTAACAAATCTACTGGAATGGGCTCGCTCACAAACAGGTGAAATAAAATTCAGCCCTGAGAATTTTAAAATCAGTTCACTTATTGATAATATTATTGAACAGCAAATAAGTGCTGCAGCCCAAAAAAATATTGAAATAAAAAATAACATCGAAGATTACGAAATGTTCGCAGACATGAACATGTTGCATACTGTATTTCGTAATTTACTTTCAAATGCAATTAAATATTCATTTCCTAAGAAGGCTATTCACCTAGATGCTATGATGAATGGATCGAAAATTCAGTTTAGTATTCGCGATGAAGGAACTGGAATAGAAAAAAACAATTTGGAAAGGTTATTCGATGTTGGCAGAACCCTTTCGATGCCAGGCACTAATGATGAAACAGGCACAGGCCTGGGACTTGTTTTATGCAAAGAATTTATTGAAAAACACAATGGAAAAATCTGGATTGAAAGTGCGTTAGGAGAAGGAACTACTTTTTATTTTACTATCCCAACAAATGCATAGCCAGCAGTTAAGCAAGGTTAAACTTAACATTTCTCGTATCAAAATACTTTTCTTTCAAACTCAATTTTAAAAATTCGAAAAGAATCTGAAGGAAAAACTAAAAAAAGATTATTTCTATGGCGGCCTTTATTTATACATGTTCTGATTACTGTCTGATAGTTCTTACTTTTAACTTTTAAGAATTATTATTTATACACATTGGGATTAAACAATTCCATATAAATCTGGGCTTTGGGATTTTTACAAAACCATATTTTTCATACAACCAGTCAGCAGTTGAAGTAAGGAATATCCAGCGTCTTAATCCATGTAAACATGGATGAGTCATGACAGCTCCATTAACTTTTTTAAAAGTCCCTGACAACGATATGCGTCTAAAACATATATATATATCTAAGGTGAGAGATGGCTGGATAATCTGGAATTATCCAGGCAAAGCCAATTTGTTTTCGTTCATGAGATAATCCAAAGTTTATCGTATTTTCAATGGATAACCTAACTTTTTCAATTGGAATTCCTCTGTTCGAGCCCGAATGTTTTGCCAGGAAATCGTGAATAGCTATCACATCCATTTTAGCATTGTTTGTGGTTATATAAAATTCTTCAAATGTCAGTTCTAAGTTGGTCATGTCGAATATATTACTGTTTAGCTTGTTTTAGACTTCCAAAACAATATGCTTTCAATCAACGTTACTTTCATCATGGTCCAATTCGGGCCTCCAACCTTTTAATCATGGAATCCACCGGGGAACATTTTTACAATATTCTATGTATTCCTCCCCAAAACGTTTGCGTAATGACGGTTCGTCTTTGAGTACGAAGAAGAAAAAAAATGAGAGCATAAATAAGGAGCAGCCCCATTCTGAATAAAAGAAATTCACTAAGCAAGATTAGTACTACGCTAATAATCAAAGGGTTTTGAACGTGGCGACACAATCCTTTTACTACTATCTTTCTGGTTGGGTTCCATGGGGTTAATGTTCCTTTTCCTATTTTGGCAAACAACATAATGGATTTGTAGAAAAGCACAAGTCCTGAAAGAAGTATCACTCCACCAACTGTTAAACTAAGTACTTGTGGAATTTTGTGAAGAGGGATGATTGATTTATTTTTTGATAGATACCAGATAAGCAACGGGATAACTATTGTTACCACAAACGGAAGTTAGATAATTGCTTTTGCAACTTCAAATTTTGTTGGGGATTTGATTTCTACGCTCAATCTGTTTGTTTAGTATTGTTCTACAAGTAAGATACGCTAAAATACATATTGATTAGAATCAGTATTTACTCTTTTTCTAATCTTGGTATGGGCTGTTAGCCGCTATTGCTTAAAGGATTTTAATACACTGTTTTTATTCATTTATTGACTATATATCAGTATCAATATTTCCCGTTTTTCTCATTCGAATACGTATTACTATGTAGTTTCCTAATGCTGCAACTGCTGGACCAACTAGAATGTGATAATATGCTGGTTTCACATTTATTGATAACGCATTATCAAGCACTAGTAATATTATTAATACAAAAGCTGTAATAATAAAGAACCAAAGGTTTAATTTTTTACTCATTTCGTGAAATTTTAATACAATAATACGAAAATCATTCTATTTATGTAATAAGTTTATACCATAGCAAAATTTACTGGCATTTATCTATACTAAGCCAGTTTGAAATATTGTAAATTGAAATTTAAAAATGGCTTTGTATATGCCGATTGACTGGCAGTTTTGGTTTGCAAGCTTGTAAAGCAAACCAATTACTAACAGCGGTTTGGTATATTTTTCTTTGGGGCTTCAATAGTTTTTTGATAATCCTATTTTAAGGATGGTAAAAGACATTGGCACTTTCCCACTTCAAAAGGAATAGTTGAGGAGGGGCCGTCGTAATTTTCAACTTTATTATCAATATTTTCATATTTGTATACTTTATATCTGATTCCTGTCCTCCATATAGCTTTATGTTTATAGCCTTTTTATCAGGGAACTGTATGCTTTTATTTTCACCTGCAAGTAATTTACTCCCAATCACAAGATTCCGTTCGCTTCTAATCGAATTAAAATTATAGTTTTCATGCAATAAACTATTTCCTGATGGACCTTGTGCTCTAGTTGGATATAAATGAAATTCTGTTATTTGCACGCATCACCAGCAACATTGCCTCCACCATCAATGGGCATACCCCCAATAGCTATTTTATTAAGCTCAGCATTAACAAATTCGATTCTGGTATTCTGTTCATAGGCATTTTCATCGTCTTCAGCAACAATGGGCATGGAATCACCAAAGCCAACTGCAATCAGGCGCTTGCAATCAACACCTTTTGAAACAAGATGTTTTGCCACAGCCATGGCGCGCTGATTGGATATCAGCATATTCTCTGAGCCATGCAAATCTGAAGCAAAGTGCCCTTCAATGCGCAGTTTGGTGATATAGTCTTTTTCATTCAAATAATTAACTATAGCAGCAAGGGATTTTTTTGAATCATCCGTTAATTCAGAACCTTCTCCTTTAAATTGAACAGGGGTAGATAAAATAACCTTGCCATCTTCAGTACGCCAACCCTTTTGGGCGTTCAGTCCCAATGAGATTGACAAAAATGTCAAAACAAAGAACAACTGTTTCATAACTATTGCTTTAAGTATATTATGAAGTTACAAATAATGTTTGAGGTTTGATACAGCTATTGAGTGAATTTTTTTGGTGGTTAAAATATCACATAAGTTTACCTATACGGATAAAGGTTGTGGGCTATTAGTGTTCAATGACATTCTCTATTTGTTTTATTACAATTTCTATAGTTTTCATTACCTGTTCTTTCTCAAAACTCAAATCCATACTTCCTTTTAAATACCTTGCCTTTTTTCTCAACTCTGAAAGTTGATTAAAAACAGTTCTTTTATTCTTTTCTGAAATGTCCGAAACTCTTTTCACTCTTTTATTAAATTCAGATTTAATTTTATTATGGTTGGCTTTTTTTTCTAAACCAGACATTGGTTCTAATAGCAATTCTGATTTTGCTAAAAGTTCCATTGAACTAAATGCATTATCTATAAATGCATTCAATAGATTTTCTTTTGAAGCATATTTAGCTGTTTTATAAAATTCCTTGGCTGAATCAAGGTGGTTTTTTACAATAGCCTTATTCCTATGAAGATCAAATGAACAAAGTAATAATTTGTTATTTCTAAAAAGGAAGGTTGCATGTCCGCAATTTTCAAATTCTTTTTCGTTTAAAGTCATCTTTTCAATAATTTCTCCTTCTTTTCCATTCTCAACTTTAACCTTTCTTAATTTGGCAGTAGCAGAAACTTCATTATTCAATCTGACTAGAAGTTGGGTTCTATCTGGAAAAAAAATTACTTGAGCTGCTGTTAATTCAAAATCTGAATCAATAGCTTTTTCCCTTTTCCTTTTTTCAATTTCAGGGTTGAAATACAATTCACTGAAATTTTTCACAAAATTGTCTGAAAATGCTTTGGAATTAATTGTCATTTTTAATTTAATTAAATTACATACAACCTTTAACTATATTTTACAGTACTTTTTTCTTTTGCAAATAGCATTCTTCTTAATTAACGTACTAAACTATAAACTATGTTTCAAAAAAATAAGAAACAACTCAAAAAAGCACACTTGCTTAAATTAGTAGATATTTTTTTGAAAATAATCGACAAATGATCACACCCCTAATCCACAAACAACTGCGTAACCTCCGCCGCATTTATCGCCCAGTTAAAGTCGTATACTTCATCAGCTTCTTCTTTGTTTTCAGTTATTTCAAGTTGCTGGGCTTCGGCTTTTAATTGTAGAAGGTAGCCAATATTTAGTTTGTTGTTTAATTTGTCGATGAGTGCTTTCACTCCTTTTATATCCAGGTTTTGAACTATTTGTCCACCAAAACTCATTTCCAGCCACAGGATCTCACGCTTTTCAACGTCCAAAACGCCAAAAACAAGTCCTTTGCTTAGGGTTTGGGTAATTCGTACCTGGTGCTGAACGCACGAAGGATCGTATGCTACACCCGTTTTCTCTGAAATTTCCATCGGGTGCTTGCTATCCATCCATCCAACTACCAGGTTAGGCGAAAGACTGCCATGCGTGTAGGCATTACAGGTAAAGCTAACGTACTTTGCGCCTTTTTGTTGCAATACATCAACATCAATATCAATGTATTCGGCTGTTCCCACCTTTTCAGGAATACGCTGAATATCCCCACTGTGCTTGCAACCTTCAATCACTAATTGAGAATAAGAGCAAAAGTTGCTTTTGTTTTCATAAGCCACCCGGCAACTTAAATCCATATCCAGATGCTGGGCTGGCAATCCATTTCCCCATTGTAAAAACAAACGGACAGTGTTTCCTTCAAGCGGGAAACGTGTTCCCATCAGTGCGCTTGGTAAATCCTGAACCGATTCGCTTCTATCACCAATTGCCAAAGGCATATTAAACAAGTTTTGTTCGATAAACATGGTTTTGTTTTCGTTTTCCCGGCTGGCAAATCGGTACTTTATCACCTCAATACACAATTCTGCTATTTTTGCCTGCATAGCAGTCAGTTGCTCATTGTTAAATAGTTGAAGCAATTTATTGCTTGGAATTCGTTTATTGTTTCCTCCCAAAGGTTTCACCGAACGCGATGCGTTTTTATCAAAATAGATTTTGGCATACATATTTAATGTTAAAATTAGCCGTGCTGGAACTTCGTTTAAAATTTCCTTGAAGTGTTTAAGAGTTTCATCAGCCCCAAACCAGAGCATGTTGGAGAAGAGCGACCGGGCAAACAGTCCTGGGCGCTTTTTCAATAGGGAAAAGGTGTTTTCGGCATCCATTTTAAGCCTGAAATGGTTGATTCTTCCCTGCCAAACGGTGTATTTTTCATTGTAAAAAACATCCATTAGCTCAGCCAGCTTTTCAAAACCCTTTCGTTTACTGTATTCTGCCAAACGCAAAGCTCGGATAAAGCGCACCCACATATTTCTTTTTGGGTGCATAATTTCACAAGCTGTTTCAGTGGGCATTTGCAATGCGTTTATCCATTCAGCCACTCGTCGACATTCTTCACGGGTGTATTTTAGCTTCAGTTCAGCTTTAGCCGCTACATATGCCTCGGCACTTTTGTCAGCAAACCTGGCAATGTGCGCACTATTTCTTGACTTTTTATCAACTATGGTTTTAGGCTCAATAATTTGAAGAAAGCCAGTGTGTTTGTACCACAAATACCTTAAAATATCTGTTGGACTTTTGAATAGTTTGCCAGCCTCATCACTTTTTTCCTGCTCAACCAAAGTGTCTATTACCAGCATCAGGGTTTCTTTCATGCCAATTTCAATACCTTCGGGAATGCTAAACGCTTTTAAAAGTAGGATTAAACTATCAACATGAGTGGCATCCAGTGCTGTTTTTGAAAGCAAAAGAGATTTGTAATAGTTGGTTACCTCTTTATCAGACCATAGTTCCAGTACTTTTAGCTTGCTGCCTTGTCCATAATTCTCAAGTTTTCCAAACTCAAATGGTGTTCCACAGAAAGGACAACCATTGTATCTTTCGAGCGGAAAGGTGTTGTCTGGAATAATGTGCCCGCAAGCCAGAGTGGTGCCTTTTTTTATATTAAAAACATTTGCTAATAAGGTGAAAAAATGATCCACTATTGATTCGCCAGTTGGTACATTCCAGCCTTTAACCAATGGTGTCCAGTTCTTATCAACCCCGGTAATTTCCTTTAGGGTAGTTAATATTTCTGCTTTGTACGAAGGATTTACACTGTTTAGCACTCTAAGCAGGTTTTCTGAAAAAGCAAATCCAAGCTTTTTAGCATTGGCAACCAAAGCAAGCATAGATTCATTCAATACTATGATTTCTTCATTGATATAATCCGTTGGAATGTAAATGGCTTGATTTCGAATGGCAATTTTCAGTAAATCTTTTTTCATGATTTAATAATTTTATGGAGTCTTCCTGTGGTGGACTCTTTTGTTTAACAATCAGATACTCTTGCTTCTGCTTTACCCTAAAAAGTTTGAAGTAAGAAGCAATTGACCTTAAAAGTATTTAGTCAATTAGTAATTGGTGATTTGTCATTAACTGGTTTTACAAATGACAAGTGACAAATTACCAATTACTTAATTTTATTTGTGGGGTAGGTGGGACTCGAACCCACGACCAGGGCATTAAAAGTGCTGAAGTAAATTTATATTGACCTGCAGAGATAATTTATAAATTGAACCTGCTCTACCAACTGAGCTACTACCCCAAATTCAAAGGTAATTGTAAAAGTTTAATTGGAAGTTAATTGAAGTAACTTTTACTTGACCTTTTTTAGTCATTAGTCATTGGTCACTTGTCATTAAAATGGAAAATCAAATGACAAAAATTAGCGGGACAGACGGGACTCGAACCCGTACCTGAGGCGTGACAGGCTAGAAGTAAATTCATATTGACCTTGAGTTGACAAGCAAAACAGATAATGTATAAATTATACTCCGTTCTACCAATTAAACTACTGCCCCCTTTCCTTAGTCATTGGTCATTATTAAAACTCCGAATAAAATGACCAATGACAAGTGACCAATGACAAATCTTGAAAAATTTCAAAGAACTTTACTCTTATTGACACAACAAAACTATAATTCTACAACGCAATTATTTTGCGCAGTTGCTTTTCTTTTTTATTTTGTAGTTAAATTACTAAAAAAATGGCTCAAAATAAAAACGCACTTATCCGCTACAAAACCATCGATAAATGTTTGCAAAACCATTACAGACAGTGGACCTTGGATGATTTAATTGAAGCTTGCTCCGAAGCATTGTATGAATATGAAGGAAGAAAAGTGAATGTGAGCAAAAGAACTGTTCAGTTGGATATTCATACCATGCGTAGCGATAAATTAGGATATAATGCACCCATTGTGGTATACGATAAAAAGTATTATAAGTATGAAGATGAGGATTTTACCATTACCAATATCCCATTGAATGAGAGCGATATGGATGTTTTATCGGAAACTGTGGAAATGCTGAAGCAATTTAAGGATTTTTCTTTGTTTTCGGAACTTGGCGGAATTATACAACGACTTGAAGATAAGATATATACAGAGAAGACATCCCAGCCAGCCATAATTCATTTAGAAAAAAACGAGAACCTGAAAGGTTTGGAGCATCTAGATACTTTGTATCAAAGCATTTTGAAGCAAATTGTACTTAAAATTGATTATCGTTCTTTTTCAGCACGCAATGCAAACGCCATAATTTTTCACCCCTACATTTTAAAGGAGTTTAATAATCGCTGGTTTTTAATAGGCAGGCAACACAAAATTGATAAAATCATGACACTCGCATTGGATCGCATAGTCTCCATTGAATATGAGTTGTCAATTGATTATGAACACAGGGATTTTAATGCAGATAAGTATTACGAAAACACTTATGGGGTGACCGTGCTTGGTAAAGAGCATGTAATGGAAATAGTTTTGAAGTTCAATCGCTCCAATGCTCCATATGTATTAACAAAACCTTTACATCATACTCAACAAATTGTTAAAAAAGAGGAGGATGGCAGTGTAACTGTATCTGTCCGTCTTCATTTAAACTATGAATTGGAAAGGTTGATACTGGGCTTTGGTGAATCGGTTCAGGTAATCAGCCCCAAAGTACTCAAGCGCAGAATTCAATCTAAACTTAGAAAAGCTTTGAAACAGTATGAAGAGGATAAATAGCTATTGCTCAGAACTATCCTGAATTTCCTTAACCGAGTTTGTATCCTCTTTAACGGTGTTAGAATCGCCCTTAAGTTCTACTTTTTTCTTTTCAATTTTCTTTTCTTCAGGAAAATACACTTTTGAACGTGCACCTTTTTTTGGAATAGTAATATAATAAATTGTTTTATCCTTGTTTGTAAGTTTATGCGCTCTTAACCATGGATTAAAGATTTTTAATAATTTATAATTGGTTCCTTGACTTTTTGCAAAATCTGCCAAATCGGTAATGGTACTGTCTACTTTCACCTCTTTTGTGTCAATAACCGGGTATAGATCTCTTTCTCTGAAGTTAAAGCCGTAGTTTTGAGGGTTTTCCATAATTAATTTGATAGCAAGGGCGCGATAAACATACCTTCCGGTTTCTTCATAGAGTGCTAAATCAAAATAGGAACCTTCTTCCTGGTAATCCATGAATTTTGTCACTCCTCCATCACCTGCATTATACGATGCTGCTACCAATGCCCAACTTCCATACTTTGCATAACGCTTCTTAAGATATTTACATGCAGCCTTTGTCGATTTTGCAACATGATATCGTTCATCAACCTCCTTGTTAATAGTCAGACCACAACCTTTTCCTGTAGATTCCACAAATTGCCAAAAACCGACCGCATTAGCAGGTGAAATAGCATTTCTTAAACCACTTTCGGCCACACATACATATTTAAAATCCTGAGGAATTCCATTCTTTTTTAAGATAGATTCTATGATTGGGAAAAACCGATTCGCACGTTTCAGATATAAAAACATTTCAGAGTGCCAGTAGGAAACCTTGTGAATTTCCATATCCAGACTTTCCCTTACATCAAAGTTTTCCAATGGTACTTTTTCCCCTGCAAAATATAATGTGTCGGGAATGGGCATAGCAAAAACTGCATAATCTTGTTTTTTACTTTTATATTCAGGATCATCCAGCGATTTTGAGCTGGAATACGAAAAGAGGTTAAACACTACAAATAATATGATAATAATAGCTGAACCGTATAACAATTTTAGTATTAAGTTGATAGGGTTAACCTTTTTCTCTTGTGTCATCTGTCTTTAATATTTTTAATTAGTAATCTGCTTTATTCTACCTATATTTTACGAAAATTCATAAAATATGTTAGTTGATATTGCAAGTTTTATACAATTTTAACTTAAAAGTGACATGAAATTACAAAATAAGTCAGCTTTTAAACAATCTATTTGATTATCAATACGAATAAGTTGTTAATCTTACCAAAACTTAATTTTTGAGATTGCAAAAAACATCATTCTAAGAAGAGTAAACCCATGCTTGAATCTTGAAATGTTGGTGTTACCATAGGTTCGTTTCCGATAAGTGATTGGTAAGTCAATAATTTTCAGGTTCAATTTGTAAGAGCCAAAAATGAGGTCGAAGTCGCCAAACGGATCAAACTCTCCAAAGAACTTTCTATTGGCAGCCAGTTTTAAGTAATCACTTCGAAACATCACTTTTGTGCCACATAAAGTATCCTTAATAGGTTGCTCTAAAATCCACGAAAAGGCTGAGCTAAAAAACTTGTTGCCCATTACATTGAGTGGACGCATGGCATTGGCATCCATTGGGTAAACAAGCCGGCAACCGTTTATGTATTCACCTTTTCTTTCAACCAAAGCATTGTAGAATTTGGGGAGTTCTTCTGGCGGAACGGTTAAATCAGCATCCAGAATCATTAAAATGTCACCGGTTGCCATCGAATATCCCTTTCTTACAGCATCACCTTTTCCTTTTCCATCTTGCTGGGTGATTTTTATATCGTATTTCCCCTCATATTTTTTTTGAATTTTTTGAATGGTTTCCCATGTATCATCTGTTGAGTTCCCTTCAACATATATGATTTCAATGTGCTTTCCAAATTTAGGCATGCGAAGTATGGCATCTTCAATGTTTCCACTTTCGTTTCGGGCAGGAATAACTACAGTGGTAGAAAACTCATCTTTTTGGTAAGTCACTGAGGACGATAATCTTGCAAATACAAAGGTGTTTAGTCCAAAGTTGTTGAAAAAAGGAAGTCTGCCAATGATTTTATTAAGGAACCAGCTAATGAAAGGAATCCATGCCGGAAATAAAACCCTTTTCACTGCTCTGAATGTTTCAAAACCAGCTAAATCAAGAAAGTTACGAATATCTTTTATCGAAAGCCAGTTTTGTTTTGGGCTTTTCTTTTTTATGCTAATAAATTCGCCAAAGCGTAAAATTGGTTCCCAAAACTGATTGTAATAAGTAATTATTATTCTTGTATTTGGGTTGCAAACGCTTTTTAATGATTGCATTACCTCTTGGATATCAATAAAATATCCAATTGTGTTAGAAAGAAGAATTACATCGTATTTTTCAGTTAGTTGAATGTCTTCAGCATCCATTTCAAGAAACTCAATTTCTGGATGATTAGCCTTAGCTTGCTTAATCATTTCAGGGCTAAAATCGATACCGGTTTTTTTATTGCCTTTTAAACATGCAAGGGTGTCGCCTGATCCACAACCAACATCAAGGATGCTTGCATCATCAGTTAGAAAATAGTTTACATAGGAAATAATATCTTTCCAATAATAAGAGAACCTTTGTTTATATTTTGAATAGCTTGGTGCTAGTTTTTGAAAATGATTGTAAAATTCTAGTTTGCGTTTGTTCGACATTGTTTATAGTGAAAATTTATGCGTCGAAAAAGGGCTTAGATGTTTACCGAACCCCACTTGCAAAAATAGGGATTCTTTTTAGAACTTGAAATTTACATGTGAATTGTTTGTAACTGCTTTTGGTATAAGGGAAAGGAGCTGCTTTTACAACCCTTCCCTTTAGATTTTTTCCACAGACCAGGCAGTAGGTTTATCTCCAAACCATTTTTTTGTTTTCAACCAGGTGGCTTTAAAAAAGTCTGAATCTCTATATCTTTCCAGATGCTCTTCTGATTGCCAGTGTGAATACGAAAAGAATATTGTTGGATTATGAATGTCTCTATAAATATCAAGATGCAGGCAGCCATCAAAGTTCCTGATTGTTTCTCGTATTTCACTTGTGTATTCTTTAAAAATGTCGGCAGTGTCTTTCCTGAAAGTCATTTTCACTATTCTTACAATCATTATCTCCAAGGTTTATTAATTAAGTGTTTGATTGTTAGATACAAACAAGGGCCTAGCATGTGTGCGCTAAACCCTTATTTTAATTTTCAGAACCCAGAGTTGGTTTAACTAAGTTCTAATATCTAATTCTTATTTCTATATATGAATCACTTCATCGTAAGCAGCGGCAGCAGCTTCCATGATCGCTTCCGACATGGTTGGGTGCGGATGAACTGATTTAATAAGTTCCATACCTGTGGTTTCAAGTTTCTTTGCAACAACCAATTCAGCAATCATTTCAGTTACATTGGCACCAATTAAATGTCCGCCAAGTAATTCACCATATTTTGCATCAAAAATTAATTTCACAAAACCATCTTTTGCTCCGGCAGCACTTGCTTTTCCTGATGCTGTAAATGGGAATTTACCAACTTTAATTTCATAGCCCTTTTCAATAGCTTGCTTTTCTGTCAAACCAACAGAAGCAACTTCAGGAGTTGTATATGTGCAGCCAGGAATGTTGCCATAATCAACAGGTTGCGGGTTATGACCAGCAATTTTCTCAACACAGGTAATACCCTCGGCCGATGCTACGTGAGCAAGTGCAGGGCCAGCAACAATATCACCAATTGCATAAACACCTTCTACATTTGTGCGATAATATTCGTCAACTTTTACTTTCCCATTCTCCAAATCAATACCCATTTCTTCAATTCCAATTCCTTCAAGGTTTGGAGTAATACCTACAGCAGAAAGTACAATCTCTGCTTCGTGTTCTTCAACACCTTTTTTTGTTTTGATGCTAACCTTGCACAAATCACCTGACGTATCAACTGACTCAACAGAAGAATCAAGCATTACTTTTACTTTCTTCTTTTTAAAGCTTCTTGCTAAAGTTTTAGAAACTTCTTCATCTTCTAGTGGAACAAGGTTAGGCATAAATTCAACAATGGTTACATCAGTTCCCATTGCGCTGTAAAAATAAGCAAACTCAGTTCCAATTGCTCCCGAACCAACAACTATCATCGATTTTGGTAAGCTTGGCAAGGTAAGTGCTTCGCGATAGCCAATTATCTTTTTGCCATCTTGTTGTAAATTAGGCAATTGACGAGATCTGGCACCAGTTGCTAATATAATGTGTTTAGCTGTGTATGTTTTGCTTTCCCCACCTTCATGAGTCACTTCAACAGCATTTTTTGCGGTTATTTTTCCAAAACCTAGTAACTGTTCTATTTTATTTTTTTTGAACAAAAACTGAATACCTTTGCTCATGCCATCAGCAACACCTCGGCTACGCTCAACTACTTTACCAAAGTCAGCCTGAACACCTTCAGCTTTGATACCATAGTCTTCTGAATGCTGCATATATTCTAATACCTGAGCACTTTTTAACAACGATTTGGTAGGAATACAACCCCAGTTTAGGCAAATACCTCCAATTTCAGCTTTTTCTACAACAGCAGTTTTCATGCCTAGTTGTGAGGCTCTTATTGCAGCCACATAGCCACCTGGTCCGCTTCCTATTACTATTATATCGTAATCCATTATTTATTAGTTTTAGTTGTAACAAAATTTGGGGGCGAAAATAACATCTTTTATTCGAATATAGAAACCAGAAATTAGAACTTTCTCATGATCTTGCGAATAAATTAGAGCTCAAATGGCTGGGAAAACAAACAAATTAAAACTCATAAAGCAATATCTGAATGATTTTACCATAGCCAATATTAGGTGATTATTCCGCACTATTTTAAATATATTTCGTTGTTTGTGTGTATGTTACTGATTTAAAGGTTATTGTTGTTCCGTTTTTCCCTGTTTTGCATAGTGTCTATAAATAATATGGATTAAAAATAAATAGAACATTTACTTTTGTGTCAAAGTATTCATTGTTATGATTTTAGAGTATATTATTAAATATTTGAATGAGTTGTTAGTGTTGACAAATGCCATGGCTCCCTATCTTCTATTAGGGTTTTTATTTGCTGGTATTTTACATGTTTTTTTCAAAAAGGAAAGGATCGCAAGACTGCTAGGAGGCAATAAAATGCGCTCAACTGTTTATGCAAGCCTTATTGGTGTTCCGCTTCCTTTGTGCTCATGTGGAGTAATACCTACAGGAATATCGTTTTATAAAAATGGTGCATCGAAAGGCTCTACTGTGTCTTTTCTAATTTCAACACCACAAACAGGAGTAGATTCTATTATGGCAACTTATTCAATGTTAGGTTTGCCATTTGCTATTTTACGACCGTTTATTGCTTTTGTAAGTGGTATTTTTGGTGGAGCATTTACAAATTATCTCGACAAAACTACGGAACCTGAAATTACAAAGAATAATAATCAAATCAGCAATGAAAATCACTCTAATCCAATCAGAAAAATGCTGCATTATGCATTTGTTGAATTCATGCAGGATATAGCTAAGTGGTTAGTAATCGGGCTTTTATTAGCAGCTTTGATTTCGTTATTGCTTCCAACGGAATTTTTCTCAGAATACATTAGCAACGATTTTTTAAGTATGTTGGTAATACTTGTTGCTTCTATCCCTCTATATGTTTGTGCTACAGGTTCTATTCCAATAGCTGCGGTGCTGATAATGAAAGGAATATCACCAGGAGCCGCTTTGGTCTTTTTAATGGCTGGTCCTGCTACAAATGCTGCAACCATTACAGTTTTAGGTAAAGTAATGGGGCGAAAGTCGCTAATTAGCTACCTTGTTTCCATAATTGGGATGTCTTTGTTATTTGGGTTTATTATTGATCATTTTCTACCCAGGGAATGGTTTACTTCATTTTTAGTTCACACTGAACAGCATGATGGTCATGGAGAGCTTAATTGGTTTGAACTGGCTTCCACGGTATTATTGGGTGGCTTAATTGCTAATATTTATATTCAAAAATTAATAAGAAAAAGAAGGGCGAAAAATATAAATGCCGAAACTTTCTCAATTGAAAACAGCAATGGTGCTGATGTTGAACATATAATAAAAGTGAGTGGTGTTGACTGCAATCATTGTAAGGCAAATATTGAAGAAGGCATAGGCAAGTTGGATGGAATCGATTTTGTGCAAGCCAATATAAATACTTCAACTATACAAATTAAAACTACCAATTTTAACTCAGCATTGATTAAAGAAACTGTTGAATCTCTTGGATACAATTATCAGGGAGAAATCAATAAACCTAAATTTCAATTTATCGTCATGGAAAAGCACACAATTAAAGTTAAAGGCATGACTTGCAACCATTGCAAAGCGAATGTAGAAACGGCTCT
Source organism: Bacteroidales bacterium (assembly GCA_050296515.1). Classification (GTDB taxonomy): domain Bacteria; phylum Bacteroidota; class Bacteroidia; order Bacteroidales; family NBLH01; genus NBLH01. Next base: position 139,063 of record JBNKRJ010000094.1, on the reverse strand, counting down.
TAGCAATATTTCCGGAATCTCAAAAGCAGAAGTAAACCTTGAGCAAGCCATTGCAATTATTGAAGGTGAGAAAGTTGATTTTGAGGAAGTTAAGAAGCAGATTGATGGCATCGGTTACGAATATGCTGGAAAAGTAAGCTAAAAATTATCATTTACATACTTTCTTTCTTTTTGCATTATGGTAGTAATTTTTTCAATATTTATTTCATTCTTCTCAAGGTAAGAATTCATTTCTTCACTTCCTTCATTTATTGAATTAAACAATAGGTGCGCTTTATTTAGATTAGTTATGGCTGAATCAACTATAGCAAGAAGTTCTTTCTTTGCTTTTTTTAGATATACAGTTTTGTTATTTTTTAATCTTGCATAGTTGTTATATGCCTGCATGCCTTTATTATAATGGGTCGATGCCAGGTTGTATTTTTCAACATCCTGATTGTACAATAACATCCTGTAGTTTTCTTTCATTAATGCATATTCATTTCTGACAAGATCGTTATGAATGCCATTTTCTTTTATTCTTCTTGTTAAAGCATTGTATTGTTGAGTTTGATCTATGTGTACGTGCTTTTGGATAGAATCGTTAAAGTTGTAGCTGCCTTTTTTTAAATCATTCACAAGACCACGATCAAATTCTTGGTATTTCAAAGGATGGCTAAGTGCTTGCCAAATAGGATCAAAGGGCATCCTGTTTTTTATGTTTTCTTCAGGTGTTAACATAAAAAAACTCTCAGGAAATTTATTTTTCAAAGTCAATTGAACAGATGAGGCAGCCCAGGTAGCATCAACAAAATACCATTTACCCTCTACGTTAATAATGTTCCATGCATGCGATAGTTTATCAACTCTGTTATTTGAACGTGTATATCCTCCAATTACGTAGGCGGTTAGCCCGGCCTGACGGCTTAATTTCGCAAACAATTCTGAATAATGTTGGCATACACCATCCTTTTTTTTCATAACATGGTCAATTATTTCATCAACGCTTTCATAATAAAGTGGCTTAGAAGCCAAATTATGGTTATAGCTAATGTTTTTTGCAATCCAGTAATAAATGGAAGCGAATTTTTCTGTGTCAGTTTTAAATGGTGTGCACAGGTAGGCACTTAATTTTTCTGTTGAATTAATTACGTTGGTGGGAGTGTGGTTAATATGATTGATGATTTTTGAATAATCAACTGCAAAAAGGCTATTTGGAAAAATGGTGTAAACCAATGCCAATAACTTAATTGTACTTAACAGAAATTTTAATCTCATAGATGGAACTTTTAAATAGCTTGTCAAAATATAATATCATTCATTTATTAGCAAATCTTTATACTGATACATATTTTGGATGATTTTCTTTTATGTACTAATTTATCAATTTTTACTGAGGTTATTTTTGTAACTAAACTAAAATATTTACTTTCATGCATAGTTATTAACAAATTTTAACTGTACTAATATGCTGAATATTAGCAAAATAAAAGTTGTAAGAGTTTATTAGAAAAATAAAATGGCTGAAATATTTAGGAGATTAACATCTTATTATATATTTTTGCTGCCTATCAAAAGGAAAATCAATAAATTATTTATACTTAGCTTAGAATCGTATGTTGAAAAAATTACTTTATAATCAGAAAATCAGCAAGATACTACTTCTGTTTATTGTAATTCTTATTTATAATGTTTCAGGAATACTGGCACAAAAAAGTCCTGTAGAGAATTTCAAGGTTTGTGCAGCTTGTCATAATCTTACAGATGAGAAAAAGGTTGGTCCTGGGCTAAAAGATGTTACAGAACGAAGAGACGAAGCCTGGTTGATAAAGTTTATACAGTCCTCACAAACAATGGTAAAAAATGGTGATAAAGTTGCTGTTAAGTTGTTTGAGGAGAATAATAAAATTCCGATGCCGGATAACAATCTTACCGAGCAGGAAATAAAGGAATTATTAGCATACATAAAAAATCCGGAAGCTTTTGAAGATCAGGTTGAGAAGGTAGTTGTTGAAGCAGATCCCAATTTTCTTGAAAATGAAAAAAGCAACTTGCCCAAAACTACCAAGGGGCTTTTTTATATTAGTATAGTTGTATTACTGTTGTCAATTTTCGACCTTACTTTTACAAAGTTTCTTAAAAAGGCTGTTTTTGTACATGTACTGCTTATTTCTTCAGCATCCTTTTTAATACTAATGACAATTCATACTGAGGCAGTAAATCTTGGTCGTACGCCAGGGTACGAACCTGACCAGCCAATAAAATTTTCACACAAAGTACATGCAGGTGTAAACGGGATAGATTGTAAATATTGCCATACAGGAGCAATGGATAGCCAGGTTGCTGGTATTCCTTCCTCTAATTTATGTTTAAACTGTCATAGCATCATAAAGCAAGGAGCAAACACTGGACAAGAAGAAATTGCAAAAATTCAGGCTGCAATAAAAGAAGGAAAGCCAATTGAATGGGTTAAAGTACATAACTTGCCTGACCATGTATTTTTCAGTCATTCCCAACATGTTAATGCTGGTAAATTGGATTGTGCCGAGTGCCATGGGAAAGTTGAAGAAATGGGCCGCTTGCAACAAGTGGAAGACTTAAGTATGGGATGGTGTTTAAATTGTCATCGAACAAAATTTGTTGATATGGATAACAAGTTCTATGATAATTTGTATACAAAATATCACGAAGAACTTAAAGACGGTATGCGTGAAGGTGTAACCGTAAAAGATATTGGTGGCCAGGATTGTATGAAGTGCCATTATTAATATTAGATATTTGACATAACAATTTGGATATTAGAATAATATAAGGTATGAAAAAATACTGGAAAAGTCTTGAACAAATAGACAGCAAAACATTGACAGTTGCAGAACCAGAGTTTTCAACTGAAGGGATTCCAGAGGAAGAAATTAAAACTAAAAATTATACATCAAGGCGTGACTTTTTGAAAATCCTGGGTTTTGGCGTTGGATATGCCACATTAGCAGCAAGTTGTGAGACTCCCGTTAATAAAGCTATTCCATTTTTAAACAAACCGCAAGAAATCACTCCTGGAGTTGCAAATTATTATGCATCAACGTTTTATGATGGTCATGATTTTTGTAACGTTTTGGTAAAAACACGAGAAGGTAGACCAATTAAGATTGAAGGAAACGACCTTTCTGATTATACGAAAGGTGGCACTACTGCACGTGTTCAGGCCTCTGTTTTAAATTTATATGATTCTGCCAGGTTCCAGGGGCCACAAAAAGGTGGCACTGCTGCAAGTTGGGATGAAATTGATAAAGAAGTAACCAAAGGGCTGGAAGAAATTGCAGCTTCAGGCGAAAAGATTGTGATTTTTACCTCTACGGTTATCAGCCCTTCAACCAAACAATTGTTTAAAGATTTTGCAGCAAAATATCCAACTACTGAGGTTGTTTATTACGATGCGATTTCTTATTCAGCAATGCTGGATGCTAATTTAGCAATGTTTAATCAGCGGGTATTGCCAGATTATCGTTTTGATAAAGCTGAAATAGTGGTTTCATTTGGTGCAGATTTCTTAGGAAATTGGATCTCACCAATGCGATTTACCAAGCAATATAGTTCAAAAAGAAAAGTGAGCAAGGAGATGCCTGCAATGCTCAAACATGTTCAGTTTGAATCAACAATGAGCTTAACAGGCAGTAATGCTGATTTTAGAATTCCAATTAAACCATCTGAAGAGGGGGCTTTATTGGTTCAGTTATATAACCAGATTGCTTCAAAAGCAGGTAAGGAAAAATTGCCGGCTACTGAAACTCAGATTGATGTGGTTACTTTGGCTGATGAATTATGGCGCAATAAAAGTAAATCGCTGGTCGTTTCAGGTTCGAATGATTTTAATAACCAGGCAATTGTAAATGCAATTAACTATTTGTTAGAGAATTACGGTACTACCATTGATATTCAGAATCCGGTAAATCTTAAACAAGGTGATGATGCAAAAGTAAAAGCTTTGGTTGAGAAAATGAATGCAGGAAAAATAGGAGCAATGTTCTTGTTTAATGTGAATCCTGCGTATGATTACCCTGAATCTGATAAATTTACAGCAGGTTTAGCCAAAGTGAAACTTTCAGTATCGTTTGACGGTGCAAAAAGTGAAACAGCAAGCCTTGCAAAATTTGTTAGTCCTGATAACAATTACCTGGAATCGTGGAATGATGCTGAAGTTCAGCCAGGGAAATTCAGTTTAGCTCAACCAACTATTCATAAATTATTTGATACGCGTCAGGCTCAGGAAAGTTTGTTAAAGTGGGCAGGAATGGATGCTAATTATTATGCTTACATCCAAAAATATTGGGAAAATAATATTTATACCATAGAAAAAGGTTTCCAAGGTTTTGATTCGTTTTGGAACAAAAGCCTGCACGATGGTGTAACGGTTAATACAGTAACTCAAATTAATGGAGTTAGCTATAATGAAGCTTCTGTTTCAGAAGCAGCAAACGCTATTTCAAAAGTTAAAACTGAAGGATTGGAGTTACTTGTTTATGAGAATATTGGATTGGGTGATGGCAAAAACGCAAACAATCCTTGGTTGCAGGAATTACCAGATCCGGTTTCAAAAGTTTGCTGGGATAACTATATTGCTGTTTCTTATGCTTATGCAAAAGAAAACCAATTAGAAATTGGTGACATGGTGAAGGTAAACGGCAAATTTGAACTTCCTGTATTAATTCAACCAGGTCAGGCTGATGGTACTATTGCCATTGCATTAGGTTACGGACGAACTGTTGCAGGACCTGCAGCTGATAATGTTGGTAAAAATGCTTATGCTTTAGTTGATAATTCAAGAAAAAATAAATCATATATCGTTTCAGGTGTTAAACTTGAAAAAACAGGAGTAAATTATACCCTGGCCCTCACTCAGGAGCATAATTCAATGGAAGGTCGTGACATTGTTCGCGAGACTAAGCTGATTGAATACAAAAAGAATCCAAAAGCAGGTAATGAAAAACATTACATAAATGAAGAGCATGCAGTAACGCTTTACCCAAAACCTGATTTCCAGGGACATCACTGGGGCTTAGCGATTGATTTGAATGCTTGTACAGGATGTAGTGCTTGTGTTATTGCTTGTCAGGCAGAAAATAATATACCAGTAATTGGGCGTGAAGAGGTGATTAACCGTCGTATTATGCACTGGATGAAAATAGACAGATACTATTCTGATTTAATTGAAAATCCAGAGGTTGTGTATCAGCCAATTATGTGTCAGCATTGCGATAACGCTCCTTGTGAGAACGTTTGTCCGGTGGCAGCAACTCCACACAGTAGCGAAGGATTGAACCAGATGGCTTACAACCGTTGTATTGGAACTCGTTATTGTATGAATAACTGCCCATACCGTGTTCGTAGATTTAACTGGTATCAATTTACTAACAATAAGAAATACGCGCATACTGATAATATTGATTTGTCTCGTATGGTGCTGAATCCTGATGTGGTTGTAAGAACAAGGGGTGTTGTTGAAAAATGTACTTTCTGTGTACAGAGAATTCAGGAGAAAAAATTACTTGCCAAAAATGAAAACAGAGCGCTTAAAGATGGCGAAATTGTTCCAGCTTGTCAGCAATCATGTTCTGCAGATGCTCTTGTTTTTGGTGATTTAAATGATAAAGAAAGTAACGTATCAAAAGCTTTTGCAAACGAAAGAAACTACAGTTTGTTAGAGCAATTGCATACATTACCTTCTGTTGGATATTTGACAAAAATTAGAAACAAAGAGGAAGGTGAAACCCTTGCCTGATAATTTGGAATTTTGAACGTAGTGTATTTGTATATTAAATAATAAAAATAAAATTGGGATTAGGTTTAGTCAATTGTGCAAAAGATGAAAACAATTTCTAATTTCTAATTTCTAATTTCTAATTTCTTTTAGAATATGTATGACGTTAAGGTAAGAGGAATTTTAATTGATGGCAATAAAGATTTTCATCAGATTTCTGAAGATATCTCTACTCCGGTTGAAAAGAAACCAAAAAAATGGTGGTATCCGGCAATGATTATATCCACACTAATGCTTCTTGCAGGTGTGTATGCTGGATATATAACTGTTACACAAGGAATTGGTACGTGGGGATTAAATAATTCAGTAGCCTGGGGATGGGCGATTATCAACTTTGTTTGGTGGATTGGTATTGGACATGCCGGTACTGCATTCTCAATTTTCTTGTTGATTTTAAGACAGAAATGGCGTACTTCAATTAACCGGGCTGCAGAGGCAATGACAGTTTTCGCAGTATTGGCAGCAGGTATTTTCCCATTGATTCACATGGGACGTATCTGGTTTGCTTTTTACATCTTACCTTATCCAAACACTAGAGGTCCGTTATGGGTGAACTTTAATTCACCATTATTCTGGGATGTGGTAGCAATTAGTACCTATTTAATGGCTTCGGCTACTTTCTGGTATGTAGGTATGATTCCTGATTTTGCGACTATACGTGACCGTGCTAATAAAGCTGGTGCAAAAATACGCGAAAAGATTTATGGATTACTTGCATTTGGTTGGGACGGAAGCACCCGAACATGGTTGCGCTTTGAAGCATTGGCAATGATATTGGGTGGAATGACCGCTCCTTTGGTAATTGCTGTTCACTCTATTGTATCCATGGACTTTGCAACTTCTGTTATGCCTGGTTGGCACACCACAATCTTCCCTCCATACTTTGTGATTGGGGCGATTTTTTCAGGGTTTGCCATGGTGTTGACTTTAATGATTATTATTCGAAAATTCTTTAAATTCAAGGAGTATGTAACTGATGGACACTTGGATGCCATTGGCCGTATTTTAACTTTCATCAGTTTAATTATGGGTACGGCATACATGACTGAAATTTTCATCGCTTGGTATTCTGGTAGTGAATATGAATATTACACATTCTTTATGAACCGTATTACTGGTGATTACTGGTGGGCGTTTTGGATTATGTTTAGTTCAAATGCATTGGTACCTCAGTTGTTCTGGTTCAAAAAAATCAGGAAGAATATTGGTGTTGTGTTCATCATGTCTATCATAATTAATATTGGTATGTGGTTCGAAAGATATGTAATTGTTGTTACATCACTTTCAAAAGACTATTTACCTTCAAATTGGGCTGATTATACACCAACTCATATTGAAGTAATGCTGTTCATTGGAACATTAGGTCTGTTTTTTGTTGGAGTTTTGGCTTTCTTTAAATACGTTCCAATGATTGCTGCTAGTGAGGTGAAGAGCATCTTAAAACCTACTAGCGAAAAAGGAAATGGTGGACATTAGTAATTTAGTTTTGATCAAATAAGAGCGCTTAACAAGAAACAAAATATGCTATGCAAAAAGATATAATTGGAGTATATACCGAAGAGGAAAACGTGGTTACTGCGATTAACCAGCTTAAAGAAAAAGGCATTAAGGTTAAGGATGCTTACACACCTTACCCTGTATTTGGAATCATTGAAGCAATGGGTATTAAAACAAATTTTCCATATTTCGCTTTTGGATTTGGAGTGATTGGTGTAAGTCTGACTTTCTTGTTTTTGTATTATACTTCTGTTTTAAGCTATCCTTTGGTAATAGGTGGTAAACCTTATTTAAGTTTAACATTTGTTGTTATCATGTTTGTTGCAACAATTTTTGTCACTGTACTTAGCTCTTTAATAGCGTTTTTTGTTCGTGATAATAAAGGACCTGGTAAAGTTGCAAAAATGTATCATCCGGATATTACTGATGATAAGTTTGTTTTGGTGGTAAACAAAACAGAAAAAATGACTGATGAGGAAGCTGCAAACATCACCGGAGTGCTGCAAAATACTGGTGCTATTGAAATAGATGAAAGGGAAGTTGAAGAGGAAGACGATCATTAAAAAAGTTAGAAAACTGTAGAAAAACAATTAGATAGTTATGTTTAAAACGATACAATATTTATTTGGGCTGGGAATAATTGCTTTGGTTTTAAGTTCATGTGCTCATGACAGGAATACGCCTGGTTATCAGTATTTTAATGACATGGTTGTGTCTTCAGCTTATGAAACGGATAGTGAAAACCCCTTTTTTAAAGATGGTAAAACTAATCAGTTACCGGTTGAAGGTACTATTGCCAGAGGGCAAATGCCTTATTCTTATAAAGCAAGGTCTGCTGACGAACAAACAAGAGCTGGTGTTGAATTGAAAAACCCAATTCCAAAAACAAAAGAATCGTTAACTCAAGGTAAAGCTCAGTTTGATATTTATTGTGCTATTTGTCATGGAACCGGAGGAAAAGGAGATGGAACCATTGTGACAAACGGTAAATTTACAGCAAAGCCAATTGACCTGACCTCAGACAGAGTGCAAAATTTTGCAGATGGAGAAATTTTCCACATCATTACAACTGGTTCTGTTTCAGGCTTAATGGGTGCACATGGACCCCAGATAAAAGTAGACAATCGCTGGATGATTGTAGATTATATTAAAAATGGATTATCAACAAAGGTAAAGTAGGGATTTATCAGCTATAATTCATTAAAGAAAAATAATAAGACGAGGAATAAAGTTCAAAATGTTGAAAAATGGATAATAGAGTTACAATATCGCCAAAATTTAAGTACCTATCGTTTGGTTTAATAGCTGTGGGGGTAATTGCGCTAATTGTGGGTTTTGTTAGTAATCCGCAAAGAGCATGGGCAAACTATCTGCTAGGAAGCTATTATTTTCTGACCTTAGCCATAGGTGCTGCTTTCTTTTTAGCTATTCAGTACATTTCACAATCTGGTTGGTCGGCAATGTTTAAGAGAGTGCCTGAGGCAATTAGTTCATTTATACCGGTTGGCGTAATCCTTTTGTCTTTGGTTTTAATATTTGGTGCTCATTCGTTATACCATTGGTCTCATCAAGAAGCTGTTGAGCATGATGAGTTATTAAAATGGAAAGAACCGTATTTGAATCTTCCGTTTATGATTGTCAGGTATGTTCTTTTTGTTGGTCTTTGGGTGTTAATGACTATGTTACTTCGTAAATATTCTTTGTTAGAAGACAAAACCGGTGGGTTAGAGTACTTTAAGAAAAGCGAACATTATTCTAAAGTGTTTATTTTCATTCTTGCTTTTTCATTTGTTTTAGGAACCATTGATTGGATAATGTCAATCAACTCTCATTGGTTCAGTACTTTGTTTTCAGTAAAGAATTTTGCATCAGCATTTTATCACGGAAGTGCAACCATTATCATTCTGGTACTTGTTCTACATAAACTGGGTTATTTCCCGAAAATGAACCAATATCACAGACATGATTTCTCGAAGTATCTTTTCATGTTAAGTATTGTTTATGGATATCTTTGGTATTCTCAGTACATGTTGATTTGGTATGCAAATATGCCTGAAGAAACCATGTATTACACTAAGTTGCTCCAAGAAGGCTGGACTACTCCATTTTTGTTGGACATAATTATTAACTGGGCATTCCCATTTACATTTTTGATGTTGAATAAGATAGCCAAGAATCCTAAAGCCTTATTACTTACAGCATCGTTGTTGCTAATTGGACATTGGATTGACATGTATCTACAGATTATGCCGGGAACAACTGGTGTAAACACAGTTGGGTTTATTGAAATTGGAAGCTTTTTAGGATTTGCTGGTGCATTTATGTTTGTTGTAGGCAGAACACTTTCAAAAGCTGCTATTATTCCGGAAAATCATCCATATTTAGCAGAAAGTATTAAACATAAATTACATTAAGATATTAGATTTGCATGAAGGGGGGAATGCTTTATAAGTGTTCCCCCTTTTTTTTGTTTATCAATTTTAAGTGGAAAGTTTCGATTACTTTGGCTTCTATTCATTTTTAGATGATGTATTAGAAAAAAGCAAAGAACCAACTAAAAATATTCCTGTAACAATTCCAAGATAATTTCCCCAGTTTTTCATCCAATCATGAGCATCAGGGTCAATAAAAACAAACATTAAGATGATCAATAAAATAATAAACAGAATCAACCTTCTTTTTCTTTTTCCCATGATTTAAGTTGCTTTATAAATGAATCAATCTTTTATTTATGTAATATTTGGAAAATGGTAACCATTGGAATATTCGAAATATGTTAAGATTGTGATTGTGTTTCTTAAAAAGCAAATAATCAGTACCTTTGCGATGGTTTTAGAATTTAGTTGGATTTATAATGTCTTCGAAAAAAGAACAATTGTTAGAGGCTTTTAACTATTTAATGACAATTAGAGATGATTGTGCAAGCAAAGTTTGTGAGAAAGCTGATATTGCTGAGATGACAGTTAAGCAGATAAATTACTTAAAAGTTATCGATAAACATGATAGTATGACATTTAGTCAGCTTGCTGAAATTACAAAAATAACTAAACCTTCCGTAAGTGATTTAATCAATAAACTTCAGGGTTTCAACTGTGTTTACAAAGAAAAATGTACTGCTGATGGTAGGGTGTCTTATATCAGGTTAACAGAAAAGGGCATGAAGATTGCCAGAAAAGAAGCAACATCTGTAAAGAATTTGATTGAAAGAGTAATGAAATCATTAAACAATGAAGAAGTTGATACTTTGGTTGAACTATTTAATAAAGTGAAGTAATATTTTTTTAATTAAATAGTTAGGTAAAAACTAACTAATAAAATAAAACTTATGGAAAACAAACAAGAACAATGGGTATTGCCATTATTAGATACGGTAATATTCCCAAATATGAAAACCAGGCTAGCCATTGACAAAGAAGAAGGACGCAAAATAAAAACGTTGTTCGAAAACCAAAATAACTACCTTGTTGGGCTGGCCGTAAAAAACGATTCAAATCTGGATGAGTATGATGAAAAGGATTTCTATAAGGTTGGAACCTTGTTGAGGTTAGAATCATTGCAATCCTTGGATAAAGGATATTTTATTCACGTGAAAGCATTGCACAAAGTTCAGATAGAAAAATTGTTTATTGGTGGGGCAGATATTACTGCTCAGTATTCAATAATTGAAAACATTGATGATGTGAGTAAATCCAATGAGGTCAATATGGTGGACTTTATAAAAAAGTTTGTAGGTGAAATTAGTCTGAAATTAAGAGGTGGCGGACAGTTTATTAGTGCGATTGAACCACTTAATACACTTGAAGAATTGATAAACAGTATTATTCCATATTTGCAGGCAAAAGTCCCAGAGCTACAGGAAATTCTTGAAGAAAATTCGAGAAGAAAGATGGGGTTGAAGTTCATGGATTTACTGACCAAACAAAAGGAAAAAATTGAGTTACAAATTGAAATGGCTCAAAAGTTCAATAAAAAAGTAAATAAATCTAACCGGGAGGCATTACTAAAAGAACAATTAAAGGCCATACAAGAGGAATTAGGCCAGGATGATAATCCTTCGAAAAAGAAAGATTATCGAAAGCTAATTGAAGAGGCTCAAATGCCTCACGAAGTTGAAGAAGTTGCCCTGGAACAGTTGGAAAAACTGGAAAGCTTTGGTTCGCAAAATCATGAAACAACAATTGTTCAAAATTATCTGGACTTATTGGTGGCTTTGCCCTGGAAACCCGTTGAAGGAAAAGATATTGATATCAATAAGGCAAGAGAAATACTTGATAATGAACATTATGGCTTAGAGAAGGTGAAAGATCGAATTATTCAGCACCTTGCTGTGATGTCATTAAAAAAAGGTAAAAAAGGATCTATTCTTTTATTGATTGGCCCTCCCGGAACTGGAAAAACCAGCCTTGGAAAGAGTATTGCGCATGCCATGGATCGAAAGTATGTTCGCATCAGCCTTGGAGGTATCAGGGATGAAGCTGAAATAAGAGGACATCGTCGTACATACATAGGAGCACTGCCTGGAAGAATTATCCAAGGAATGAAAAAAGCAGGCGAAAAGAATCCGGTCTTTGTTCTGGACGAAGTAGATAAACTGATGATGGGATACAGTGGTGATCCTGCCAGTGCATTATTAGAAGTACTTGATCCTGAGCAAAATGACACATTTGCTGATCATTACCTCGAAGTTCCCTATGATTTATCAGAGGTGTTTTTTATTGCTACAGCAAATTCATTAAACTCTATACCAGGCCCATTGCTGGATAGGATGGAGGTGATTGAAATATCCAGTTACACAAATAATGAAAAAAAGCACATTGGTATCAATCACTTGTTGAATGAAGTACTTGAAGATCTTGGTTTGGAATCCGAACAGCTGATTTTAGAAGAGAAAGCCATGGAAACCATTATTGAAAAATACACGCACGAGGCAGGAGTAAGGGGACTAAAAAAGCAGTTGGCGAAAATTGTACGTGTTGCAGTGGAGAGGATTGTTTCTGGCAAAGTGAAAACACCTTACACTATTAAGGAAGATATGTTGTATGATATTTTAGGTCGACAAAAAGTAAGATACGAAGATGCATTGAAGGAAAATGTACCTGGTGTGGTCACCGGATTGGCATGGACACCAGTAGGTGGAGATATTTTATTCATCGAAAGCACCTATATGAAAGGAAAAGGTGAGTTGCTCCTAACCGGGCAATTGGGTGATGTGATGAAAGAATCTGCAAGGATATCATTAAGCTTAATTCGCTCAAGACTTTCAGCAATGGCTGATTCGTTTGACTTTTCAAAAAATGATATTCATATACATGTTCCTTCAGGAGCTATTCCGAAAGATGGGCCATCGGCTGGTATTACATTATTTACTGCACTTACATCGATGATAGTAGGTAAACCAGTTGATTCGAAACTTGCCATGACTGGAGAAATTACACTTAGGGGGACAGTAATGCCTGTTGGTGGAATAAAAGAAAAAGTGTTAGCAGCTCATCGGGCAGGGATTAAGAAAATACTATTGTCGAAAGAAAATGAGCAGGATTTAAATGATATCCCCGAAGATGTGCGCAAACAATTGCAGTTTGTAATAGTTGAAACTATTGAAGATGTGGTAAAAGAAGCATTGCAAATCAATATGCCAAAACCTATGTTTTACACACCACGGGCAAACAATATTTCTGAGAATTTGTTTATACAAAATTAGGAATATTAAGTGCATTGCATCATATTATAACCTGACACTATAAAGTATTATGATGTGATTAAGGTTTAACTTACGAGGAGGAGAATTTACTGGGTATTCTTTTCCTCTTTTTTGTAAAACAGAGTGTTATACTGGAACCGCTGTTAGTAATTGGTTTGCTTCACAAGCTTGTAAACCAAAATTGCCAGTCGATCGGCTTATACAAAGTCACTTTAAAATTTCAATTTACAATATTTCAAACTGGATTAGTATAGATTAAAAATGCAGAAGCTAAATTCGTACCTTTGACATGATGGTATATTAGCAACATCAACATACTATCTTAAAATTAGCTAATAATCCCTTAAACCTGATGCTATGAAAAATCCAAACTTTTATATCGAAACAGAAACATGTTCGAAATGCGGAGCCTGTTCCGAAGTTTGTCCTGCCTTAGTCCTTGAAAAAGATAACGCAAATAATACAAAGTTCAGATCTGATAATCTTGATTTATGCCTGGGCTGTGGACAATGCATGGCTGTATGCAAAACAAAATCTATTTATGCAAATGGATTGGATTACGAGAAAGACTTTTTTGAATTCTCAGGCAATGAAGATTTCTTTTCATTGCTTGAATATCGTCGTTCAGTAAGAAGGTTTAAGCCTAAACCTGTTGAAAAGGAACACATCGACAAGATATTAAATGCCGTATCGCTTGCTCCTCATGGGGATTCACATCATCATGTTGAGGTTGCAGTAATTAACAGTCGGGATAAAATTATGGAAGGCCTTCCACTCATGTCTGCTTTCTTTAATAAACTTGAAAGGTGGTTGCATAATCCCATTATGAGAAAGATCATCCAGCTAAAAAAAGGAAAACATACCCTAAATACACTGCGAAATCATTTACTTCCAAGAATAGCCAAAGGTGTGTATAGGAATATCACTCGCGATTATGATGGAATAACAAGAGGAGCCCACACCTTATTAATTTTCCATGCGCATAAGGATTCTGAAGAACATAAAGAGGATTCTTTTATCTTTGTTACCTATGCAACTCTTGCTGCTCAAGCAATGGGTTTAGGTTCAACCATAGTAGGTTTGGTTCCTGCAGCGTTGAATAAAACGCCTGAACTTCGCAAATTATTTAGTATTCCCGATGATCATGATACTGTTATCTCATTAATTGTTGGATATCCAAAATATAAATACAGAAGAGGGATAAAACGGGAGTTGAAAAAAGTGAATTGGTTGAATTAAGAACATTAACTTTTTAGTGATTTTAAAGCCAAAAACTTTTAATAAAGAATAATTGTTGAATATGGCTGACCTAATAACCTGTATTATTGCGGTTTGTTTGGTTTTGTTATTATTTCACCTAATCTACTCTAAAAGCTCTCGTTTATAGTAAAAGCAGTGATATTTATGGTTAATAAAGATAAACTCATTCTATCAAGTGAGCTAAATAAGATGAAAAATTAGAAAAGAAGAAAGGTAAGTTGTAGTTTTACTGATAAAGCGTTAGGTTAATTCCTGAGTAATACTATTTTTTTAGAGACTATTTTATCAGTAGGATAATAGAATGGAAGCTTCTAATTATACCAATGTTTAACCATAGAAAAAGAAACAAACAATGAAAAAAAGTATTTTTATTTTATTTGGATTATTGGCAATTATGGGATGTGATGAAAATGAAAATATTGAACCTGAGAAAGTTGAATCATATCCGGTTTCTGTTGGAAAAGAATGGGTTTATAATAGAGAGTTAATAATGCGAATTAATTGTTAAATGTATTATACAAAATACTGATTATCAACAATTTAATTATTTAAAACCCAATTACACGACTGATTATCAGTATATTAACAGATTGTTACTAATAATGGGATTAATAGTATGAAACAGTTTAGTAAGTAATTTGGTCATGTTTTTAATTTTAATGACTTATTGGTAATTTGTTTGACATACAAAAGTAGAAAGCTAAAAGTCATATGAGAATGAAATATTCCATCTATTTTATGAAGGTATAAACCAGCATTTTTTAAATATGTACTTACTATAATTAGTGCGAATTAAGCAAGCTTTAAAGATTTCATAAGATTTGCTTAAAAAATAGCTTCTTTTATCTTTGTGAATATTAAAATTAAACCCAAACATTTATGAAACCAACCCTGTTAATACTATCATTTCTCGCTTTCTTGGAGGCAATAACAGCCCAGGAGGTAGATACCTTTATCTTGTATCAGCCTGTTTCAAAATACGATACAGTTGTTTATAAACGTATTATCCGATTTGATACAAATGACAGCCTTTATCATGTTGAAGATTATTATGAAAGTGGACAAATTCAAATGAAAGGTACCTACAGTTCGTTTGATAAAACAATTAAAGAAAACTATTGGTGCAATTACAGGAGCAATACCAAACAAGGGCTTTATGAAACCTGGTATAAAAACGGGCAACTTGAGTCACTAAGTAATTTCATCGATGGGAAGTTTCATGGACTGAATGAGGAGTGGTATTCCAATGGGCAAATATGTTCGAGATGCAATTGGGTGCAAGGCGATATTGTAGGAAATACAAAGGGACAGCAGCATGGAGTCTCTAAAGGATGGGATAAAGAAGGAAATGTAAATTGCGAGATGGTGCTTAAAAAAGGGTTGAAAGTGAATCCAAAAGACACCAATTACCATTACATTTATTCCACACCCAAAGAATACAAAGCGGATACACTTAAGAACTGGCCATTGATCATCTACCTTCATGGTGGCTCAGCAAGGGGGACAGATACGATAGAACTTTACAACTACGGCATACCTGACCAAATTTGGAGAAAACGAGAATATCCATTCGTTATTGTTGCTCCACAATGCCCTTTAAACCATCGCTGGTCAACCGATAACTGGTTCGAGAACTTTTATAACGAAATAACCAATCGATTTAGGGTAGATACTAACCGGATTTACTTGACAGGGGTGAGCCTGGGTGGCTCTGGAACTTGGTACCTGGCAATTAAGTATCCTGAGAAGTTTGCAGCAATTGCCCCAATAAGTGGATTTAGCAGTCATATTCAATACATAACTGATAATGTAGAGCGATTAAATAACACGCCAATATGGGCTTTCCATGGAAAAAGAGATTTGGTTGCACAGTATGAAGACACAGAAAGAATTATACAGAGGCTGAGAGGAAATAATAATGATATAACGCTTACAGCTCCTGACGATAAAGGACATGAATTGCATTGGTTTGTTTACCCTGGACAGGAATTGTATGACTGGTTTCTTCAACATGACAGGAGGGATAGAATTAAAAGTGGGCTGTAAGAATAAAGGGATAATAGGAGAACTCTTCAAATGGCAAAAGCTGGTTTTTCAGTA
Source organism: Bacteroidales bacterium (assembly GCA_050296515.1). Taxonomy (GTDB): domain Bacteria; phylum Bacteroidota; class Bacteroidia; order Bacteroidales; family NBLH01; genus NBLH01. The sequence goes on along the minus strand of JBNKRJ010000094.1, from coordinate 122,711 downwards.
ACCAGTGAGCCAGTAACCACAAAAGTGAAAGGTTTCTTTACTATTAAAAAACGTAATGAGAATGTTAAGGCTGCCCTGTCAGAGTTTCTGGAAGCATCAGAAAATCTTAACAAGAACGCATTAGTGGAGGCGCTCGATGCTAACTGGCATTATGGAGCGTTCGATATTTTTGACAGACTGGGACATATTCCTAATGCAATTATGCTACCTTTTGATGACTTTTACAATGAGGATAAAAACATTCAAATCAAACGAAGAAATAAAAAATAGTAGCCCATTTGGGAATTGGTACTGAAAAAAATATCTACACCCATTGTGGAGGCGGAATAGCTGTCAGTGTGCCTTACTTCGCGTTTAAATACTTTTTTTGGCTATACGAATGTGAAATTTCTTACCGGTTCGCAGCTGGCATGGGCGACGAACCCAAGAGAACTTCCCTTCTGGACTTATGATGAACCTTATTTGATAAGGGATAAAAACTGGTTGCGAAGTTGGGGTGGTAAAATGCTAATAATGTGCGGAATATCTAATGTGCGTTTAATTGATGCATGTGCCTCGGATGCTTTTAAGAAGGAATATTTGGATTCTGCACAGAATATTCCTGGTGAAGTGTTCGTAGAAAATCTCAATAGTCTTAAAATATGTCTAGAGTACTAGGCTCTGCAGGCGTTAATGCATCCTCTGAAGCGGTGATAATTTCAGGTAGAGGATTGACCAAAGAAGCTGCTCTGGCTTTTGCAATGCTTGAAAAATTAGGTCAGGAAAAGGTTTCTGTATTCATACAGTCTGCAGATAAATGGGCAGGGTTTGGTTTGGAATTAGTAACTGGAATTGAAGTAAAAACAGTTTCGCAAAAAGCTGGTATACCGAAGGCAGATTATATTGTTAATCTTCAAGAGAACATTATTATTAATGCTCCTCAAAAGACTCATGGCGTTTTTCCTAAAGTATTTATTGCTTCGGGAGAAAAAGTTTCTCCTAAAAAAGTCGATGGTAAAGTTATTCATGTTCCTTACACAAGTTTGCTAAATGCAGATGGCACCCCAAAGTCGGCTAAAGAAATCTGGAACATTATTACAAATGCCGGAATCTCAAGATATGCTGAATTGGTCTGTTGTTCTGATGAACCGGGCGAAGCGGCCATAAATTATTTTATTCTAAAGCTGATGGGGTTTCCTGATGTGAAAATGCTTGTAAGTTAATAAATTGAAAGTGTAATGTTCTGTAAACCTACAAGTTAGAATGAATTGTTTTTAGTTGTGAAAGAGGCGAAAACTTTAATAAAGCGACTGTGTTTTCTTTTACATTAAACAGACTAGTGTCAAGTCAAGTATAATATTACTGGTAATTAGCCAGGTGACAACACCTGGCTGGTGCACTTGTCAGGTGTTGTCACCTGACAAATTAGCCTTGACATAACACTAGCAAGTGTGCATTTTTTACCAACGTATTAAGTCTAAATCATCCATCGCAATAAAATTATGCTTTAAAGACGCCAGGTAGGGCGCCTTTTTTTTCTATCAGGTCTTACGATTTTTATTAGAAAAAGGAATTGTGAAAATGAATTCACTACCTTTCCCAACTTTACTTTCAACCCAAAGTTTACCATTGTGTTTTTCTACAAACTCCTTGCAAAGTATTAAGCCAAGACCTGTCCCTGCTTCCTTTTGTGTCCCTTTTGTGGATGTGCTTTCACTTATGTCAAATAACTTAAGTTGCATGTCTTTGGGGATTCCAACGCCATTATCTTTAACTGAAATTTTAACAACTTTTTGATTCGCGCCAATTGCTGTTACACAGGCATTTAATACAACTTCACCTTCACTTTTTGTGAATTTTATCGCATTCGACACTAAATTTCTAATGATCGACAAAAGTAAATCTTTATCAGCATCTACATATATGTTGTCAGGTATTTTGTTTAATAATGAAATTGACTTATTCCTAGCGGCTTGCTCCAATAATTCAATTGTTTCATTTGTTAAATAATATAAGTTTACTTCTTCGGGCTTAAAATCAATATTTCCAAGTTGCGATCGCGACCATAAAAGTAGATTTTCAAGCAATTTATATGTATTTTGAATAGTTGCATTCATGCTACTGAGAAAAAACTTTTGTTGTTCTGTATCGTAGCTGTCAAAGCTGTCTTCTAAGATTTCCGAAATTCCTAATATGGAATTAAAAGGGCTTCTTAAATCATGCGCAATTATTGCAAAAAATTTATCCTTAGTAAGGTTCAAAACCCTGAGCTCTTTATTGAGTTGCTGTTGGATTCTTTCGTTTTCGCGTAATTTTTTATTCACCTTTTCTAACTCTTGGCTTTTTCTTGCAACATCTAAAGCTATTTTAAGCCTGGCATTACTTTCTTCTAATAAAACCCTTGTTTCTTCGAGACGTTTATTTTTGTTGGATATTTCTAATTTTACATGTTTTTGTTTTTGAAACAAATAGGTTAAAATAATTATTACGACAAGTAAAAATATTATTAAAGCAGATATACCAATTATTTTACCTCTATTGGCTTCATAGAATGAAAAAGGCTTGTTTATTATAATGCTGTCGTCAGGTAGCAATGATTCTGAGATATTGAACTTTTTAATCAAATTGTAATCAAATTTATAGACCAAAGGGCTACCCTCAACCCGGATTTTAGAGATATCTGCTTCTTGTAATATGTCCAACATCATTTCGGCAGATCTTTTGCCTTGATAAAAAGGATCGGTTATTTTACCACCTACAACGCCTTTACCAACAACATCCCAGACACAGTATACAGGCTGAGAAGTGTGAGATGCAATAAACTGAATACTTTCTTCACTTGTAAAAACAGTATTGTCCGGCTTTCTTATATAAATTGACCATATCAATACAGTTTCTTTCGAAATAGATTGTAACTCCTGAGTGATTTCAGTTGGCGATAAATTGGTCAAATACTTGAACGACAGCACATCCTTAAAATTAGGTTCTACTCGTTTAATCCTGTCATTAAATGCTTTTCCGGATAAAGTAGCATCTGATATAATAGCAATTTCTTTAGTATTTGGATGGAATTTTAAAATCAGCTTAATAGTACCATCAACATCATAAGATTCATGAACGCCTGTGAAATAATGATGATTTGCAATTCGCGATGGTTTATAGTCATTTATACCACAAAAAATGGCCGGGACACGAGGGAAAATGGAATCACGATAATTCAAAAGAAAATCAAGTGCATGATCATCAGTGGAAATAATAGCATCAAACACAACTTGCTTGTACTTATAGGAGTACATGTTCTTTAACTGATCAAAATATAGAGAGTCAGAACAACGTTTTGAATCCATGTAGTTAATGAAAAGCTCAATGTTTTTATTCTGGTTACAAACAGTTTTAATTCCATTCATTATTCTATCGGTCCAATGGAATCCTTCGTGATAGGCATTCAGAACAAGAACACGTTTTTTTAATAATATGCTATCATAACCGTTCTTTTCTAAACCTGCTTTGTTATCAGAATGATTTTCAGGCAGAGAATTATTACATGCAAATGAGATGGTAGCTAACCCAAATAAAAATAAGATCTTACCGAATCCTTTAATTTTCATAAACAATTATTAGTACTAGTATGGTTGTTACATAAGCAGGGAGTAGAGTTTTTAGTCCTCAATAAATATACAAATTTTAGTCGAATATTTTGGCTAAAGTACTGCAAATGTAGTTTCTTGGTTTTCGTCTAAACCTTACTGACAAGACAAGGTTTTCATAGTTAAAAGTACTGTCATGGGGTTAAAATGTCAGATGTTCATTATTAGTAGGAAATGTCTTGCAAAAAGAAAAGTTACTAAAATAATTAGGTTTGGTCGTTAGTAGTTTCTAATGAAAAAACATGAGCAATGAGTTATTTTTTTGTGTTTTAATCGAAATATACAAATATTCGTATTTGATTAAAACACAACATTATAGACTCTAAACAAATATTTCAACCAAACTTATTTAAGAAATGAAAATTAAACCTACAAATCACAAAACCAAGTCAGGAATAGAAATTGTGATTAGAGAAGCTAAACCCTCAGATTCTAAAGGCTTTATCGGCTGCATTAAATCATATCTTAAAAGTAATTTTATTCCATTAACCCCAGAAGAATTTAATCTAATAATTGAAGAACAAGAAAGATGGATTAGTAAATTTATAAACGGGAAAAATGATTTGTTGCTGGTTGCAGAACATAGCGGACAAATTATTGGCGATATTGATTTGACTATTTATCATAGAAGTATGTTAAGTCATACAGGATTTATTGGGATGGGAATTCACGAGGACTGGCAAAATCAGGGAATTGGAACAATTTTAATGGACAAAACAATAGAATGGAGTGATAGTCGTGCAGAAATAGAAATTTTATGGTTGCAGGTTTTTGGTAATAATGAAAAAGGAATAAGTATTTATAAAAAGTATGGATTCATTGAAGATGGTCGACAAAAAGACTTTATAAAAAATCTTGATGGAGAATATATTGATAATGTAATAACGACCAGAAGGAAACTATAATATACTGAAGTTGTGCAGGTTATGGCAGACAAGGTGTTGATCTGGGATATTCAATTTCGCATCAATTTTTATAATTATTGGAAAAGAATTAATTATGGATGGACAAATAACACATCTTGTCATCAATTGGATCAACATTGAACACAATATAATTTTGGTTGGAGCAACAGATAATGAAAGATGGAGGTGGGATACAGAAGAAGGAATGTCTGGTTCTGATGCAAAAACTATTGTTTATGTAACTTTGACTGACGTTGGGAAGGGAATTTCAGTTGCAGAAGAGGCTGGTTTTTATTGCGGGCCAGGAGATCCAGTTAGGCGTGTTACTATGTCATATTTAATCGAATTGTTTGAAATCGCATGGGAAATTAAGAGTGATAATCTTGACTTTCAAACTGCCCGAGAAAAATACTTTGGAAAAGAAATAAAAGGTTGAAAGAAACATTCTGGAAGTGTTCCTTCTCTATAAATAAAAGTGCCTATATTGCCTGATAAGCCTTCACCCTTTTTTAGGCCCCCCCCCATACTTTTTCTTAAAATGTTAGCAGTTTATTTGCTGTAAAACCACTATGTGCTAGGTTTTACGTGAAAATTTTCCTGTAATAGAACAAAAAACAAATAGATAATTTAATTTTGAGCTAATAATCCTAAACTTAATATAACATCTATGAAAACGATTATTCTCTCACAATTACTTCTTCTTGTATTAACTGTAGCCTGTTTAACAATAGCAAAGGCTCAGAAGTTTGGAGTTACTAAACATGAAGTAAGCAATGTCGAAAATACCGGCCATAACGTTCAGCTCTGGGAAGTTTTGCCCGAATTTACCAAAAAAGGCGAATATGAAATAAGTATCAAACATGCAGTAGCCGGTAAGATAGGCAGCTTTTACATAATTGCATGGGCAGATACCAATAACGATGGTAAACCTGATAAAGAAATTGGTCGTTCCGAACTGAAGTCAGCTTCATCTGACGGAGAATGGAGTTCATGGACATTTTCATCAAATTACGACAGGATTTTTGTGGGAAATACCTGGAGTATTTCTGATGAAAAGGTATATTATCAAATGGGCGGTAATGTTGAAGGGTATACTGGTCTGTCGAATACAGTTTTTTATTCAAGATCATTTAATGGGAACCCTGGCCAATCCACTTCTCCAAGGTTTACAAATATCAAAGTAAAACTAACTAATTAAAATAATAAAATCTCCTTTGTTTAAGAGTAGTAATGAATCTTTTTTAGCCTAGAAGGAATATTGGGATTATTAATTGCCTCATTAATTTTCTAGCTATGCTGGTGAAGATAAGCTATAATTGTGTGCTTTTTTTAGGACGTATTGATAAATATTAGTGCTATAATTATAAATACCAAATCCATATAACTAAAAACAAATAATATGACAGAAAATGAAAAAATGACTTTGGAACAGACCATAAAGTCAAGATGTTCTACAAGAAGTTTTTCGAAAGACATTCCACCTGCTGATAATGTTAACAAGATAATTCAGTCTTGTATTTATGCTGCTTATGCTAATTCAACAAGGTCAAAAACTGCGCTCAGGAGAACTTGATACCAAAATGATTAAATTTACCTACGGTATAGAAGACGATCCATCTGTCGGCGTAAGTCTTTGGGCTGCAAGTGACAAAGACGAATTTGACAGGTTATTTGCACCTCATGCTAAATACTATGAAGAAATAATTGAAATATCTTCGGTTGTTAAACCGGCAGAAGCAATGGTTTTAATTATGCAAAAGATGAATTAATCCAAAAAGAGCTTAGCACGAAGCATGCTCTTTTAACAGAAAATAGATTAAATTGCATAAAACTAAATAAATGAACAAACACAAAACATTTGAAACAGAAAGACTTATGCTTAGACATGTTTCAATGGAAGATGCAGAATTTATTATGGAATTATTCAATACTCCTAAATTCATTAAATACACAGGAGACAGAAAGGTAAAAACCATTGAAAGTTCAAAAAACTATATTGAAACAAAAATGTTACCTCAACTTGAACGATTAGGCTTTTCAAGTTATGTGGTAATAAGAAAAGCTGATAATCACAAAATGGGAACTTGTGGCTTGTTTGACAGAGAAGGGCTGGATGGTATTGATATTGGGTTTGCCTTTCTTCCTGCCTATGAGAAAAAAGGATGTGCTTTTGAAGCTGCAAGTAAAATGAAAGAAGCTGCTTTTGAGGTGTTTGGAATTGAAGAAATAAGTGCCATTACAGTAAAAGAGAATATCTCCTCACAAAAACTATTAGAAAAGATAGGGATGGATTTGACAGGTACTACAAAACTTCCTGATGATGAGGAAGAATTGCTGGTGTATAAGATTGAAAAATGACAGGCTACTAATGCCGAGCATAGGTATGACATAAAGGAATTCAATTTAAAACAAGATTCCTGAAATAAAAGGAACATGAAATTTATTAAACGAACACTGCTGATTTTCTTAATTTTATTTGTAGTTGGAACACTTTTTCGGGGGTGTATTTACAGACAACTAATTACTTATAAAACTATAGAGCCAAGACAAGACTATCCGATACCAAACGAAAAATTAGTTGCATACATTGAATTAAATTCAGAAGATAAAAAGGAGCTTAGTGTAAAAGAGATAATAAAGCTTTCACTTTCAATAACTTCTAAGCAGCTAAACTTTACTGCATCAAAAAACGAAAATGATCCAAACAAACTTATATTTACTAAAACTGCACACTGTGTTGGTTATGCTGCTTTTTTTGCAACCAGCTGTAACCACCTCTTGAGAAAATACGATTTTGATGAAATCTGGATCGCACAACCACATATTGGAAAACTTTATTTGCTTGGAGTAGACATTCACAAGTATTTTAATTCGCCATTTTTTAAAGACCATGACTTTGTGATAATCAAGAACAAGAAAACAGGGGCGACGTTTGCTGTTGATCCAACCTTGTATGATTATTTTTACATTGATTTTATAACCTGTAAAAAGTAATAAAGGTAATTAAAGGCCTTCTATCTATTTTATTATCAAGATTTTATCTAATCTTTAAAATTATCTTTTGCTCATACTGCGAAATATGATTTGTTCAAGATAATATTGAATAAATGATAAATCCTTATGCATGATGAATGAAAATTTTGTAACTTACTTTAAATGAGCCGAATGCTATCTATTTTTTATAAACAGGGGAGATATAGTATTAGGATTTAAAATTTATGTGATACGTCAAAAGGTACTCTGGTAGTGCCTATGTTTTATCTGGACAAAAATATTCCATTAGTGAGTTTAATAGTATGAAACATAGAAAAACAATAGTATTTGTTCTAATAATGGTTGTATGTACACATACTTATTCACAGAAAAATGAAACTGATTATTCTAGTAGGCCAAAGAATAATATTAATATTGGCCTTTTAGGAAATGCATCTATTTATGCATTGAATTACGAGCGATTATTTTCATCCAAGCCATATACTTTTTTTGCATCAGAAATTGGTGTTGGTTACAATGAAGAATTTATAATTTGTTTTGGATCTGGTTCATGTAATCCTGATAAATATCTTACTATTCCACATCAAATATCTGTAAGTATTGGCAAGAATAAAAGTTTTTTAGAGTTTGGATTTGGTGGGGCAGCAATTATCGGAAGTACTAAGCAATATTACTTGCTTTATCCAATGCTAGGGTACAGGTACCAGCCTCTAAAATCAAAGAAGCTTAATTTCAGAATTTATGGCTCGATTCCATTCTCAGAATGGGACACTGTCGATATACTTTATATTCCAATAGGAATAAGCCTAGGTATTTGTTTTTAAATTAATAATGCGAATTAAGTGTTAAATATATCATATAAAATCGATATAAATTACTGATTATCAATAATTTAATTTAATAAAAATTTGATTATACGCTTGGTCATCAGTGTGTTAATACAAATACTTAAAAGCCAAACACTTAAATCAATACATATCTACCTTACTATCAGTAGCTTATATAAAAGTGAGCTTTTTTATGTTTCTCAAAGGTTCTCAAACAATTCTGAACCTGAATTTACCGATCAAGAGGTTATGACTATTTTTCTATATGCCATGAACCAAGAAGAACGATTTACAATTTCACAAATCTACAAATATGCAGACCGCCATTTACGCTCCTGGTTTCCGCAATTGCCACCGTATGTGGCATTTGTTAACAGGCTAAACAGGCTAGGTGAAGCATTCAAGTCTTTATGCACATTATTGTTATGTGCCAAGGTACCGGTTGAATGCCGCCAGGATTTTAGCCTTTTAGATTCAATGCCAATTATTACCTGTTCTGGTAAAAGATCGCCCAAGGTTGCCCTTGAAATTACAGATAAAAGCTATTGTTCTACAAAAAACCTTTATTATCATGGATTAAAGCTCCATGCATTGGCTTATTGGAGAAGCGGGAGTTTGCCTTTTCCTGAATCTTTCGTGATAACCCCCGCCTCTGAAAATGACCTGAACGTTTTTAAACAGAATTGGTCAGGCATTGAAAACAGGACATTCTGGGGTGATAAAATATATTACGACAACCCCTTTTTCGAAAAACTGGCTAAAGAACAAAATTCTATAATGTATACCCCTGTAAAAGAAATCAAAGGAGTGCCAGAGTGTATCAGAAAAAGAGACAAAGCTTCCAATGACCTATTTTCAAAGGTTGTCTCTAAAATTAGGCAGCCAATAGAGTCATTGTTTAATTGGCTTATTCAAAAAACAGATATTCAAAGAGCATCTAAAGTCCGTTCATCCAAAGGACTTATTGTTCATGTATTTGGCAGGATTGCTGCCGCTTTTATTGGTCTTATTTTTTAACTATTAATTCGCATTATTAATTTGATTCTACCTGCTCGATCTCTTTAATTAATTGTTTGTCAGTGCTTTTGTAGATTTGATATTTCCCAATAACAAAAAAAGTTTCATTCCCGCTGATTGTTTGTAAAAGAGAGTCATTGTATTTTAACTCATACGAGTATTCTGATTCAGAATTTAATGGAGAAATTTGAAGTTTAGACGAATTAATACTTTTTGGATAAGTAATAATATCAGCAACGCCTTTGTCTGTTTTAAGCCATATCCCTTGGTTGCCAAACAAACTCCATTTAGAACTGGCTATTTTCAAGATCTTAATTCCATTTTTATCCAACAAGTCAGTAACTATTTTTACATTTTCAGGAATTAGTGAATCTGCTAGCGGGATGGCTTCTGTTTTTGAATTCAGTACTTTGTCCTCATCGGCATTCGTGCAAGAATTACATGCTGCAAGCAACAAGAGGGCCAGTACTGTTATGTATGTTTTTAAATAAATCATATTCTTTGTATTACTTTAATCTCTGAATTTCAACTGATCTTTTCCCTGTACTTTTGTCAGTTTTAGAAAAAGTGAGAATAGTTTTTGAACCAGCTTGTATTTACTCATTACAAAATAAGATAGTTCAATGGACTGATTTATCATTTTGTGTTTAGTCTCATTAAGTACTGCGCCAAAATCAATTAATTTCAGGTTATTTTCAATAGCAAATTCAGTCATTTTTATGAATAAAATGTCGTATGCATGATAATTACTTTTACGTCTTCGGTCAAATGCCCCATGTAAGGCATTCAATTGTTTGCCTGATTTTATTGCAGCCTGATAACCAATAAATTCATTGTTGATTGTGGCAATAAAATAATGCACATCCTTAATAGGAGTTTTACTTGTTTCAATTGCAGATTTCAAATATAAATCCTGATATGGTAGGTAAAATACACTTTTATTGGCTGTTGAAACAAAACAGTTACTAAGAGAATCTGTTTGTTCTTTATTTAACTGGTTTTCAATTCTTTTGTATTCACCACCTTTTGATTTAAAAACCCTTAATTTTCGTTTGATATTTTTAAAATGGCCAGTGTAATCTTCAATCGTATCCATGGAGGAAGTGTCTACAAGGGCATGAGGAAGAGCTGGTAAAATTGCTGCTTTGTATAAGTTTTTGTTCGAACAGTAATCATTAACAATGGTCAGAAATTTCTTTTTTCTTAGATAATCAGCCATGGCTTTAAGGATGTCTTCTGTTTCATCTGGATTTTTTATAAAACCTGAGTTAGACATCATATCCATGCAACAGCCAAACTTAACCCAAAGATGAAAAGGGATTTTTAGCAGGTCCATAATCCCAGACAATAACCAGGTTTTAAAAAGCGATTTGCCATATTTTCGACATTTTAGAATAACGGCAGCACCACAAAGTTCTGAACCTTTAAAAACTCTAAGAATCAATGGTTGATTATTCTTGTTGCCAACTTTAAAAAGGCAATTAAATACCTCCCACACATTTTCCTCCAGGCCATGTAAGTTTAAGTACTCCTTAAAGATGCCTTTTTCTTCGTTTGTGAAGTAATTATCTGTAAGCGAAAGTGTGTACATTGTTCATGGGTATGCCTTAATGTACGAAAATTTCACCAATAACGGAAGAGTGTATTTAGATATAAATGAGGATTAAAAGACCAAACTCGTTAAAATATAGTATAGTAATGCTGTCCATCCTGCAAATATTACGTAGGTCCAGAAGTAGTAAGAGATTTTTCTGTTTTTATGTCTAATTAAATAGAGGAGTGGAAGAATTAAGAAAACCCCTCCCAGTACCTCATATAAGTGCAGTTTTGTTTCAGAAGTACGGTATTTGTGTTTTATGGCTTTTCTTTTATCCAACCAAAACACAATACTTGCCAATGCATTTATTATCAGTAAGTAAGCCAATAAGTAGGTTGATTCGATCTTCATATTCTAATTAATTTCTCCACCTTTTTATAGCTTCGTCCCTATCGGGAATAAACAAAACTCTTCCAACTTTATTGCTTTCTCGAATAAAGTCGTTCAGGCTTTTGCTATCATAACCCGAAAAATCACCAATAATGGCTAGCTTTTGATTGTATGTCGAAAACTTTTGTAATATTTCGCCTGCCACCTTGGTTTTTAAATCAAGAAAATCATGAGGTAAATTACTTTTCGCGATGATGATTTTTTCAGCACCCTGATAATTGGCATTTCCCATTAAATCCAGAAAGTCTTGAACATTATTTAAAATTAGTTCTGTTGACTTTAGTTCGGCAATGTTGCCGCTTGTTTGTTCGTGAATAATTAGTTCCATGAGTTTTAATTTGTCAACAAAGAAAGCAATTTTGTCAAATTTATCCAACATGAAATGCTGATTTGTTAAAAATAGCATATCTGGCTAATAGGCTGTAGTTCAGTATTCTATTAATACTTGTTTTAGATTTTGAAGGTATTTGCTGTAAATAATAATCTGACAAGAAATTGTATAATAAATAAATTTACTAAAACAAAAGGCAATATTTTTGCCAGAATAGAAGTAAATCAACCCTGGCTGAACATTTTAATCACTTGGATGTTTTTAGGTTAATAGCTTAATTAATGTGAACACTATGGAACATTTTAAAAACATGACCATTGAGGAGTTAATGAAACTTCTTGTAAAATTGACACGCGAAAATGAAACTCAGGCTAGTGAATGTAATAAATCAATTTCTTTCCTTTCAAAAAGTGAACAACCAATTGCTGCAATTAAGGAGAAAATGATTGAATTGCATGAGCAGGTTGAGAACCTTATAAATGAAAATAAAAAGTTTGTGAGTTTATTCAGAGAACTTATGGATTTCAACAAGTTCTTTAATGCCAACCTTGAACTTGTTGAAGATGATGGTGATACAAACGATGAAGAACTTGATAATGAAATGCACGTTCAGAATGCTATGATTGAGTTGGAGACAATGAATCAAAATGAGCTAAGCAGATTATTGGAACAATACATTGCTGAAGAAAAATATGAGGAATGTGTAAAGATTAAAGCTTTGATTGAAAAAACTTCGGTTTAATGAAGGGGTTACTTAATAGTTATTTGAATAGTCTGAGAGAGTAACTTTGTCAAAACAGGATAAAGTATCCTGCCTATTTGTCAGTTTTTTTTGCTTGGCACAAGCTTTGAAAAAGCTTTGCCGAATAAATGTTAAACTCAAAATACATTATAAAATGCAAAAAGGACAAATTAATGTTACTACCGAGAACATATTTCCGATAATTAAAAAGTTTTTGTATTCAGATCATGAGATTTTCCTTCGTGAACTTATTTCAAATGCAGTTGATGCTACTCAAAAATTAAAAACACTTGCAACTACAGAAGAGTTTGAAGGCGAGGTTGGTGATACAACAATTCAGATACATCTTGATAAAAAGAAGAAAACCCTGACAATTTCGGATAAAGGAATTGGGATGACTGAAGAGGAGATCGAGAAGTACATTAACCAAATTGCGTTTTCGAGTGCCGAAGAATTTCTTGAAAAATACAAAGATAAAGCCAATGCCATTATTGGTCACTTTGGTTTAGGGTTCTATTCTTCATTTATGGTTTCCGAAAAAGTTGAAATCAGAACAAAATCGTGGAAAAAAGGAGCTAAGGCTGTAAAATGGGAATGTGATGGAAGCCCTACATATTCAATAGAAGAGGTAGACAAAGAAGATAGGGGAACTGATATTGTTCTTCACATCGATAAAGAATCGAAGGAGTTTCTTGAGAAAAACAAAATTGATGAACTACTAAAGAAATATTGCAAATTCTTGCCTGTTTCAATTGCCTTTGGAAAGAAAACAGAATGGAAGGATGGAAAAGAAGTTGAGACTGAAGAGTTCAACTTAATTAACAATACTGAACCAGCATGGACCCAAAAACCTGCTGATTTAAAAGACGAAGATTACCAAAGCTTTTATCGTGAATTGTATCCAATGAGTTTTGATGCTCCATTGTTCAATATTCACTTAAACGTTGATTATCCTTTTAATCTTACCGGTATTCTTTATTTCCCAAAGATTAAGTCAAATTTCGAAATTCAGAAAAACAAAATTCAACTTTATTCTAATCAGGTATTTGTTACGGATTCTGTTGAAGGCATAGTTCCTGAGTTTTTGACATTGTTACATGGCGTAATTGATTCGCCAGATATTCCTTTAAATGTATCAAGAAGCTACCTGCAAAGCGATTCTAATGTTAAGAAAATTTCGAGTCATATTACTAAAAAAGTTGCTGATAGATTAAGCGAAATTTTCAAGAAAGAAAGAGACGATTTTGAGAAAAAATGGGAAGACTTAAAATTGTTTGTCGCCTACGGAATGCTATCAGAACCAAAGTTTTACGAGAAAGCTATTAAATTTAGCTTGTTTAAAAACACTGAAGGCAAATACTTTACATGGGATGAATACACTAAAATAATTGCCGACAATCAAACGGATAAAGACAAGAAATTAATTTGTTTATACACCAGCGATGAAGAGGCGCAGTATTCGTTTGTTGAAGCTGCAAAAAATAAAGGATACGATGTATTGGTATTAGACAGTCAGCTTGACAGTCACTTAATTAATCATCTGGAATCTAAATTCGAAAACACTCAATTTGTAAGGGTTGATGCAGATGTAGTTGATAAGTTGATTAAAAAGGATGATGGTGCTGTATCCAAACTAACTTCAAGTCAGGAATCTAAATTAACAACAGTTTTTCAGAGCCAGCTTCCATCAGGTGCAAATTACATTGTAATGTTTGAGCCAATGAGCGAAGGTGCTAACCCTGTTGTGATAACACAGTCCGAATTTATGCGTAGGATGAAGGACATGTCGCAACTTGGTGGTGGTATGGGTTTTTACGGAGATCTACCTGATAGTTTCAACTTGGTTGTAAATTCAAATCATAAGTTAGTTGAGCAAATTGCGAAATCTACTGAAGAGGCTGTAAAAGATGAACTTTCTCCAATTGAAACAGAAATTTCGAAGATAGAGACTGATATTCAGGCGCTTGAAACTTTGAAAAAAGACAAAAAAGATGAAGAAATTCCTCAGGAAGAAAAAGATCAAATGGAAGATTTGACCAAGAAAAAAGAGGAACAAAACAAAAAGAAAGAAGAAGTGCTGAAAGCTTATGGAAATGAAAATCCGTTAATCAAACAATTGGTTGATTTAGCCTTGCTTTCAAATAATATGTTGAAAGGTGAAGCACTTGATACTTTTGTGAAAAGAAGTGTTGAACTGATTGAAAAATAAAAGTTTATAAACTTAATAAGAGGGTAAAGGAGGTTGAGATGCCTCCTTTTTTCATTTTATAAATTAAGAGGCGTTAAACTTCTTGTTTTAAATTTGTTAAGTGAGCACTTTAAATCTATTCTGGAGAAGTTGAGTTTTACTACTTTATTTTCTCAATTACTATTGTTATATTGCTTTCACTATATAAAACAATTAATTCAATCAAATATGAAAAATATACTATTACCAATTATTGCTTTTTTATTTTTAGTATCGTGTTTTGAAGATCCTCAGAAACAAGCTGAAGAAAAAACCAATAAGGATAATGTGAAAGAAGTATTAGTTCAGGAAGCTATTGATGCAGGAAGTTATACTTATTTAAAGGTCACTGGAAATAAGGGCGAAGAATGGCTGGCAGTTCCAAAAATGCAAGCAAAACCAGGCGATATTTTTTACTATGCTGAAGAAGGTTTACCAATGCAAAATTTCAAAAGCAAAGAATTAGATAGAACTTTTGATTTGGTTTGGTTTCTTAATAAGGTATACAATAACCCAGAGGATATAAACAAGCCAGCTATGCCAAAAGGCCATTCGCAAGGAAGCAATTTGGTCGTGAAAAAAGAAGAGGTAAATGTTGAGCAGGTTGAGGGAGGAATTACCATTGCTGAATTGCTGTCAAATAAGAAAAAGTATGAAGGACAACAAGTGAAAATTCGAGGGGAAGTTGTTAAATTTAATGCTAACATCATGAAAGTCAATTGGGTCCATATTCAGGATGGTACTGAGTATGATGGCAAATATGATTTGGTGATCACATCAAGAGGAATGTTTAAAGTAGGGGATGTAATAACTATTTCAGGAAAAGTATCCTTAGATAAAGACTATGGTCATGGTTATTTTTATGATGTGATTATTGAGGATGCCAATACCGACATTGCGAGGCTGCAAAATAAACTTTGTCTAAAATATCAAATAATTAATTTTGGCTCTGGTTTAATTTTGTAATGACTTATTAGAATAAAATCCTTGAAATGAGATATAAGTCATTAGTCAATCAATGTCGTTTAGTTAGTGAAACACGACTTCTGCTCCGCTCAGTATCCCTCTGAACCCTGGGCGGAGCAGAAGGGTGTTTTTATGTAAAAATGGGCAAATTGCTTCTTAACTAAACGACATTGAATGGTCAATAGTCATTTGTTTTCGACATTAATGACAAATTACCTTATTATTAAGCTGATAGAATCTATATAAATAAATCATTACTATTTTGAACTATAGCTATTTTATTTAATATTTGAACAGGTGATAAAGTTCACCATACTTTTTCGATTTACCAGGAAAACCGAATAGTCAATCAATCACTGCAAATTACTGCATTGCTATAATTTATTTTCCGACAAACTATTAGAGTAAAAATAGATGGATATCACTTTATCTTATATCAGAGCAGAAAGATGATTAACTCCAGATTGGATATTTACAAAATCCCATGGCGTTGGATCCGGCTTCCATGGTACTGGCTCAGGCCGCAATGGATTTTGCTGTAATTCAACTGCATCATTCAATGAAACGGTATCAACTTGTATATTAATATTTGTTCCACCTTTAAGGTTTTTCATTTCTCTTTCATTAAGAAAACTTATTGTTTCTTTTATAAGAATAAGTTTGTTTTTTATTGACTTTTTCATTGTTCTTTTGGTTAGATTTCGATTAGTATTTTAATATGATAAAGTTGAACTTATTTTTTTCAGTTCACTAGAGTGAATTAGTAATTGGACAGCAAGAATTAGTAACTCGACTAAATACGACAGCAACCAACTACTAACGCTGTTTATTATGATACAATAAGCTGAATTGTAGAACATAAAATAAAAAGAGGCTCTAGTTCAAAATAGTGTCGCAAAATTGGTACAAAACATTGTCAGGTCTGACAACACTGACAAGTTATTTCAACTCACCATTTAGCATCAGTGAAACAACGCAAAAGTAAACTTGAAAAAAGATGCTGTTAAACTACATTGTTTTTATTATGATGCAGTTTAATTTTATACCGAACCGGCTGTTAGTATTTGGTTTGCTTTGCAAGCTCTCAAACCAAAACTGCCAGTCGATCGGCATATACAAAGCCATTATGGAATTCCATTTTACAATATTCCATACTGGCTTAGTATAATAAATCAAAACCTAAATTTATTCTGATATTCATATTGATCATATGCCTATTTAAGCAGGCTTTATTTTTTAGTCACTGTTAGTTTTATGGTGATGATTAATAATGAAGATAAAACCACCAGGATAATGCTACCGAACAAAAATGCACTCTCAACTGTGAACTGGTCGATAATTGGTTGAATCAGTATTGGTGAAAAAAACATTCCCAGGAATATTGCTCTTGAGGTGTTTCCTACCAACCTGCCCCGGATTTGTTCGGGAGCAATTTCCATGATCCACAAATTCCCTGAAGGCATTAAAAAACCTGTTCCAACACCTGCCACTAACATGGAAATAAAAACGGAGGTATAACTCTCAGAGAAATAAACCATTAAATAGCCCGCACCCATAAACAAGTAGGCCAGTTGAAAGATGTGCTTGAAAGAAAGATGTTTTTTTATTCGTTTGTAATTAATAGCAATCATGGCCCCCGAAAAAGAAGAGATGCTAATTGCATAGCCTATTTCAGAATTAGTAATTCCTTTTATTTTCTTTAATAGAAAAGGAATTTGTACAGGAATCATGTAAAAAAACACGACCCCAATGAAAGCAAGCACATATACCAGCCAGGCCATCCCTTTATTGTATTCAACATTGCGCTCACCAGATTCTTTAATTTCTTTTGCGACTGAAGGTTCGTACAAATAAACCAACCCCAGGAAAAAAGCAGGAATTGCAAACAAATAAATTAAAAAGGGCATTTGCCACTGAATATCGGCTAACCAACCAGCTATGGTAATAAAAAACACACCTCCCAACCCCATAAAAGATCCCTGAATACCAGCAAAACCATTTCTTTCAGGTCCTTTAAAGTAATCTCCAACAAGTGCAGTGGCAATGGTCATAATCCCAGCAACAGCAATTCCCAACAAAGCACGTCCAGTGAGAATTAAATAAATATTATTCAGAAAATACCCTGAGGTACCACCTACGGCATACAAAATAATCAAAAAAAGCAATAGTTTCTTTCGCCCGAGTTTGTCAGATAAGCGACCAAAAAAAGGAGAAAACAATGCAATTAATAAAGCTGGTAAAGTAATAACCAGACGAGACAAAATACGGATGTACTTAACATCAGCAAAAACAGTTGAGATTTGAGGCAACGAGGGAGCTACAACGGCACCTGCCATCATTGTCATCATACTGATTAACAACAAACTAAGCTTCAAAAGTTTTCCATTTTTCATTCCAGGAGTTAAATAAGCCGACAAAGTTAAAATCTTTAATCTCACTTTTACTATTTTTAGAATCTGAGTAGTTTTGAAGTGTTGTAAATCTATTAAATTATGAAAAAGTATTGTTTATCACTAATCCTTACTTGTATTATTATAGGGGCTTGTAAGGAAAAATATGACAACAGGCGTGTATTAAAGGGTGCTAATCAGCTAATTATTGTTTTAAATGAACATTGGGATTCAACAGCAGCAAAAATATATTTGTTAAAAAAAACAAATGAGAACTGGGTATTCGATGGAAAGCCTATTAACGGAGTTATTGGAAATAAAGGGATTGGCTGGGGTGTTGGACTTCACAAAGGTTTAGGATGGGAAGACAGATTTCCATATTTAAATAAAGTAGAGGGGGACAAAAGAACCCCGGCAGGCTTATTTTCTTTAGGCAATGTATTTGGTTATGATTCTATTTTGCCAGTAAAAAGTGTAAAACCTTACACCCAATTGCAAGGTTTTATGCATGCTGTTGATGACACCTCGTCAATTTATTATAACCAAATGGTTGATACCAATGATTTTTCGCCCAGCTTTAAAGACTATTATAATTCTTACGAAGATTTGCGGTTCATGGGCGAAGTTTACCAGTGGTTATTTGTGATTAATCATAACCCAGAATGTATCAGGGGAAAAGGAAGCAATATCTATTTCCATATTCGCCGATCAAATGGCACAGGAACAGGTGGTTGCACCGCAGTTAAAGAAAAAGATATCCTAAATATCATCGAATGGTTAAGCGATTCTACTCTGATTTTGCAACTACCTAAAGAGGTTTACCAAGTTGTTTATGAGGAACTTGGACTTCCTGCTATTGAATGATGTGAAACGTAATACTATAATTATTAGAAGTATAAAATTGATTTGTACCCGGAACAGGGGTCGAACCTGCACATCCGTAAGGACACATGACCCTGAATCATGCGCGTCTACCAATTCCGCCATCCGGGCATACTGCAAAGTTAATTTCTCTTTCGAAATTTAAAAACTTTCGTCCCAAAATTTAAGCAGCAGACTTTTTCTTTGAGTTATTTCTTCGATGCTTTCTAAAATTATTGCCTTTATATTTATTTGTTTTACTATTAGGCAGGGACTTTTGATTTGTTAGCTCAGAAGGTTTTTCTTGAACCTCTTCTACCTCATTCGCAAACAGATGATCTTCCACAGGCGTAATTTCTTTACCTATCAGTCTCTGAATATCTTTTAAAAATGGTTTTTCTTCCAAACTGCAAAATGACATAGCAATCCCTTGAGCACTAGCCCGTCCTGTTCTTCCAATACGATGGACATAGGTCTCTGGTACATTTGGCAAATCAAAGTTAATCACTAAAGCTAATCCGGATACATCAATTCCTCTGGCAGCTATGTCAGTGGCAACAAGCACATTTAGCTCACCACTTTTGAAACCACTAAGTGCTCTCTGCCGTGCTCCTTGCGACTTATTACCATGAATAGCTTCAGCTTCAATTTTTGCTTTGCGTAATACCTTAACTATTTTATCTGCACCATATTTTGTACGTGTAAAAACAAGAACCGATTTATATGATTCTGACTTTAGTAAATGAATTAATAATTTAGGCTTTGACTTTTTGCTGACAAAATAAATGGATTGCTCCACCTTTTCTGCAGTTGTTTGCTCAGGCTTAATTGTCACCTTCTCTGGTTCCCCTAATATTTTTCCGGATAAATTTACAATGGCTTTGGGCATAGTTGCAGAAAAAAATAGAGATTGCCGTTTTCTTGGCAACAAGGCAAGTACGCGTTGAATGTCATGTATGAAGCCCATATCAAGCATTTGATCCGCTTCATCCAGTACAAAATACTGAATATGCTGCAGAGTGATAAACCCCTGGTCAATCAAATCCAACAATCTACCTGGAGTGGCAACCAAAACATCTACACCCTTTTTTAAAGCATCCGTCTGGGGGTTTTGTTTTACACCTCCAAAAATGACTGCATTTTTTACTCCGGTATATTTTCCATAAACCGTAAAGCTATCTGCAATCTGTAAGGCTAATTCCCGAGTTGGAGTAATAACAAGGGCCTTTATTTTCTTTTTGCCTTTATTCTCAGTTTTATTAAGGCACAAGTGCTGTAAAATAGGAATGGCAAATGCAGCAGTTTTACCTGTGCCTGTTTGCGCACAACCAAGCAAATCCTTCCCTTTTAGCAAAACAGGTATAGATTGTTCCTGGATTGGAGTTGGTTGTGTGTAATTTTCTTCCTTAATTGCTTGAAGTATAGGTGGGATAATTTCTAATTCTCTGAATGTCATATATTATAATAAAAGCGTCAAAGGTAGATGAATTATGTGGATATATTTGTCTTTATTTTTAAAGCAGCGATTTTTTAACATTAATTAGCATTAATAACTATATAGCAACTAGCTTGTTACCTTTTCTCCAAACATAAATAAGATTTAACAGAACCTTGACAGAGCTATTAATCAGCGAATTAACTACCACGTTGTAAAATCCATTCAAGACAAGTCCTGCTTTTCTGCTCAATATTTTGTAATTTTGTAGCCATTTTTTTATAGGCACAGAATGGCAAAAAAAGAAAAACATCTCGATTGTAAAGAATCAGGCAATTACATCAAAGTTTGTGGGGCACGTGTACACAACCTAAAGAACATTGATATTGTTATTCCCAGAAATGAATTAAGTGTAATTACAGGCCTTAGCGGAAGTGGTAAATCTTCATTGGCTTTTGATACAATTTACGCTGAAGGACAACGCCGCTACATTGAAACTTTTTCTGCCTATGCGCGCCAGTTTCTTGGAAACCTTGAACGACCTGATGTTGATAAGATTACAGGATTAAGCCCGGTAATTTCCATTGAACAAAAAACCACTAATAAAAATCCAAGATCGACAGTTGGAACCATAACCGAAATTTATGATTTCCTCAGACTTTTGTTTGCCAGGGCTTCAGTAGCCTATTCCATCAACACGGGTGAGAAAATGGTCAAATATACTGATGATCAAATCATTAACCTGATTTTAGACAAATATGATGACAAAAAATGCCTTTTATTAGCTCCTATTGTAAGGAGTAGAAAAGGGCATTACCGTGAGTTATTTGAGCAAATTAGAAAAAAAGGCTTTTTGTGGGCCAGAGTGGATGGAGAAGTAAAAGAACTCGTTCATGGGCTAAAAGTAGATCGTTACAAAACTCACACAATTGAAATTGTCATTGATAAACTGGCTGTATCATCAAAAGATAAAAAGCGTTTGAAGGAATCGGTCCAGGAAGCCATGAAGCACGGAAAAGGCACCATAGCAGTTCTTGACAAGGATAAAGAACAACTCAGTTATTACAGCAGAAAATTAATGTGCCCTACAACAGGCATCTCTTATGACGAACCAGCACCTAACACCTTTTCTTTTAATTCACCACAGGGGGCCTGCCCCAATTGTAATGGTTTAGGAAAAATCAATCAGGTTGACAAGGCTAAGATTATTCCGGATGTTAAAGAGAACATCACTAACGGAGGAATTGTCCCCTTAGGCAAAGCTAAAGACAGTCTGATTTTCTGGCAAATTGAAGCTATTGGAAAAAAATATGGTTTCACACTCGACAGCCCGATTGAAAAAATTCCGGAGGAAGCTCTTAGTATAATTCTTTACGGCTCGGACCAGGTTTTTACACTTGAGAATACTCCACTAGGAAACAGGGCAAATTATTCCTTGTCGTTTGATGGTATTGTAAAATATATTGAGCGCTATCAAAATGATAAAGCATCGCAAACAGCTCAAAAATGGGCTGATGAGTTTTACACTCGTCTGATTTGTCCTGAATGCAACGGAGGTCGTTTAAAACAAGAATCATTGCAATTTAAAGTTGCCGGGAAGAATATATTTGAACTTTCATCGCTCGATATTAATGAGTTGTATGAATGGTCGCAAACCGTAGACAAAGAACTGAGTGAAAAGCAATTAGCCATTGCTACTGAAATTTTAAAAGAAATTCGCTCAAGATTGAAATTTTTGTTAGATGTCGGATTGGATTATCTTTCATTAAACAGAAGCTCTGTGAGTTTATCTGGTGGTGAAAGTCAAAGAATCAGGCTGGCAACACAGATTGGCTCTCAGCTGGTAAATGTACTGTATATTTTGGATGAACCAAGTATTGGCCTTCATCAGCGAGATAACAGAAGACTGATTGATTCCCTAAAAAGTTTACGAGATACCGGCAATTCTGTTATTGTTGTTGAGCATGACAAAGACATGATAATGGCCGCTGATTATATTGTTGATATGGGACCGACTGCGGGTGTTCACGGTGGAGAAATAGTAGCGGCAGGAAAACCCGAAGAAATCCTTAAAAAATCAACTTTAACATCTGATTATCTAACTGATAGAAAACAGATAGAAATCCCGGCAACAAGAAGAAACGGAAAGAAAAAAACCATTGAATTGAAAGGCGCTGTAGGAAACAACCTTAAAAGAGTAGACCTGACTATTCCATTAGGAAAACTTGTCTGTGTTACAGGGGTTTCGGGAAGCGGAAAATCTACGTTAATTAACGAAACACTTCACCCTATTTTAAGTAAACATTTCTATCGCTCTTTAAAAGAGCCGCTTAAATTCGAAAGTATTGAAGGAATCAAAAATATCGACAAGGTAATTGAAGTCGACCAATCCCCCATAGGCAGGACACCTCGTTCAAACCCTGCAACATATACTGGGGTGTTTTCGGATATCAGAAGTTTGTTTGAAAAACTACCTGAATCGCAAATTAGAGGCTATAAAAGCGGACGTTTTTCCTTCAACGTAAAAGGTGGTCGTTGTGAAACATGTTCAGGGGGTGGCCTTCGATTAATTGAAATGAACTTTTTACCGGATGTTTACGTACATTGTGAGGATTGTGGAGGAAAACGCTACAACAGGGAGACACTAGAAGTAAGATTTAAAGGCAAATCTATCAGTGACGTACTGGACATGACTATCAACATGGCAGTTGAGTTTTTTGAAAACATTCCTAAAATCGTTCAAAAATTAAAAGCACTAAAAGAGGTTGGACTAGGATATATTACTCTGGGACAGTCATCTACAACTCTTTCCGGAGGCGAAGCTCAACGTGTAAAACTAGCAACCGAACTAGCCAAGCGCGATACCGGTAAAACACTTTATATTCTGGATGAGCCAACTACCGGCCTCCATTTTGAAGATATCCGGGTGCTGCTTGACGTACTTAACCGCTTGGTAGACAAAGGAAACACTGTTCTTATTATTGAACATAATATGGATGTGATTAAAGTGGCTGATCATATTATAGACCTTGGTCCTGAGGGTGGTAAAAAAGGTGGTCTAATCTTAGCAACAGGCACTCCAGAGGAAATTGCAAAAAAAGACGTTGGATTTACTGCTAAATTTTTGCAAGAGGAACTTAATATAAAGTTATCCTAGTTTTATAAAGGTCATTTTGGGGCTGTATCAAAAGTCTAATTCAATGCAATTTCACTTTCATTTCAACAACAAAAGAGCATATTTCAACAAGATTGAAAGCAGATTGACTGGATTAATGCAAGATTGAAAGAAAAATTTATGGCAAAACTAGTTTTGATACAGCCCCTGAAATCGTATTTAACTCAATACAGGCAACAATTGAGAGTAATGTATCATTATTTTCAATAAAACCCATTAAAAATACACAAGTTTGTATCATCCAATCATCAATAATCATTGTATTTAAATTGGTTACTGATAAAATCTTTAAAAAATAATAATTTCAAGTTATAGAAAAACTACAACTGATAGTATCGCCAATATCTGAAAAATAATTTTATATTTGTATATATAATGCTAAACCACAACAAATTATAATTATTGAACTTGATTGAACATGGCGACTATAAAAACAGATAAAAGAAAGCTCATATTTATGGATGATGAGCAGTATTTCAGTGAACGATTACAGCAACAAATTGACTGGCACAATAAAAAAGCTGACGAAAATAAGACAAAGTACAAAAAATTTAAGAGGCTGGAGTTTATCCTGGCAGCATCAATTCCTGTTGTGATTGGTATTAGCACAATGAGCTTGTTCGAGAATTCAATCCTTTTTCACATAGCAGGCAAAGTTGGTGCCCAGGATGTTAACCACCCGGTTTCGATGTCGATCGTCCTTCAATTACTTGCAGTTGCTGCGGGTATTATTTTAGCTATTGTTAACAAAACCATCGAACTGGAAGAATTCTTCAAAAACTGGAAAGACTACAGAACAATCGAAGAGTATCTTCAAAACCACAAAATTTTATATTTAACACAATCTGCACCTTATGATGACGAAAGTGCTTTTCATACATTGGTTAGTAATGTTGAAAGCTTTTTAGCAGAAGAAATCCAGAAATGGCAAAAACATACTCCTAAAAAGAAAGAAAACGAACTTGTTGTAAAAGCAGAAACTGCGATTGAGGAACAACGCGAATTATGGAAACTTAAATCCATTGGTAAGGATAAAACAAAACAAGCACAAATTAATAAACTTGAAGAAATAACAAATGTAGAATCCAGTGAAGAAGAGGAAGAAGATTTTGAGGAATCAACAAATTTGGAAAGCACTGAAACTGGTAATGATATTGTAGAAGAAGATTTTGAGAGTGAAGATAAAGAAGAAGTAAGAGGATAAGTAAACTAGCATTAATGAAAAAAGTTTTTTTAGGAGGTACCGTAAACAAATCAACCTGGCGCAACGAACTGATTAAAATGCTTCAGATAGACTATTTTAACCCTGTAGTTGAAACATGGACCGATGAGGCATACCTGCAAGAATTGCATGAACGCGAAAATTGCGACTTTTGCCTGTACGTGTTGACACCAAAAATGACAGGCTATTATTCTGTTGCAGAAGTAGTTGATGATTCAAACAAGCGTCCAGAAAGAACGGTATTCTGCATTTTACAAAAAGACGAGGAGAACGAATTTAGCCCTTTTCAATTAAAATCCTTAAATGCAATAACTAAGATGGTTTCAGAAAATGGAGCAAAAGTTTGTAAGGATTTAAAGGAAGTTGCAGAATACCTGAATCTAGCATAGTTTCAGCAAAAACTTTTCATAGTCAAACTTAAAGTCTACAGATTAACATTCCGTTACAAAAACGTCAACTGTTTCATAGTTCTTTTACCTGCCCAATAAAAAATATAAAATAACTATGAAAATATTCAAGTATAATATATATTCGTAAATTATTAACTATACCTACTAAACCAATATGTCAATTCAGGATAAATTCTGGGAATTAACAATCAAAAGACTTGAAGAAGAAAAATGCATCTTAATTACCGGTCCTGATATTCTTCCATCAGAAGATATTAGCATAAACGAAAAGCTAAAAAATTACCTGGAAGAACAAGGAAGTAATCAGTTTAAGTATTACCATGACGATGAATTCTTTTCCTTTGCTGATGAAACAGAAAAAGAGTATGCCTATTATGATGTACAGCAGTTTTATGACAGCATAAAAACAGAAGAAATTCATCATAAAATTGCAGAAATTCCATTTCACCTTATTCTTTCGGTATCTCCTGACTTATTTGTAAAAAAGGCATTTGAAGAAAAAGGGTTTGATTATACTTTTGATTATTATAATAAAGAACAAAACCCCCAGGGTCTAAATGCCCCTACAAAAGAAAAACCTTTACTTTACAATCTGTTTGGAAATATTGAGTCGGAAGGCTCGCTGATTTTTACTTACGATGATTTATTTGATTACCTGATTGCAATTTTCGGAAAAAGGGGCCTTCATAACGATTTAAAAAGAGAGATTCAGTCAGCAAGAATGATCCTTTTTCTTGGCTTTCGATTCGAAAAATGGTATTTTAAGCTACTGCTCAGGCTTTTAGACATCCATAAAGGCAAGCTTAGTCACGCTTTCATGAAGGATAAATCCATATTACCACAAGTCATTAATTTCTACTCTGATGAATTTCACATCAATTTTATTGATATGCCCGGTACTGAAATTATCGACACGTTACATACAAAATGTTCAGAAAAAGGCTTACTAAAAACAGCTAAAGAAATCAAAGCCTCAAATGGCGCACCGGAAATTTTCATTTCTTACGGATGGGGAGGTGAAAGTGAAACTATTGTTGACCAGATATACGAAGAATTTACAAACAAAAAATACAATATTATTCGTGATAAAATTGACCTGGGCTACAAAGGCAATATCGCAGAATTTATGCAACGAATTGGAAATGGGAAATATGTAATTGTTGTAATAAGCGATAAGTATTTGAAATCGGAAAACTGCATGTACGAAATGCTTGAGCTCAAAAAAAATGGTGATGTCTATAACCGTATTTTTCCTATTGTGCTAAGTGATGCAAAGATATATGACGAAGTTGACCGAATAGATTACATAAACTATTGGGATGACAAAGTAGATGAACTTAAGAAAAAAATTGAAACACTTAGGGATGCTGTCGGAAAAGTAAAAGTTTACGAAAAAATCAACCAATATGCTGACATTAATCGCATTATAGATGAAATAACCGACATGCTACGAAACATGAATACACTTACACCTAATATTCATAAAGAACATAATTTTCAACCAATGTTTGATGCTATTGATAAAATGATTCAGGAAGAAAATGTCAATTAATTATAGCTGCGGGTTAAATTTAAGCTATTTAATACACTAACTAACCAAAACGAAAGTTCAGAAATGAATGTTGGTAAACAAAAATATCGCTATCCGGGAACCAGGCCCTTTACAATGGCCGAGAGAGAATTCTTTTTTGGAAGAGATAAGGATATCCAAGAACTAATACAATTAATTAAGCTTGATAAACAGGTTGTTTTATATGGCAAATCTGGTTTAGGTAAATCATCAATTATTAATGCAGGGGTAATTCCAGAACTAATTGAAGAAGAAGATTACGAAGCAATACATATCCGTTTTGGCTCCTACTCTGAATATCAAGATATTACACCAACAGATATTTTAAGACAGTCTATCCAGGAAAAGATGACGTATGAGAACTTTTTATGGAAAAATGTTTTAGAACTTGACCCCAATGATCCTGAAAAAATAAAATCACAACAGGACATTGCATTACTTGAAAATCTTTGGTGTTATTTAAAAAGTCTGCAAATTGAGAACCCAAAGAAAAAATCGTTTTTATTGATTTTTGATCAATTTGAAGAACTATTCACTTACCAAAAGAAAGATATTGATAATTTAAGTTCTCAGCTTGAGCAAATGCTCCATGTAAAGCTGCCAGCCACAGTGCGTTCCATTTTAAAAAGCAAATTAAAAAAGGATAAAAATTTCATTAGTGGAGACAGGCAACGAATCCTGATTAAAGAAGTTGATTTAAGGATTGTTTTCTCAATCCGATCAGACAAGCTAAGTTTACTGAATAAACTAAAAAAACACTTGCCTGACATTTTACAAAACACCTATGAATTAACGCCTCTTTCAATAGAACAGGCTAAAGATGCAATTATTAAACCTGCAGCGCTTGACAAATCAAAATATAATTTTCACTCACCTTCATTCAGCTATTCTCAATCTGCTTTAGACTTAATGATAAACTTCCTATCAAAAAGGAGGCAGCAAAAGATCGAAACTTTCCAGTTACAAATTTTATGTGAACATGCTGAATCAGTAATCGATAAAAAAAATGAAAGCTCTGATACACTGACTATTGCAAAAGAAGATTTAGGAAATGTAGATCACATTTTTGAAAATTATTATGATAATCAGATTGCAAAAATTAAAAACCCCGAGGACCAAAAGCTGGCAAAAGTTTTCATTGAAGAAGGGTTGATTTTTGAAGAAGACAATAGACGTTTGAGTGTTTATGAAGGCCAGGCGATAAAAATGTATTATATCAACAAAGAGCTTTTGGATAAGCTTGTTAGTACGCGAATTATTAGAACAGAACCGCATCCTTCGGGCGGGTTCTCTTATGAGTTAAGTCATGATACACTGGTTGTTCCAATTTTAAAAGCAAAAGCCAGAAGAATTAAAGATGAAAAATCTCTTAAAGAAGAAAGAGAACGAAAAATAATAGAGCAAAAAAGAAGAAAAAAAATCATTCGTTACGCAGCAATCATTCTGGCAATTGTTTCGGTTATTATTGCATTTCTTGCGGTAAATATTATTAGTGTTAATAGAGAGAGAGATAAAATTGCCCTGCAAAGAGACAGTTTAAATCAAAAAAATGATGAGTTAAACCGAAAGAATGAAGAAATTGAGCAACTTTATAAAACACTCAGAGACAGGACATTAAAATCAGTCCAGCTAAAGTTTGACAAACTTGTTACCGAGGGAAATAGTTTAAAATCACAAGGAAATTACGAAGCTGCAATAGAAAAGTACAACGAGGCATTGAAAAGTATAGAAGGATATGCCTTAGACACCAGAGAACTTGTTAAAAACATAAACGATAGCAAAAAGTTAATTGAAAGTTCAGGTGAATTTTCAAGACTAATACATGAAGGCAACAACTTATTAGCCAAAAATGATGAATCGCTTTATAACCAGGCGATGCAAAAATATAAGCAGGCAGCTGCCACTGGAACAAATACATCACTTGCCAGGAGTAAAATTGCAAGCTTAAACAGTAAAATTAATAGTCGGTTTGAGTATTACAAAAAGAAAGGGCTTGAAGCCATGTCTTTGAATAATGCCCCTGGTAAAGCAAGGGCAAAGCAGTTATTTAATAAAGCATTGGTATTAAAACCAGGTGATGAGTTTATAAAACAAAAAATTGTTGAATGTGAAAAATAATTGGATTCAGATGAATTATAAAAAATATATCTTTTTTTTCGGAGCTTTATTTATTGCTTTTCAAGCATATGCACAAGATGACTGTTACAAAGTTTTCAGGGATGAAAGTATTAATGAATTTAAGAAAACAAACTACCAAAAAGCCATCGATAATCTGAAAGTGGCAAGTAGCTGCGAAGACGCACCAAAAAAAAATGACATCTATGAATTAATTGATAGAAATCAACAATGTATTAATTCTAAAGCACAGGCAGATAAATTACTTGCAGAAAATAACTACGAAATTGCTCTCTATTTTTATCAGCAGCTTGCAAAACTTAACCCCGATGATGAATACGCAAATTTGAGAATAGCTGAATGCACAGAAAAGCTCCGATGTTTTCCTGAAACAAGAAATCTGGGAAATACCGCCTTTAGAGAAAGCAAGTATGATGAAGCATTGAAGCATTTTGAACAAGCTCAAAAGTGTGAAGTAAAACCTAGTTACAACGATATTGAACTGTTAACTGAAAATGTAAAACAATGCATCAATTTCAAAGGCAAGGGAGACAGCCTGTTTGCATTAAAGGATTATAAAAGGGCCAACGAAAACTACTTTAATGTTTTAACTCTAAACCCATTAGACAATTATTGCAGAGAACAGATAAAAAAGATTCCTTCGGATTTTCAACAGTTTATTGAGAAACCCATAAAAAAAGGATGGTTCTTTACGCTTAACTTTTCATCAAGAAATACTGCATCGTTTTATGATAACACAAATTTCAAATTGGGTGATGGCTTTATAGGTATATCAGGCGGTAAACTTAATAGTTGGGGGTATTATGGTACTATTACTTTGGGTAGTACAACATTATGGGGATTAGAAAATTATGAAAGTCCTAAATACTTGCTTCAGGATGGTATCGAAGCCGCTTTTGTTTATAATCAGACGCAGAATAAATATATTGAGTCTATTGAAGATGAAATTTATATAGTAGATGATCAGGTACTTATTCATAAATACCCTGATTTTACAAGGCAAACCAGCTTAAGCTTTTCTGCCGGGATAACTAAAAGATTACTAAACTTTAAAAAGTTTAAAATGCATGTATCAGCAGGCTTGGGATGGGCCAACTGGGGAGCAGAGCAAAAACGCTACAGAAAAACTGACAGGATTCAGTTCATACCCAATGAACCAGGTCTATATTACCAGAAGAACTTAGACGGAACATTTGAAACAATTCATTTGGATGAATATTGGGTTGAAATACCTGAAAATGCTGTTTTATACAATTTTAAAAGTGCCTTTTCGTGGGAAGCCGGCTTAATTTTTAATTATAATCGCTTCACCCTGAATATGAATACTTCATTTATGTTTGAGGGAACTGATAAATCATACATCAACACCTATAATCAATTGATAACTATCGGATTAGGGTATTCTTGGTAAAATCAAACCTATTTAAGAATACGATTTAATTAATTCGAAAGAAATTTTAACTATTTGAGAACTGTCGTGTCATCTAATATCTTTAAATGAATAACTTCTTTCAACGACTTTATTTTTTCATCTGCAATGTCATATTTTCCAAGTTCAAATTCTGGCGGTTCCGGCAAGGCAACAGCATACATGCCAGCAGATTTTGCTGCTCTAATACCGGCAATTGAATCTTCAATGGCTAAACAATCTTCAGGTTTAACCCCAAGTAACTGAGCCGTTTTCAAATAAACATCCGGTGCAGGTTTTCCTTTCTTTTCTCCCTCTGCCGAATGTTTTACGTCAAAATGACCTTGAATATTTAATTTATCTAAGGTGACATTCATTATTTTAAAAGGCGAGGAAGTTGCCAAACCAATCTTATAACCAGAACTTTGCAGGTATTCAAGCAATCCCATTAAACCAGACATGGGTTTACCCTTTTCATTAACCAATGAAATAAACTTTTCAATTACCTGCTCCTCAACTTCTTTTACTGATGGGCAATTCCACTTGTAAACTGAATACCAGTGTTTTACAACTTCGTCAATTTTCGTTCCCTTCATCTGAACGCACATCTCTTCAGTCATTTTAACACCAATTCCATTGAAAACATACATTTCAGCTTCACGCCAGAATGGTTCAGAGTCAATAATAACTCCGTCCATATCAAATATTACAGCCTTTATCATTAAATCACCTAATGTTTTGGATTGCAAAAATAATGAATAAGGTTTTGAGAAACTACTAATACGCAAAATAAATCATTAAAAAATATAGCGCAAAGCTACTCCCCCTGCCCCCATTGTAACTTCTCTGGAACCAATTTTCCCCAAAGGATATTTCAAATATGGCTCAACAGTTATACCACCTTTTGCCATTGGAATATCATACCCAACAGAAACATTCAATAATCTTGCAAAATCAAACCTGTTAAAAGGTTCAGAGGTTTCATCTTTACTAATTGTTTCAACAGAATTGTGAATATCGTAGCTTCTGGTTTCGGTATTATAAGTCTTATTGCTAACAACAGTATTGTAAGTTCTATTGTATTTTTCCTGAACATATAACAATGAGGAAAATCCTGTAGAAAAACTTATTCGCTTATGCTTAAACTGAACATTTAAAGGAATATCAATAGCAACAAACGAAACTTCAGAGGCTGATGAACTCACATTTTCAACCACCTGATTGTTGGCAACATAAGCCGAATTCAACTCGGCATAATCAGCATAAGCCATTTCATAGTTGTTTTGAGGAGCATAATCAATTGATTGTTTAGCTATTAACACCCCAGTTGTCACTCTGATATTATCAGTGATATGATACGCAGCTGCAATTCCTCCCCCAAAATTAACTCCATTCCCTGTTCCTTCTGTACTGTAATTAGATACTGATGCAAGTTCAACACCAACATCTATTTTTCTTGTTTTTTCTTCTTTTGCAATGATGAAATCATCATACTCTTTTAACACAGGGTCCTTAGCAATTGACTGCTTTTTATCCATTTGCTGTACTTCTGTACGTTGCTCCTGAAGTACTATTTTTACATCAGAAAACCTCTCATTTCCAATCTGATTATAAGCAGCTCTATCGTCCTCATTCACGCCCCAGGAAACTTCCTCATTACTTTTGTTCCCAAAATTGTTTAATTTGAGACCATTCTCTTCCTGGTTTGATTTATCAGACAAAACAGCATCATTTTTCTTTGTAAAATAATAAGTTGTATCAGTATTATTTAAAGCCAGATTATCATTGGTTTCATGATATTCATTGAATTCTTCCTCTTTTAAGCTAGTAACAATAGACTTATTCTCGTATTTATTCGCAGTAAATACGGCAGCTCCTAGAAATAATGCAACAGAGGCAGCCTTTGCAATATGTGGCCATATTACAATAACACCTCTTTTAGACCGATTCATTTTTGTCTGAAGTTTGTTCCAATCGCCAGGATGGTAACTTTCCTGATGGTTAGAAAAAACATCATTTACCCGGTCTACAAATATTTTATCAAACAAATCACTCATTAATTCAACAGTTTTTTCATTGTAAATAACTGCTCGTTAATAATTTACTATCAACTTATTTGGGTACACATAGTTTAAAGTATAAGCTTTTCTTAATATTTTTTTCGCTCTTGCTAAATTCGATCTTGAAGTTCCTACCGCAATATTCAGCATTTTTGCAATTTCTTCATGCGAATAACCTTCAATTTCAAAAAGATTAAATGTTAACCTGTATTGCTCAGGAAGCTCGTTAAGCAATTCCATTAAATCTGTTAGCTCTAAACTATTTACAGCACTTAAGTCAAATATCTCTTCATCAATAATATCTTCGTCAAAATGGTTATAGTGTTTATTGTTTTTTCTGTAATGATCAATTGCTGTATTCACAAGTATTCTTCTAAACCAGCCTTTAAATGATTGCCCCGTTTTATAATTGGCAATATTTTTAAACACCTTAATAAAGCTGTCATTCATAATTTCAACAGCTTCATCCCGGTTATGAGCATATCTCAGGCTAATGCTCATTCCATAAGCATAAAACTGCTTATAAAGAGCCTCCTGGTATTTGCTTTTCTCTTTAATGCAGCCGTTAATAATTTTACCGCTTATTTCTTCACTTGGTCTAGGCACTAGTATCCAAATCTCTTTTAATATTCTTTCCCTTGATAACTATTAGGTTATATTTTAACCTCTATTACTTCTGAATATTGGGATATTTTATAATCGTAATCTCTTATTTCAAATTTTTCCACTTCGAAAAAAGTACAACAATCTTTGTTTTTTTCCTGCATTTCAATATCAATTACTATTTCAACATCACTTGAAAGCTTAAGGTAATAGGTGTGGACTCCCGTTTCCCATCCAATGGTTGAAATATCTATCAAATTTATTTCATCTTCACTAATAAAAGTAAATTCAACATTCTCGTTGTTCTCATTCTTAAGAGTGATACTGCTGACCTCTAAATTATCAGTTGTATAGAGATTTTCACCTAAAACACTATCAACTACTTCAACGTAAAAACCACGAGGTGGAGTAAAACATACAATTCCTTCACACTTATCAAACTTTTGACAGCTAAAAGTACTTACTAATAAGAATGTAAATAACAGTATTTTTGCAAAATGAACTTTCATTTATATCTGAAATAATCTATTAAATCATTAGTTTAACAATGTCAGATTGCTTTTAATACTTTCAATATCCCTTGAAGAAGCTGTCCTATTTGCCTTTACCAACTGCATTTTAGTAACCCTATCCAAACGATCTGTAACCACCTCAGGATGAACAGGTTTCCCTTCATTATAGATAATACTTTTTTGCAATATTTCATGTTCAACATTTGCTTCATACAGTTTTAAATACTTCGTAAAAGTAACATATGCATTGGATGTTGCAATCATTAATCCACGATATCCATCAAAACACCCAAGTTGAATTATATATGTATTAAAAAAGTCAAATGCAGCTTTAACAAAAGCGATAGAGGGAGAAGATTTCCTTTTATCACAATATTCTATTGCAAATAACTCTGAATACAGTTCCCTTTTCCTTCCAAAATCAGATATTGACAAATAACTATGGTGAATAATTCCACCCTTCAATTCTTTTATTCTGTAGCCATCGGTATTGATAGATTCATGTACCAGTTTTTTATTGAACCTGGTAATTTTTTTATTGTACAACCTTGATACATATTCTTTCCCCCAACCTGAGAATTTAATTTGACGCCCTTTATAATAATTGTATCTCCTGAACTTGTATATTGTATTATTTTTAAGCTCAACTTTCCTAATTGACTCCAGAAGCTCTTTAGTCACAACTTCATCTGCATCGATTGATAAAATCCAGTCATTTTTAGCAAGTTTAGCAGCAGCATTTTTAGCTCTTCCAAAGCCCGAAAAACTTGTTTTATACAACCTTACATTTTTATAATGCCTTGCAATTTCCATGGTATGATCAGTGGATCCGGTATCAAGTATTATTACTTCATTAAAACTTATTAAGCTGTCCAATGTAAGACTAATTGTAGAAGCCGCATTTTTCGTGATTAGTACTGGTGAAATATTCATTCTTTTTAAGATTGGTTTCCTATCCTATTTTAATTAGACTCTTTTACTAAAAAAAGTCGCATCCATCTACCCAACTATTTACAAGCGCTAACTTGTTTTCGCATAAAAAAACAATGCCATAAGCATTTTCAACAAAGGGGCTGGTGTTGAGATAAAACCTGTTATCGGCACCTTTAATGCTCCAAACAGCTTCTTCTTCCAGTGTATTATTCTTATACACATTAAGTTTTGAATTTCCCATAAAAACCAATTGATAATTATTTTCTTTCCAAGAGTTTCCTCCTGACACTGGGCATTTGACAGAACCCCATACCCTCCTACCTATCAACACATTATGCACTTTAGCTGAATCCCATTGTTGGTTATCATGACACTCATAAAAGTCAGTCTCTATTAAAGGTACAACTTTTTCATTTTTTATACAATAGTTTAAACACAGAATGAATATAAACAAAACAAACAAGGTTATATCGATCCAGGGTTACATTTTTTCAAATTTATTGCACTAATTTTCCATCTCTTTTTAACAGACGCAAAATTCTTGAATCGTTCCTTTTGTCTATATCAGATGTTCGAAATTCATTTGTAGGATAAGCCATACTTACTTTTAAACCCATTTCGTTATTTGAAAGAACAGGATCAATAGCAAACCAATCACAAATTCCTGAAGAGAATGCATACCAAAAATAACCCGTGTAAATGATTTCTTTATCAATAGTAACCGCAAATGCTTTTGTATGATAACTAACCCCATCTGTAGATTTTAAATCTTCCATTATTTCAGGACTTACTTTAAAACTGTACGTTGAACTATTGTATGAAATAATATCATCGTAACGAATAAGAACATCGCCTGAAATACTTGCGGATGATTCATCTATCCGCATTGTATTATCAACAGTTGCATAATTCTCCAGCAAATAAAATTCAAGTTTATCATCTGTTACAGTTTCTGTATTGGATTTCTCACAGCTAACCATAGTAGCAATAAAAAAAAACAAGAATATTTTTAAAAATTTCATACAAATAAATAGATTTGTTTTATAGCCTGTACGAATGAATTAAAAAATACGTTGCAGTTAATTTGATTTTTTTTCAAAAAAAAATCCCCAAAAGGGGATTTCAATTTTCAAATTAAGTTTTAATTATTTAATACCGGCAATTTTTTCCAACATATCAGTAGTTAGAGATTTTGGTCTCTCAATAGGATAACCTAGCGCCCTATCCCACACCAGGTTAGAAGCAACACCAATAGCGCGACCAATAGCAAAAAGCACAGTATAAAAATCATACTCTCTTAATCCATAATACCATTGAATAACCCCGGATTGTGCATCTACATTTGGCCATGGATTTTTTGCTTTGCCTTGTTCCTGTAAAATTGGTGGAACTACTTTATAAAGCATATCTACATACTTAAATAACAGGTCATCAGGTAGATGCTTTTTACAAAACTCTCTTTGGGCAGTATACCGTGGATCTGTTTTTCGAAGTACGGCATGTCCGAAACCGGGAATCACCTGTCCTGAATTTAAGGTATCCCAAACAAATTTCTTCATCAACTCCTCAGTAGGCTTTTGGTCTCCCAGTTTAGCCATAACATCCTGCAACCATTTTAGCACTTCCTGATTGGCTAAACCATGCAGTGGTCCAGCTAAAGCATTTACCATAGATGAAATTGAGTAATACACATCCGAAAGTGTACTATTTGTTAAATGTCCGGCATGTGCACTTGCATTTCCACTTTCATGATCGCTGTGGATGATAAAATACATCCGAGAAACATCGTCATATGGCTTATCCAGGCCCATCATATGAGCAAAATTACCTCCCATATCTAAATCAGGATCCGAAGGAATAATATCTCCTCCCTTGTACTTATGCCTGTAGATAAATGCACCTATCTCAGGTAACTTAGCCAATAAGTTCAAGGCATCTTCATAAGTTGCATCCCAGAAATCTTCCTTTTTTAGGCCTTCCTCATATTTATGATAAAACACTGATTCACTTTGCATTGCTAATATTGCAGATGAAAGCATAATCATTGGATGGGTAGTTTCAGGCATTGCTTTAATAACTTCAAAAACATATTTTGGGACATTTTTTCGTTTATTAAATTCCTCAGCAACAGCTTTGATTTCTTCATCTGTTGGAATTTCACCAGTTAACAGTAAATATACTAAGCCTTCAACATAAGGCATCTCGCCACCAGGTACTTTAGGAAGCAAATCAAGGGTATCTAATAAAGTATGCCCTCTAAAACGGATTCCTTCATTAGGGTCAAGATAAGATATATCCGTAACCAGGCTCTTTATCCCTCTCATTCCCCCAATAATTTGAGAAATAGTAACTTCTCCGGCTACTTTGTCGCCATACTCTTTTAAAAGGCGAATTGTTCTCGGACGATGTTCTTCAATTTTTTTAAATAATTTTTCTTTTAAATTAGACATAGTTAAATGTTTTTGAATTACTTGAATTTTAATCTCAAATAGCTTTTAGGTTAAGAAGCTTCCGAAATTATTTTGTGGTTTTGTAATGCTAAGTTACGAAAAAAACTAATCTCACAAAAGCGTTATAACGGGCAACTCAGTTATTTTAGATAGTTTTTATTATAAAAAATTAAGCAACCTGCTTATGGTTGTTAGGTTATTGACAAAATGTAAAAAATAAATAAAATTAATTTAACCTGGCTATCTAAATTCCAATGCATCTAAATTCTCTATAAAATCTTTCCAGATTCAGATATCTTTTATAGTTTTAGTGTCAATTTACCGGCTTGGTATAAGAAATTTATCCAAGGTCGTTCAAAGTAAATATTGTAAAAGCTACACTTCTATGAAAAAATATCTCAACGTTTTTATTTCGATGCCTTTTATGGGCATTACATTAATAATATACGCTATAGCAATGGCTGTGGCCACTTTTATTGAAAACGAATATGGAGCTCCTGTTGCAAAGTACGTGGTTTACAATTCGTGGTGGTTTGAATTAATTCAACTTATATTAGTTATTAATTTTATTGGAAATATTTTCACTTACAAGCTTTATAAAAAGGCAAAGCTTAGTATTTTCATTTTTCATGCAGCTTTTGTCATTATTCTGCTTGGAGCTGCAGTAACAAAATTCATTGGTTTTGAAGGTTCAATGGGTATTAGGGAAGGAGAAAGTTCAAACAAATTCTTATCTGAAAAAAATTACCTTCAGGTGGTTTTAGCCAATAATGAAAATGACTTACTTGTTGATAAAGAAGCATTTATTTCGCCCTATGTAAAAACCAACCTTTCAGCAAGTTTTGAAACAGGTAATAAATCATACGATATTAAGTTGACTAAACTAATTCCAAACGGTGAGAAAAAATATGTTGAAGATACATCTGGCAAACCATATCTTGAAATTGTTTTTGCTAGTCAATTTGGAATGATGAACTATTATATTGAAGATAAATCTGAAATTAGCTTCCAAGATCAGGCTTTTCAATTGAATACCAGCGAAAAGGATTCTGCAGTTACTTTCAATCTTGAAAATGGGCAGTTATATGTTCAATCCCCTTTTGATTTAGTTGTTGTACCCATGATGGGAGGAACAGACAGTACCTTACTTGCAAACGAAAAGCATAAAATAAAAAAACGTCAACTGTATAAGTTTAATGATATCAAGTTTGTAATTAAAGAATTCGCAGAGAGCGCAAAAATAGCCTATACAGTAGGTGATTTGAAAAATGGAATTAATTACAATTTATTGGAATTTAACATCACCTCGCCAGACGAGAGCAGAACAGCTTATGTTCCTGCGACCAATGGTGTTAAAGGCGAGGGCGTTATGGTCCGATTTAAAGATACAGAATTACTGGTTTCATATGGTGCAAAAGAAGTAGAACTACCTTTTGAAATTAAATTAAGAAAGTTTCAGTTAGACAGGTATCCTGGCTCCAATACTCCATCTTCTTATGCAAGCGAGGTAACACTTATTGATAATGAAAAAAACATCAACATGGAATACCGTATATTCATGAACAACATACTTGAACACAGGGGCTACCGATTTTATCAATCGTCTTATGATATGGATGAAAAAGGAACGGTTCTGTCAGTTAATCATGATAAAGCTGGCACCTTTTTAACTTATCTGGGTTATATTTTATTAGCAGTAGGCATGTTTTGGTCTATTTTTAATAAAAACACTCACTTTGCTGAATTACTGAGAAGAACTTCAGAAATTAGAAAAAAAAGGTTGGCCTCAGCTATTCTGATATTAGTAATGCTTTCGGGACAACAAATTTTTGCACAACAAGATGGTGGAATTAAGAATATTGATGCCGAACACGCAAAACTATTTGGGACCTTATTAACCCAAGATCTTGATGGTAGGATAAAACCTATGAATACATTAAGCAGCGAGTTATTAAGAAAGGTGGCAAGAAAAGAAAAATTTGAAGGTTTAAAGCCAAATCAGGTGATGTTGGGAATGATGTTTAACCCAACCTACTGGCAAGACATTAAAATGATAAAAGTAAGTCACCCTGAACTTAATAAATTACTGGGATTTGAAGGAAAGTATATTTCCTTTAATCAGCTTGTGAATATGGAAAAAGGTGAATACAAATTAAAATCATATGTAGATGCTGCATTTGCAAAAAAACCAGCTTTGCGCGATAAGTTTGATAAAGAAGTAATTAGTGTGGACGAACGTCTTAACCTGACCTACCAGGTGTATTCGGGCAAGTTTTTAAAAGTTTTCCCTGTTCCTGGTGATACGTACCACCCCTGGTTATTGCCAACACAATTAAACCAAATGAAAGACTCTGTTCAAAGAGCATATGCTGTTTCAGTTCTTTCTGATTATTTCGATGCAATGCTGGAGGCGCAAAAAACTAATGATTGGACAAAAGCAGATGAAATTCTGAAATCGTTGATTGAATTCCAAAAAACATATGCAAAAGAAATTCTACCTTCTGACAAAAAAATAAAGCTTGAAATTCAGTATGTTAATGCAGATATTTTTAAGCGTGTTTACATGTATTATGGATTGGTAGGTTTTATCCTGTTGATCATTCTATTTGTAGGAATATTAAAGCCAGGGATGAAAGTAAGAATCCCAACATTGGTGACAGCTATTCTTTTAGGACTTCTTTTTCTTTATCACACTTATGGGTTGGGCATAAGATGGTACATATCGGGCCATGCACCATGGAGTAATGGCTATGAATCAATGATTTACATTGCCTGGGCGACCATGTTAGCTGGTTTTATTTTCATGAAACGTTCACCTATTTCATTGGCAGCAACAGCAATATTAGCCTCTATTACATTAATGGTTGCTCATTTAGCATGGATGGATCCTGAAATCACCAATCTGGTCCCTGTTTTAAAATCTTATTGGTTAACAATTCACGTTTCTGTTATTACGGCAAGTTACGGATTTTTGGCACTTGGAGCTTTAATGGGATTTTTAGCCCTGGTTTTAATGATTTTTAAAACAAAGAACAATGCTGCCAGAATAGAACTAACACTAAGCGAATTAACAAACGTAAATCATATGACACTGATTGTGGGTTTATACATGCTTACTATTGGAACTTTCCTTGGTGGTGTTTGGGCCAACGAATCATGGGGACGATACTGGGGTTGGGATCCAAAAGAAACATGGGCACTGATTTCAGTAATTTTCTACTCTTTTGTGGTTCATATGAGGTTTATACCAGGATTTAATAATAAATATGCTTTTAACTTTGCATCATTGATTACGTTTAGCTCAGTTCTGATGACTTACTTTGGTGTAAACTACTACTTAGCAGGTTTGCACTCGTATGCAAAAGGCGACCCTGTTCCAATTCCTGAATTTGTCCCCTGGACACTTGCTGTTGTTTTTGTAATTGCAATTATTGCGAATATCAGAAACAGGGTAAAACCAGATGAAACCCTCATAGAGTGATTTATATAGAATTTAATCGCTTTACAAAAGAATATGTTTAACCTTGCGGAGCAAGCTCATGAACTCCATATAAATAGTTTAAGAAAAGTGAATAAATTTCAACAACTTAACTAAAATTTAAACAAGTGAAATTAAGGCAAAAATGGAGTAAAAATATTGCCGCGAATGCATAGAAGTTATCATTCTTGCATTCGTGGCAATCAATTACAACTTTAATATCGTAAAATCAACTCTTCGATTTTTCTTCT
The DNA here is from genome assembly GCA_050296515.1 of Bacteroidales bacterium. Lineage (GTDB taxonomy): Bacteria > Bacteroidota > Bacteroidia > Bacteroidales > NBLH01 > NBLH01. The sequence continues at coordinate 82,195 of JBNKRJ010000094.1, read as the reverse complement.
TCCCTTCATCCGTTTTGTTAGAAGCAACTGGCTTTGTTTTTCCATATCCTTTTGCTTTCAATCGTTCAGGTTCTATGCCTTTTGTAATAATATAATCGCGCACGGCATTGGCTCTTTCCAACGAAAGTTTGTTGTTTACCTTATCAGAACCTATATCATCAGTATGTCCGGCAATCTCTACTTCCATCTTTGTGTGTTTTTTCATCACATCAATTAGTCGCTGAAGTTCGGGATACGACATTTTATTGATTTCTGTTTTGCCGGTCACAAAAAACAAGTTGTTCATACGAACTGTTGACCCAACCTGTATTGGAGTTAAATACAAATTCTGCTCTATTTCGGTGTATTTTTTTATATTGGTTAAATCAATGTTCTGACTTTCGGTATAAATATTATCCTTTCTAGCCATAAAACTATACACTTTTCCTGCTGGTAGAATGATTTTATAGCTCCCATCCTTTGGATCTGAGTTTGCAATACCCACCTCTTCATCTGTTTCAAGCAGGCGATAAGTAATATCTGCTTCAAGGCCTTCGTTGGTTGCACTATTAAGCACTTTTCCATACACTAGTACAACCGGACTTGGTTTCACGGCCTCTGGCAACTTCATTTTCCAAATATCTGCACCACCTATTGAGTTTTCCCCTGAAACCAAATAAACATAGTCTCCTGATGCAGGAATGGTAAAATACATATCCATGTCTTTTGTATTTATTGATGGACCCAGATTTTCAGGTTCAGACCAATTCGTCCAGGTATCATCCAATCTTCGGGTCATAAAAATGTCATTTTTACCATACCCTGGTCTTCCATTAGTTGAAAAATAGAGCGTCACCCCATCAGAAGCTAAAAAAGGAGAATTTTCAGCTTTTGCAGTATTGATATTTGCTCCAAGATTTTTGGGTCGTGTCCAGGTTCCATCTGGTTTTCTGAAACTCACGTACAAATCCTGGTCTCCTTTTGAGTCGTTCATTTCTATTGCATGAACCAGAGTTTTCTGATCGGCTGACATGCAAAACTCACCATACTTATTCTTATTTTTAAATCCCTCAACAACAACATCTTGTGGCATTGACCATCCGGTTTTTGTTCTATGTGTAATGGAAAAGCCTTCTCCATTGTCCACAATACTTTTGCCTCTTGCTTTGTATTTTCTTGACAAAAACAGCGTGTTATTATCCGGACTTACTGAAATTACGAAATTACCAGCTTCATTATTAAGTGGCTCTCCAATATTCTTTCTAGGCGACCAGCTAATATCACTTAATTTATTTGAATACCAGATATCCCCTTCTCCAATGTTTTTTGAATCTCCTAAAACAAACATATACAAGGTTTTGCCATCAGGGGAAATAACCGGAACATACTCCGATTTATCAGAATTAATATTTTTACCAAGGTTAATTTTCTCGATCTTTTTTTCGGGTAATCCCTTAACAAGGTTTATCTTTTTTTGTGAGTGCAGGTTTGTTGAGCAAAATAGGACTACTGCAAGGATAAATAAAAAGCTCTGATTTTTCATAATTTAAGGTTAAAAACGCACTAATTTAAAATATTTATTCCGAGTAAGCCACTCGGAAGCAACCAATTTCTATTCTTCTTTAGGATATTCAATTCGGGCATGATAAATATTCTGAAGTTTATTTTTAAGTATTTTTTTTGCTTCTGTAATTTCGGCAAAGTTTATCGTTGCATTATCAAACTGTTCTTCTTTTATCTGGTAATTAATAATGTTTTCTACCAGGTCATCCAATGTTTGTTTGCTATACTCTTTCAAGCTTCTAGAGGCTGCTTCAATTGAGTCGGACATCATCATTACCGCAGTTTCCTTAGAAAAAGGTTTAGGACCGGGGTAGGTAAATTTATCCGCAATATCTTCAGCATCAGGATTTTCCTTTTTATATAAACGATAAAAATATTGAACTTTGGTTGTTCCATGATGCGTTTGAATGAAATCAATAATCGGCTCAGGAAGCTTTGCTTTTTTAGCCATTTCCAAACCAATTGTAACATGACTGATGATCATTGCTGCACTTTCAACATAACTAAGCTGATTATGAGGATTCATTCCAGAAATCTGATTCTCAGTAAAATAAGCGGGATTTGCCAATTTGCCGATATCATGATAAAGCGCTCCCGTTCTTACTAAAAGAGGATTACCTCCAATGTTTCTGATTACTTCTTCGGCAAGATTAGCAACTTGCATGGAATGCTGAAAAGTTCCTGGTGCATTTTCGGCTAACTCCCTAAGTATCTTCTGGTTTGTGTCCGAAAGTTCCATTAAGGTAATATCTGAGAGAAACTTAAATGTTTTCTCAAATACATAAACCAATGGAAAGGATAAAAAGAGCAGAACACCATTTCCGGCAAACCATGCAAAATTAATCCATTCGATATTGTTGAAATCACCTTCCTGGTTGATGGAAACTCCAAAGTACAATAAGAAGTATGTAATTACGGTTAAACCAGTAGCACTAAAAAACTGTCCACGTTTTTGGATATTTTTTAGTGCCATCATAGCCACGGCGCCAGCCATTAAATGAATAAACACAAATTCAAAACTATTTGGCGCATAAAATGCTGCCAATAAAATAGTTATCATATGAGTAAACAATGCTAACCGGGAATCGAAAAAGGTATTAATTAATATTGGTAGTATTGCAAAGGGAACTATATAAATACTGATTTCGTTCACCTGATAAGCAAGGTGACCAATAAAAATAGAAACCACTATTAACATTAAAATAAATAGTGTTTTTCTTCGGCTTTCTATTACAGAGTGTCTAAATCGAGAAAGAAAAAGGTAAATAATAATAAAGGAGAAAACTACTAAAATGAACTTACCTGCAAATAATAATGATCTGTTGGCTGTTAAATCCAATGAACTAAGATACTCCCTTCTTAATGATTCAAGCATCCTAAATTTGTCAACATCAATCATTTCCCCTTTTGAGATGACCCTCTCTCCTTCTTGCACCATTCCACGTGTAAGAGAAATTGCATCAATTAATTCATTCTTGATCTTTTCCGAAGTCTCAAAATCGTAAAACAATGTAGGAACAATATAGTTATTCAATTGCATTGCTTTAATGAACTCAAGATTCTGATTCAAGCTTTCCTGAAAATTATAATTACCTAAACTTTGAACAATATACGTATATGCAGACTTCAGGGTAAAAACAGAGCTGTAGCCAACCTCCGTTGCCACTTTGTTTTTCACGATTTGGATTGCCTCAGGCTCCTGATTTTCATATCCAATTTCTTCATTAAACTCCAATACACCGTGCTCATAAATGCTTTCTAGTAATTTGTGGGTAATATCGTAATACCTTTTTACTGAATCATAATTATAAACCACCATATCTTTGACCAAATTAAGTCTCTTAAGGGAGTCATAATCAAGTTTCCATGTTTTCCACTTTGCATTAAAAGCTTGCTCAAAATCTTTTATTTGCTGTTCTCCGGTTTTACTGTTTGTGTTAAAATAGGGTGCAAAATTCTGAAGAATTTCATTTTCTTCCTGAGCTATTTCATCATCCATTTTATAAATTGCAAAATCAAAAGGAGCTATAAGGTCTTCGTGTAACCAGGGTTGCCCTTTTTGAAATTCGTACCTGAACTTACCTTCTCCGGGAAATAGATAGATGACAATTGCACAACTAATTACAAATAAGGAAGTAATGTAAATTTTTTCAAAATTGTCAGTAAACCAGTCAAACAGCTTCTTCATGAAATAAATTGTTTTTATGCGGCATTTTTTTTCAAAAATAGGGCTAATTCAATAAAATCATACCAATTATCTTTAAAAATCTTTTTATCTTCCCTGAAAATTTGAATAACTGTAAAAACAATAACTAACTTTAACTTATACTCATGAAAGAAGTTTATATTATTTCAGCAGTAAGAACCCCAATTGGAAGTTTTGGAGGAGCCTTGTCAGGCGTTTCAGCAACAGAGTTGGGTAAATCTGCAATTAAAGGAGCCATCGAAAAATCAGGTATCAGCCCCGATAAAGTAGATGAAGTGTTTATGGGCAATGTAATATCTGCTAATTTAGGACAGGCTCCTGCGCGCCAGGCAGCATTGTTTGCAGGAATTCCGAATACTGTTCCATGTACAACTATCAACAAAGTTTGTTCCTCGGGGATGAAATCTGTAATGATTGCAGCTCAAAGCATTATGCTTGGCGATAATGATATTGTTGTTGCCGGGGGTATGGAAAATATGTCGTCAATTCCTTATTATGTTGATAGTGTGAGAAAGGGGAATAAGCTTGGTCATCAAAAGTTGATTGACGGTTTGCTCAGAGACGGACTAACTGATGTCTATAACAATTATCATATGGGTAATGCAGCTGAGTTATGCGCCAAAGAGTTCAATATCAGCAGAGAAGAACAAGACAGATACTCTATCCAGTCTTACAAGCGTTCAGCAAAGGCATGGAACGAAGGCAAATTTGCAAACGAGGTAGTAGCTGTGGAAATTGAAACCAGAAAAGGAAATGTGATTGTTGACAAAGACGAAGAATTCACCAATGTTAATTTCGACAAGGTTCCAACTTTGCGACCAGTTTTTGATAAAGAAGGAACTGTAACCGCAGCAAATGCATCTACTATCAATGATGGAGGTGCTGCTTTTGTGCTGGCCAGCAAAGAAAAAGCAGAAGAATTAGGATTAAAGCCTTTGGCAAAAATAATTGGTTATGCTGATGCAGCGCATGAACCAGAGTGGTTTACAACAGCCCCTGCAAAAGCAATTCCAAAAGCCATTGCCAAAGCAGGTTTAAAACCTGAAGATATTGATTTTTATGAAATTAATGAAGCTTTTGCAGTGGTTGCACTTGCAGCCATAAAAGAGTTAAAATTGGATGAATCGAAAGTGAATGTAAATGGTGGAGGTATTTCGTTAGGCCATCCTCTGGGAGCATCTGGCGCAAGAATTTTGGTAACATTGATTAATGTGCTGAAACAGAATAATGCCAAATATGGCGTTGCCGGACTTTGCAACGGAGGTGGAGGAGCTTCCTCTGTGGTTGTTGAGCTCCTGTAATTTAAATAAAGAATAGAAATTAAAAACAAACCCCAGGTTTTCTTAACTTTGGGGTTTGTTTGATTAAGTAAATATAAGACCTAAAATGAATAGAGAATTTCTACCAAAAGATTTAAAAATAGAAACCTGGGATTCGGTTGCGCCCTATTTCAACAGTCTGAAGAACAGAGAAATAGAATCGCCAGATGACTTAAAAACCTGGCTGAAAAACAAAAGTGAACTTGATTCAATTCTGGAAGAAGATTTAGCCTGGCGATACATCAAAATGAATTGCAACACAGAGGATAAAGCATTATCAGCTCATTTTGAAAAATTTATCACCGAGATTGAACCAAAAATCACGGAAGTTAATTTTGAATTGAATAAGCTTTTAAATGACAACCCTTTCAAAAAAAACCTTGAAGGAAAAGCGTATGAAATCATGTTGCGTTCTGTAAAAAATGAAATAGATCTGTTTCGCAAAGAGAACATTCCGATACAAGCTGAAATTCAAAAAGAAGAACAAGAATACGGCAAAATTGCCGCTGCTATGACAATTAGCTATAATGGAGAAGAAATTACGCTTCAAAAAGCAGCAAACTACTTAAAAGAAACCGATAGAAACACACGAGAAGAGGTTTTCAAGTTAATTTGGGAAAGGAGACTAAAAGATAAAGATGCTTTAAATGATTTGATGGGCAGGCTAATCACCAAACGCCAAAAAATGGCTAAAAACGCAGATTTTGAGAACTTTAGGGATTATATGTTCAAAAAATTAGGCCGATTTGATTATTCAGTGGAAGATTGCTACCTGTTTCATGAATCTGTTAAAACAGAAGTTGTTCCGCTGATTGAAAAAATACAGCAAACAAGAAAAGAAAAACTTGGATTTGAATCATTAAAACCATGGGACATGGATGTTGATGAAGATTTAAAACCGCCTTTAAAACCTTTTGAAAAAGCGGATGAGTTAATTGCCAAAACCCTTAAATGCTTCACTAAAGTAAAACCTCAATATGCTGAGTTTATTAATATTATGCAAAAAGGGAAATTTCTTGATTTGGACTCCAGAAAAGGGAAAGCACCAGGAGGCTTTAACTATCCATTGCACGAGAGCAACATTCCCTTTATTTTCATGAATGCTACAGGCAATTTACGCGATGTAGAAACAATGGTTCATGAAGGTGGGCACGCTATTCACTCCTTTCTTACAAAAGATTTGGAACTTGTTGACTTTAAAGAAACTCCTTCTGAGGTTGCAGAACTAGCCTCCATGTCGATGGAGTTGATTTCGATGGAACATTGGGACGCTTTTTTTGACGATAAAGAAGAACTCAGACGTGCAAAAAGGAGTCAGTTACTGGGCACTATTGAGGTTTTTCCATGGGTTGCGATGGTTGATAAGTTTCAGCATTTGTTGTACCTTGAAAATAATCTATCTGCCGAAAGACGCCAGGAAATGTGGAAGGAAACAGCAAAAGAATTTTCCGGTAAAATAGTTGATTGGAATGGTTTAGAAGACTTTTTTAACAATCAATGGCAAAAGCAGTTACATATTTTCGAAGTACCATTTTATTACATCGAATATGGTTTTGCCCAGCTTGGTGCAATTGCAGTTTGGCGAAACTATAAATTGAATCCTGAAAAAGGCTTAACTGATTATGAAAATGCACTAAAACTTGGATATACTAAATCAATACCCGAAATTTATGAAGCAGCAGGTATTGAATTCAATTTTTCAAAAGAATACATCAGAGAATTAATGGAATTTATTCAGGATGAATTAGATAAACTTTAAAACTTGATCCTAGTGTTATGTCAAATGTCAGATTTCTGGTAAAGTTGTTAGGCATTAGTCACTGGTCATTAATGACAAATGACTATTTACCAATTACTTCTGATTATTGAAAATACGATGTATATTAAAATAATACCAGAAGTATCATACTTGACTTGACACTAGTCTCTGGTTGCTGGTCGCTAGTTTTCAGCAATCAGAAACCAGTGGCTAGCAACCAGTAACAAACAATAAACATGAAACCAAACATCGATTACATTTACATTCCTAAAGCAGATATTAATGAGGGAATTTCAAGTGGTACTATCACAAAAGCGGCTCTTTATTTTACAAAAGAATATCTTTTTGTATTGCCATTTGAAAGTCTGCAAGTTTTATTGGCAGCTACTGAAACCAGGTTTAACAACATTAAGGAATATGTAACAGACCTGAACAAACAAATACCGGATCTGGATACTCCATCATTTCATAATTTACTATTGAGCATGTTAAAAGAAGATAGAATTTATAAAATCTCGGAACTTGAAAAGTTCTCAATTCAAGTTGGAATGTGGATTTTTGGTGGAATGCGCTTAAAGAAAAAGGGCGGTCAGCTGCAATCTTTCAATATACAGCCAAAAGCCCTTAGAGAACAACTAAAAATATTTTACAATTTGTGAACCAGAAAATACTGTATTTTAATGTAAAGCTTGTAAACTGGCGGATACCTTCAGTTTTTAATTCTCCACTATCGTTGCTATCTGTTGATTTATCGTAATAAAACCTGTGTATTAGAGTTAATCTAAGTTTAGGAGAAATATAATAGTTGAGTTGTGCACCAAGCTCATCCTGACAACTCAAAGATATGGTAAAAGGCATTATTGCTAATGCAAAAGCGATTAGGATTAGTTTTGTTGTTTTTTGCTTCATAATATTAATTTTAGTTATAAAATAGTTTTATAGTTTGAAGATAGATTTTGGCAGCCAAAAGTAACATGCTTGCCTATGTCTTTATTGATGGCTCTAATTGTCGCCTTACTTTTTCAAGGAATAGCCAGGGTTTGCGATGGCAACAATTTAGATTAATGAAGTATAGCATGCATTATAGTCGGGTATTGTAGCAATATGAATTATTTTTCGATTAAAATTGGAACCATGAAGATTGTAGCATCAACATTATTAATTATACTATCAATCAATATCTTAGCCCAGAATGACAATGAAGAAATTCTACCCCCTTTTTTGAAAAACGGGAAATATGGCTTTTTAAATGAAAAAAATGAAATCATCATAAAAGCAAAGTATGACTGGGCACTTCCTTTTTATAATGGTTATGCACTAACAACTGTTCTAAAAATGGGGAAACCTCTGATTATTAACAAAAAAGGAAAAGCAGTTTTTAATGGGAGCTCTGATCATTTTCATAAAGATACAATTTCAGAAATGCAGATAATAAATCATCAAAAAATTGAAAGAATTGCAATTAAAACATTCTGCCAAACTAAAAACTGCCCTGAATTTGCAATTATTGAAGCATTTGATAAAGGTAAAGTGTTTGATAAAATGGGCGCACTCTATTTTGTGAGCAATGGCGAAAAAGTTGTTCTAATAAATGAAGCAGGAAAAGTTCAAAGTAAGGAATATGACAGGATAAGACATTACAATTATGGTGAAGTTGAATATTGCATTACAGAAGATCAATACAATCAAAAATATGGATTACTGGACAAAAATGGTAAACCATTGCTTGAGTGTGTTTATGATGCCGTAAATTATAAGGGGAAAGGTGTTTTTAGTATTAAGCAGGGGACCATTGAGCGCGATTTTATAATTAAAACACAAGAGTACACTCCTTCAGGTTACGCTAATCCTGATGAAGGGATGTATAAAATAAAACGAAAAGATGGAAAATTCGGAGTTGTGGATAGCACTGGAAAAGAATTAATCACATTCACATATGATAAATTATATTCACTAAATGAAAACAAATATGTTTTTTGGAAAGAGAACCTTATAGGTATCCTGGATATTAATGAAAAGCTTCTATTCTCCCATGAACTTCCATTTAGTTATGCCGGACGCAGTCAGCAAAGAGGGTTTGTGGCCTACACAATTTTCAATAAAGACAATGTTTTTTTTAACATCAATAATCAATGGGTTTTAGTGGGCATTAAGGGACAAGAGTTGGGGAAATACAATGGGGTTTCAATTGATTTTCAAGAAGTTGTTGATGGAATTGCAGGGGTAAGTAATAACAATAAACTTGGGGTAATCGACAAAACCGGGTCAACGATTCTTCAACCAAAGTTTGAGCAAATATATTGTTTATGTGCAGATAAAAGTTTTGTAGTATATGAAAATGGTAAATGGAGCTGGCTGAATGCACAGGGTAAAGTTATTTACGATGGTTTTGATAATTTTACATACTTGCTAAAAAAACACCTGCTTGTTCTGAAAGGTGACAAATGGTTTTATGTAAACAATCTAGGAAAAGAGTTGAGAGATTAGTTTCATTTTTTTGCTATTTCGCCCATTTTCCCAGGATAGTTTCAAAGTTCAATGCTTCATTTAATTCCTTGAGAAAGACTTTTCTTTCAATCTCCCTTGCACCAAGGCTTTTTAAGTGATCAGTGGGCTGCTGGGCATCAATAAAGTGGAAGTGATGAGATTTGCACCAATGTACTAAATGATAAAATGCAAATTTGCTTGCATCGCGCTCCAAAAAAAACATGGATTCGCCAAAGAAAGCCTTTCCTAATGAAAGGCCATACAAGCCACCAACTAATTCATCATTAAAATAAGTTTCAAAGGAGTGGGCAATGCCGGCATCATATAATACATTATAAGCATCTATCATTTCGTTTGTAATCCAACTTCCAAGTTGATCCGGCCGCTCAATTTTGGAGCAATTCCTAATTACCGAATTAAAATCTGCATCTATTTTCAATTCAAAACGACCACTTTTCACCAGCTTAGCCAATGTTTTTGAAACTTTAAAATCATCCGGGTACAAAACCAGTCTTGGGTTAGGAGACCACCATAAAATTGGATCTCCATCAGCAAACCATGGAAAGATCCCCGCCGAATATGCTGAAATTAAATACTCAGGTGTAAGTTCTCCACCAACTGCAACCAGGCCTTCGTCATCAGTTAATTCAGGGTCAGGAAACTGCACTAAATACTCCATGCAACAAAGAAATAAAATAATTATGACAAAAAAACATCTTACAACTACCGTTTAAAACAAATAGATTGATTAATTTTGCAACTAAATAAATTATTATCACATGAAGGTTATAAGAATCGCAGGGTTTATCATTTTAACATTTACATTTTTAAATGTTAAAAGTCAAGAAATTAAAATAAAAGAAGGTGCATATAGAAATATTGTTGACTTCCATAAGAATAAGCCTTTTGTTGAAAATGTTGACTTTCATTTTAAAGAAAAAGCAAAAGAACATATCTATAGTGTCTCAGCAAAAAATAAAAAATTTAAAAATAGTAATTTAAATTTTGAGGTTTGGGCGATTTTTCAAGATTCTACTTTATTCATCAATCTTAAAAGACTGGGAATGGGAAATGGGTATGCAAAAATTCTAGAACTTGGTCGATATTCCTTTTTCATTGGACGAATTGCCCTAACAGCAGATCAAAAAGACAGAATGAATAAAAGCTCTTTTGATTTTGGTTTGATTGGATGGGCAGTATCAGCCTATAATATAAGAAAGGAAAACGGGGGAAATGACTTATATTTAATGGACTTACAAAAAGGAATGCCTGAAAATTTAACTATTAATTACATGAAATTTATACTTCGTGATGATAAAGATTTATTTAATAAATATATGATGGAAAGTGAAAAAGCATCTTTAGATGTTATGATTGGATATATAAAAGAGCTAAATTCAAGGGTTCCCTTGTACTAGTGTCAAGTCAAGTGTGATATTTCTGGTAATTGGCCAGGTGACAACACCTGGCCGGTGCACTTGTCAGGTGTTGTTACCTGACAAATTAGCCTTGACACGACACTAGGTCAAAAAAAAACTTTCTGTTTTGAATAAAGATTTGTATAAACTCACCACAGAAGAACTTGGAAAGTTATTCCCCATTATAATTGAGGAGTACAACCCAGATTGGCCAATGATTTATGAAAATGAAAAGGAAATTATTGAAAAACTGTTTGATTCAAATACCATTCAAAGAATTGCGCATATTGGCAGCACAGCCATAAAAGGAATTAAGGCCAAACCAACTATTGATATTTTAATTGAGGTGGCAGCGAGTTTTGATAAAGAAGAATTCATAAAATTATTTGAAAACATTGGATATCAACACATTCAGCAACCAGAAAACCCACCTCCACATATTATGCTGGCAAAGGGCTATTCAACAAAAGGTTTTAAAGGGCAGGCGTTTCATGTTCATGTACGCCACATAGGCGATTGGGATGAAATTTATTTTAGAGATTACTTGGTTGCTTACCCTGAAACTGCAAGAGAATATGAAAAACTTAAATTAGAACTGGCAGAAAAACACAGGAACAATAGAGAAGATTACACAAATGCTAAAACTGAGTTTATTCAAAGAGTCATAAAAATGGCAAAAAACAAGAATCGTCTATGAAAAATAAAGCGTTACTAATTCTCCTACTTACTTTTTCATTACCAAGGTGTGGTTTATATTACCAAACAGATTCCAGGGCAACAACACACTCCATAAGCATTTCCAGGATACAAAACAACATTAAAGCTCATTCTGCAACAATTGATTATGTTCTTACTCAAAAGTTAGAAGATTATTTAAAACAACAAATGTACCTGGAGCTTACTAATAAAGATGCTGACTTTGAGATAAGTGGTTCAATTTCGAATTACACAATTGAACCATTCTCTATTGGGGCAAATGATAAAGTTTATTTAAACCGTGTTACTTTGAAACTAAGAATCTATCTTATCAACCATTGCAAAAATGACAAGTTCACCTACAAAAACATTACTGTCTTTGCTGACTATGACGCCCAAAAGAACTTCGGAGAAGTAAAAGACAGTATCAACAATGTTTTATCAGAAAAGGCTGCAGAAGAAACTTACAATAAATTCTTTTGGTGATGATAAGCCTCTGTAAAAAGCAACACTATCAAATTAATTAGCTTATATCAAGTTTTCGTTTTTTTCCTTTTTTATCTGTGTATTCAATTTCAATCCCCCGTTTTATTTCCTTTGATAAAGTAGGTGAATCCTTTGTAACTTCAATAAAAAAACCACCTAGTGCTGTTGCAAGATCATCTGTTCGCCACATGTCTCGCATTTGTTTAAACGAATTTGCTATTACTTTATGTGATCCTTTATCACTTTTCTTTAAGAAATTGAATAATAACTCTTTAAACCCCATCCTAAAACTGTCAACACGCTTTTTAGGATTCCAGTTCGAAGCTAAAGGAACAAAAGTTTTATAAAACGAGCCGCTTTCATTAAAGTCAGACTCTATAACCGATAATTTCGTATCTTTTACTTCTTCTAATTTATCAACTATCATGAGACCAAGCCCCTTGCCAAAGTTATCCACGTCAGCTATTGCCCTTCGCTCAGTTTTAAAATATTTTAGCCAGTATTTATAATATAAATCAACTCTTTTATCCACATCCATGCGATATCCATACCCATCCATGTAAGGTGTTAATCTTGCAAAAGCTTTTGAGAAACTTATCAGACAGGCCTCATCGTTATTCAAAACTCCATAGATCCTGTTTGCCATATTGGAACTAATTCTTGATAGTTGCAGATGCAATGATATTTCAACTTCACTACTCCCACTATCGGTATTTATAAATTCCCAAATACGTTCACATTGTGCAATAAATTCGTCATTCGGAATTATGTCCCATATTAATGCAATATTCATAAACTCAAGAAACTTGCGTTTTTCACGCCTGTTTTCTCTAAATTTATTTTCAAAATGTCGTTGTGAAAAAGAAAAACCATAGTCAAATTCATCGAAATTCACATCAGGAAAATCGTTTGTTTGAAATACTGTTTTAGGATAAGTGTTTGTTGAAAAATTTGGCATTCCTGCTGAAAATCCGACCAACCATTCCACCTCGTTTTTTGAGAAACCTTTTCTCTCAAACTTTCTCAGCCCATCATAAAGGATTTTTGTATGAAAGCTTTTTTTGTCGTCAGATAATTTAATCTGGCATTGCTTATCAATTTCTTTATCGAATTCATTTTCTGCGCTGAATTTTAAGCTCCCAATACCTAAACCAAAGGACCATTTATGGGTTTCATCAACTTTTTTGGTTCTTAAATATTCATTAATATTCTTTCTGAATTCTTCATCCTCAAGCAATGAAATAGTGTCTAGTTTAATAAGGTTTTTAAAGTTTTTATCCAACTGTTTCCAGGATATCTTCGCTCCTAAAATCTCATCATCGGAACTAACCCTGTCGTATTCAAATTTCACTGATGCTGATAATTCTGCATTTTCGATCAGGTTATTAACATCTTTAATTTTTGCCCTAATACCATTAACCTTTTCTACCAGTTTTTCAAGTTTTGCGGCCTGGTTAACACCATCAATATTGAAATAAGCGAGAAGCTTATTCAAGAGACTATCTTTTTCTTCTAAAACTTCAATTGCTTTTTCAATATCTTCATTTATTTTATCAATTTCTTCATTCAGCTTATCAACTGAAGTTTCAGCAATTGCTGCCAAAAAAGAATCAGCAAAGTCTTTTACATATTTCGAAATTTTATCTGTATTTTTTATTGCTAGTTTTATTCCGGCTCCAGCCCCAATTTTTGCATTCCGATACTTCGATTTTTTAATCGATACCTTATACTGCTCTTTTTCAACTTTTGTTATCGCAAACTTAAAGCTGTCTTCAATCGAAAACATTAAATCAACATTATCATCAAGAATTTCGGCATCAACTATTGTTGATTTGGAAATATTGTAAAATACTTTTAGCCAGGGCACACATGCCAAAAGCAATTCGGCAATATTAAACCCCAATTGCATTGCTATTTTACCTGTACAATTATAGGTAACACATTCGTTTTCCTTTAATTCTTTAACATCATCAAGTTTAAAAACTACTGGAATATTCCCAAAATCAGAGGCAACAGCTTCTCTTACAGACTCATCCTTATTGTGCTTTAGGTAAGTAGCAAGTTCAATACTGGCACTAGTGTCTATACCAAAGCTCAAAACACTAATACTTCCTTTAAAACCCGGGCTAATTTTAAAACCAAGCTGATATTTTAAAACCGGAAAATCAGGGTTAAATGCAATGAAAGGATTTTCGTTTTGAAGCAGGTTGTCGTCCTTATCTTCGTCTTCATCCAGATTGTTGAACAAGCTAATTTGAAACTTAGCTTCATTGTTTAAACGCAAGTTCCCACTTTCAACTCCCAGTTCAAAAGGATAATCCAATGAAATTTCAATTGGTTCTTTTACCGAATTCGGATTGGCCAATTCTTTCCCCGACAACACATCTCCGAGGTTTTTGCTTTCAACAAATTCTTCAAAATTGGTTTTTAATTTCTCTAACAGGTTCATAGTTTCCAGGTTTTATGTTAGTATTGTTTTTTCTCAGAAGACAACATAAGGAGCATCTCACCATTGGATATAACAATTGCTTGTCTAAAGATATTAAAAAAAGCAAATACTTAGCATTATGATGATCATTGGAATTTAGTCATTCGCTGCTAAGATCAAAGTTATTTAACAATGTCAAATATGTTTAACCTTAAAGATTAACAATCAAACTTCTGTGATTACACGAAAATAGCCTTAAGAAATTATTTTGACAACAATATTTCAAGGTACTGAGCAATCACCTGCTCTAAACACCAAATCCATCTTCCTCTTTTAAGTTCTTCTAATGAAACAAGCACACCGTATCCCTCAAGAATTTTTGCTGATTGTAGTTGCTGTAATTTCTCATCATTAAGGACTAATTCGTATAAGTTAAATTCGTATCTTTTATCACATTCAACCATAAACTTACTCACAAAATCAAATTTTGAAATACTAAGCTCAAAATTATCTTCGATCTCTTCAGAGAGCTCTCGTTTCAAAGCTTCCATATTAGAGGCATCATCATCCTCAATTTTTCAACCCCAAAAAGAATAACATTTTGCCCATTTTTTTTGTGGATAATCTTCGTCTTTCTGTTGTACAAAAAACAAAGTTCTTTTCTTATTAGCAATTATTAATGCAACACCTTTGTGCATTTCCAAATATAGCCAATTAAAAGTAAAAAGGCTGATGATTCAAAAAATCACCAGCCAGGTTCAAAATCAGTGTTTGTCAGTATATTTTTTTATTTCTTTTCAATAACAATATCACCCATATTTGGTCTTGCATCAAATTGCAACACGCCATTTTCCATTGGGTAGTCAGTTGTTTCGCCTTCGTGGGTCACACTGCAATTGGTCCATTCTTTTGACAAATAAACCAGCACTGTAAGGGGTTCATCAAAATATTTCTCATCTTTATCACAGGTTAAAAAAACCTTGTACCTGGTATCACTATATTGTTCCAATTTTACAGAAGCTGTTTTAAATTCATGAATATATTTATAAGTCTGAATAAAACCTGATATCCATAACTCTGACTTCATCTCAACCAATTTATCTGCAAAAGTTTTGAACTCATTGATCCACACCGCACCATTACCTTTATCATCGCCATCGTTATCATCGCTAATACCATGAAAATGCAGACGAATAATGTTACTGTCATTTATAACTGCCGGTATTAGTGCATACATTTCGCTTGCACTTGAGCCTTTGGCGATAGTTTGAGCTTTTACCGGAACACCAATATTTACTTTCACTCTGTCGATACACTTATATTTTTCAAGTATTGCACTAAGATCACCGCCATTCCAAGTAGTTCCACCACCTTGATTAAAAGCCATTAAAGAACCAAACTCAGCATCACCACGAATCTGCCAGATAATTTTAGCCGCATCTCCAATTTCACGTTCAGCCTCTTCTTCTGAACTGGCTCCCTTATGGTTCATGGTGTGGTTAGCCAGTTCCTGGCCATTTTGGTGCACATCGTTTTCCCACACATTTTTATTCGCCTGGTAATATTCCCCTCCAGGATTCACAAACCAGGTAGCTGTAATGTGACGCTCATTTAAAGCTGGCACACCCCACATAGCCTGACCATAAGTACTATCATCAAATAACAGATTTAAAGCGGATTTTTTATTCCCCTGCCATTTAGCGATTCGAACAGTTCCTTCGGCATATGGAAATGGTTGTTCTTCCTCCTTATCACCCTGCGCTTTACATGATACAATAATTAGTATCAAAGCCAGAAATAATATTTGGCTCAAATTTGTATGAAAAGCATTTTTAGTCATTTTTTTGGTTTTTAATTAAACTCACTACTCCTAAATCTTTTATCAACTCAAATGAAACTTTCGTCATAGAAAAGAATATTTTCGTCAAAGGTAAAACTAAATCTGCAAGCAAAATATTGTTTAATTGTGTTAAACTTTAGATAAATTTTCACATCACACAGCTAGTTTTTAACAAAAACTATTTAGAACCAACAACTTAGAAACTAAACAAAGTTTAACAATATTTCAGCATAATTTTCTGCTAATAAAGACATGACTCTGACCTTAGTCCTTCTCTCCAAAACAATACATATAACCATTTCTCACGGCTATATATACTTTTTTGTTCCAAACAATTGGTGTTGCATCAATTTCGAGACCTTCAATCTTGTCCAGAAGTTTTAATTCATAGTTCTTTTTTTGCTTTACCAGTTGGTATAGAAACAAACCATTGTCTGTAGCTGCAACAATTTTATCTTTAATAATAATAGGTGTTGAAATTGTACCAGGAATATTCACCTTAGCAACTAATTTCGGAGTTTTGAAGTAAGTAACACTATCCGGCCCTAATACCGTTTTTTTCTTTTCAAGCTTTTGATGATCGAGCACTGTCAATTCACCAGTCACATCTAAAAAGACTGCAAAATGATCCTCATTTTCACCAACATAAGAGTCGTTACAACTAACTGAGCCAATAATTCCACCTTCCCAATGATACCATTTTTTGTTTGGTGTTGGATAGAACCAAACCACGCTTTCGTTGCCACTCTTTGAAGGATCAATTTTCATTACGCCACCACTACCTGGCATATATTGCTTTTCAACAGGAATAAGCAAACAATCATCGTCAGTTGCTGGTGCAGAACCATTTAAATCAGTTCCAATATAATATTCCCAGTCGTTTTCTCTTTTTTCAAGATTGTATCCATAAATTCTGCCTGTTCCGGAAAGTGTAAAAACTCTTCCATTTAATACAGTTGGTGATGATTCAGAAACCAGATCATCGCCATGCAATTCAATATCTTTTTTAGTATAGTAAGTAATTTCCTGAAGAATTTTTGGCTGAACAACATCATCTTTGCGCTCTTTGTATTTAGGATTTGGGCTAAATACCGTAAAAATGCCGTTTTCCAAAGCCAAATATGCTAAAGTATCAATTACAACAGCAGAACCATCAACATCACGGCTATAACAATCGGTCTTTTTCACATTCATCCGCCAAAGCTCTTTACCGGTCAGATAGGAAACAGCTCTAAAACTAGGAATGTATCTATCTTCATGACTATTCCAAAAACCTAACCGGCTCCCCTGCATGATAATGTATTTATTTTCAGAATTTTCTGCTTTTTCATTTACCCAAATAGTCCCTGTTCCTTTAAGAATATCTTCAAATTTATATTGCCAAACTAATTCACCGGTTTTTGCTTTTATTTTTTTTAAATGATAGTCAAATGCCCCCTGAATTAAATACAACTCGCCGTCTTCCTTTACTAATAAAGGCTGACCGGTCCATCCGGCCCCCTTCCAAACTTTATCGGTTCCATAAGCCGGGCTTATCCCCTCTCCTAAATAAATTTTCCACACAGAATCAAGTTTGCCTGGAGCTTCGTTTCCATAGTAGTTCCTCTTTTCATTACCCAGAAATGTTGAGATAAGTATTTCTACCTTTTTTTCCTTATTCTGAGAAAATAATTGATGCGAACCAAAAAACAGTATTCCAATAATCAGGTACAAAATGGTGTTTTTCATAAAGTTAAATTCGATTTAGAAAAGTATAACAATTAATTTTCAGCTGCTTTGTAAACGAATTTTTTATCAATGTAGTCTGACTCAATTAGTCCCAAAGCAATATAATCCGAAAGAATATTGACTCCTTTATGATACGGAATCTTTGCTAATTTAAGAAATCCTGATAACGTAATATTAAGATTTTCACTTAGATACATTAGTAGTTTTTTACCTGGCTCGGTATCATTTATTTTTATTCCTTTTACAGATTGTAATTTTTGCCAGACCTTTAGTATCACAGCACTTGCAATAATATTTTCATCGGCAACCCTGATATAAGCCATCCATTTTTGCTCATCATTTAATGCCATATGTGGTTTACTTGTACTTTCTGGAATAGTGATTTCAAGTACTTTTTTCCCGCCTACATTCCAATCTTTTGTTTCAAAATCGACTCTTGGCTTACAGTAAAGTTCAGCGGCAGCTTCAATCATGTAGTATTCTTCATCAGTACGAACACCTGCAATTGAGCCATTATCCTTTACTCCTATCAGCAGTCTTCCGCCCTTTGTGTTTGAAAATGCGACCAAGGAACGTGCAATTTTTTTTGAATCGTTGATGGCAAACTTAAAATCCTGATGCAAGTTTTCCCCCTGCTCAATCAATTCTTCAATATAGTGAGCTTTTTTTTTCACCAGACAAAAATTTCAAATAAGAGGGCTTAGAACTAATTAACTCTAATAACCTCCAGTGCTTCATTTATTTTAACAATATTCAGCCAGTTATTTTCAAATCCGCTAAAAGGGCTAACTCGCTTAAAATTAAAATCATAGCACAATCCATTAGTATAGTTTTTATTCACAGCCGATGGCAAACAAAACTGAAAATGTTTTCCATAATCCTTTAAAACATTTAAGAAAAAGTAACTAATATCGTAGCCCATATATGAATATATCGAAGGCTCAGCTTTAAAGAAGGTAGTATAGGAATTGTCAAAATTCTTAACTGATTTATCTTGCTTGTCTATATAACTTGTTGTTCCATAATGAAATTGCAAATTACGCAGGTACTCAATTTCAATATTTCTAAAATTTTCCCAGGCACTCATTCCGTAAAGAGTGATTTTGTAATTTTTGGTCAGATAATTTAACTTGGTAACCACATTAGTAATAAAAACCTGGTTGTTTGAAGGAATAATTACAATATTATGCAACCCGACTGACAATGCATGCTCAACAGCAGCTGCGCCACCTGCTTTAAAATTTACTTGCTTAAAAACAATTTCATTTATTTGATCATATGACGCAAAAGCCTGAACCAGCTTTTTTTTGTAAGTTTCAATCAATTCTTCCTCTTCAAGCGAGCCATTATGAACAACTAAAATACTTTTATCATACGAGTTTGACAGAAAAGAACATATATTTCCAACTTCTGTTTCCTCGCTTGGATTTGCCAAAAACGCATAAGGATTGGTCACGACCAGATTTTCATGTTTTAGTTTAAAAGGTGCAACAATATTTATTTTGTTTTCTTTTGCAAAAGCGCTGGCCAGCTTAAAGTTATCACTGTATACAGGCCCAATGATTAAATCAACATTTCGCATACTCTCTAGTGCAAGTATTTCACTAACTCTTTGACTACTTGCCTTTGTATCTTTCACAATAAATTCGACTGAAACGCCCAGACTCTTCATTTTTTTGGCAGCAAGCAATAGCCCTTGATAAAATTCATAAAATCTTTCAGTATTTTTATAATATTTCCCGCTGGTTTTTAAAGTTGAATTCTCCGCAATATAAAGTGGAAGCAAAACAGCAACTTTAAAAGTATAATCGCTGGTATATCTAAATGAATTGCAAGGAGTTACTCCCGGTTCTTCAAAATACAAAGGATCGTAATTAAAGTATTCATCAGTGGAAAAGTTGTTATGGGTAACTTTAAGCACTTCTTCAAAAGATCTTGACCGTAAAGGAATTCTTAATATCTGATTAATTCTAAGTCCGTCTTCAATCTCGGGATTATTTACTTCAATTGAAGAGATTTCCACGCCGTATCTCTGTGCTAATGAAAACAATGTTTCACCTGGTTGAACAGTATGAAGACGAAAATCTCCATCACTTGTAACTTTTACAGAACCAGGCTTTGGAACCTTTACAACCTGTCCTGTTTGCAGCCCTTGAGAAATCTCCGGATTTAATCTTAAAAGCTCAGTTTCAGACACATTGTATTTATGCGTTAAAAAATACAAGGTTTGTTTCCGTTCAACTGTATGATAAATATATTCTGGCGAAGATGAGCTGATTTTTGAATTTGATATAGTCGAAATTTCAATATCATTTGGATCTTTAGCAGGAATTTTGATTTCATCGCCAGCCTTTAAACCTTCTCTTGCAACCTGAGAATTTTCAGAGAAAATATCTGCTTCATTCACTCCGTAGACTTTGCATATTGAATAAAGTGTTTGTCCACTTTCCACTTTATGCAGATAGTATTTTTTCCCTAAGACAAAAATGAAATTGTCTGACTTATCTACTTTCACTTGAGCCTGAAGAGCAACAGAGCTCATAACTACAAGGAAAATCAAGGAAAGCTTATAAATTTTGTTCATTGTCAATTTTTTACATTTAATGGCAAGCAAAATTAACAAAGTGTATATTTAAATCAAAAAAATTATGGTTTGTTTGTCTGAATAAAAATCTAAAACATATTTTTGTTGAAACCTTTATTAAAATGTACCAGGACCTTATATCGGTATTAAACAAGTTTGTCGAACTAAGTGATGAAGAAATTGAAGCTATTAAACCGAGGGTTGAATTGCTAAAACTTGATAAAAACACCCCTTTTATTGATGAAAGGAAAGTGGCAAATCACATTGCTTTTATCAGAAGCGGTTATTTAAGAGTGTATTTTAATAAAGATGGAAATGAAATCACTCGTGATATTACCTCGGTAAACTCATTTATCACATCTTTAACAAGTTTTATTACAAAAAAACCTTCTTTTGAAATTGTAACCACAATTACAGATAGCGAACTTCTCTTAATCAGCAGAGAAAGCTTGAATTATCTCTATAAAAACTACAACAACTGGCAAATGATTGGCCGGCGGGTAGTGGAGGAAATGTTTGTTCGTTTGCAAAAAAGAGTGTACAGCCTTTTAACCTCCTCAGCAGAAGAACGATACATGCAGTTAATGAATGAAAAACCCGATATTCTTAAAAACATTCCTCTTCAATACATTGCATCTTATTTGGGAATAACATCTCAATCATTAAGCAGGTTAAGAAGAAAAATCAGTTAACCCATCACTTAAAAATCTACTACTTTCATAGTTTACCCAATAAATCAATCATTTTTTAACAATTGATAAGTTTATTCTATTCAAAACCCTTTTACTTTGAAGAATAAACCCAAATTGACCAAAAAAAAAATGGAACGTTTTATCGAAAATATTGTTGATGATGATTTAGACATTATTATTATA
Organism: Bacteroidales bacterium; assembly: GCA_050296515.1. Classification (GTDB taxonomy): domain Bacteria; phylum Bacteroidota; class Bacteroidia; order Bacteroidales; family NBLH01; genus NBLH01. The sequence continues at coordinate 60,827 of JBNKRJ010000094.1, read as the reverse complement.
GGTGGTGGAATAACAGGAGCTGCTGTTGCTTATGCAGCTTCAAGCAGAGGAATGAAAGTAGCCTTGTTTGAAAAAAAAGACTTCGGTGGAGCAACATCCGCAGCCACTTCAAAACTCATTCACGGAGGCCTAAGATATCTTGCAAACATGGAGTTTGGACTAGTAAGGGAGTCTCTGAAAGAAAGAAAAATCCTGGGCAACATAGCCCCCAACTTCATCTATCCTATACCTTTTATGATACCAAATTACAGGAGATACAAAGGAGGAATGTGGATGATTATGCTTGGCATGTTCCTTTATGATGTATTATCATTTGACAAAAAAGACACCTGGGACAAAAGCAAAATGCTTCAGAACCATGATTCTTACAGAAGGAAAAAAACATTGACTCTGGAACCTGGAATTAAAAAGAAAAAACTTGTGGGTTCCACAATTTTTTATGATTACCAAAGCATATTCCCAGAGCGGCTCACGTTAGCTTTTATCAAATCAGCGCTGGATTATGGCGCAAAAGTATCGAACTATTCAAAAGTGGTTGATTTTATTAAAAATGAATCGAATAAAATAACTGGCGTTAAAGTCAAAGACTTGTTGAATGATAAAACAAGTGAAGTAAAGGCTCCTCTTGTTATAAACTGTGGTGGTACCTGGGCTGATATGATTCTTGAAATGGCCTCAAAAAATGACAAGAATACACATAAAGTTAAGCGTTCTGAAGGCATTCATATTATTACGAAAAAGATTAATAATAAACACATTATATCGATTTTAAAAGATGATGGAAAGCATTTTATGATTATGCCATGGCGCAAGCATACGATTATCGGCACTACAGACAAGGAATATCATGGAGATCCGGATGACTACAGCGTGTCTAAAGAATCAATTATGGAAGTGATCGATACGGTGAACAAATATTATGGTGATGGAGATCTAAAATACGAAGATGTTTTGTTTGCATACGGAGGGTTACGACCATTGGTCGATGATCAAACTGAGGGCTCCTATGAATCTTCGAGAAAATATGAAGTATTTGATAATGCAAATGATGGAATTGAAGGATTAATTACTGTAGAAGGAGGCAAGTATACTACAAGCCGGAATCTTGCATACAATGTAATGGAAATGGTTCAGAAAAAACTTAACCTCAAAATAAAGGATTCCATTACCTACAACAACTACTTGTCGGGCTGCGAAATTAAAGATATGGAGCAGTTTATGATAAAATTGCACAAAAAATACGGAAAGGAATTTTCGGAAAATACTATTGAATATCTTGGCAGAAATTATGGAACAGAAAGCTCTGCCATATTCAAAATTGCTAAAAACAATAAAGAATTTGCAGAAGTACTAAACAATGATGGGGAAATACTTGCACAGGTAATCTATTCCATTGATGAAGAAATGGCTAAAACACTGAAAGATATCTTTTTAAGGAGAACAGGATTAGGTACACTTGGTCATCCTGGAAGTGACATTATCCAGAAGGTAGCTGATTTAGCAGCAAAAATGCTTAACTGGAACGATAACAGAAAAAAAGAAGAAATTGAAGGACTATTAGATTTATTTAAACTTCCGTAATAAAAAAAGCACAAAACCTAGTTTAACAGTTGAAGCACAATCATTTTCTTATCGATATGATTATATTTCATCATATGCTTCCAGTGTCAAGTCAAGTATGGTATTCCTGGTAATTAGCCAGGTGACAACACCTGGCCGGTGCACTTGTCAGGTGTTGTCACCTGACAAATTAGCCTTGACACAACACTAGCAAAATTTTAAATGATTTGATACAAAGTATGACAACTTACAGAAATATTTTTAAATGGGGTGATAAAAGGGAAGAACCCCTTGGAGACGAGATAAAGAAAATAATTGAAGAAAAGTTTCAAATTCCGGAAGAAGAACTCACGAAAAATTTTCTTGAAGGTAAAGAAGAAGTCGTACTTAAAAAGAAATGTAACATTCCCGATACTATCATTCAGGAATTTGTAAGAATATCAGGCGAGGATAACGTAATTAAAGAGGAAAGCGTAAGAGCATCTCATTCATACGGAAAACACTATGTAGAATTAGTTAAACTTCGCCTTAACCAGATTGACACGTCTCCTGACTTAGTCATCTTTCCAGGAACAGAAGAAGAGGTAATGGAAATTGTTAAGCTCTGTAATGAACATACAATTCCGATTATTCCTTTTGGTGCAGGCTCTTCTGTAACATGCGCACTGCACGCTCCAAATGGGGGCATTAGTCTGGATTTGAGCAAACACTTAAACAAAGTCATCCGTATTAATGAAATAAATCATTCTGCAACAGTGCAGTCTGGTATGTTGGGTCCGGAATTAGAAAAAGAGCTCAATAACTTTGGAAGAGGATACACTTGTGGTCACTTTCCCCAATCGTTTGAATATTCAACCATAGGTGGCTGGATAGCAGCAAGAGGGGCAGGTACATTGTCAACCGGCTACGGCAAAATGGAAGATATTTTGCTTTCATTAAGAGTAATAACACCTTCTGGTATTATAGAAACTGAAGATTATCCGGCTGATGCACAAGCCATTGATTTGAATCATATTTTTTTGGGCTCCGAGGGTATTTTTGGCGTAATTACCCAAGCCACAATAAAAATCAGGAAACATCAACCGACAAACACTGCTTACGCGTCCTTTATTTTCAAAACTTTTGAATCAGCTGTTGAGTGTATGCGTAACTCCATGCAAAATGGCATTGGAAAACCACACTTATTCCGTATTTCTGATCCCGAAGAAACTGAAATGGCTTTTAAACTGAAAAACTTCGAAGGGACTTTTTCTGATAAATTTCTTTCAGCCCTGGGCTATAAACCACCAGACAGAGCATTGATGTTTGTTGCTATTGAAGGAAACAGAGCCTATACCAGAATGGTAAAGAAACAGCTTAAAAAGGAAGCAAGAAAGCAATCAGGATTCTATATTGGCACCTCACCAACTAAAAAATGGTTAGAACAAAGATATTCAAGTGCTTATAATCGTGATCCTTTAATGGATAAAGCAATTATCACCGATACGATAGAAACAACAGTTACCTGGGAGAATTTGCTTCCATTATGGTCGGCTATAAGAAGCTATCTAAAGTCCAGACCCTCAACAGTATCAATGATTCATATATCCCATGTTTATGAAAATGGAGCGAATCTTTATATTACTTTTTTAAGTCCCTGGAAAAAGAACGATGAAGTTGAAGATTACATGCAATTACATAAAGGTTTGGTAGATACAATTGTCGACAATAAAGGCTCTCTTTCTCATCATCATGGAATTGGTCGGGTTCTTTCCGGTTGGATGAATCAAAAATATGGCGAAACAGGAATAAATTTATTAAGTGCTTTAAAAAAACATTTGGACCCCAATAACATCATGAATCCAGGAAACATGCTTGGTCTGAAATAGAGACCAGACCAAAAGTTCGCTTTGCAGGTTTATCAAATAATTCCTAATTTTAACCACTCAAAATTGAGTATGAAAGTTGTATTGATTTATTTTGCTTACAGCTTGAATTGAGTATTTCAAATATGACCTGAGTGTGGAAATTTTCTAAAAATCTTAAAGTGTGAAAAAAACAACCTTTTTTATGCAAGCAATTCTAATTTTATTGCTTCTCACAAATAATTTCTGCAACAATACACTAGAATCAGGTCAAATCACAGAAGGTGAAATCGAATACAAAGTTAAGTATAACGAGAATGGACATAATAGCCTTCTTATTGCACTTTTACCGACTCAAGTCACCACCTATTTCAAAGAAAATTCATCATGTACTTTAATTGAAGGCGATCTGGGACTTTTTAAATTGTCCTACGTTTTAAATGGAAACGATCATAAGAGCTATTCGTTGCTTCAAATTATTGACAAAAAATATGTTTATGAATCGGAATATGGTGAACCCACTTTTGGGTATGCCAAAATGGATGGTTTGAAAATAGTTCATACAGAAAAGAATAAAAAAATAGCCGGCTATAATTGCAGTCATGCTTTAGCCCTTTTTAATGATTCAAAAGATACCATTAATCTTTATTACACAAATGAAATTCAACTTCTCCACCCAAACCTGAATAACCCATTTAAAGAAATAGATGGTGTGTTATTAGAATTTTCGGTAACTCTTGCAGGAATAGAAATGAAATTCATAGCAGATAAAATCCGTTCTACATCAGTTGAAGAAAAAAGATTTTCATTGCCAGAAGGCTACCTGTCAATCACAGAAGAACAAATGCAAAAGGAAATTAACAAATACTATTATTCACCTGATAAATAAGTTTAACATTTTTACTGGTTTTTATTACTTTTGCTTGCAAATAATGTTAAACTAGGATAAATGGCGACAAAAAAAGCGCAAACAACCTCGGCAAAAAAAACAACAAGAAAAAAAACAACGACAACTAAGAAGAAACAAGCAACCTCGTTGTTTGAACAGGCAAATCTTATCTTAAACGATGGTCGGACAAAACTGCTATTAGCAGGACTATTTGTGTTTTTTGCCATTTTTATGTTCCTGGCTTTTGTTTCGTACATGATAAATTGGACCGAAGATCAAAGCCAGTTCGATCTTCAGAATTACTCTGCAAATACAAACATACATGTTGAGAATTCCTCAGGGAAAATGGGTGCTTCTATAGCTAATCTTTTCTTGTACAAATGGTTTGGAATAGCCTCATTTTCATTTATTTTCCTTCTGGTTTTAATCAGCTTGCACCTTGTTAAAGTTAAAGTAATGCCTTTAGGAAAAGCAACAAAATATGTGATAATTGGAACACTATGGACTTCAGTTACCCTGTCTTTTATTTTTGGCGATAATTACTTAATTCTGGGAGGATCATATGGGTACCATATCAGCACCTGGCTGGTTTCATTACTTGGAAATCTTGGAACAGCATTTGTATTGCTTATCTTTCTTGGAGGTTTTGTTTTATTTACATTTAAAGGCACATCCAATTGGCTTTGGCAAAAGCTCAATTTTGAAAAATCAGCTACTAAAGTTGCAACTGCAAAAACTTCCGAACAGAATAAACAAGAAATTATTGAAAACACCTTTGATGAGGAAGATGAAATAATACAGACAAAAAATGTAAGTAATATTGACCTTGACACAAATGAAATAACTGATCCTGTTGAAAGAAAGCATCTTTTACTTCATGATGATGGGAAAGTTGTAGAAAAAAAGGAAGATGATTCTGAACTGGGTTTTGAAGTAGAAAACACGAAAAAGGAAGAAGAAATTGCTATAAACAATCAGGGAAATGGTCAAACAGGTCTAGTTTTGGATGTTGAGAAAAACCAGGATCTAGAAGCTGATGAATTTGATGATGAGCTGGAAGATTATGATCCGACCATGGAATTGTCAAATTATAAATCGCCTCCAGTTGAATTACTAGATGATCATCGTTCAGAAGATTCAGTAGTGACAAACGACGAGCTATTACAAAACAAGAACAAGATTGTAGAAACATTAAGAAACTACAAAATTGAAATTACTAAGATAAAAGCTACAATTGGCCCTACTATTACTCTATATGAAATAGTACCAGCACCCGGAGTTCGAATATCAAAAATCAAAAACCTGGAAGATGATATTGCACTGAGCCTTGCAGCACTAGGAATCAGGATTATAGCACCAATGCCTGGCAGAGGAACCATTGGTATTGAAGTACCTAACAGAAAGCCCGAAATTGTTTCAATGCGTTCTGTTATTTCATCCAGAAAATTCCAGGATTCAAAATATGAATTGCCAATTGCATTAGGGAAAACAATTTCAAACGAATCTTATGTTGCAGATTTAACAAAAATGCCACACTTACTTGTTGCCGGAGCAACAGGACAAGGTAAATCGGTTGGGTTAAATGCAATAATTGCTTCTTTGATTTACAAAAAGCATCCTTCTCAGTTAAAATTTGTATTTGTTGACCCTAAAAAAGTTGAATTAACACTTTATGAAAAAATTGAGAAACACTTTTTAGCTAAACTACCTGAGTCAGAAGAGGCAATAATCACCGAAAATTCACAGGTTGTTCATACACTTAACTCTTTGAGCAAGGAGATGGATGACAGGTATAGCCTGTTAAAGCTGGCACAAGTAAGAAATATCAAGGAGTACAACGAAAAATTTATTAACAGAAGACTAAACCCAAGAAAAGGGCACAAGTACCTGCCATACATTGTGTTAGTTGTTGATGAGTTTGCCGATTTAATTATAACTGCCGGGAAAGAAGTAGAAATGCCTATTGCCAGGCTAGCACAGTTAGCGAGAGCTATCGGAATTCATTTAATTATTGCAACTCAAAGACCTTCAACAAACATTATTACCGGTGTTATTAAAGCCAACTTCCCAACCAGAATAGCCTTTAAAGTAGCTTCGATGATTGATTCAAGAACTATTTTAGACAGTCCCGGGGCTAACCAGTTGATTGGTCGTGGAGACATGTTGATTACGGAAGGAAGCGATTTAATTCGATTGCAATGTGCCTTTATTGATACCCCTGAACTTGATAAAATCACCAGTTTTGTTCATTCACAACAGGCTTATCCATCCGCATTTTTACTTCCTGAACCAGATTCAGAAGAAGGAGAAGGCATCGGGGAAGTGGACATGACCAAGCTGGATGAATTATTTGAGGATGCCGCAAGAATTGTAGTTATTCACCAACAAGGATCTACTTCTTTAATTCAAAGAAAATTATCGATTGGGTACAACAGGGCAGGTAGAATCATTGACCAATTAGAGGCTGCAGGTGTTGTTGGACCATTTGAAGGCAGCAAAGCACGCCAGGTTTTAATTCCTGATGAATATATGTTGGAACAATTTTTGAAGACTTTGCAAGTTTAATACAGTAGATTATTTAATTCAGAGAGTCAGAAAACAATTAAATTACTTAAAATGAGAAAATTAGCTTTAATTTTATTTGTATTTGGAATTTCCTTTGCAAGTGTTGCGCAGAAAGATGAAAAAGCCAAAAAAATTTTGAAAGAAGTTTCGGAAAAAACTAAATCATTCTCAACAATTAAACTAAAGTTCCTTTATATAATGGACAATAGGATTGAAAAAGTACAAGATACTACAAAAGGAACAATCTATATTAAGGGTGATATGTTCAAATTATTCTTTAAAGGAACAGAAGTGTTCTCAGATGGTAAAACACAATGGGCTTATCAGCCTGAAGCAAGGGAAATAACAATTTCAGAACCAGATCCAACTGATGAAAATGCTTTAAATCCAAATAATTTATTAAGAATTTATGAAAAAGGATTCAAATACAAATTCATGGGAGAATTTAATCAGGGAGGTAGTTTCTATCAAATAGACTTGTATCCGGAACAACCTAAAGAAGTAAATTATTCCATAATTAAATTAAAAATTGATAAGGATCAAAAGCAACTTCAATCGATAAAAATGGTTGGCAAAGATGGGATTGACTACTTGATTGAATTAGTTCAGTTTCAACCTAATATTAAAGTTGTTGATGCGATGTTTGCTTACGATGCGGCTAAGTACCCTAAGGATGTTGAAGTTAATGATATGAGATAATATTTAACGATTATCAGCTAGTTTACACCTAAATGGTTTCTTCCGTTTGAAAATCAATTTGTTTACCCCAACCCAAATGGGAGCAAATTGATTTTACTCGCAAGCTAGTGAAGGTAAACGTTCTTCACTCCCTTTTAGGGTCGAGGTAAATGGAGAAAAGCAATTTGCGGTTGGTATAAACTAGCTGACAATCATATAATATTTTGTTAGTTTTTTCCCTTTCCCATCTTCAGGATGGTATTCGAGTTCTATTATTTCGTCGCGGAGCACTTTTGCCTGCCCTTTTTTGCGATAATGTACCCTTAATACTTGGATAACATTGTAAACCGCATTCTTTTTCAAGCATGTGACAAAATATACTTTTTGGTTAGTCCAAACAGCAAATTGGTGATAATAATTGTAGGCCTTGTCAAATACAACCATGCTATGTGAAATAAACTCCAGGCTTTTTAGAAAATTTTTGTTATGCACCTTGGCTGCGGTTATTTTTACAAACCTGCCCACCGATTGAACAGCGTCAATGACTATATGTACCTTAAACCCTCCTTTCTTTTTGCCATCGCCTTTGGGGTTACGGCCTACTCCTTTCAGAATATCACTAAAGAGACGGATAGTGGTTGAATCTATCAGCAACACTTCTTTGAATGTTAAGCCAAAAGTTCGGCTGTCCGATAAAAATGATTGGTATTTTTTCACCAATGTAAAATATAAATCCTCAAAGAACAGGTGGCTACGGTTACGCAAACCATCACTTGCTGTGCTTTTTGCAGGTGCCTTTTGCATCCCCAAATGGTTTAATTTCCCACCTAATGCCTGGAGCCCTTCACAGATTTCTGTCATGGAATCGCAACGGCTTAATATGCCAAAAAGCATTGTTATAAGATGCGTCCGGCTCTTAAAAGCTTTGTAATAATAATCACTTTGATGCTTATTGATTAAACCATGTATGTTTACTGAGTCGATCAATTTTAAAATTTGTTTAAAAATCGGCTGTCCGACAAAACGAATCTCCTTATCTTTGCCCATGTCGTTATTTATTTTTAGCGAAACAAAAATACGATATTGGGTGAAACCTTCTTGGGAGTAGCCCTCTTAAAATTTATTTAGTCGTTCACTAATAGCTGTTTTTCTGTTTCCTTACAATACTCTTTCCGTTATTTAGAACATCTCTAAATAGCAAGTAGTTCTTTATCTTAAATTTAACAACAAATAATGATTGATTTTTTTATGCATTAGACCTTTATATCATTGCATACAAACTTGTATTTTATTATTTTGCAGACTCACATTAATAGACTTTAAAACGAATACAAATCAAAATATTAGAAATGAAAACCCTTATCAAAAACATAAAAAAGCTTGTTCAGGTTGAAGAACAACCAAAATTAAAAGTTGCTGGTAGTAATATGGCTAAAATTGAATCAATAGACAATGGCTTTCTTTTAATTAACAATGATTTAATTGAAGATTTTGGCCCTATGAGCTCATGCCCTGCTGCAAATAGCACTATGCAAGAGGTAATTGATGCAACAGGAAAAATGGTCTTCCCTTCATTTGTTGATTCACACACACATCTTGTTTATGCCGGAAGCCGCGAAATTGAATACATTGACAAGATAAAAGGACTTAGTTATGAAGAAATTGCCAAGCGAGGAGGTGGAATTTTAAATTCAGCTAAACGATTACACGAAGCCACTGAACAAGAACTATACGAACAAGCTTTGCCAAGAATACATGAGATTATCAGCCAGGGTACTGGTGCGGTTGAAATAAAGAGTGGCTATGGGCTTAATCCTGAAGACGAAATTAAAATGCTGCGTGTAATCAAAAAGCTTAAAGAAACCACTCCTCTCCAAATAAAAGCCACATTTTTAGGTGCACATGCGGTTCCTGCTGATTACAAAGGAAGACAAACAGAATATGTCGATTTGGTTATCAGTGAAATGATTCCAATGGTTGCCGGTGAAGATTTAGCAGATTATATTGATGTGTTTTGCGATGAAGGATTTTTTACTATTGAAGATACTGACAGGATTTTAATGGCAGGAGTAAAACATGGCCTTCGTCCTAAGATTCACGCAAATGAACTTGCAAATTCCGGTGGAGTACAAGTTGGAGTTAAATACAATGCTTTATCAGTTGATCATCTTGAATATGTTGAAGAAGAAGAAATAAAATGCCTTATAGATTCTGAAACAATGCCCACTGTTTTGCCAGGTGCTGCTTTTTTTCTAAACTTAACCTACTCTCCTGCCCGTAAAATGATAGATGCAGGGCTACCTATAGCTATTGCATCAGACTTTAACCCAGGCTCTTCACCATCGGGCAATATGAAATTTATGCAATCACTTGGATGTGTTAACTACAAATTATTGCCTGAAGAAGTAATTAATGCAACAACAATAAATACCGCTTATGCTATGGGATTAAGTGACAAATTAGGGAGTATCGCCAGAGGAAAAACAGCTAATGTTTTTATAACCAAAGAAATACCAACAATTGAATTTTTCCCTTATGCTTATGGAAGTGATTTAATTGATACTGTGATATTAAACGGGAAAATACAGTAATATCAAAATATCACTTAGAATTCTAAACGATAACTAAAAACAGGAATCATTCCGGCCTGCGTTTGAACATTTAACGACTGCAGGCTTGGATTATAGTATCTGTGTGCAATATTTTTTCTGTTTATTATATTTTGAATATCTACAGAGAAAAAGTGAGAGGTTTTCTTTCGATAAAGTCGATAACTAAGCCCTAAATCAATCCTAAAATAGGCTGGATACTGTAATTGATTTCTTTTTAATTCATCATACACAGTATAGCCATTCTCTACTGATTCAGGAAGTAAAATAGGCGTGTCTCTCTTACCTCCTGTCCAATTAAAACGAATGTTGCTGCTAATAATATCATTTTTATTTTTTCCAACCCGAAACTCTTTACCTCCTACAATATTATGAATATAACCCAAATCATAAATGGTGCTATACCAAAAATTGTTCATTGCTCTGTATTCCGATTTGAATAGTGAGGAAGTTATAAGAAAATAATAGTTTTTCGTAAAATATTTTTCCATTGTAAATTCAACACCATAGTTTCTTCCAAGCCCATCGCTTGTAAGCGGAATTGAAAAGTCCAGATAGTTATCAGCTGCAGAAAATGTATATTCAGGTTGTGATGCAACATAATAATTCTCTATTTTTTGGTAATAAGCTTCTAATTTTAAATAAAAGTTATCATTAAACCTCTGAGTATAAGAAGCTACAAAATGATGAGCAGTAGGAAGTTTACCCAAAAGATCAAGTTGTGAGAAATCATCTCCAAGATCATGATATTTTTTGAAATACAAAACAGGTAATTCGTGCCTGCTGTGTATTCCATAACCTAACCCAATGCTTGTTTTTTTCGAAAAATCCCACTGAATACCAACTCTTGGTTCAATCGAATAATATTGGTTTAAATCAAAATACATAAAATTCAGACCAGCATTGATTGTTATTTTTTCGCTTAGCTTATATTTAAACTGAGTATAAATGTTACTCAGAAATGTTTCCCCTTCAGAATCAAGATAATTAGTTTTAGGAGAGTATGCAGAAGATATGTCTAAAAGATAACTGTAAAAAGAATAATTTAAATTAAGTCCTGTCCGAAGAGTCAACCTTCGACTTATCTTATTGTTATAAGAAATTGCTAAATTTAAAGAAGTATTGAACAGCTCCTTACGTATGATATTTTCATATACATCATCACCCAGTAAAGTATCGAGTAAGGTAGCAGAACCATATTTTGTCATTGCAATGGTGCTCTTTATGTACGAATTGATACTCGGATTAAAAACATGCGTAACTCCAGCAGCCATCATATAATCTGCCCATCTCTCAGTATATGTAATTTCATTTGGGCTCCAATCTGTGGAATCAGTAACACCTTCATTTCTTTCATATGATACACCTCCTACTCCCCAAACAGAAAATCTTCCAAACTTTTTTGTTGGTAGATTCAGTTTGAACGATAAATCCTGATAATTAGGTACATCACCTCCTAAAAAATCAAGTTTTATAAGATTAAAAAAAGCTAATGTTGAATAACGATAATTAAACAAGTAAGAACCATTATACCCATCTTTTAAAGGCCCTTCGGCAGAAAAATCGATTCCCAAAGTTCCTGCCTGAACAGCTAATTCTCTTCTTTCACTATTCCCCTTCCTTAAAGAAATATCAAAAACTCCTGATAATGCGTTTCCGTAATCAGCCGGAAAAGCACCAGTTAAAAAGTCTGAACGCCCAATTACATTTGAGCTTAATATGCTTACACCTCCACCGCTTACACCACCCCTTGTAAAGTGGTTAGGACTAGGAACCTCTACGCCTTCAATCCGCCAAAGTAAATATTGAGGAGAATTTCCCCTGATAATTATTTCGTTCAAATAATCATCGGTAGTAGCAACTCCTGCATAACACAAAGCCATTCGGGAAGGATCGCTAAAGCTAGCTGCATATCTCTTCGTTTCATCAACGCTAAATGAACGTGCACTTACAAAAGCCATATCGTTTAAGGGACGTTCCTTATCAGCCTCAATTGTAATTTGTTCAATTTTTTGTACAACTTCATTAAGTTCAATATTAAGAACAACTTCCTTTGCAGACCCAACCAGAACTTCAGGAATAATAACTTCCTTATATCCAATATATGAGACCTGTAGGGTGTATCGGCCTAGCGGTACCCTGGAAATCCGGTAATTACCATTCCTGTCCGAGCTTGATCCTAAAACAGGGTTGGTTCCAAGTACCAGAATAGTAGCTCCTGGAAGTTCTCTTTTCGATTCAATATCTCGAACAACACCTTTAATGGTTTGTGTTAAGATTCCCTCATCAAACCAGTTCTTCTTGTCCTTATTGTCTCTAATAATTATTATAGAACCTGTTATTTCATAAGTAAGCCTTGATCCTTTAAGGCATTGATTTAAAACTTCTTCAACAGATATATCTTTTGCGTTAATAAAGAATTTTTGCCTTTTACTCACTTTTTTGCACCTCAACTGAAATTCCATGTTTGTTTTGTTGCAGATTTCCTGAAGAATTGTTTCAAAATCAACATCTATCGCAGAAATATCAATTTTCTGATGTTGACCAGATAATGAGTTCAAAAATGTGGTCAGAGAGATGAATATTAATATAGAGTATTTCGCAAATTGCTTTATCACCGTGCAAAAATAACACAATAAGACTATTTTAACTTTAATTTGTGATGAAAATGGTTAAAATAAAAGTAATGGTTTAAAATTAGAAGATAAAACAATCTCGGGTAAATAGTCGGGGTTTTATTAGGAAAAAATAGAATTAAGTAAAAACAAACAAATTAATTAATAAGATAAGTTTTATACATTTAGCCACATACGAAAATATTAATTAGTAAAAATTAAAAATCAATGAATGGAATAAGTTCAAAACTAATTCATGGGGAAATAAAGCCCGATAAAAATGACTCATTTAGAAGTTTAAAAACTCCAATTTACGAAACTGCATCTTATGATTTTGAGAATGCAGAAGAAATGGAGCAAACCTTTAGAGGAAACACCGATGCCTACATTTATTCAAGAATAACAAACCCTACTGTTACAGAGCTTCAAAACAGGATGAAATTATTTTCAGGCGCCGAAAATGCTCTCTGCGTAAGCTCAGGAATGGCAGCTATTTCTAATGCCATTGTCTCAATTTGCGAACTGGGCGACAATATTATAAGTTCAAGGTATCTTTTTGGTAACACTTATTCGTTCTTTAATTCAACAATTAGATCGTTTGGTATTGAAACCCGTTTTGTTGATTTAGAAAATCCAGATGAAATTGAAGCCAATATTGATGATAAAACCAGATGTATTTTTTTGGAAATAATGACCAACCCGCAACTAATTTTGTTTGATGTGAAAAAAATTGCTGCAATTGCTAAAAAACACAATGTGATTTTAATTGCAGATAACAGTATACTAACACCATATATTTTCCAGAGTAAAAAATATGATATTGATGTTGAAGTTTTATCCAATACCAAATTTATTTCTGGCGGTGCAACCTCAGTTGGTGGTACCGTTTTAACATACAAATCTGATAAATGGAAATACATTCCAAAACTAAAAACAGAATTTGAGAAATATGGAAACGAAGCTTTTAGTAAAAAACTGGGAAAAGAAATTTTCAGGAACTTTGGAGGATGTTTGTCACCAAACAATGCTTACCTGCAATTGCTTGGCCTTGAAACAATTGCGCTAAGAATTGACAAAATTTCGGACAATACTCTTAAAACTGCAAAATTCTTAGAAGCTAATGCTAAAGTTGGAAAAGTATATTGTACTTCTCTTGAGAGCTCAGAATATTATCAGCTTGCAAATACTCTTTTTAATGGAAAATCCGGCAGCCTTATTAACTTTGAACTGAAATCAGAAAATGCTTGTTTTCAATTTATTAACAGTCTGAAAATGATTCGTAGAGGCACCAATTTTTGTGATAATAAATCGATGATCATTCATCCATCCTCAACAATTTATTGCGAGAATACTGAAGATGATAAAAAGCTAATGAAAATTAACGACAGAATGATTCGTCTTTCGGTTGGGCTTGAAGATATAGACGATATTTTACAGGATATCCAGCAGGCCTTGGAGAAGTCGACCGTATAAATTACAAAAGGGAATGATTTGGATTCATTCCCTTTTACATTAACCACCAATTATTAACCTAAACTAAATTTATGAAGTACCTAGTTTGAGACTACTAAATTACAAAATCATAAAATAGACTACTAATAATCAGCAACTTATTATTACTATAAAGGTCTTGGTATTTTTACTTGTAAGTTTTAGTATTAAAGCAAATTTCTACTTTCTAATAAGCTCTTTGTTTAGCTTCTTTCTGCAATAGCTTTAAGTAGATTTTTAAACAAAATTGCATGAAAAGGCACAAAAATGTACCAGTAGATTCTTCCCCACAACCCTCTATGTTCAAAATATGCTGTTACTGAAAGAATATTTTTATGCTTTTCAGGTTTGATTTTAAATTCTAACCAGGCCCTGCCAGGAAGTTTCATTTCGGCTCTGAGTAAAAGTCTTCTATTCTCTTCAAGGTCCTCAACTCGCCAAAATCCAATAACATCATTCATTTTTAAACATGTTTGACTTTTCCTCCCCCTTGATGTACCCACACCCATTATAACCCGATCAATCATTCCACGCATTCTCCACATCCAGTTATTATTAAACCAACCATCCTTCCCTCCTACTTTGCAAATAGAACTAAAGAGTTTTTCAGATGATTTTTTTGTAGCAAGTGTATGAGTGCTTATATATTCTGGCCTTTTTATCTCATGCAGTTTTATTGCCAGTTCGTGTGCAGGAGGATAAGCATCTGACCATCGGGTACTTATTTTATCCTGTTCTTCTCTGTCAAGGGCATTAATAATAGCTTCCTGATAAGATAATGGCTGAAAATCGAGCACTCCCTTTATTTCATTATTTAAACATACAACCTCATTTTTTGCCCCCTCAAACAAAGCCATAATAATTTGCGCAGGAACAGGTGTTAAAAGACTCGCCACATAACCATAAAAAATATAGTTTGACAAGAAAGTTTTGACATACAAATTTTTCTTATTTAAAATCCCTGAGAACACTTTTAGCATTTCAACGTAAGTCAGTGTTGATGCACCACCAATATCATAGGTTTTACCTTTTGTTTTGGTAATTTCCATCACACCTATCAGGTATTTAATAATGTCGCGAATGCTAATTGGCTGGCAATTTGTATATGCCCATTTTGGCAATAATAAAAAGGGTGAACTTTTTACCAGATGCTTTAATATTTCGAAAGAAGCGCTGCCCGAACCAATTATTATAGCTGCTCTTAGTGTTGTAACAGGGACTACTCCTTTTGCTAATTCTTCCGAAACTTTTAATCTACTTGTTAAGTGTTTAGAAAGACGCCTTCGTTTTTGCACATCCCCCAGTCCCCCTAAGTATATAATTCTTTTTAAGTTATTCTGTTCTGCTGCTTTCCTAAAATTACATGCTGATTCTATTTCTACTGCTTCAAAATCATTGCGTCCCAACAAAAGAGAATGAATCAAATAAAACCCCACTCCGACACCTTTCATCGCTTTGTTGAGCGATTCAAAATCCATTGCATCTCCGACAAAAACTTCTACACCTGGCCATTTTTCATCATGATCAGGCACTGGCCCTCTCACAAATACCCGCACATTATAATTCCTTAAAAGCAGTTCACGAACCAATCTTCCACCAATATAGCCAGTAGCCCCTGTGACCAAAATGATCCCTAAATCTGTTCTGGGCTTAGGAGGCAGGTCAAAGCAATAAGGCAGTTCAAGGTTCTGCTTCATACAATAAAATTATATTACTAAGTTAATAAAACCTAGAAGAATACTTAAATTGAAATCAAAGATTATATGTAGCTGCATTGAATGCCTTCTAAAAATCATTAAACATTAAGGCACTAAAACATTTGCTAAATACACAAATATAATTTGTAAAAAATTAGCTTTCAGACAATTCCTTCCCTTCCTTATTAATCTTATACATTTTATAAATTACGTATCCAAAATGCGACCAAACACCTGTCATTAAGATAATTAAGGTCACCACCATCCATACAGGTGCATAATAAGTCCACAACTTTCCTTTTGAGCTTGATTCCTCGCTGTCTGTATATCTCCTAAAAATCCCCCAAGGGATGTCCTCTCTCTTTTCAACATTCCCAAAATCTTCACTATCAACTATTTTAGCGATTATTTCAAGGTTACCAAGTGAGTCGCCTGGCAAATTTTCAGGAAAACTTATCTTGCACTCCCCTTCTTCAAGGTTGCCTTTTCCCAAAGTCATGTCACCAAATAAAGTGGGTACTGAAATAGTTACTTCCTGCTCAGAGATCATATTTTTTTCATCATCAACCATCTCATACGCAATTACATCAATCGTTCGTCCATCACTTTTCTGATTGAATTTAAGTTCAATAAACGCATCACGACAGCTTAACGATTTCGAAGACCCTTTAATCACATCATTTCCTTTAAATTTTGCACTAAAGTAAAAAACACCAACTGAGTCAGCTTCAATATTCTCAGGCAACTTAAGAATTGCATCGCCTTTTGCATTTGTAACCGCTTCACCTATTTGCTCATCCTCCTCTTCTCCCTGATAAAAAATCACATTTCCACCCTGATAATCAACAAATTTCCTGTCCTCCTTATAACTTAAACTTGCCTTTAGGTATTTGCTTCCATCTGTTTTTTTTAAATATGAAAACTTCATAAAGGCTCTTTTGGGCCCATCCTGAGAATAAAGCTGTATATTAAAAGTTATAAAAACCAGGATAAAGCCAATTATTTTCCATTTTGAAGTTAAACCCAATAGTTTTTTTTCTGAATTTATATCTTCTCTCATTTTATTTAATTTTAGTCTTAAAAGATTAGTTTACTTATGCACCAAGCTGTTCAGCAGCCAATTCAACTTTTTCCTTTGTTCTCTCTTCTTCATCAAATTCTCTGATTGGAACTATTGGAAAAATTCGGGTAGCCAGAGTTAACAACAAAGCAAACGTTGCAGGACCTGCAAGTGTCAGAGCCCATTCTACCCATGTCATTGAATAAGTTATATATTCAGGTCTTAAATCATCAATTGGCAACAAAGGTGTTTCAAGAGTTGGTACAACTATCAGGTATCTTTTTACCCATAGCGCAAAAACCACTATTATTGATGAAAAAACTATCCCATTAATTGCTGAAACTCCTGTCTTTCTCTCAATAATGGTAACCCCGGTTGGAGCTAATGTAACTCTTATTGTTCTTAGCCAAGGAATTCCTATTATCAGAATAGGGAGTAAAATACCAACAAAATTTGCAAAAATAAACTGAAGGTAATACTGATCAACATCAAATAGTTTATGAAGCAATGCAGCATCCCATTCTTCAAAGCTATACCATATGGTAAAATATTCATTAAAAGTGAAATAGCCATAAGAAGCTGCAAGAATAAGTAATAAAGTACCTAATCTTTCAAAATGACGCTTAGTTATATACTCTTCAAGGTTATATAGTTTCCTGAAAATATATACTAGAATAATTACCAAAGCTGTTCCGGAATATAGAGAGGCGAAAACGAAATAAGGTCCAAAAATAGTACTGTTCCAACCTGGCCTCAGGGTCATACCAAAAATCCAGGATAAAATGGTACTTAATAGTACTGAAATTGGGATGATTAATGCGGCCATTATATCAAGTGCTGTATTTAAATTTTTGTATTGCGTTGGAGTATCTTTGTAATTAAGTGAAAGCATTTTATACAACTTAATTCTCCATTTCTGTTTAAAATTTCCCATATCTCTAAGAATAGCAAAATCACGAATAATGGCTAAATAAAGAAAGATTATACTTGCTGAAATAAACGTTAAAACAGCAAGGACATCCCAGATGATTGGAGACTGTATCCTACTGTGTATAAATAAATTACCCAACCTATCCAAACGACCTATGCATAGTAAAATATAAAGCGGTCCGATTATTACAGAAATAAGTGTAACCATTTCAATTATTCGCATTAATGAAGCTCTCCATTTCACTCTCAATAATCTAAGAGTTCCGGCCAATATGGCCCCTGCATACCCCAGTCCCATAAAGAAAATAAAATTTGCTATATATATTCCCCATACAACATTATCGCGCATACCTGTTACAACATGCCCATGAATTTCGGTATATACAAATGCAAATACCCCAAACCCAATTATAAGGAGCAAAAAACTTATCCAGGCATATCTAAGTTTACTTTTTGATTTTAAACGGTTGGTAAATTCATTTACCATCTTTTTTTTACGTTCAATATTATTCATGTTAATTGAATTTTAGTCAGATTTCAGGTTTCTTTTAACTTTTAAGTTTCTTTTCAAAATGTTCTCTCATCTTTTCATCGAGGTTATCAAGTCCTTTTTCAACCGGATAAGTCCTATCCTTTGACGATAAATAATATACACTTGGCTTGGTCCCGAGTTCTTCAGCATAGCGATACCCATTCCGTTGTGCAATAAGCTCCGTGAACCTAACTATTTCAGTACCATTTGAAACCGCATCTTCGTTAATATCTCCAAAATAGATAGTGCCCATTGGGCAGGCAGTAACACAATGCGGCAATTTCCCTTCACGTACCAAATCAGGGCAGAAATCACATTTACCAACAGTGCCAATTTTGTTTGGAATACTTGTTTCAGGTGAATAGGGTTCATTTCCATCAAGAACATCCTGGGTGATGGGTGATTCCCAATTAAACGTCCTTGTTGAATAAGGACAACCAGTCATACAAAATTTGCAACCAATACACCGTTCATTATCTATTAAAACAATTCCATCGGTTCTTTTAAAGGTTGCTCCCACAGGGCAAACACTTACACAAATTGGATTATCACAATGAAAACAAGGCTTTGGAAACCAATAATAAGCAGTGTGCTCTGAATCCCTAAGTAAATATACCTTAATCCACTCCTGTCCATGTGTGAGATGATGGGCTTTCTGGCATGAAGCCACACATTTTCTTTCGTTGTTACACTTGGCCAAATCAATCACCATTACAAACTTACGCCCCGGAATTCCCTTCCTTGACTCCTTTGGATTCATTGGCTTACATTTATGAACATGAGAAGAATCAACCTCAACAAGTTCACCTTCGGGTGCTAAAAGTTTAATTGTGTCACCCGAATCGGATATTTCACTTTTTTCATTTGAACAAGATGACAAGAAACATCCCAAAGAGGTTCCAGCACCTATAGCAGCACCAAGTTTTAAAAAGTCTCTCCTTGAGTTCTTATTTTTTTCTGATTCATTTTTCATAATATCCCTCCATTATTTTCAATAAGAACTTCTTTTCAGAAGTTTGATAAATATGTCATTAATTTATTTTTTTCAACAAGCTTTTTCCTTTATTCTACCAACTAGCTCTTAAACTTCACTAACTGCACTCCGTTCTTGTTTTTTAGCATCAAGTTTTATTCTGATAACCTGAATAATTACATATAAATAATGAAACCAAACTGCTGATAATAAAATTATTAAAGTATACACCATCCAAAGAGGTGCATCAGTATCACCAAGCCCTCGATGTTTTTCAACAACTGGTTGAATTGGACTTGCCCAGTTAATCTTCCCCATTGCCACCACCGTTCCATAGCTCTCATCATCTTCTATTTTCGCAACAATACTAACAACACCAGCAGTATCCCCTGGTATATCTTCAGGAAATGCAACTTCGACTTTTCCATTCTCATTAGTTTCACTTTCATTAAACTTTAGCAAGCTAAAAGTTCCTTTAACAAAAAATTTCACTTTTACTTCTTGTACAGGCAGATCATTCTCCTCTTGTATACTTTTCGCCAAAGCGGTTACCTCAATAAATTTCAAACTATCCTTTTGATAAAAAACAAGCTTAAGTTCAGCTTCTTTGGCTATTGCTTCATTGCTGCAACTCGTGGTTGTATCATTCCCTTCATATTCTACTGAAAAGTTCATAAATCCTTCATCATTTCTTGATATTTCTTGATCGCCTGATATAATGAAACTTGCAATTCCATCATTATTCGTTATTACTTCACCTAATAACACTCTTGTAGTATCAATTCCTGAATAAAACTTAACTGGAACGTCTATGAATGGACTAAACCTTTTCTGCTTAACAGTTAATGCTGAGGTAAGAACTATTTTATTTTCACTATTTTTCTGATAATCCAATTTCAACCTTGTTTTATGGTTAACACTTTCTTGTGCATTTACTGTTAAACTAAGGTTTAAGGAAAATACCACAACAAATACTAAATATATTATTTTATTCATTTCTAGCCGTTTATTGGTTTTACAATTACAAATCCATAATCCTTTTAGATTCTTTTTTCTTGGTTTCTATTAGCTTCCTTTTAATTTGTCTTTGTATTACAAGTTTCCTTAATTGAGCATAATTTTTCCCATCCTCCTCATGAACTATAGGTATTAAAGGAACAAATTTCGAAAGCAGGAAAAACAGAAAACAAAACATAGCAACACCAGCAATAGTCAACATCCATTCTATATAAGTTGGGCTGTAATTAATGTATTCAGGCCGCATATCCTGAAGTGGTAGCAAGGGAGTTTCCAGGGTAGGAATAATTATCAAATACCTCTTCACCCAAAGGGCAAGAACAGCAATAAGAGAAGCAAAAGTTATGCTATTTATTGATCTGAACCTTGGGATCATTATGATTACAATTGGGAAAATAACCCCTACAAAAGCAGCAAAGA
The DNA here is from genome assembly GCA_050296515.1 of Bacteroidales bacterium. GTDB lineage: Bacteria > Bacteroidota > Bacteroidia > Bacteroidales > NBLH01 > NBLH01. The sequence goes on along the minus strand of JBNKRJ010000094.1, from coordinate 39,947 downwards.
AAAACCACCACCAATACTCATCAGCATCAAATAGTTTATGCAGTACCTCCATGTCCCATTTTTCTGAGCCATACCAGCTAGTTAAGTATTCACTAAAAGTAAAATACCCGTAAAGAGCACCTAAAACAAGCAATATGTAGCCTAAATAGTTAAAGTGTATTTTTGTTATGTAGCTCTCAAGATGATACACCTTCCTAAACACCCATAAAACAACTATTAATACTCCCGTACCTGAAAACACAGCAGCAATAACAAAATAGGGAGCAAATATGGTACTGTGCCAACCCGGTCTTAGTGTCATACCAAAAATCCAGGCTAATACAGAGTGGACAATAATTGCAAGAGGGATTATTATTGCAGACATCAAGTCAAGTGAAGTATTTAGTAAGCGATTCTGCTTTGTAGAACTATTGAAACCTGCTGAAAGAAACTTATAAACCTTTCGTCTCCACTTACTTTTAAAGTCATGTTCACGTAATGCTGCAAAGTCACGAATTGTTGCCAGGTAAAGTAATATAATACTTCCTGTTAAATAAGTGGTTATTGCTAAGACATCCCAGGTAATTGGAGATTGTATCCTTCCAAATAACAGCAAATGATCTAATCTATCAAGCCGCCCGATACATAATAAGATATAAGAAGGCCCAATTAAAGTTGAAATAACTGTAATGCTCTCAGCAATCCTTATTATTGGAGTTCGCCATTTCACCCTTAACAAATGCAAAATCCCTGAAATTAAAGCTCCTGCATAGCTTATGCCTATAAAAAAGATGAAATTGGCAATATAAAGACCCCAAACAACATTATCTCGCATGCCAGTAACTACATGCCCTTCTAAAATCTGAACAACCAATGCATATACTCCCATTAAAATAAGCCCTAGCAGTAACGCAAAGCTAAGTTTCCCTACCCTGCTTGTAGTCACCAAATGAGGTACAAAAGCATCAAGTGCTCTTTTTGATCTTTGATCTAATTCCATATCAATTAGTTTTTTCAGGTTTAAGACTCTTTGGTGTCTTTATGTTTTTTTACAATTGAATTCAAATAAAATTCCTTTTCTTCATCAGTCAGGTCTTTTAAACCATCTCTGTAATCAAACAATCTGTTAACAGGAGGCAAATAATAAACATTTGGTTCTGTGCCTAATTCTGCCATATAATGATATCCGGCCCTATCGTGAATTAGTTTGCTAAACCTAAATGTTTCTGAACCATTGGTTACAATGTCCTCTAATTTATTCCCAAAAAAGATGACCCCGTTCGGGCAACCGGTTACACAGTCTGGCAACTTACCATTTCTAATAGCATCCGGGCAAAAGTCACACTTACCTACTGTGCCAACTTTTGCGGGCACACTTGTTTCAGGAGAATAGGCCATTTCCTTTTGCTTCTCTGTAATTACTGGCTCATTCCAGTTAAAAACTCTTGAGGAATAAGGACAAGCAGCCATACAAAATTTGCAACCAATACATCTTTCATTGTCTACTAAAACAATCCCATCTGTACGCTTATAGGTTGCTCCTACAGGGCATACCTTAACACAAGGCGGCTGATTGCAGTGAAAACAGGGCTTTGGAAACCAATAAGGCGCGGTATCATCACTATCCTGCATTAAAAACACCTTAATCCATTCACTATGGGGTGGCAAAAAATGCATATCCTGACATTTTGAGACACACTTCCTTGCATTTCTGCACCTTGAAAGGTCAACCACCATCACAAACTTCTTGTTTTCAATTCCTTTTCTAGCCTCTTCGGGTGAAATATGACAGCATTTTTGCACTTTCGATACATCAACTTCAACTAATTCTCCTTCAGTTGTTAACATCTTAACAGTATCAGTCTTTTCAACCTCCTGCTCATTACTATTACAAGATGTCAGGAGACTATTTACCGAAGCAGCCCCCAAACAAAATGCAGCTCCTTTTTTAAGAAACTCCCTTCTATTTTTCTTGCTTTTTGAATTATCATCCATGGCTACTTATTTAGTTAGTTTTTTATATTAAGTTTATATAACCATACATTCCTATTTGGCGATATTTAGGTTTTGCCACGAGTGTCATGTCAAGGCTAATTTGTCAGGTGTTGTCACCTGACAAGTGCACCAGCCAGGTGTTGTCACCGGGCTAATTACCAGGAATATTATACCTGACTTGACACCAGGAAAATATTTTAAGGTTATTCTTTTTGGGATTAGGGTTATCAGTGTATAAGACCACTCTTTCGTGATTTATCTTTCTGTAGTTTCGATACTTATACTTAAATAAAATTGCTATACCTCAGCTCAAATAAAAACAAGCTCTTGTCTTATTTTAAATCATTCTAAATTAAAGAGTTATCTTCTTTAAAGTTAAAAAAATAATTGCAGTTTTAAAAGAATTTCACAACCTTTTTTACCATAAATTTAATTGAGCGGAAAATTTAATTTCTGCGAGGAAAATTGAGAGGGATCATTAAAAAATATTACAGGTATTAAAGAATCACCTTAATACATACCAACAAAAAATGGTCGGGGGCTGTATCAAAACCAGTTTTGCCATAAATTTTTTTTTCAATCTTGCATCAATCCAATCAATCAGCTTTCAATCTTGTTGAAATACGATCTTTTGTTGTTGAAATAAAAGTAAAATTGCATTGAATTAGACTTTTGATACAGCCCCTGACCACTTTCCAAAAATTAGATTAAGCTTATTTTAATTTCCGGATAAAGTTTACAAGTAGCCATCTGTCTTCTTCTGAAGCAATTTTTCTTGTAAAATTTGGCATTTCATCTTTTCCGAAAAAAGATTTATAATATATCTCGCCGTCAGTTTGAGCTTGAAAAGATTTACTCGTAAAGTCTGGGATTTCGGTGTCAAGTTCACCTGATTTTTTACCATCACCATACCCTTCTTTTCCATGACAAGAAACGCAGTGTTTCAGCCACAATGCTTTACCTACGCCATCAGCATCCTTGTTTGCCTTTTGAGCATTTTTCATCGTTTTATATTTGGCTGGTACAGTCCATGCCTGTGCAGAAACATTGCCAACAAATAAAAAAGTGGCACATCCTACAAAAAGAAAAAACAACATTAATTTAAATAACTTTTTTTCCATAGCATAAAATATTAGTTAATTGATTAATTCGATAAAATAAGGTTAGAATTTAATGTTAGGATCTTAAACAAATGCTAATTGGAAATCACCAACGGTTATTAAGTAAGCAATAGATTTTCATCTATTATTTGATTATTAAAGTTAACTATAAATCCATTGCAAAACAAGCAAAGTAGATTTAACTTTATTGCAAATTTATTAAAGTAGTTAAAATAAGAAAAGGAAGTGCGTTGCACTTCCTTTTCTTATTTATTTATTTCAATTTATTTTAACGTCCTTAGATAGTTTATAAGTAGCCATCTGTCTTCCATGCCGGGTATTTTCTTCTCAAAGTTTGGCATTTCATCTTTACCAATAATTGACTTATAATACAATTCCCCATCAGTTTGTCCCTGAACTTCTTTTGATGTTAAATCGTTCAATTCAGTATCAAGGTTTGCAGCTTTTTTTCCATCACCATAACCTTGCTTACCATGGCATGAAGCACAATGCTTTGCCCATAACGCCTTTCCAATACCATCAGCATCTTTCTTCCCTTTCTGAGGATTTTTCATAGTCTTGTATTTTGCAGGGGCATCCCATTTCTGAGCAGTACTCTCGGTAGCTGGCATTAAAAATAAAAAGCCTGCTAAAAATAACATTGCAATCATCAATTTATTCAACTCTCTTTTCATAGTACTAAATTTATTGTTTAACAATTTTATTAAAATTTCATTTAGCTTTTTGCCTGTTTTTCATCGTCTTACTTACGCTATAAACAATCACAAAAACCATTCCAATTGCAAGGAACATAAAAGTTATATATGGTCCTCCAAGAAATGGATTATATTCCTTTGTGACAAGGCTTACAGGAATTCCCCAACCAATTTCGGCTCTTTGTTCAACATTAGCAAATTCATCATGATCTACAATCTTTGCAATAATGATTAAATTACCTGCAGAATCGCCTGGTAAATCATTAGGAACTTCAATACTGCATTCACCATCTTCAATACTTTCCTTCCCAAGTGGCAATAAGCTAAACATTCTCTTTACATAAAACTGTATTTCAACTCCTTCTGATATATCCTTCTCAGTTTCAGGATCAATTTCTGCACTTGTGTTTATTGTAATCGTTTTCACAGAGTCAATTTCCTCTAACTTCATTTTCATTGTAAGATCCTTCACTTCAACTTCCGAATCTCTGGCCTTAAGTGTATCACCACCCCCATATTCAGCAACATAAGTAACAAGCCCCTCTACAGGTGCATTAGTAACTTCTAGTGTAGCTACACCATTTTTATCGGTTTTTACCTCACCAAGATTAATTGCTGAATCGCCTGCTATAGTGAAAGTAATTGTTGCTTGTGGTATGGTATAAAAGCTTCCGTCAATCCGAGTTTTCAGTTCAACAGTTAGAATCTTTTTATTCTCTGTGTTTTTTAAATAGCTAAGCTTTAAAAACGTACGATGTTTATCCTGCGCATTGCTATTAACTATAAAGGCAAATGACAAAAACAATAAAACAAACCGTGGTAATTCAAATAATTTATATTGTAACTTCATATGTTTATTATTTCGATTCATAATATTATAGTATTCTATGCTTCTTCAGGAACCTCACCCAGCTTAAGATACTTCTCGCCAAGGGTATAAATGAATAACATCAGCGCCAATGAGAAAAATCCAATTATCCATTCCCAAATAGTAGGGAAATAGAAAACCACTGTTTTTTCAATGGTAAGTTTTGGCATAATTGGCTGAATTTGTCCTGCCATAATCATATCCATTCTACCCAATGCGAGACCAAGAATAACACAAATTGAAGCAACAATCTTACCTGTATGGCTTCTACGAATTCTTTTCACAATCATTAGCCCGAATGGAATTAGAAGACCTACCAGTATCTCAATTTGATAAGGATAAGAATCCAACATGTATTGAATTACACTAAACTCAGGTCTATTGGCATAAATTCCGACTGTGGCACGCCAAATCGCAAAAACCAACGTAATTCCAATAACAGCAACAAATATTTTCTCAAGATTCCTAAACATAACTTCTTGTTTTTCAGGCATTGTACCTTGTGTTACTTTGTAGTAAACATGTGTAAACAAGGTTATCACTGCAACCCCGCTTAATATGGCTGTAAACAAGAAATATGCTTGAATATACTCTCCGAAAAATGTTGGTCTGGATTCCATTAACCCGAACACAAGACCTAAGGTTGATAAAGCAGCAATTTCAACAATAAAGGCAGCAACCGCTAAAAACTTATTTAATCTACTGTGCCATTGACCTTTATGCATCCTGTAAAATTTAAGGATGAGGAAAATCAGCAATAAAAAGTAAAATAACCCCATCCACATGATTGGAGATGAAAAATTCGGATTTATAATGTAATAATACATATTTAACGGCGAACCAAGTTCAAGGCCCATAGCACTAAACCCTGCAAGAAGCGCAGCAATTGCAATAAAAATACTTCGTTTGGCCAATGGTTCGTATTGCTTAAATCCGAAAACGGTTGGTAAAGAAGCTACAAATGTTACTCCTGTACTGGTTAATACAAAAAAAACATAGGCAGCAATTAATAAAGTCCATGGTACGTTATCGTCGGTATGAAAAAGGGCTCCATGCCCCTCGGTAAATATTCTAAAGATTGTATATAAACCAATCAGCAAAACCACACCAAGGATTCCCATCCATGCCAAATACAAGCTTTTTCCTTTCATTTATATCTTTTTTTTACATTCATAATTTGATAATTGAGCATACCTCTACTCTATCATCCTTCGTCCTCAGTTTCTTTTTCTCCAGCTTCCTTAAACGGGAAGTTTCTTTCTACCGGAGGCAAGTAGTATGTATTTGGATCAGTACCAAAATATTCCATATACCTGTAGGCTGATCTTTGCTCAGCGATTTCACTAAAGCGGTAAGTATCAACACCATTTGTTATGGCATCCTCTTGTATATCACCAAATAAGATGGCACCATTAGGACATGCTCTTACACAATATGGCAATTGGCCTTCTTCCAATAAATCCGGGCAGAAGTCACATTTCCCAACAGTACCAGCTTTAGGTGGAACACTCGTTTCAGGACAATATTTTCTATTGGCCACTTCTTCCGGCAAATCAGGTTTGTTGTAATTAAATACCCTGGCCTGGTATGGACAAGCAACCATGCAATACTTACAACCAATACATTGGTCGGTATCTATTAACACAATTCCATCGGAACGTTTAAAGGTTGCAGATACAGGACAAACATCTGTACAAGGTGCATTATCGCAATGATAACATGATTTTGGAAACCAGTATGGTGCTGAATTAGCAGATTCCTGCATTTTATAAACTTTCAACCACTCCTGGTCTGGCCGCAAATAATGGCCTTTTTGGCATGCTTCAACACATTTTCTTGCGTTGCTGCAATTCTTTAAATCATAAACCATTACAAATTTCCGATAAGGAATCCCCTGCCTAGCATGATGGATTCCTGGTTCATGCTTGCATGCATGAGTATCATCTTCGAGAAGCTCCTTGTTAATTTCAAGAACCTTTCCATTTGTTGTGAGCACCTTTACCTTTGCACTACTCTCTGCTATTGCTTTATTTGCTGTGCTCAATATCGTTCCTCCAACAACAGTTCCAGCACCAATAGCCAAACCACTTTTTAAGAAGTTCCTCCTTGACACTGACTTTTCTTTCTTATCTTTTGACATATGTTCTGATATTAGTAAACAATTAAGCTATATAATGAAAAGCCTACTAGTTAAGTAGGCTTTGTGTTAAAATCTAACTGTAATATTGAAGCCAAACCGCCAGCCTTCAAAGGCCATATCGTTTAGGTTGTGGCTATAGTTTTCCTGGGCAATAATGTCCTGGTAGTTTGCAGCAAAAATCTGGAAAGCATGAGTACTTGTTCCTACCTCAATACCTATTCCCATATTCGGCAATGGTTCTTCCTGTCCATCCCATGGCTTAGCCAGAGCAAACGGATGGCTGTATTCAGCTATTGCTGTGATATTATTATAAACTTTATATCTGGCTGCTAATGAAGCGCCCAGATAATCATTCTTCCATTTTCCATAAATGTGTCCAATAGAATCGGTAGTTGTTTCAGTAACAGCATTAAAGTGAGATAGGCTAAATGCAGCCTGAACACTGAATGCCTTCGTAACTTTACGAGAAACAATTATCTGGTTGAAAAAAGATAAACGGTTTAGAAATTCGTAACCTGCACCAAATATCTCTTTATCTCTTGCATCAATTACAATGTTTCCAAAATAAGTAACAGATACAGGTATTTTGCCATTTCTGGTTTGTGTTAAGATTCTGTACTTACCGGTGAATTCCTGCATTTTGTTATCCTTCTCGGTTCCAAATCCAATTGCAATGTCTTTGGTAATACCATAAGTTACACCTAATCTGATATTAGATGAAGAATAAATACCATATAAGTCGTTGATTTCTTTAATTTTACCAAAACGGTGATGGATTGCAAATTCAAATGCTCCTTTATTAGGAGTCTCAGTGGTTTGATGATCAATAAGCATTCCTGTTGCCCAAGGGTTTCTTACCGGTTTCATTCCGCTATCATCTACAACAGTAGAGTCTTGTGCTTTTACTAATCCCGAGAATGATATCATAAGGATAGAAGCAAGCAATAATCTAAATATGTTTTTTCTCATTTTCATAGAATTATCTTTTTAAATTTAATTTAAGAATAATTTAGACAAATAACTAATTATCAATTCATTACAAATCAGACATGATCATTAATTATTTTTAGCTCCTTCTTCAATCCATTTCAAGATGTAAGCAGCATCAGTAATTGAATATTTACCAAAATGAGAACCATTAGGAGAAGGCTTTGTATAAATTAAACTTTCCGAAGGAGAAGTTTCATTAATATATTTTGCATTGTTGATACTGCTAAATGCATTTCCTTCTGCTAAATTTAATCCGCCTTTTAAACCGCCTTCAGGTGAGTGGCACTCAGTACAATTTGCTGTAAAAACTGGTTGAATTACACTTGAAAAACTTACTGGTCCACTAGCTATTTCCGGAGCTACAGGCTCAATAGTAGTCCATTGGCAAGAGGCCAAAAACATCATAAGAACTGTAGCCAGAAGAATACTTCTTCCTTGTATTTTATTATTTCTTTTCATAAAATTAATTTATTTGATTAATATCTAGTTATCTTTTGCTGTTCCGTCTCTAAAAACACAAACAAATCTCTCTTCCAAAATCCTCAATCAATTCTATATTCACAAAACTTTTAAATTGAATAAAAATCAATTAGCAGCGAAATGTTTGAGAATAAACTAGCTTCAGACTCAATAATCGAAATATCGTTATACAAAAACAAGTGCACCTGGTTAAGAATGCACTTGTTTTGTTTTTTGCACCTTAATATATTAATTATGGTGTACCTAATTCAATTTAATTGCCGCACTTTAAATTAAAGTCCTAAAGCAGTTTCGCACTGCGTAAGCATTGCTTTAGCATAAGTTGGGTTGTGTGCACCATTACTTCTATCCTCTACCAGGTACATAAAGTTAAACCATGCATTAAACTCAGCTAATGTAACTGAAGCTAACTTTGGTTCAGCAGATCCGAACAATGGTTCGCCTGCTTTCCAATCTGGATCTATTTCTACAATGTGTCTTGCAGCCAATTCCTTACCAATAGCCTCAAGTCTACCACGCATAGAACTTATTGAAGCTTCAGGAACAGCACTATGACAACCTGTAACCATGCAGTTACCCTCCACAGGTTTAAAGCTATGTCCGCTTTCTGGCCCCATATGACAAGTAACACAACCACCCTCGTGAGCAGCAAATTGAGATGATGTTACACCAGCCCCGGTTTTTCCAGCCCAAAGACTTCCTTGAGGACCGTGGTGAGGCCCAGCGTGAGTACTGTTAATATAAGCGTGCGTAGTTGGTACATCGAAAGTAATGATAATTGTATCAACTCCATTATCGTACTTTATTTTACCTGCTGGCCCCCATGCAATTTCACCTGCGGTAGCAGCAGCTTTCTCAGCATCATAGTCACTTCCAGTATATTTTACATCTTCGGTATAAGCAGCAGTCTCCACATAGTCTCCTGGTTCATGTCTCGCTTGATGGCAGTTTATGCAAGTATTGTTATTTCCTGCATCAACCTCGGTTCCATCTGACATTGTAACAGCACCACCTGCTCTAAAGGCCAAGTCATCCGGTTCAAATGTTTTATGAATGCTGTGGCAAGTTTTACATTGCCATGGACTAGGATTAGTAACATCTTCTGCAACAGAACCTGTTTCAGCCCACTCTACATAAAGTTCGTGTGAGTGACAAGGAGCACAACTCTTTCTTCCACCAGCATAATCAACTGCAATTGCCCCAACATTATGTGCAGAGGAATTGAATTGAAATCTGATTAAGTCCTGAGCATCACCATGGCACTCCAAGCAAGTTGAACTTGTCATATCTTGACCAGGAGGACCTGCAGGGCCTTCGCAACTAGCAAACATTAGGGCCGCTAAACCCATAAAAACTAAATAAATGTATCTTTTCATAATAGCTGATTTATGTTAAACTTTTATTTAATGTAAAAGTATTTATAAACCAAAGAATGTAGAAGAAAAGGGCACTGAGATATCTTGAAAAAAAAATGAAAAGATTTCATTTAAATCTTAATTTTTGTTAAATTAGAACCAACAAAAATCTTTTTATCGTTGATAAATATCAATTCAATTTCGATAAAAATCAACCAAGAAAGACAAATTACTGTTTTTTTAGTTTGAAAAATAATTGCATCTTGCATGCATTTTAGTACTTATTTACACATATAGACTTTTATATCTTAACCAGGTTAGATGTTTGGTGAAAATTACATAAATGGTAAAGTATGCAAAGATTGTTTGAAACAATGCAATATGTTTATGCATTTATCAAATGAGGAGTTGGATTATTTAAATGAACACCGATACGAAGCCAAATTTAAAGCAGGAGAAGTTATTTTTAAACAAGGGAGCCCAACAGCGCATGTTGTTTCTTTCGCTATAGGATTGGCTAAATTGTATCTTGAAGCCAGTAATAATAAAGATGTAATCATATCGCTTGTTCAACCTACTTCGTTAATCGGAGGGCCAGGTTTGTATCTTGACAACAGACATAAATATTCCTTAGCAGCACTTACAGATTCAATGGTTTGTTTTATTGATGCTAAGCCATTCCGCGAAGTTGTACGTGCCAATCCAAAATTTGCGGAATCGATGATTGCAGATATTAGCATGAAAGATTTAAGATTAATGCAACGACTTGCCAATGTGTCAGTAAAACAATCACATGGGCGACTTGCAGAGGTATTGCTCCACTTATCTGAAAGTATTTTTAAATCAGAGGCTTTTGACATTGTACTTTCACGCCAGGAACTGGCAGATATGACAGGAATGTCGAAAGAAGGAGCTATTAGAATACTTAAGGAGTTTAAAGATACCGGAATTATTGATTGTAAGAATCAGGATATTAAGATTTTGGATAAAAAAAGACTTTGGGAAGTAAGCTTAAATGGATAACACAATATATAAGTATAAAATAAAAAAACGGAACCTAAAGGTTCCGTTTTTTTTATGATAGAATAGTTTAAAACCCTAGCTTCCTAAAGTTGCAACCATCACTGCCTTAATAGTATGTAATCTATTTTCGGCCTCATCAAATACAATAGATGCTTCAGATTCAAATACATCTTCGGTCACTTCCATTCCATCTAAACCAAACTTTTGGAAAATTTCTTCGCCAACAGTAGTTTCTCTATTGTGGAATGCTGGTAAGCAATGCATAAATTTAGCTTTTGGATTGCCTGTCATTTCCATTGCTTTTTTATTTACCTGGTAAGGCTTTAACAGCTCAATTCTTTGTTTCCAAACCTCAGCTGGCTCACCCATTGATACCCAAACATCTGTGTAAATAAAATCACAACCTTTAAGGCCTTCTTCCATACTGTCGGTAACTAAAATTTTAGCACCGGTTTCTTTTGCAATTTCTTTTGCTTCATTAACCAACTCAGCTGCAGGTTGAACTTCTTTTGGTGCAATTGAACGAAAATCCATTCCCATTTTTGCAGCACCAACTAATAATGAATTTCCCATGTTGTTTCTGGCATCACCAACATAAGCAAAAGTAATTTGGTGCAATGGTTTATCAGAATGCTCCAACATGGTCATGAAATCAGCCAAAATTTGAGTTGGATGATATTCATTAGTTAAACCATTCCATACAGGTACTCCTGAATATTCTGCTAATTCTTCAACAGTTTTTTGAGCAAAACCCCGGTATTCGATACCATCATACATTCTGCCCAATACTCTTGCTGTATCTTTCATTGATTCTTTACCTCCAATTTGTGAGCCTGAAGGGCCTAAATAAGTAACTAGCGCACCTTGATCAAAAGCAGCTACTTCAAAAGCACATCTGGTCCTGGTTGATGCTTTTTCAAAAATCAATGCAATATTTTTACCTTTTAAACGAGGTTGTTCAGTTCCGTTATATTTTGCTTTCTTTAAATCAATTGATAAATCAAGTAAGAATTTAATCTCTTTTGGAGTGAAATCCAATAATTTCAAAAAGCTTCTGTTTCTTAAATTAAATGCCATGACAAATAAGTTTAAATGTTAAAAAGTTAAAAGTTGAAGGTAAAAAGGAGAAAGTAGAATAAAATATCAAAAAGCAACAAAAAAATTAAAGGATAATACATTTAATTATATGCACTTTTATCTGTCACTCCACCTTAAAAACTTTTCACTTTCAACAATATACTATATTTAATCTTCGTATTCTAAAGTAATTTTGGTTCCGTATGTTCTATCCTCAAGTTTTGTTGCCTCAGTGATCACACTTTTACCACCTCCATTTTCAACAAACTTAAGAGCTGCCTTAATTTTAGGAGCCATGTTTCCTTCGCCAAACTTACCATCAGCCATATGCTTTTCTGCATCAGCTTTGTTTAAAAACTCTAATGCTCTTTCTTCTGGCTTTTTATAATCAATATAAACATAAGGTACATCGGTAAGAATATAAAATTCATCTGCGTTAATTGTTGAAGCAAGCAATGAAGATGCATTATCTTTATCAATTACTGCATCAAGAGGTCTTACATGCTTTTTCTCATCAATATATACAGGAATTCCTCCACCGCCTGAAGCAATTACAATGGTTCCCTGACGAGCTAAGGTTTCAATTGACTGAGCATTAAATACTTCAATTGGCTCTGGTGAGGGTACAACACGACGCATTCCTCCATCTTGTTTTGGGCTTTCTTTGAAAATCCAGCCTTTCTTTTTGTTTAGCTCTTCTGCCTGAGCTTTGGTGTAAATTTTCCCTACTCTTTTTGTCGGGTTCTGGAAAGCAGGATCGTCTTTGTCAACAACCACCTGAGTAACCATTGTCACCACGTCTTTCTTTAATCCATGATCTTCTAACACATTGCGTAAAACACGCTCAATCATGTACCCAATTCCACCTTGTGAATCAGCAACGCAAATATCTAATGGCATTTGTGGAATACCGTAAGTTTCAAAACCGGCATCGTTACGCATTAAAATATTCCCAACCTGAGGTCCGTTTCCATGACTCAAAACAATATTGTATCCTTCTTTAATAAGATAAATAAGATTCTCAAGTGTATCTTTGGTGTTTTGTTCCTGTTCCTCAATGGTTCCATTCTGGTCACCACGCAGAAGGGCATTTCCCCCTAATGCAAGAACTGCTAATTTTCCCATAGTAACTGTTTTAAAATCATTAATAATATGTCGTCAATAATAAGGGTAGCGAAAGTAATAATTTAATGCAGTAAAAAAAATGAATTAATACCAATTTTACCGAACATGTTATTTAACATTACTTTTTAAAAGTAGCTTACTACAGCGCACAAAGCATGAACTTCTTTCAAAGCAATCATGCAAAAATCGAAAATCAGCGAACTAATTAAATTTCAGCTCAATAGCAATTCATTCTTATTTAGAGAGCTCTCCGAAATACTTCATAAACTGAACTCTTTCAAATATAGCAGGGTTGTGGCTATTTGCCTGACTCATATTGCCCCTGAAATCAGATAGCCTTTCGTGTCCATTGGCTTTCATCCAGTTTTCGAGATCTGACAGCATTCGTGATATTTGAGCAGAACCATTTTCATAAAGTGTTGAAACTACCTGAACAGCAGTTGCCCCAGCCAAAAGCTGTTTGATTAAAGCGGCTCCATCATGCACTCCTGTTGAGGAGGCCAAATCACAACTTACCCGGTTCGCCATGATGGCTACCCATCTTAAAGAAATAGCAAGATCTTGTGGTGAACTTAGTACATTGGTTGAAATTACACGTTTGTGGTCGAGGTCAAAATCGGGGCTGTAAAACCTATTGAAAAGTACCATGCCATCAATATCGGTTTCTGAAAGTTCCTTAACCATTTTGGCAAGGTTCGAAAAATAGTAGCTAATTTTTAGTGAAACCGGTATAGTCACCACTTTTTTCACATTCTCAACAATATTAAAATAGATCTTTTCGGTCTCCGTAGAACTTCTTTCCAGATCTGATGGCAGAATAAAAGCATTCAGTTCCAGTGCATCAGCACCAGCATCCTGAAGTTTTTTTGCAAAAAACACCCATTCTGTGGATGAAACACAGTTGATACTTGCAATTATTGGGATTTTAACTTCTTTCTTGCAATCTTCAATCAGCTTAATATACTTTTTTACATTGTCTTCTTTTATTTTGTAGTCGAAATAATCATAGTATTCGAGATTGTTCTCGTCTAAGGAAACTTTTTTAAGCTCTTGCTCGTATTCCAAAATTATTTCTTCTTCAAATATAGACTTTAATACGACAGCTCCCGCACCTTTAGCCTCCAAATCTACAATATCTGCGAAGGAATTGGTTAGCCCGCAACTTCCTACAATCAAAGGATTTCGTAAATAAAGGCCTAAATATTTAGTTGTTAAATCAATCATAATCAAAATGTTAAGGTTAATTAATTGTTTAATCAGGATTTTACTTTCCCTTGAATATATTCATGCATACCGGCAGCAGCTTTTCTGCCATCTCCCATGGCAAGAATAACTGTTGCTCCACCTCTTACGATATCGCCACCTGCAAAAATATCAGGTATTGATGATTGCATGGTTTCTTCATTCACCACAATAGTTCCCCATTTAGTGACTTCCAAATCACTTAACGAGGCCGGAATAAGTGGATTAGGAGAAACTCCAACGCTAACCACAACAGTGTCTACATCTAAATAATACTCAGAACCTTCAATTGGAACAGGTCTTCTTCGTCCGCTACTATCGGGTTCACCAAGTTCCATTTTTTGAATTTTCATTCGGTTCACCCTGCCTTTTTCATCGGCATAATACTCTAAGGGATTGTTCAGGTTTAGAAACTCAATACCTTCTTCCTGCGCATGCTTTATTTCTTCAACCCTTGCAGGCATTTCCGTTAAAGAACGACGGTATATTATCCGTGAATTCTCTGCACCTAATCTTTTTGCCGTACGCACCGCATCCATTGCTGTATTACCTCCACCAATAACTGCTACATTCTTGCCGCTAATTACAGGGGTGTCGAATTCAGGATTAGCAGCGTTCATTAGGTTTACGCGTGTTAAGTATTCATTGGATGAAAATATTCCAATGTAGTTTTCTCCAGGAATGTTCATAAAACGAGGCAATCCGGCACCACTACCAACAAAGAAACCTTCAAATCCCTGCTTTCTTAAATCATCGAACGAGGCAGTTTTCCCAACAATAAAGTTGGTTACAAACTTCACTCCCATTTTTTTCATGCTTTCGATTTCAACATCTACAATGGAGTTAGGTAGCCTAAACTCTGGGATACCATATTTAAGTACCCCTCCTATTTCATGAAGAGCTTCGAAAACAGTGACATCATAACCAAACCGTGCCATGTCTGCAGCCCATGCTAAACCAGCTGGTCCGGATCCAATTGCAGCAACTTTTTTATTGTTTGATGCAGCAACCGTAGGCACAGACATTTTGCCACTATTTTGCTCAAAATCAGCAGCAAACCTTTCAAGGTATCCAATAGCAACAGGTACTTTTTTCAATTTTTGAGTATAAAAACACTGAGATTCGCATTGCTTCTCTTGCGGACAAACCCTTCCACAAACAGCTGGTAAGGTATTGGTTTCTTTAAGAACAGAAGCAGCTCCTAAAAAGTCGCCAATCTCAATTTTTTTAATAAACTTTGGAATATTAATTCCTACAGGGCAACCAGTTATACAAGTAGGATTTGCACAATCAATACAACGCTGAGCCTCCAGTAAAGCTTGTTCTTTGGTTAAACCTTTGTTTACCTCAACCCTGCTTTTATTTCTTACATTCGGGTCTTCTTCGTTCATTTTCACCCGTTCCTTTAGCGTACGTTCTTTGGTCTTTATTTTTGAGCGAATTTCGGCACGCCACTCCTGTTCACGCTCTTCGTTAAGATATGTTTTTAAGTCTTCCATGCTGATTTTGTCAATAGATTAAGTAAAGTAAAAACCTATTTCATTATATTTAGTCAACTTTTTTTTTGCACCATGAGCCTTTGCACAAAGAATTTAACTGACTATTAAGTTGTTTCTTTCTTCAGATATGCTTCGAATGCAGCGGCTTCTTCAGTTTGATAGGCACTTAAACGAAATAACATTTCATCAAAGTCAATTTTATGAGCATCGAATTCAGGACCATCCACACAAACAAATTTGGTTTCTCCTCCAACACTCACGCGACAAGCACCACACATGCCTGTACCATCAACCATTATGGTATTTAAACTGGCCAAAGTTGGGATATTATGTTTTTGTGTAGTTAAAGCCGCAAATTTCATCATTATCGCTGGCCCGATTGCAACAGCAACATCAACTTTTTCACGAGTAATCACCTCTTCCATTCCATGAGTAACCAAACCTTTCTTCCCTGCAGAACCATCATCCGTCATAATTATTACTTCATCAGAATGCTGACGCATTTGCTCTTCAAGAATGATTAAATCTTTGTTTCTTGCAGCAAGCACTGTAATGACCCTGTTTCCTGTTCTCTTAAAGGCTTCTACAATGGGCAAAAGCGGTGCAATTCCAACTCCCCCTCCTGCAGCAAGAACAGTACCAACCTTCTCAATATGAGTAGCTTTACCCAAAGGCCCTACCACATCCAGGATGTAATCGCCTTTATTAAGCTTAGCCAATTTTGCAGACGAAACCCCTACCTCCTGAACAATAATATCGATAGTACCTCTATCAGTATCGGCACCTGCTATTGTCAATGGAATCCTTTCTCCATGCTCATCAACACGTATAATAACAAAGTGCCCGGCTTTTCTGCTTCTGGCTATCTCCGGGGCTTCTACAACCAATTTAGCCACTTTCGCAGAAAAGAACGTTTTTTCAATAACTAAATTCATTTTTAAGGTTTTTATATTGGTTAGTTGATTTAAGTTAATCTCAAAAATAGGAAAAAAGAACAAGGGAATTGCTTACTAAAAAACAGTTATAGCTATTTATAATGATTCTAAAATATAATCATGTACATTTGCATCTTCTTTGCGCAAAGGGTATTGAGAAAGAATACTATACAAACACCTGAATAAAGGCTCAATATTTGATGATACAAATCAAAAACTTTGGAGCTTTTGCAGTTTTTTTTCTTATTTTCATTGTTGTAGTAAGTGGATTTAATACACTATAGAAGACTTAAAACCCATTTAACAGGGTTCTTAATGGTTTGTTTTTTCTCAATTGCAAACGTGGGGGGTATACTGTCTCAAACCAATCTCTCAGATTTTCAAAAAATAGACATTTTAAGTGGTTTAGCACAAAATACTGTCACTACTATTTATCAGGATCACACTGGCTTTTTATGGTTTGGTACAACTGATGGTTTAAGCAGATATGACGGCAACACTTTTACTAATTTCATCTGCAATATAAACGATCCTAAAACCCTAAGCAACAACACAATAAACATTATCTGCGAGGATAATATTGGAGATTTATACATAGGAACAGAAGACGGACTTAACATATACAACAGAAAAGATCAGAGTTTTAAGAGAATATACAGAGATATAACACTAAATACAACGCTGCCAAGCAATCGAATTTATGGTTTAGCAATAGATAAAAAAAACAAACTTTGGGTTGGCACACGAAGAGGTTTGATTTTTTATGATTTAAATTCGGGTGTTTTTACTGAACCAAAATCAGTATTAGAAGACACAAAAGGACTAGATACCTCATATATTTTCACATTTTATAAGGACAAGAAAGAGAACATCTGGACAGGAACCCGAGAAAATGGCTTTTTTAGATATAATCAGAATAATTACGATTTAAAGAAATTTTCAATTCTTGATGAAAAAGAATATGCCTACCTGAACAATACTATATACAGAATATTTGAAGACAGTTATTCGAACATATGGCTAGCGACAGGTAATGGAATTGCCAAGCTTGATAGTGAACAACGTAAAATAAACCGGTTTATCTATTCAAAAAGCCCAAGTAATTTGCAGAATAGTATTTATTTTCAGAGTATTTACCAGACGAGCAAAGGAAGGCTTTTAGCTGGTTCTGGTGACTATGGAATGTATGAATACAATTATGACACAGAAGAATTCAAGCCTATAAACATAAGAGAAGATGAGTCAGGTTATATGAGTGGTAATTCTTACCTAAGTATGCTTGAGGACAAATCGGGAGTTCTATGGTTAGGCACTTTTAGCGATGGAATATTGAAAATAAACCTTAAAAAAAAACCATTCAACTGGATTACAAATACTAAAGAAACGGATATTTCGCTCATTAACAATGACATTTCTGTCATTATGGAAGATTCAGAAAGAAATATCTGGATAGGAACACAGCAGGGAATTAGTGTTTGGATAAGAAAAGCAAACAAGTTTAAACACCTTAGACCTGACCCTGACAACCGAAACTCCATTAGCAGCAATCATATATTAGCTATTTTTGAGGATTCAAATAAAAATATATGGATTGGAACTTCAGAAGGAATGGATGTATACGATCCGAAGAAAAATATCTTTAAACATTTTTATACCGACTTTAGCTCTGAGAATCAACTTCCTGAAAATGAAGTATTTTCAATTAAAGAAGATCATAAGAGACAAATATGGATAGCTACTTCATATGGATTAAGCAGATATAATACCGCTGAAAATAAATTCAATAACTATTTTTATTCATCTGGTGATACCAATAGCATTCCTTCTAATTCAGTTTGGGAAGTGTATTTTGATTCAAAGAATCAATTATGGGTAAGTACATCAAATGGTTTAGCAAAATACATTCCTTCAAAAGACAATTTTGAAAGACACTCAATTGGGAAAGTTGATAAATCAAGCAAGGCTCAACAAGAAGTATTGGCAATTACCGAAGGAGAAAATGGTGTTTTATGGCTTGGAACAACAATACATGGAATTGTAAAATTTAACACCAACTCTAACAAAACAACGCAATATCCGATTCTTCATAAATTTGCAACCAACACAGTTTATGCAATTGAGAATTATAAAGATAATGTATGGTTTGCAAGTGTTAAAGGACTTGGTAGGTTAAACAAAAAAACTGGCGAAATAATTATTTTCACTAGTAATGATGGCATTAAAAGTAATGAGTTCAACACTCCAAGCACATTAACATCTGACAGCATACTGGTTTTTGGCGGAACAAATGGTATTACCTATTTTAAACCAGAGCAAATAGAAATTGACAATTATCAACCTCCTGTTGTATTTACAAAACTAAAAATCAATTTCAATGAAATTTTCCCAGGAGAAGTATATAACGATAGGGTTCCATTAGCTGAGAATATAAATTCAACTGACAAGATTGTTTTAAATTATGATGACAATGTTTTCAGTATTACTTTTTCGTCACTAGATTATAAAATCAAGGAAAAAATTGAATACGCCTATAAAATAACTGGTATAAATGAAGAATGGATTGAACTTGGCAATCAAAACACAGTGAATTTCACTGGTTTAGGCCCCGGGAAATACACATTGATTGTTAGAGCAACAAATTCTGATGGTGTTTGGAATGAAACCACAAGAAGTTTAAGTATTATTATAAAACCACCTTGGTGGAAAACCATCCTTTTTTATATATTTTTGGCTACCGCAGTAATACTTTCAGTTATTTACATCATTAAAAGAAGAGAAAGCAGACTTCAATCGACAAAAGATTTTCTGGAACAAAGTGTAGAAGAAAGAACCAGGGAGATAGCCATGCAAAAGGAGGAAATTGAATCGCAAAAGGAAGTGATTGAAAAACAGAATCAGGAGTTGAAATACCACACCTTGCATCTTGAAGATGAAATTGAAAAACGCTTAGCAGACTTAATAGTTGCACGCGATAAAGCTGAGGAATCTGACCGATTAAAATCTGCCTTTTTATCGAACATGTCGCATGAAATACGAACCCCTTTAAATGCAATTATTGGTTTTTCGGAACTTTTAGGCGAACATGATGTTCCAAAAGAAAAACAGTCACAATTTCTTGAAATAATAAAAAACAACAGTAATGATCTATTGAATTTATTCGATAAATTAATTAATGTTTCTGTAATCCAATCAAAGAAAATAATATTAGAAGAAAGTACTTTTAAAATAAACAAGCTTCTTTATGAGCTTTTTATTGATTTTGAGAGAAAAATAAGAATCAACTCAAAAGATATTGAGCTTTACCTTGTCAACTCTAAAGATGACAACAATTTAATGCTTACTACTGATGAAGCAAGGCTAAAACAGGTGCTAAGTTACCTGATTAGCAACGCCATTAAATACACTGAAAAAGGAATAATTGATTTTGGTTATACAAGAAAAGGTGATTTCCTTGAGTTTTTTGTCAGGGATACCGGAATTGGAATCCCCAAAGCAAAACAGTTTACACTTTTCAACCACTTTGGAAAACTCGAACATTCCAAGGAAAAAGTATACCGCGGCACTGGCCTTGGATTAACCATTTCAAAGGATTTAATTAAACTTATGGGTGGTAAAATCCGGGTAGAATCAGAAGAAGGAAAAGGTACTAAGTTTTTCTTTACTATACCTGTGAAAAACTCCCACTAAGCCACCTTTTATTTCAGCAATTATTACACGTTAAATCTAATATTCAGGATATCGCCGTCTTCAACAATGTATTTTTTCCCCTCTACATGCAATTTGCCGGAATTTTTACATGCCTGTTCTGAACCTAATTCAATAAAATCTGCATATTTCATTACTTCTGCACGAATGAAACCTCGTTGTAAATCACTATGAATAACTCCGGCTGCTTCGGGTGCTGAAGCTCCCTTTTTTATGGTCCAGGCACGGATTTCTTTAGGCCCAACTGTAAAGAAAGTTTCAAGATTAAGCATTTTGTAGGCAGCACGGATTAATTTATTTACTCCGGGTTCTGTTAAGCCAGCATCTTTTAAGAATTCAATTTTGTCTTCTTCCTCCTCTAATTCAGCAATTTCAGATTCTATTTGGGCTGCAATTACAATGACTTCTTCACCAGAATCTTTCAAAAATTCTTTTACCTTCTCAACGTACTTATTTCCGGCTGATGCTGAGGCATCATCAACATTACAAACGTAAAGAACTGGTTTTGTGGTCAATAAAAACAAATCGCCAACTAGTTTTTGTTCCTCTTCTGATATTTCCAGCGTACGAACATTTTGAAGGTTTTCAAGATGCTCTTTATACTTCGCTATTACCTCAAGCCCCTTCTTAGCATCTTTATCGCCTGTTTTTGAAAGTTTTTCCAATCGGGCAATCTTTTTCTCTACTGACTCTAAATCTTTAATTTGTAATTCAAAATCAAGGATTTCAATATCGCGAACAGGGTCAACAGATCCTTCAACGTGAGGAAGGTTATCATCATCAAAACAACGCAAAACATGAATAATTGCATCAGTATTACGCAATTCTCCTAAAAACTGGTTTCCAACACCCTCGCCCTGACTCGCTCCTTTTGCTAATCCAGGCAAGTCAACAATATCAACTACTACCTGAACCAATCTTTCAGTTGGCTGTAGTTTTTTCAATTCTTTTAGTCGTGGATCGGGTACCTTTACCATTCCAATATTCGATTTTGAAGTACTGAAACTATAATTGGTTATTTCTGCCTTTGTATTTGAAAAACAATTAAAAATAGTCGATTTTCCTGTATTGGTTAACCCAACAATACCACAACTTAAGCCCATTTTCTTCGATTTTTAAATTTGAGAGTGCAAAAGTACTGCAATAATTTAAATGTAGCAACAAGTGCTAACAATCTTATCCTCGTGTTTAAGAGTTTTTATAATTAACCATAACTATCATTCTATTTTATTACTTAAATTTAGGCAATTGGTTATTATCATTACCAATTCAATTAAAAAAACACAAACTAAAAACCTTAACCAAATGAAGAAATTAAAGATTATCATTATTGTACTTTTGGTGATTGTCGCAATTTCTCAAATCGCTGCTTTATTTGTTAATGGTAAATATGCTGTTGAACGAGAGATAACTATCAATAAAGCACCGATTACATCTTTAGTCAACAAATTTTTGTCTAAACAATGCTGCCAGGATACAATAATGTTTTCAAACATGACTTCTCCCTTAAAGGTCCAAATCAAAATTTTCCGTTCTCCATATCTGATATATTCCAAATCAACATCCATTTTGGATTAAAAAATATTCAAAAAAAAGCCCCATAAGCTTAAATCACTATCGAAAGCTGGTTTATCAACCATACATATGTGAATTTGATTAATATTGATTTTTTAAAAATGAGTTTTATGGTGAGAATTATTGAAGGAAAGATGATTACTACCACAAGAAAAGTAAAAATCCAGAAGTCTTTCATATCAACAGGCATTTAGCTAGTTATGTTAAAGACATAAAAAGGCAGATATTTAAAAAATGTCGCAAATCCTAAATTGTTTCATACATTTGCCGCTCTTATTGGAAAGAAATGAAAACAGAAATCTACTTTGTACGCCACGGACAAACAGAATGGAACATTGAACGTCGTTACCAGGGATGGGCTGATTCGCCCCTCACTGAACAAGGAGTAAATCAGGCAAAAGCACTTAGCAAACATATCGAGAATGTTCATTTTGATGCTATTTATTGCAGTCCCAGAGGAAGAGCTCAGGAAACTGCTAAAATTGTGAGAGGCAATCGTGATTTGGAAATTATTACTGTTGATGATTTCAAGGAAATTAATGTAGGTGAGTACGAAGGACGCCTGTATGATGATATGAAAAATGAAAACCCGGACTTGTACCATGGTTTTTGGGAATCGGCTGATCTGTTTTTGCCTAAGACTGGAGAATCTTTTACTGATGTTGGAAACCGCACCTACCCTGCCCTGCTAAAAATTGCTGAGAGACATCCTGGTCAACGCGTACTTATTGTCAGCCATGCAGTTGCTATTATGAGTGCGTTGAATAAGATTGCAGGAATTCCGCTTAACAGGTTTTGGGAGAAAATGCTTCATCAAACCAGTTTGAGCATTGCTGAATATGAAAACGGGGAGTTCTCTATTGCAAAATATGGTAGTACGGAGCATTTGGAATAAACAATATACAGAAACAGTGAGTTTTTCAAAGTTTTGCATAAAACCGCACAAAGTAGCTCATACAGAAAACATTATATTGTAAAATTTCGTAAATCAACTTCTGTTACTTTGTGCTCCTGATAATACATTTATTCAACCTTTACTGATGTCATTGTTAAGGAGCCAGCTACAGGTTGATCATTAAATAAACTTACTTTTTCATTTTTTCCCTTTAAAGCAAGGACATATAACAAAGGTAGATAGTGCTCTGGCGTTGGAATTGCCAGATCAAATGCTTTTCCTTGCGATTTGTAGTTAATTAGTTCTTGATGATTATCGCTTAAAATGAACGTTTTCATTTTTTCATTAGCTTCTGTTGCCCAATCATAAGCATAAGGCTTGCCAGATAGTTTATTCCAGGCAATCAATCTAAGATTATGCACCATGTTTCCACTGCCAATAATTAATATGCCTTTGTTTCGCAGGATTGCAAGTTCCTGAGCTATTTCGTAATGGTATTTTGGCGATTTGGTGTAGTCAAGGCTCATTTGAATAACAGGGACATCTGCTTTTGGATAAAGATGTTTGATAACACTCCAGGCACCATGGTCAAGTCCCCACTTACCATCTAATCCGACATCAGTTTTAGAAATAAGTTCTGTAGTTTCTTTAGCCAGTTCAGGATTACCTGGTGCAGGGTATTCAACTTCAAACAATTCTTGTGGGAAACCGCCAAAATCGTGAATGGTTTTTGGGTGTTCCATGGCTGTTACAAAGGTTCCTTTTGTTTCCCAATGGGCTGAAACACATAGAATTGCTTTGGGCTTCGTAATTTCCTCTCCCACTCTTCTGAAACCTTCTACAAATTCATTTTCTTCAATAGCATTCATCGGACTGCCATGCCCAAGAAACAATACCGGCATTTTTTTAGTAGTCTCCTTCATTCCATTAAGTTATTTAATCTTTTAAGATTGATATGATTGATTTTCAGGTTAAAACAAAAGTAGTTTTGACACACTCTCTTTTAACCTAATGCACCTAAAAGATCTTTTTATCTATCAGATACAGGAAGGCAGCCATTGATGCACACCCCATCTCCAATTCCCGCTTGTTCACGTTTTCAAACACATCTGCTGCTGAATGATGAAAATCAAAATACCGTTGCGAATCTGGCACAAAACCAAACAAAACAATATCTGGATAAAGTTTGCTTAAAGGCCAAATGTCTACCCCTCCAAACCCATTTTCGAAGCGATACAATTCATAGGGCTTTAGTACCTGTGTCAATTCCTGTACTTTTTTAATGAGTTCTGGCGTTCCATTATTAATGTCAAAACCACGTGGCGAAAAAGCTCCCCTGTCACTTTCAATAGCAGCTACATGCTTTTCACCTGCACCAGATGCGACCCTGGCATATGATTCACCTCCAGCATTCCCATTTTCTTCGTTCATAAAAAAGACCACCCTTAATGTATGCTTTGGCTGATATCCCAACTCCTTTAGAACACGAAATGCTTCCAAGGAGTGAATAATTCCAGCACCATCATCATGTGCACCTTCCCCCACATCCCATGAATCCAAGTGACCTCCAACCAAAATAATTTGATCTTTCTTGGTACTTCCTGTAATTTCGCCAATTACGTTGTATGTTTCGGTGATTCCTATTTCGCGACAATCCATCTCCAACAGCAATTCTACTTTGCCTTCTTCCAGCCAGCTATTCAAAAGATCAGCGTCACAGGTAGCTAAAGCTGCACCAGGTATTTTTTCAACATCATCTGCATATTTCAATGATCCAGTATGAGGATGTTCATCTACAGGAAACCCTAATGATCTTATTACTACCGCTAAAGCCCCTTTTCTTGCTGCCTCCACAGCTCCCCAACCGCGATTGGGTATGCAACCACTATAAGCCATAAAAGTCAGGATTTCTTTATTGTTCATGGCTTGCGACAAGTACACAATTTTTCCTTTTACGTTTTCAGGATTTGCTGCTTTTAAATCTTCCAGCGTTTCAAATTTTGTTATTTCTCCCTCCAAAAGTCCATTGGTCCCCACGGAACCACCTAACGCAAGCACTTCCAGCTTTTTTATTTCCCCTTTTTTGTTTTTCATCCAGGCTACTTCTTTAGTTCCCCTCTGCCAGTGAACAGTTTCAAACTTTTGTAAATAAACCTTGTCAAATCCATATGATTTCATCTTATTTTCGCTCCAATACACTGCCATTTCAGCTCCGGCTGAACCTGTCAAACGATTTCCAACATCTTTACACAAACTTCTTAAATCTTCATAAGCGTGACCTTTGCCAAGTGCTTCATCAAATATCTTTCGTATAAAAATGGAGTCCTTATCCTGACTAAAAGCAGATTGTGTAGTTAGAAGAAAAAATAGTACTAGTTTTCTCATTGATTATTTTTTAATTCTTCCGAAGGGGATAGAAATTACTTACTCTTGTGTTTATTTCATAAATAACTTAATGGCTCAGGTTTAGTTTTGCATTTCACTTTTGATATCCAGCTCCATTTTGACTTAACCCAAAAACGAAGCAACTTAGGCGAAGCCGTTCTCTCGTAGCTCTGAAAGAGCGAGTAAAAAAGTCAAGGCTCCGTAAAAAACTTCCCACACCTTTTATCAAGCCCAAGTGCGGCCAGGTGATCTTCAAACAAGCTCTCGGCTGCCCTCTCTCTATGGCTTGATTGCAATCTGTAGAAAGTTTTTCATAAGGTCAATCGCAAGGTTTACCTCACAGTCATAACTTTTATCCAAATATTTTATAATTCTGGTTCAAACCAAAGCTGACTTATTTGTGTTCGAAACTAGGAAATTTCTGCTTTTGCATTTTAAGAGTTATTTAGACACAATTAATAAAAGGCTTAGTATCAGGAAATAAGAACCTGTCAGCTATTTTTATACGCTAATGGTTTTATGACATTTTGCTGCTTAATTTTAGGGATTTCACCATTCTTTGAATTAGGAGACATGCTTTAGATTTCCATTTTTTTTTAAATCTCAAAACCATCTCCTCTTAAATCGTGTAAGGAAACACCCGAAATAAAGTCAAGCATTTCTTTTTCGGTCATGGGAATATCGTTTGCAAAGCTTAGAGCTATTACATCGACCTCCGAAAGCCAGTAACTTTTTCGTTCTTTATTGTAAGAATAGGTTTTGCTTGTGCCCGAATAATATTCCTCCCACTCGTCCCAAAAGGTTTTTCCTTCTTCGTGCATCTGGCGAAGAATTTCTGTTGCCAACTCTCTGCCGCAGGCATCTTTTACTATGTTTTCGCCAATGATTTTTTGGTAAACCTCGTCCTGTGTTAATGTCTCGCCTTTCTTTACCTTTGGAGCTTTTTCCCACAGCTCATCTTCATTGGTCTGCCGGGCTTCGTGCTTATATTCGGCCAGTATTTTTTCAATTTGTGGAACAGTTTTAAGTTTTTCTGTCATTAATACATCAGCAGCCTGGTTAATGGCTACGTAAATGTGGGTTTCATTGACATCGGTGCTTCGTTTATAAAGAATCCAGGTGACGATATTCCAGACCATTGTAAAAACAAGCCTGACAGAATACGGAAGGATATTATCCCAGTTTTTATTGGTTAATGGTTGAATGCTCGTAGCCAGAATCGGCGACAATGTTCCATCGCTTTTCATATTAGCAACGGGTAGCCCCTCTTTCCTTTTTGCATTCTTATAGCTTCGTTCTATTTTTTCTAAAGCCCGAACCGGGAAATTAGCATCTATTTCATTGGCGCCACCTTTAACTTTGTTTTCTGATAGGATTAAATCGTTTATCTCGTTTATTTTAACAGGGTGGGCAGCAAAATAATCTACCCAGGCAGGAAGCGCATGTTTTCCAAGCCGTAAAGCAATTTTTAATTGTGCTTCATCTGATAGGAAATTACAGAAATCTTTGAGCATAATACTGGTCTTTCACTTGTTTGAATTTCAGTTAAGCAATTGATATTCAACCATTTTTTCTCAAACCATTTATATGGAGTTCATGAGCTTGCTTCGCAAGGTTAAACACATTCTTTTGTAGAACGATTACAGTTACAGTTCTGTAACCAAATTCGTTATTGAATTTCTGTAATCATATAAATCTCTCCTTCTTCAGTTCCGGCATAGAGCGTTCCATTTGCATCAATTACAGGCTGACTATAACCTAAACCTAGTGTATACTCCCAAATGAAAGCTCCCAGGTTTGATACTGACATTAATTTATTGGTATCATTGGTTCCAAAATAAATACTTCCGTCTGCGTCAATAGTAATTGGAGCGGTGACTTTCCCGCCTGTATCGTAACTCCATTTCAGAGCCCCATTGCTATTAACTGCATAAATATGATTATCTGCGCAAGCAATGTAAATGGTTCCGTCATCTGCCAGCGAAGGACGATTTATTGCAGCATCAGGCAAAGTATATTCCCATTTTTTTTCACCATTTAAACTCACAGCCAGCAATGAATTCTCAGAACCAACATAGGCTGTACCATCAGTGCCCACAATTGCCTCGTAATTAATATCTTTTCCTGCCGGATATTTAAAAAGTAATTCCCCTGTTGGCTTTATAGCGTATAAATTATCATCATAATCAATTACATAAATGGTTCCGTCTGGTGCAATGGAGGGTGAAGAGTAACTTGAGCTTGCCAAAGGGTAAGACCATATTTTTTGCCCGGCTTTGTTAATTGCAAACAGTCCACCCGATTTGTCAACAATATAAATAGTTCCATTTGATCCAATTGCCGGAGCTCCGAATATTCCTCCTTCATGATTATCAGGTAATTCAAACTCCCACTTTATGTGCATTGATTCATCAAGTGCAACCAACTTGCCATCGGTATAATTCTGAACGCCATACTGATCGAACCCTCCCACATAAATAATTCCATCTTTTGCTATCGGAGGAATATTTCTTAAATATAAGGTAGCTTCATATTCCCATTCAAAAGTCTGTGTATTTGAAAACTTCAGAACACTAACCCAGGCTCCACAATAAAGATTGCCCGCTGCATCAAATGCCGGGGATAATGCATCAGAAATATGAAATCCTGGTGATGTATCGTATACTAATTTTGCATTTACACTACCTGGTCCCTTGTAAGCACTTTGCGATGTTCTTCGTGAATCATGTCCTTCGCAAGGCCATGGTGAGTTTACCAGACCTAACATACCGGTTTCATCATAAACAACCGGATCTTCATTTACTTTTGTGTCCTCTTTGTTACAAGAAAAAAATATTGTAACGGTCATTACCAATATTAATAGTTTGTTACCAGGTTTCATATTCTATTTTTTTGAGTTTTGATTTAATTTACTGTTTTGTTGCTGTCCAACTACCTTCATCAGGCATTGTGGGGTAGGCGTAGTCGCCGCTTCCCTGATTATTTATTAAAGTACCTACAAACTTTATTATACCGGCTACATCGCCAAAGAAAACTACGTTTCCACTAACCTGTCCGGTTAAATCTGCATTGCTCATTCCAATTTCAGGTACATTGATTGTCCCGCTAAGCGTTTCGCCCTCCTGCACTACACTAACGGAAAACGTGCCGGAATAGGATGCTTCTTCGCTTTGCCAGCTGCCTTCCCATGAGCCAGAAAAATCGGCTGTTGCCGTGGTTACTTTTGTTGCGTTAATCCGGGTAGTTCCGTTACATTGAAAACCTGACGTACTCCATGTCCAGCTGGCAGATCCACTAATATCAGAGCCTTCACTGTTTGCCTTTCCGCTAAAATCAATGGTTGTATTTCCACTACTGGTTGGTATAGTTCCATTCCATGTAACAACATCGCCATTTAATGTTCCGTTTAACTCTTTAGTTATAGGATAAATAGTGATTTTCAGCTTATTACCAGTCTGCACTGCCGAAAATATTTCTGTTACAGTTTCGGTTTCAACACTTCCGTGACAATCTCCTGTAATGGTTTCGCTTGCAATCCAGAAACCACCTACATTAATTGATAAATCAGTTGTATTTTCATCTTCCTTTTTGCAATAAGAAAACAAAATAATGATTGAGAAAAAAATGGATAATACAAAGTGAAATTTGCTAATTTTAGGATTATTAGCTTTCATAATTATTGGGTTTAAGATTAATACCAGAATAAACAAAACAGCTTTGTTATTCATTTTAACAACCTAAAAATAACTGAATTAAGTATTTGATTTTTTGCTAAGGGACGAATAACAAAAAAAAGGGATGAATAACAAATATGAGACTGTTATTAAATATTATAGGCTTCTTTCTTCCTTTTATTTACGCAATGAGCAATTTCATTTTTAAGCTGCCTTGAAACAGGTATTTGTTCTTCAAAATCATGAAGGGTTAGCTTATATCCATTTGCAGAACTGGATAAGCATTTGGCTTTTTCCAGATTGACAATAAAACTTTTATGGCATTTTTTGAATTCAGGGAAATCTGTAAGCATTTGGATAGTCGATTTCAAAGTTAACCTTATCAGTTTGTGTTTAAGTGCCTTGTTTTCGGCAAAATACACATCAATATAATTATCGGCACTTTTAATATAATACAACTCTTTCCTTGGCACCTGCAATGGACTTTTATTGTTCTCTGGTATAAATTCTATTAAACAATTTCTTGTATCGCTTACGTTTGTATTTACTTTTTTAAGCCTTTTCTTTAGCTGAAAATTATAGTGTATCATGATCATAAACAAACTAATAACTGTCCCCAGGCTTAGCGTGTACCCTTGCATTTGGAAAAAGTAACTTAAAACAAAATCGCCACCATTAAACACCAACAAAACCACAAAGGCATTTACAATTCCAATAGATATCAGAAGCCATGTATTCCAGATTATGGTTCTTCCAATGGTAAAATGTTTAAAAACATACTTTTGCAGAACAAAAAGGTTTAAAAACATGACTAGTGCTGTAAGCAAACCATACAACAAACACAATTTTAAAACATAGGACAAAGGGGTGAAGATGAAGCCAAAAGGCCTGAACATAAATATGAAAAGAGAAACAAAAAGGGCAGGAATGAAAATAAAATAGAACCGCAAACTTTTGCTCTCGAATAAATCATAAGGTTTCGACAAGATATTTTTAATCTTGTTTAGCATTATCAGCTTTGGTTTTTGTCTGCAAAAGGCGATGTCTTCTACTATAGGTAATAAAAAACACTGTCTGTTTAGCTAGATTAGTATTAGGGTTTTATCAGCTTAAAAGTAAGCATTATAGTGTCAATTACAAAAACTATGCTGGAAATTGAAATAGTAGAGACACTACGCGTAGTGCCTCCACGAAACTTAATACATAAAAACCATAAAAATAATTATTCCTTCTGAAACTCCTGTTAATATTGACATTCCTAAAATATCTCGGACTTTTAAACTAATGAAACTAAGCAGGCTGATAATGGCAATGATTACCGCTATTAAAATTTCTGTGGTAGTGATGGTGGATAGTATTTTTACCATTATCACAAAAACCACTGCTGTTATAACAGCAATTAAAGAGTACAAGGCAATTTCTTTTTGGGAATAATCGTCTTCGGAAAATTTTCTTACCCAGTCTTTAATTACAGTTAATAAGAATATCAATGGAACAACCGATAAAAAAGGTGCAAAAAACACTTTTATACCTTTGCCGATATGCATTTCATTATAAGTTAAAAAAGTAAGGCTGACGGTAACAATTAGTACTAGTAAAATAGCTGCTTGTATCCAAAACAGTTTTTCTCTTTTCTTCATTGCTTTTAAATCCATAGATTTATAATTTTTGTTTTACGTAAAGAAATAAATTGCAAGCCCAAGTAACAATCCGCTTAAAACGGAAGCAACCTTGAGGTTTTTATTTGATAAATGATTAAGAACATATGCAAATGATATAAGTGTACTTAGAAATAGCGGCAGTATCCTTAGGTCACCAAATTTTACTGTGCTTAATCTGTCGTATTGATAAATGCCAAGCAAAAGGGCAGCAACTACTATTACAAATAATACAGATGCTGTTATTTTATCCCTGGTAGTGTTTTCGTGTATAATTAGCTTTGTTGGTGAACTTATAAAACCAAGAAACAATGCAATTGGCAATGGCGAAATAAGTAATGACAGTAGTTTGACAATTTCATAAATATGTTGAATGGAATTGAGGATATTGTAGACTAAATACATCAGCAAAAAGATCGCTATTGAGGTAAAGGCTACAAAAACAACGTCAATCTTGGTTTTCAATTTGAACGTTTTTAATTAAAAAGCTAATTGCAATATTTAAAACAAATATAGATACAATAAATGGCAATTAACCAGCATTTTATTTTTAGGTTTATCATTACTAAAAAAGGTATATGACTAAAACTAACACCTTTTAATGAATTAATTTCTCCAATCATTTACCAATAGCACAAAACATTCTCTTTTCAGTGCTTTTGGCTTACTATTTTTTCAGCGTATTTCACCATATTGCCACAATATAGCGAATAAATCTACCAGTCTGCAAATTACTCAATAAAAATAAGCCTCCCCCGCTAAAATCCAATAAATGAAGCTCTTTTAAATAGGTCGGGTTTTAACAACATGGCTTTGTTGGCTGGGGCGCCAGGTTGGATGAGAAGAAAGTCTAAAAAACAGTGCTAAAACACAAGTTACGCTGGCGCTAAAATTGCGCCATGCAGACTCGTGCTTCCTTATTAGTAGCCATCATTTTTTTTGTTTGGCCAGAATGACAATCTTCCTTTTAAATAAATGAATTCCAAACTCTCCTCTCTTATACTACAAACAAACTCATTATTATTTATCCAGTAAAATTGGGTAAGCGAATTTGAATAACCCTTTGAAAAATGAACCGAATAGTCATACCATTTATCTTTTCTTATTCTGAAAAAGTAATCAAGAGTCCCCCCCTGTCCTTCATCTATTCCAGCCAGTTTATACTTCTTGTTTGGTGAATAGCTACTATACTTTGGGTTGTCTGTAATTTGTCCTGTTATTAAGGAAATAGAATAATCTGAATGCAAATCGGATAAACAAATTACTTTTTCTTTTGGATAATAATAAGTTATGGTTCCAGTTTCTTCCTCCGGGTATTCATCTTCCCATCTAATTTTTTGCCCAAAATCGTTAGTAAAACTTTCTATTTTGTTACTATTTTTAATCCAGCTTACTCGATGTTTCAAGCTCTCTCTAATTTTTGCATTATCGGTAATAGCCAATGCATCAGACACCCCTTCGAAAGCAGGCTCGGTCGATTTGGATTTTAAGTTCGAATAATCCGAATAGCTTATTGTATCTATAGTAAGTTTGAGGCTTCCAATCTCACTGATTGGCTCCAAAAAACCATTAAACACATAGCCCGTTTTTTTAATTGGATCGTAGTATTCTATTTTCACCCAGTTTCCACCTAAATAGGCCCCATTATCAGGTATAATTAAAGATTTTTTGGTGTGTTCTGTAACCGCAACTACACTTCGATAAGGAAGTTTTCCGGTTTCACTGCCAGATAAAGCTGGCTGGTTTCGTACTTTTAGGCCATTAGTAGCGGTTACACGGTATTTTTGTGCAATAAAGCCGGCAACTCCCTTGTTTTTTTTTACCTTTTTTGATTCATACATATTAAAAATTTCAGGCCCTTTTATAAGTACTTCCTTATGCATATTTGAAAGTGATTCCTCTGGTATAATAATTTCGCCTGAAGGCTTAAAAATAAAAACCTGCCCATTATACATATAATTTATCCGGACAGCTCCATTATGAAACCCGTTTTGTTCAAGACATATTTCTGTTTTACGCTCAGCTTTAAGAGGCGAATCGGAGATATACGAGAGTTCAAATACCTGAAACCTTGGAGAGCTGTCTAATAAATTGAACCTCTCACAGCATATTTTATTTCCGTTTTCAAAAATTGTAAAATCGCCACGAGAGAAACTCCAAGGCTCATCTTCAAAAACATACGCTAAATAGATAACACCTTGAAGTTTTACTTTTGGATATTCATCCAAAAGTATTTTTTGAACATTTATTGAGAAAAAATGCTCGGCTTTTACACTTGAAACGCAATAAGAAATGCAGATAAAGAATAGCAAAATGTATTTTATTATTTTCATAAATCGTATTTGATGTGAAAGATTGTTTATGTGCAAAACTATTTTAAAAATTGTGTCGTCCTAAAAAAAGTTTACAGGTTAAATATTAAATACAAAGATAAGTTTACATCTTTATAAACCCCGAAGGGCTCAACGTAAACTAATCCCTCTGCGCCTCCGCTAAAGCTTCAGCGGCACGCGGAATGAGGGTTTCAATCCACTAAATTGCATGGGAATAATTGAGTTCAATAACAAATGCATTGCAAAACAAGTGGTTTATTTTTTTGCCTCTAACTCTCGCAAACTTTCCATTTTCTTGCGTTCCAAAAACGCCTGTATACCTTCAAGGTGCTCTTTCACTCTTTTATTGCCAAATTCATATACTTTGTTTACCAGACCATCAAGAAAATCACGGTCATGAGAGACCAAAATAAGTGTGCCATCAAAATCCAGCAGAGCTTGCTTAAGGATGTCTTTTGTTCGAATGTCAAGGTGATTGGTAGGCTCATCAAGAATAAGTAGATTTACCGGTTCAAGCAATAGCTTTATCATTGCCAGGCGAGTACGCTCACCACCTGATAGAATCCGCACTTTTTTGTCCCAATCATCAGCACCAAACATAAAGGCACCCAATATGTCTTTTATTTTTGTTCGAATATCGCCTTTTGCAACATCATCAATAGTCTGGAAAACTGTCAAATCTTCGTCTAGTAATGAAGCTTCGTTTTGGGCAAAATAACCTACCTGTGTATTGTGCCCCAGGGTAAGTTTACCCTCATAGGATATTTCACTCATTATGGCTTTTACCAAAGTCGACTTTCCTTCACCATTCCGCCCGACAAAAGCGACTTTCTCGCCTCTTTGTATGCTAAACGATGCATTTTTAAATACTAAATGCTCATCATAGCTTTTTGAAACTTCTTCAGCAATTACCGGGTAATTACCAGAACGCACTGATGGCGGAAAACGTAGTTTCAGATGCGAGGTGTCCTCTTCGTCAATTTCAACCAGTTCAAGCTTTTCGAGCATTTTTACACGAGACTGTACTTGCAGCGTTTTTGAGTAGGTTCCTTTAAACCTTTCGATAAAAGCCTGGTTTTCGGCTATCATTTTTTGCTGCTCATCGTATGCCTTTTGCTGGTGCTCACGGCGTTCTTTTCTCAGGGTAAGGTAGGTTGAATAATTGACTTTATAGTCGTAAATGCGCCCCATGGTCACTTCAATAGTTCGGGTGGTAATTTTATCAATAAATGCACGATCGTGCGAAATTACCATAATGGCTTTAGCACTGTTAATCAGAAAGTTCTCAAGCCATTGAACCGATTCAATGTCTAGATGGTTAGTGGGCTCGTCAAGCAGGATAAGGTCAGGGTTTCTTAGCAGTATTTTTGCCAGTTCAATACGCATGCGCCAGCCTCCGCTAAAATCGCTTGTTTGCCGCTGAAAATCTGAGCGTTCAAATCCCAGTCCCAACAATATTTTTTCAATTTCGGCATCAAAATTTATCTCTCCCTGACTGTATAGTTTCTCACTAAGAAAGGAAACCTTTTCAATGATATCATAGTACTCTTGCGACTCGTAATCAGTACGTACTGTAAGTTGTTGGTTCAGTTCTTCTATTTCAGACTGCATTTTCAAAACATCGGCAAAGGCCTGTGAAGCCTCTTCAAAAACTGTGCGCTTGTCTTCACCCATCAGGTGCTGGGGCAAATATGCAATTATTGCATCTTTAGGCGCAGAAACCACTCCTCGCGAAGGTTTTTGTGCTCCTGCAATTATTTTAAGCAGGATTGATTTGCCCGCCCCGTTTTTTCCCATTAATGCAATTCGGTCCTTATCGTTTACAACAAACGAAATATCTTTAAAAAGGGTTGTACCTGCAAATTCTACAGCTAGTCCATCAATTGAAATCATCCTTTAAATTTTATCAGGGCGCGAAGATAACAAAAAAGGGCTAGTTGAGGTATTCGATATTTCGATCTAAAGGCAAAATCATTGTATCCATTTATCATATACCTTTCACAAATTGCCCAGGCCTTTTATTTGTTGACTTTTAGCAAGATCTTTTCAAATGGCACTTTATAGATTTTACTTAAACCATTTTCCTCCTTATTTAGTTCATCTAAAAGGTCTTTAATAGTTTTAAAATCGTATTTCTCTTTAAATGTATTCCTTTTACTGGTAAAATAAAGTGTTTTTGTTTCGTTATCAACAAAAGGGCAGTAATCCATTTGTGCTGAGTTGATGTTGTCTCCCAGGTTAATTGCTTTCTTCCAATTGTTTTTCTCATCCTTAAAACTGATGTACAAATCACCACTTCCAAAACCATCTTTTCGCTGGTAGCCCGAAAAAATCAGGAATGATTCATCAGGTGCCACATAGGCGTTGAATTCATAGCCTTCACTGTTAATAGCATCACTCATTGAGACAGTTTCAGTGTATTTATTTTTGTCCCATGCACTGAAAAATATATCATCTTTCCCTTTTGAACTTTTGTAATCGCAAGTAAAATACAAATTATTGTTTTCAGCTACTGACGGATAAAACTCATTATAGCTGGTATTTACCGGTGCACCCAGGTTTATCGGCTCGCTCCAATTCGATTTAATACTCTTACGTTGAACATACCAGATATCAAAATCTTTTACTTTGAGGCTATCCCTATGCACCGGTCTGTTTGAAACGAAATAAAGCTTTAAATTATCAGGAGAAAGAAAAGGTTCAAGATCATTGTATTGTCCTGAAAAAGAAGCAATTTCAGGATCTCTCCATTCATTATCGGTTTTACTGATTTTAATGATTGCAGATAATTCACCAAAAGAGCTTTGTGCCGAAATATAAGCCTCTTTCTCTGAACGACTTATGGTGAAATCTCGTACATTTTGAAACTCTTTTAATAATTTCAAAACTGCTTCTGGTTTTTGATGTTCCTGAGCGTAAATTTGTAAATATTGTATCGTAAATAAACTAATCAGTATGATGATACCTCTTTTCATGGTTAGTTTTGTTAATGATTATGCCAATATATATTGAATTTCCGTTAAGAATATAGCCAAATCGTTGATTTTGTTTATTCTCATAGAAGTCAGATTTAGCAACTCCAATTACAGGAATTTTGGAATCCAATTTTTCAAATAGATATCCTCCCAATCCTAATTTATTTTGGTCGTTAAGAATCACAAAACCATCGATGATAATTGAATCTATATCATTTATTTCAGATTTGATTTTCTTGAAAAGACTAAGCAAACAAGGTAGTTCTCGTTTATAAAATGAACCTGATTCATATTTTGCTATTCCATCAATAATTTCTTCATAAATATTAATTGGTTCTGAATCAGCCCAATCTGAAAAAGTCAAACAAACCGTTTTTGCTTTATCTTCAAAATAATATGTGTCAAAAGCTAATATCATTCTCTGAGAGTATTGACAATTCTTTCACCTTCATAGTAGACTTTCCAAATACCATATACATCTTTCCAGGGTATTTTTGAATTCTCGTCTTCTTCTACTCCATAACTTACTATAAGGCCTACTATTCTTGATTTTGAAATTTGAATCTCAATATCAAAAATACCTAACTTTAAATCATTCAATTCGTCTTTTGTAAAGAACTTTATATCCTTCGCATATTCAATAATAGCGTCAATTGATTCATTTTGGATTTTATCTTGACGTCTAAGAACCTTCTCAAAATAGTCGTTAAAAATTAGCCAGTCAATTTTATGAAAGTCTCGATTTGATATTACAAATGGAAAGTTCACCCATTGATTATATTCTCTATTAAATTCAAATTCATCTTTAAAATCTTTCATCTATTATGGGTAACGCTAGCCGTCGAGTAGACAAGGGGAATCTCACCCCAAGCCTCTCCCAGAACCGTACTTGATACTCTCGCATCATACGGCTCTTGTTATACAAATCTAAACGCTATTAGCTTAAAAGCCAAGTTTCCAATGATAAAATAAATAAGGAAATTGCCTCCTTATGCGCTTTAACCATTTACCTGCCCGTTTTAAACTTGTTTTATAATTAGCCATCCCCTAAAATATCAGATATTATAACTCATAATGCTTGTAAATACTGATAAATAAAAGGTTTGAAGATGAGGAAAGCTGGCTCAATTTTTCTATTTTTATTGTGCTAAAAAAAACATAAAATCATGAGCCAACTTTGCACAAATTTAACAAAACAAATTCAAAATAAGATAAGCAGATATTTTATAAAATTATCGGAACATGTAAGCAAGGCTGAATCAAGGAATCTAAGAGAAATGGTAACAGGGATATTAAAAGCCCAAAATATGTTTGTAAACCAAATAGCTTCTAATATTGGAGATTCCATTTCTTTAAAGCAGACCTGTAAAAGGTTTAGGAGGCATTATAATAAAATAGGTTTCTGGAAAAAGAGTATTAATGCCCATTTAGAATCAGTTAAGGGTAAAGTCCACCACAATGATTATGCGCTAATAGATATTTGTGATATTCAAAAGAAATATGCCCGTATGATGGAAGGGCTTGACTTTGTAAAAGATGGTGATACCGGAAAAACAGGCCTTGGTTATTGGCTAATGAATGTCTTATTGGCAAACAAGCATAAAGAGTTAACCCCCTTATATAACAAGCTGTATAGCTTTAATGCAGGAAGTTTAAGCGAGAATAAGGAGGTAATGTTAGCCTTTGAGCACATAACAGGAATTGTCGGCAAAGTATTAACTTGGGTAATTGACAGAGGTGGTGATCGGGGCATCCTAAAAGATTACTTTGTTAAGTATGTAGAACAGTTTATAATTCGGCTGAAAAGAAATACCCAGCTACTTTTTTGTGGTCAAAAACTTAATGTAAAACAAATAAAGAACAATGTTAAATTCAATGTTAAACTGAGTGCAGTTAAGGTCAAGAAAAATAAAAGGGAAACAAGGCAATATATTGCAGGGGCAGCAAAAGTGGGCTATGTGGTTAAAAATAAGGAATTTGAATTGTGGCTTGTAGTAATAAAAAACCTAAATGGTGGGTTTTCCTATTTTTTAACCCGTTCAGCAAAAGAAACCAGGGAAGATGTAATAAAAGAATGTTTTGAGGGATACGGCCTAAGGTGGAAGGTTGAAGAATATCACAGGCATATAAAACAACAATATAACCTTGAAGAAATACAGGTGCAAAAATTTGAAGGGTTACAGTCTATGTTGAGTATTTTAACCATAGCTATGCATTTAATTTACAGAGAGTTGTCGTCATTGCATGTGAAACTGTTACTAGAAAGTGGTATAAAGACCTTAAATAAAAACACTGTATATGAGTTGTTTAACTTTGTGTACTATAAAATAGGAAATATAATTAAAACACTATTTGCGCATGTAAAGCCACGAGCTTTTCTGCCTGATGAAAATCCATCAAATCATGGCCAACTCTCATTATCATTAAATTAGACGGATTAAAAATGGGGGATGGTCAATTGTTTTATAACGTTTGTACCGTTTCCGTGCCCAGCGAAGTAACCTACTATGCAAAAGATAGAAGATTGGTTTCATTTCGGCAATCCGAAATTTACCGTAGTAATTGACCCAACCCCTTATATACGGATTAAGGTATTGAGCTATCCCTACAATACTTCTGAAACTTACTTTGATAATATCCAATTCTTCTAACCTGTCTGCAATACGCTTCTTCGACTTTATGCTAATCGCACAATCATAACCAAGGAACAGTTTACCTGTTGCCTTAGATTTTGTGGTACGTGGTTGAAAAGAGAATTTTAAGAAGTCAAATTTAACATTTGAATGTTTCCCTTTTCTTCTGTGGTCTTTACAATAGACAATTTTTGTTTTGTCCTTATGCAGCTCCAAGCCACACCCCCTCATCCGCTTGTTTACTTCTTGCAGGATGTATCCTGCTTGGGCTTTGCTGACACAGTGTATAATTGCATCATCGGCATATCTTGCAAATGCCACTGTTGGTTGGTTTGTTGAGAGCCATTGGTCAAAGGCATAATGCAAGAACAGGTTGGCCAGCAACGGGCTGATTACCCCTCCTTGTGGTGTCCCTTTCCCTTGTTTCTCAATTAGGCCTCCCCATTCTGTCAACACTGGTGATGTGAGCCATCTTGGAGTAGTTAACTTTGCGTAGACAAATTTTCTGGCACGTGTTTTTCTACTGCAAGCATCAGTTTGTCGTGCGGGATGTTGTCAAAGAACCCTTTGATGTCCAGGTCTATTACCCAGTCGTATTTCCAGCAATTTTCTCGTACAGATGCCAATGCCTGGTGGGCATTTCTTCCTGGCCGGTAACCATAGGAATTTGGACTGAATATTTTCTCTAGCCTGGGTTCGATAAAATCCCTGACTGCCATTTGCCCTACCCTGTCAGCAATGGTTGGGATGCCTAGCTTTCGGGTTCCTCCCTCAGGCTTGTCTATCTCAACTTCTTTTACTGGTGGTGGGAAGTAGCTCCCTGAAGCCATGCGGTTCCAAAGTTTGTACAAGTGCTTTGACCTGTCAGCATCGAATTCTTCCATGCTTACATTGTCAACGCCTCCACTTCCTTTGTTGGCTTTCACCTTCTTATAAGCCTGCCAAATCATTTGACAGCTTATCGGTACTGATTTTGTCTCATTCCATAAATTCATCCTCAAATAAAGTTGATTCGTGTAATGTTACTGTATAACCTAGTCCCTTTGCTCCATTTCCATTACAGAAATTTCATCACTACTACGGACTAGTCCGCCCCTGCTACAATGTATCGGTATTCTGCCTCCAGGGTGGGCCTATTGTGCATTTCCCTTCTACCTGACTGCGAATCCTTAATCGGTAGCTTTAAGTCAGGCTAACATCATTGTGCAGGTTCCCGAGTTCCGTAACTAAGCCCGGATAAAGTTCTTGCCGCCTGAATGACGCCTGCCGCATAACCAGTAAACAGGTTTCCGTTATGCTTTGTCACCGCATTGCATACTCTACGGTTTTTGGCAGAATGTGCGCACTTCTCGACACCTCTTCAGCGGTTCACTTGCGTTCAACTCCCTTATCCACACCTGATAATACTCATGATATTAACTTTTCCTAAACGCTCAACACCATGGCTCTTTACCACAGCACCTTTAGGTGGTTTGATGCCCCCTCCTGCAAGACAACACCGATGGGCCGGCCATACAAACGACCTCCATCATCTCAATTACAGCATGTAATGCAATTTATTGCCGATGCATTACTTCTCGGCACACTATA
>JBNKRJ010000093.1:0-14744 GCA_050296515.1 Bacteroidales bacterium | reverse complement strand
GCAAATTAAGGCAAAGGTATAACAGGTGAAAAGAGCTGTTGTATTGATACACAATGAACCGCCGTATACGAGACCCGTACGTACGGTGGTGTGAGAGGCGCACTGGCAGTCAACTGGCCGTCAGCCGTCTACTCGATTATGAAACTTTTAAAATGGGATACTAATTTATTGCCAAGGTTTCCTAATATTATTGAAAAGTTTTTTGGGAAATCGTCTCACGGAGAGGATGTTTCTACATTGCCATCCGTAAATATCTCCGATGAGAACAAGGCATTTGATGTAAATGTGGCTTTGCCTGGTTTAGATAAAAAAGATGTAAAGGTGGAGATTCAAAATGGCTGTTTGGTCGTATCATCCGAAAAGCAATATGAAAAAGAAGAGAAGGCTAAAAATTGGATGAGGAGAGAATACGGATATACTGCCTTTAAACGAATGTTTGAATTGCCTGAAAGCGCTGATCCTGAGAAGGTATTGGCTGAAATGAAAAACGGAATATTATCAATTAAAATAGCTAAAAAACCGGGCTGCGAATCAAAATTTAAGAGTATTGAAGTAAAGTAAAATGATGTTAAACCATTAAAAATTATGAAATTATGAAACGAATAAGCATAGTAGCTATTGTACTGTCTTTAGTTTTAGGTAGTTGCAATGGTCAAACAAAAACAGAGGCAAACATTAATGAAAAAGACACTATTCTTCCTGAAGAGAATATTAAGGTGAACAAAG
The DNA here is from genome assembly GCA_050296515.1 of Bacteroidales bacterium. Classification (GTDB taxonomy): domain Bacteria; phylum Bacteroidota; class Bacteroidia; order Bacteroidales; family NBLH01; genus NBLH01. The sequence continues at coordinate 14,018 of JBNKRJ010000093.1, read as the reverse complement.
AATTTGATAAAGACGGAAATTTGGTAAGATATGATTCAACTTATACATCGTTCTATTCAAATATTAAAAATGATACGATAAAAACAGACAGCATTTTTAACAATTTCAGAAGTTTTTTCAACCATGCTTATCCTTTTTCTAATCAATTCTTTTTCAATGACTTATTCTTTCAGGATAGTTTGTTGCATTACGATTTTTACAAGAAAGATTTTTTCAGTAAACGTTTTGAAAAAAACATGTCTAAAATGAATAAACTATTTCACGACATGGATTCGCTAAAAAATGATTATTACAATAAACAGGACAAAGAAAACCTGGCAAATAAGGGAGGAAAGTAGTTTTCATTTAAAACCTCGAAGATGCATTGTTTTAGTTAGTGGTGAAGAGGGAGGGGGGCAGTTTGTTCCCCTTGCAAAGTGTTTAGACGAGCAGATTTGATATGGAATATAAAGATTACTATAAAGTTTTAGGTGTTGACAGAAAGGCTTCGCAGGCTGCAATAAAGAAAGCTTACCGGAAGCTGGCACTCAGGTATCATCCGGATAAGAACCAGGGAAATAAAGAGGCCGAAACCAAATTTAAGTTGGCTAATGAAGCTTATGAAGTGTTAGGTGATGCCGAAAAGCGAAAAAAATATGATCAGCTGGGTGCAAATTGGAAACATTTTCAGCAGCAGGGTGCTGGTGCCGGGTGGAACCCTTTTGGATCCGAGTTCAGTGGTCAACCAGGCCAATCGTATCATTTTAATGGAGATATTAATGACCTTTTTGGCAAAGGTGGTGCTGGATTTTCTGATTTTTTTGAAACGTTTTTTGGCAGGAGGGCTTCGTCCGGGTTTGGTAATGGGTTCAGAACTAAAAGCAAAGGACAGGACTATCAGGCCGAAGTTGAAATTACCCTTGAAGAAGCTTTTTATGGAAGCAGCCACATTATTCAGCTTGAGAATGAAAAAATCAGGATTAAAACAAAGCCGGGTGCTTATGATGGTCAGTTGTTAAGAATAAGGGGGAAAGGAGGAAAAGGGAGCAATAATGGCCCTTCTGGGGACTTATTGGTGAAACTAAAGGTGGAACCACACCCGGGGTTTGAACTTGACGGAAACAACCTGAAACTGACTAAAAACATTGATTTATTTACAGCTGTTTTAGGAGGTGAAACAATTATTGAGGCAATAGATGGCAAAATAAAATTGAAGATAAAACCGGGCACACAAAATGGGGCAGTTATGAGGGTAAAAGGCAAAGGGATGCCACTAAGCAAATCCATTGGAACAAGGGGCAATTTACTTGTAAAACTTCAGGTTGAAGTGCCTGGATCTATGACAATTGAACAGAAAGAATTATTTGAAAAACTAAAAAGAAGCTATAATCTGTAAAAGTCAATAGTATGGAAGAAATTGTTAAGTATTTTGCAAAAGATATCGACTTTTTAAATCTTTTTGCTGATGCAATCTATGAGTCGGACTTAAAATACAGCTGTAAAGACCTTTTTAACGCCGGGGTTGATAGCGAAGCTGAACTGGGTAATGCAATTTTAAAAAGCATGAAGGTGATTAAGAAAGTTGGATTGAGTCCCAAACAGCACTTCAAGCACTTTTTTGTAACCAACATTGAAACTGGCGAAATTTATAATGACTGGCACATGAGTAAAATGGGACTTTCACTTGTTCTAATGCACGTTTCAGGGAACAACCCATTGCTAAATAAAATTAAAATGGAAATGGTGAGACTAATAAGTGAATAAAAAATGAAAAGAAGGCCTTTTTTCAGAGAAAGTAATGCTTGGTGGAGGAAAGGTTACTTTATTCCTGTTCGAAACAGTTGGAACTATCATCTGGATAGCAAATATTTAACTCAAGAAGAAAAGGAACTATACGAAAAGAAATTCGGACAGGAAATTATTTCTGATCTTGAATTCGATAAATGGTATATAGCGCTTAAAAAATAGAACCAGGTTCATCATTAAATACAATCTCTAATGATGAGCCTGGTTTTATAATGTATTCATACTTAGGTGATTACTTATTTTTAAGGCAATAGATTTAACCTGAAAGTACTTCAAAACTGTTTTTCACTTGTTTAAATTTTAGTTAAGTTGTTGAAATTTATTCACTTTCCTTAAACTATTTATATGGAGTTCATGAGCTTGCTTCGCAAGGTTAAACATATTCTTTTGTAAAGCGATTATTCGCTTCGCTCATGAGAGTACTTCGTTAAGTTAAATTTCTTTATACATCCCTCTGCGCCTCCGCTAAAGCTTCAGCGGCACGCGGAATGAGGGTTTCATTGACAAAATAAACCGGTTTGTATAGAAATTTTACCAGTTCAGTATATTAAAATTACGGTTTATTACATTTTAGTTTTTTTTGGGCTAATGTCAATAGATATTTGTATCATATAAAAGTGTCAAATTTATACCGAACCGCTGTTAGTAATTGGTTTGCTTTACAAGCTTGCAAACCAAAACTGCTAGTCGATCGGCATATACAAAGCCATTTTAAAATTTCAATGCTTATAATTACTTAAATTGTGTTAATTTTCTCTCATTTATAAGGCTTCTGCACTAAATTAAGTTTTAATAGCCTACTTTTGTATGAATCTTACAAACTTTATTGCAAAAGAAAATCAGGATGATAAATTACATCACAGACATTAATAAAATAGAACAGGAACATAAACAATTAGAGCCTGTTGCAAAAATAATACACGATAAATTAAGAGAGTTGTTACAGCGATTAGTTGATGAAAACGATATAAAACTGGCTGTACCTTTTCGTACCAGGGTAAAAGAGTTATGGGCAATACTGGATAAGGGGAAAAACCGGCGTTTTCAAATTCGTCAAACTGTTTTGGAATTGCCTGATATTATTGGAGTTAGGATGATTCCACTCTTTGTTCGTGAAATTAACAGGCTTGCGGATATTATTCGTGAAAACTTTGAAGTAATTGATACTTATTTCCCCCAGGATAAGGTTTCTGGTAATGCCTGCACTCAATCCTGCCTGCAAATGGTATTTAAGCTGCCAGAGAGCTGGTTCTCGAATCCAAGTATGAAAAAGTTTAAGGATATGAGGGTTGAGCTTCAGATAAGGACAATTCCTCAACATAATCGGTCTCAAGTGTTAAGTTTATTGCAATATAAACAAGAACCCAATATCCCTCGAGAGCTTAAATCATCAATAAACCGTATTTCCGCGTTATTGGAGCTGGTAGACATAGAAATTGAGAGGCTGCTTTATGAACGAGATAACTATTTAGATTCAATTGAAGGAATCATGCAGCAAGAGGAAGATTATATCTTAAATGTAGATGTGTTGGGGTACATTCTTGATACTAATTTACCATCTGAAAATAAATCTATTAAAGAAAACTATTGGGGTTTGCTTGAAAACCTGATTGTTTTGGATTTGAATACGAAGAACAAATTGCTTGAGATAATTACTACTTTCAAGCAAAGGGCTCTTGAAATAGACAAAGCTGTGGTTGAAAACATGATGAAAAATTACAAACGCCGAAAAGAAATGGTTTACATGGATTATTCGGCAACAGTAAAAGACCTTCCAAAACTACAGCGTGGAGCATTTTTGGCACATACAGGGTTAATTAGGTTGATGCTTGAATTAAAATTCGGAAAATATCTTTGGGAAGTATTTGAAGAACGAGGATTAATAAGAAAGTAAAATCAGAAACAAATCATTATATGGAATCAATAAACCTTAAAGATAAATTTAAGCTAATTGATAAAGTATGGTCTCCAAAGATTATTGCTTCAATGAATAACTACCATTTTAAGCTGGCTAAGTTTGATGGTGAATTCACCTGGCATTCGCACCAAAATACCGATGAAGTTTTTATTGTAATAAAAGGCGAAATGAGCATTAATTTCAGGGATAAAAGAGTAAAAGTGAAAGAAGGGGAGCTGATTGTTGTGCCGAAAGGTGTTGAACATAAGCCTGTTGCAGAGAAAGAATGTGAGGTCTTGCTGATTGAACCGGAAGGTACATTAAATACCGGAGAAGAAGAAAATGAATATACAGTAGATAATTTAGAGTGGATATGAACAGTTTACAGTCTGCAGTTGGCAGTCACCATTCAGTAGTATTTTAATGACTGGCAACAAGCAACAAAAAAACAAGTAAGCTGAAACCATAAACCAGTATGGAAAGAATAAATCTAAACAGCAATTTTAGTTTACCCAGAATAGTACACGGAATGTGGCGTCTAATGGAATGGAAATGGAATACAAAGGACATCATAAATTTTGTGGAATCTGCTATTGAGATTGGAGTAAATGCCTTTGACCATGCTGATATATACGGAAACTATGAGTGCGAAAAACATTTTGGCAAAATGTTGATAGAAAAGCCATCTCTTCGGTCTGATATCCAGTTGATTACTAAATGTGGAATCAAAATGTTATCGGATAAATCTCCCGAAAGAAAAGTAGGACATTACGATACCAGTTATAAGTATGTTATCAAAAGTACTGAAAAGTCTTTAAAAAACTTTAATACTGATTACATTGATTTGCTCTTGATTCACCGCCCCGATCCTTTTATGGACCCTGATGAAACTGCAAAAGCTTTTGAGGAATTATTTAAACAGGGAAAAGTGTTGAATTTTGGGGTTTCAAACTTCTTACCTTCACAGTTTGAGATGTTACAATCAAGATTATCCATGAAGCTGGTTACCAATCAAATAGAAATTGCACCCTCTCATCTTGAGCACATTTACAACGGGAACCTTGATTTTTTGCAAAAAGAAAGAATTTATCCAATGGCCTGGTCGCCACTGGGAGGTGGGATGATATTTAACCCTTCAGATGAGAATACTGTACGTTTGAAAGCCAAACTTGAACAAATTGCAGAAGAACTGGGATTAGAGTCTATTGATAAAGTGATTTATTCGTGGATTTTGAGCCATCCTGCAAAGATAATTCCTGTGGTTGGCTCAGGCAAGCTGAATCGATTAAAAAGTGCTGTAGGGGCCTTAAAAATCAAATTGAACACAGAGCAGTGGTTTGAAATTCTGATAGCTTCTCAAGGGTATCCTGTTCCGTAATTAGAGAACTGTATGCGGTTTGTTGTTCGCAGTTAGAAACAAGTGACAACATTGTAATAACCAATGGGGCTGTATCAAAACTAGTTTTGCCATAAATTTTTCATTCAATCTTGCATCAATCCAATCGATCTGCTTTCAATCTTGTTGAAATACGCTTTTTTTTGTTGTTGAAATGAAAGTAAAAATGCATTGAATTCGACTTTTGATACAGGCCCGTGCACCCTCTAAGTGTTGTCATAGCTATTTTACCAGAAATATTATATTTGACTTAATGCAAGCAACCAGCAATCAGCTTCCGGTCTAAAGCTTAAGCTGGTCAATCTCTATGGTTAATTCTTCACAGTTTTTCAGAAAATTTTCAATTAATGGTGTAAGCTGTTGAAGATTTTCTTCTTTGCTGGCAATAATTTCAATTTGTTTTAATTCAGCTGCTTGTTTTTCGGCTCCAATGATAGTAAACGAGTTTTTAGCTTTGTGTGCTGCTTCTTTTAAGTTCTTCCAGTTTTTTTGGTTGTAAGCTGATTCTATATCTGTCTTAAATTCAGGTAGTTGGGATTTAAATATTCCAATTAGTTCTGCAATTAGTGCATTATCGTTTCCTGTGGTATTTTTAAGATAAGTTAAGTCAATCATTTTATTCACTGGGCTTGTTACTTAACAAAGATAGTAATTTTGAGAATAACTCCTCCTTCTTGAAAGGTTTTACTATATAATCGTTCATTCCGGAATCGAAACATTTTTTGATTTCGTTTAAGGTTGCGGCTGCCGTTAACGCAATTATAGGAGTTTTCCGTTTTCGTTCATCAACTATTTGCCTCATTTGTCGGCTTGTTTCGTAGCCATCCATGTTTGGCATGTGTAAATCCATCAGAATAACATCAAAATCGCTCTTTTTTAGTAATTCAATTGCTTTTTTTCCATTATCACAGGTTTCTGCTATAAAACCATGTTTGTCAAGCAACGACTTGGTAAACAGCAAATTCATCGCATTATCGTCAACCAATAAAATTCTTTTTGATTCAATCGATTTTATATCCATTTCTGTTTTCCCAGGCTTAACCAATATTCTTTTGCTATAAGGTATAATAAAAATGAAAGTGCTTCCGGCAAATTTTTCGCTTTCCACCCATATCTTACCGCTTTGAATTTCAACTAGTTGCTTGGTTATTGTTAGACCAAGCCCGGTTCCTCCGTATTTTCTTGTAGTATCACTACTTTCCTGGGTGAAACTATCAAAAATTATGGACTGTTTCTCTTTAGCAATGCCAATTCCGGTATCAGTTACTTTAAATTCAATGTTTATGGTTTCTGAAGTTTCTGATAAAATATTAGCCTCAACTGTTATGGTTCCCTTAGGTGTGAATTTTATGGCATTTCCTACCAGGTTAATTAAAATCTGGTTCAAACGATGCTCATCTCCTACAATAAAATGTGGTATGTCCTTGCTAATTTTTGTTTCAAATTTTAATTTTCGGTTTTTGAGTTCAAATTCCATGCTTCGCTCAATTCTGTCTATGGCTCTGCGTATCGAAAATTCGTTTTTCTCAAGTTGATATTTTCCTGAACCAAGCTTTGAGAACTCCAACAAATCATTAATAATGGCAAGTAAATGATCGGATGATATTTTTATGTTATTGATGTACTGTTTTTGTTCTTCTGTTAGTTCTGTATCTTCTAATAGGCTTGACAGACCAACTATTGAGTTAAGAGGCGTTCTTAATTCATGAGTCATGTTCGCCAAAAAACGTTCTTTAGTTTTTAAAGCTGCATCACTTTGGGCTTTTGCTCTTTTTAACTGATTGTTTTGTACTTCAATTTGTTCTATCATAAAGTTGAAACCATCAGTCAGCTTGCCAATTTCATCATTACCTTTTACTTCTGCGCGTATTGAATAATCTTTCCTGAATGATATTTTATTCATTACATGATAAAGATTAAAGATAGGTTTTGTAATTCCTCCTTGAAAAAGGAAAGCAAGTAAAGTTGCAATAACAATTGAACTTATGATAATAAATAGAAGTACCCTGATGTACTGTTTCTCCTTTGTAATATATTCATTCAGACTATATTCTATTCTGATAGTAGCTATAACTTCGCCTTCAAACACCACTTTTCTTGAAATAATCAGATGTTCTTCATCAAAAATAGTTGTGTCAGATAATAGCGGGATATTGTACTTATCAATTGTTGGACGATTGACGTTTTTGTACTCCACAAAAAGACTTGAGTCTGGCAGTAAAATCAATGCACACTCAACGTGTTTATCAGCTTTTAATGAGGAGAGATAACTTAATGCTGTTTTTGTGTCGTTAAAAATGATTGTTGCTGAGTTACTGTCACCAATTACTTTAGTCAGTATCCCTAATTTTTCCTTTATTTCCTTGTTGTAGAGCTTTTTTTCATAATAAAATTGAACAATAGAACCAAGTGCTACACTTACTGTACTGACAATGACAATCAACATAATAAGTTTTGTTCTAATTGACTGATTTTTATAAAGAAGCATCGTAATTATTCAATTATTGTAGCAAGTTCCAAAAAGTCAGGATTGACGGTTAGTTTAGCCTTTTCTATTTTCCGTACATTCACTTCATAGCCAAAATTAGGGCAATTTCCAACAAGGTTTACCATTCCGCCTAATTTGCAAAACTCTTTTATGTTGTCACCAACTAATAGTGCTTGTTTGTAAATCAAGAAATTAATTGCTTCCGATAAAATATCGTTTTCTAAACCTGAAATGAAAACAAGGTGACAATGTCTTATTTCAAGGTGAGAGTTATAAAATTCAACTTTCCAGTTTCTGTCTTTTATTGATTTCTCTCTTAGTGTGTGAATTAGAGCTGTGCTTAGGGTTTTCTCGCCCAGGATACCAATAATAAATGGTGATAAACTAAAATTGAATGCGTTTTGTGGCCAATGAACAACTTTTGTAAGATTATAAATATAACCTGCTTTTATATATTTCGGGTCATCTTTTTTCTCTTTTTGCGTCATTCATTATAAATTTTAGCTAAAGCTAATACTTTTGAGCTAATATTTAAACTTTTCCGCTGAATAATTTTATAGTTGATTTCAAATTTATGACCATTATTTCGCCTGGCTATATTAATCATTCCTCCTTTGGTGCAAAAATCATTGTTCTCGTCCGCAATTGTAAGGATATTCTTTTCCTGTGAGATTTTTATTACATCATTTATGTAGCTGTTTTTTTGTTTGCTTATAAAAACAACAGAGCCTTCTTCGAAATCTTTAATAGATTCAGTAAATACTATTCGCCAGTTTTGATAAATTGCACTTTTTTTTGAACCGATTTCGTAGTTTACTGGGATTTGATTCTCAGTTAAAACGTAAAGGATTTGTTTAGAATTTAATATTTCATTTTTGCCGGCCCAGTTGATAAACTTTGTTAGTTTAATGATAGATTCTATTTTTTCGATGGATGTATTTGGCTGTGAGTTAATGTTTTGAATTGAAGTAAGTGAAATAATTGTTACCAGTGTAGAAGATAAAATAAACGTTTTCATATGGTGTTAATTAATTATTGGTAATTCAAAAGTAAAGTATAATTGACAAAAAGACAAGAAAAATCTAAAATATTTTTACTCTATTTGTCAAATACCTGGTTTACTGAAATTTATCTTTTAGTTTCCAAAGAATGCTTAAAGCAACCTTCGAATTTTTGTGGAGGTCTAATTTTGAGTATGGTTAAAGTAATGTAATAGTATGGAATTTTTTATTTGACTTATAAAAGATAACTTTTAAATTTGTAAGAAGGCTTACTTCATTTTTAACTTTAATATTAACCTTGATTAAAATAGTTCTTTGTGAACTAATAAATAATAACTGAACCGATGAAAATTGATATGAGAAAAACAGGATTATTGTTTCTTTTTAACTTTCTAGCCTTAACATTCGTAGTCGCTCAAATAGATACTTCAGCTACATTGGTAGTGGCTGATAATCAGGAGGCTGAGCTGGCTTACAACAAAGGCGTAAATAGTTACAAGCAAAAGTTGTTAGATAAAGCAATAGAAAATTTTAATGCTGCAATAAAACACAAAGCAAATTTTTACCAGGCATACTACAATCTTGGTAACATAAAAAAAGAGCAAAATAAATTTGATGAGGCCATTGAAGATTTCAATCAGGTAATTAGGTTGAAATCTAATTACGATAAAGCTTATTATAGCAGAGGGCTTGTGCAAATAGCAAAGAGTGATTATCAAAATGCCCTTTCAGATTTTATGAAAGCGGCTGAGCTAAACAGCAAAAACGCAAAGTATTTTTATTATTGCGGTGTGGCTAATTTTCTGTTAGGCGAACTTCAAAAGGCCGAAGACAATTACACTGAGGCTCTGAAAATTAGATCGGATTATGCATATGCCTATAACGACCGGGGCAGTGTTAAACGTCAATTAGGAAACCTTGATGGTGCTATTGCTGATTATAATCTTGCAGTAAAGTACAATTCCAATTTGGCATTGGCATACAATAATTTAGGAAGCACCAAATGCGATAAAAAGGACTATCAGGATGCTATTTTTAGCTTTAATGATGCCATTAGAGTTGATCCTGGATACGTTTTAGCCTACAATAACCGTGGAAGTGCTTATTTTGAAATGGAAGAATTTGACAAAGCTATTGATGATTTTAATAAAGCCATCTCACTTAATGGAAACTACGCAAAAGCTTATTGTAATCTGGGTTCTGCTTTTATGAAACAAAAAAAGTACGAAGAAGCATTGCAGCAATATGACAAAGCTATTGAATTGAGTGACCAGCTTGCAGAGGCCTATGGTAACAGAGGAAATGCCAAAGAAATGTTGCGTGATTTTGATGGGGCTTGTGATGATTGGAAAAAAGCCATAGAGTTGGGAATTAGGAATCCTAAATTATATCAAAAAGGTTGTGATTAAATCTGTTGGCCTTACCAAATCTTATTTAAAATTGAAAAAAAACGAGCATGAAGATATTCAATAAATTAACCGGACTTTTTTTAATTATCTTATTCAGTTATTCAACAGGGATAGCACAGGAGCGAATTTACATTGATAAGAGCGAATTTAAACAGACTGACGTAGGTTTTAAAGAAGCCTGGAGCAATATTAAATCTGCCAATTTCCTTTTCTATCAGCACCGGGAAGGTAGCTACCGAAAGGCAATCGATTATTATAAAGAAGCTCTTGTATATAATTCCGATAATGCAGAATTAAACCTGTTAATTGGGATCTGTTATTTACGATCATGGCCAAAAGAAAAGGCGATGGAACATATTGTAAAAGCGAATGATCTGAAGCTGAAAGTACATCCTAAGATTGATTTTTTCCTTGGAAGATCGTTTCAAATGGCTGGCGAATTTAATAGAGCTATTGGGGCATACGAAAGTTATCTTGAGAATTTGCCTGCATCAAAAAAAGAAACTTATGGTGCTATTATAAAAAAGTACATCTCCGAATGTGAAAATGGGATAGAAGTAAAAAAGAAAAATGTAAGAGCATTGGTTGACAATGTAGGTAATGCAATTAATTCAAAATATGATGATTATAATCCTATTCTCTCTACAGACGGATCTTATATGATTTTTACATCCAGAAGAGGTGAAGAGAATGATTTAAAAAGTCTTGTTGATCATAAGTTTTTTGAAGACATTTATGAAAGCAAAAAGATTTCAAAAACATGGGGGGAGGCAGTTAATATAGGGAAACCTGTGAATACCAAATGGAACGATGCTGCTGTAGCACTTTCTGAAGAAGGCAAAAAACTGATAATTTACAGAGGACGAACTGATGGAGGTGATTTATATGCAGCTAATTTAAAAGGCAGTAGGTGGGGGAACATTCATGACCTTACGCATAAAGTGAACAAAGGTGATTCTCATGAGTCCTCAGTCTGTTTTAATAAAGATGGTTCACGAATGTATTTTGTGAGTAACAGAGATAAGGATAGTCAGGGAGGGAAAGATATTTTTATGAGTCAATTGAATGTGAAAGGCAAAAGGTGGTCAAAACCAGTTAGTTTAGGGCCTGTAATTAACTCTCCATACGATGAAATTTCTGTTTATGTAACTCCCGATGAGCAGACTATTTATTTTGCATCAAATGGGCATAAAACAATTGGTGGTTTTGATATTTTTAAATCAGAGTTTAAAGATAGTACCTGGACTGAACCTGAAAATATGGGTTTGCCAATAAACTCAACAGCTGATGAAATGTATCTGAAAATAATGGATAATGGAAGGGATGCTTATTATTCTTCATCAAGAGATGGGGGCGAAGGCGGTTTGGATATTTACCAGGTAACCCTTTTAGGACCTGAAAAGCCATTATTGCTTGTCAACGAAAATCATCTTATTGCAAGCCTTGTAGCACCCGATTCAGAATCGTTTATTGAAGGTGCAGTTGAGATTCAGTATACCAGGATGACGGTTGTAAAAGGAATTGTTACTGACTTTAACACAGGACAGCCATTAGAATCAACTGTTGAATTGGTTGATAATGCTACTGGCGAAAAAGTAAAGGAAACAACTTCGAATAAGAATACAGGATCATACCTGATTACTTTACCATCGGGTAAAAACTATGGTTTCTCAGTAAATGCTGATGGCTATATGTTTCATTCAGAGAATTTTGATGTTCCTGAAGCGAGTGGGTACCGTGAAATATTTAAGGATATTGCTCTTCAGCCTATGACAGCAGGATCTAAAATTATTCTTTATAACACCTTCTTCGAAAGTGGAAAGTCAAACCTCCGTCCTGAGTCATTTTCTGAGCTTAACAGGGTTGCAAAAATGTTTGTAAAATACCCTAATTTAATACTTGAAATTTCAGGACATACTGATAGCAGAGGATCTGTTGCAGTGAACAAACGATTATCACAAGCAAGGGCCAGGTCTGTTGTTGATTATTTGGTTGGTCAGGGAGTGAATCCAGCTAATTTAAAGGCAGTTGGCTACTATTTCAAATTCCCTGTTGCAACCAACAAAACCAAAGAAGGAAGACAACAAAACCGTAGGGTAGAGGCCAAGATTATTAGCAATTAAGGTTGCATTTTAATAATGCTCAAAATAATAAAAAGCCGTTAGCATTTTAAATATTGTTGACTGCTTTTTTATTCTGATTTTGCCAAATTCATGATGAATCACAGGTTTTTCTTAATAGTAATCAAGTTTTTTCATTGTTTTAATTGAAGTTTGAAAGTTTAATGCTGAGAAAAATCATAAAAAATTAGGCACTGAAGTCTCTTTTATAAATACCATTCTTTATACCTTTGCTGAAATTTTTCAATAAATTAGATTGGATTATCATAAAACATTAATACTATGGAACAAGCCCCGATATTTAGGTGCGGTTCTGTCTGACATATAAAAACAATAAAAAAATAAACAAATGAAACCCTCATTCCGCGTGCCGCTGAAGCTTTAGCGGAGGCGCAGAGGGATGAGTTTACGCTGAGACCTTTGGGGGGTATAAAGAAAATTAACTTAACGAAGAGATTTCATGAGCGAAGCGAATAATCGCTTCACAACAAGAGCATGATTAACCTTGCGAAGCAAGCTCATGAACTCCATATAAATAGTTTAAGAAAAGTGAATAAATATCAGTTACCTAACTAAAATTTAAACAAGTGAAAAGAACACCTTTTTATAAATTTCATATCGAAAACGGAGCTAAAATGGTTCCTTTTGCAGGTTACGAAATGCCGGTTGAGTACACTGGCGTTACCGAAGAACATTTAAAGGTTCGCGAAAGCGTTGGCGTTTTTGATGTATCGCACATGGGCGAAATTTGGGTAAAAGGACCAAAAGCCTATGATTTTGTTCAAAAAGTAACATCTAATGATATTTCAGTTCTGGAAATTGGCCAGGCGCAATATAGCTGTTTCCCAAACGGAAAAGGTGGTATAGTTGATGATTTGCTGGTTTATTATTACGAGCAGGATAAATACATGCTAGTTGTAAATGCAGCTAATATTGAAAAAGACTGGAACTGGCTGGTTTCACAAAATACGGAAGGAGCAGAATTGGAAAATGCTTCAGATGGTATTGCTCAATTAGCTATTCAGGGACCCGATGCTATTAAAGTTTTACAAAAACTGACAAAGTGTGAACTTGTTGATATTAAGTATTATACATTTGTTGTTTCTGAAATGGCAGGTATAGATAACGTGATTATTTCAGCTACCGGGTACACTGGTTCAGGAGGTTTTGAACTTTACGTTTATAACAAAGATGCTGAAAAGCTATGGAATGCAGTTTTTGAAGCTGGAAAAGAGTTTGATATAAAGCCAATTGGTCTTGCTGCACGTGATACACTTCGTTTAGAAATGGGTTATTGCCTGTACGGAAATGATATTGACGATACTACTGCCCCAATTGAAGCTGGTTTAGGATGGATTACTAAATTTTCAGATGAAAACCAGTTTATTGACAGAGAAACTAACCTGAAAATAAAAGAAGAACCAATCGTTCGTCGATTAAAAGGTTTTGAAATGATTGAAAGGGGTATTCCGCGACATGGATATGAAATAGTTGATGCTGAGGGCAATATAATTGGTGAAGTGACATCAGGAACCATGTCTCCAAGCTTGAAAAAAGGAATAGGAATGGGGTACATTAATGCTGGTCATTTAAAGCTTGATACTGAAATTTATATCAAAATCAGAAATAAAAATGTAAAAGCCAAAGTGGTGAAATTGCCATTTTATCAGGCTTAGATAATTAGAATAATTCAATTGTATAGCACGGGTGTTTTTCATTCGTGCTTTTTTAGCTCTTAATTTTTTTCAATGTTCTTGTTTACTTGTATTTTTGCTAAGTATTATTTGTTTATTAGATAGTTTACACCAAATTGAGGCTCCGTTCTGAAAATCAATTTGTTTACCCCAGCCCTAAAGGGAGCAAATTGATTTTCTTCACTCCCTTTAGGGCTGGGGTAAATGAAGAAAATTAATTTGCGATTG
>JBNKRJ010000092.1:0-10245 GCA_050296515.1 Bacteroidales bacterium | reverse complement strand
TTACTGCGAATTTGCCTAACGGCCGGCCAAACAGCGTGCGCCTTTTAACCAACATACTTAAAGGCTGCAAATAGCCAACTTTTTAATTTGGCGGTAATTCACAATGTTCTACATTTTCAACAAGCTGATAGTCTGCCTGATGTTTTAGGCAATGTTGTGGTGACGTTATCTTCTTCTGAAAATCTTATTTAAGACACTTTTTTTCTCATCAATAGATCTTAAACTTGGTTTTGTTATCAATCGTCCTGACAACCAGAATTGACCATGAACAATCCCTCCAACTTCAGGAACTTTATTAATGAATCTTAAGTCTGCAACCACATCAATTTCACCTCCCAATGTGTCTACTAGCAACCACAGGAATTCATTTCCGGACAATTCATTCTTCTTTTTAGCAACATTTTTAATAATTCCTGAGAATATTCCTAATGCCTCTGGTCTTTTTTTTGCCTTTTTAGAGTTCGGATTAAATAGTCCACTTGGGACAAAAGACTGAGCTGCCCATTTGAACTCCCCGCCTTGCTTACTAGAGAAATCTTGTTCATCGTCATAATAATCAAGTTCTTGAGCAAACGCTGAGAGTTGAATTTCAACATTTTGAGGTAATTTTACTCGTCCTATGGTCTTGTAGTCAGGCACATCAAAAACAAAAGGATATTCACCACTTTCTGGATTTTCTGGATCTAATGGATTTGCCCATGAATGGAATGCCCCATCAAGTTCACTTAATTTACCATCTAATTCCGCTGTTAAGCAGACTTTTCGTTTACTTGAACCCTTAAAATGAGGATTTGCTCCAATTAACTCTTTCTTTTCATTCATCTGGATCCACAATTCTGCTCCTGATGGGTCAGAGTAGCAAAAATATGTTCCAGTGCTAGCCTCAATTGGACTCGCTTTTTCATATGCTTTTTCTGCTAACTTGTAAAACTCCTCCTCACTTCCAATATCAAACCCTATATCTGATAAATTACTCATTAATTCCTTTTATTATGCACCACAACGCTAGCCTATAAATAGTATGGGAATAAAAGTACACATTTTCCGTTTACCAAAATAGCCAAATCGTTGATTTTGTTTTTTCTATCCAAAAAGCCAAATCGCTGATTTGGCGGGGCTTATTTCTTGTTCAATATTTCAAGTAACCAATTTCTAGTTACTGGCAACACCTAATTGTTACAAGTTTACTCCTTAGTTGCGAAGCCAAAGTACTGTACAAAAAGATTCGTATACTTATGATATCCAAAGGCATAAACAGAAAGCCGTACTTAGACCAATAAAGTGCATACTATGGGGCACAAGTTACCCTATCGCTAAACTTGTGCCATAAGTGGGGTGGCATTTTTTGTCAATCATTATTCATAAATTCTTCCATTTTCTAATAGTTCACCAATAAAAGACCAATCTAGTGAAGTAAAATTTGCATCGTTATCCTCCATACACCTCGCACCGCACTCCAAATTAACAAATGGGTCAAAATTGTACCAAGAATTTCCTGTCTCTGACTGAATCCCAAAAAATCGGTATTCATTATCTAATTGCTTCCCTCTCATTTTGTGAAGTTCAGCTATTTGAAACTTCAAGACTTCAATTGTAAAATCGTATGCTGACAAATCAGAAGTATTTGATTTATCAATCTGTTCAATGATTTCGGGATTTGTAAACTTCTTACTCATTCTGTTTTCGTCAGGAGCTGAATTACAATCCAACCAATTATTATTAAAGTCTGCTGGTTCAGATGTAAATGCTTCACTTAGTATTTCAAGAATCAAATTGTAGGTTAATTCTTCAGTTCTTCTATTCTCAATCAACTTGAAAAGAGCTAATAAATATTCCTCCAAATCTCTATTCTCGAATTTGTCTGAAAATTTGGTTATATGTTTATAAAATTCTGCTACGTTCATTCTCTCTTTTAATTCTGATATACATTAAATTTTATTACTGAATATCAATGCTTTATATTTTCAGCAAATTATTGCTTTCTATTCTTCTTTAAATCCCCCTTATGACGTTAGCTCAAAAAGTCAATCAATACTTTTATAGGAGGAATGACCGCACACGTTTGGCAGTATGAAATCGGTGGGGATTGCGGGCTACTTTCCTGTCCAGTTACACCGAACTTGATGCGTGGCAGAATGCTTGAATAACCACTTAAACCCCAATGTTTTATACCGCGTGTTCGCAACAGTATTTATTCATTTTCAATCAATTATCTATCAATTTTGCAGTGCCTCGTGCGTTCGGACAGACACACTCCTTGACAAGTTTTGGTCGTGCGTTTGGCTTTTTTGAGCGACTTGACAAATGCGAAGCATTCACGAACACCAATGAAAATAAAAAAATATTGTGAGTAATGTGTGTGGCTGTGAAGCGTTGGCATTTTATTTCTTCTTTTTCTGTTCAATCTTTTTTATAGCTTTTTCAAAATCACCTTCTGTTATCATTTTCTGTTCGGAATCTTTAAATTTATCATATTCTCGTTCTGCATTTTCCTTTGCTAATGTGTGTGATATTGAACCGGCATTATTTAAAATTTCTCTGTCATTCAAGGTTAAGAATCCATTTAATTTTTCAATCCAATCTTTCATGTACATTGGGATTCTTCTCATTGCTTGTCCTTGTGCAAAAATCAAATACTGTTCAACCAAATTATTTAATGAGGTTAATTCTTCTTCGTTCAAATAGTTTTTTGCAATTGAAACATCCGCTTTTCTGATTTTATCACCTCTCCAATTTGTCAAGCCCATATTTTCCTTTGTACTATCGGCTCTCAAACTAATTATTTCGGCAGCTGTTTGACCTGTAATTGCCCAGTGCAATTTATTTTGTACCGTTTTAAAGAAATCAATACTAATATTAAGTGTTGGGTCATAATCAGCGCTTGTTGCGTAAATATCTGTGATTTTTCGGTAGAATCGTTTTTCCGAAGTTCGAATATCCTGTATTCGTCTTTCGAGTTCTTCAAAATAGTCGAATGGTAAATCAGGATTCTTTAGTCGCTCATCATCAAGAACAAAGCCTTTCACAATGTATTCTTTAATATGCTGTGTCGCCCATTGTCGGAACTTTGTAGCTACGTGTGATTTTATTCGATAACCAACTGAAATAATTGCATCAAGGTTGTAAAATTTTTGTTTGCGCTTTACTTCTCTGTTACCTTCTTTTTGAACTTGTAAGAAATCCTTACAAGTTGCATCCTCCTCTAATTCTCCTTCTTCAAAAATGTTTTTAAGGTGAATGGTAATGTTTTGCGAACTTGTCTGAAACAGCTCTGCCATTAACTTTTGGGTTAACCAAACAGTTTCATCCTGAAAACGGACATCCAGTTTTGTTTCACCGTTTTCGGTTTGATATATAATTATTTGTGATTTATTTTCTTCCATGTGGTTGAGTGACTATTGCGAAACAGATTAAACATATCGGTTTTAATCTGTAACTGGTTTAAAAATATATTTTTCGTCAAAATCGATTTCAAAATCTTGAAGAATTTTGGTGTATTCCTCGATAAATGTTTTTTTCTTGTGGTGTAATTCCTGATTATAGATGTAAGTAGCAACAGCCGAAATTTGAGATTTAGAATATGAAAAAGCTCCATAACCTTCCTGCCATGAAAATTTTCCGGCAACAAATTTGTTTTCGTTTATCCAAAGGGAAGAGCCGCCTTTAACATCGCGCATTAAATCGGATATTGATTGTATCGGACGCATACCAAAAAGTATATGTAAATGGTCGGGCATTCCATTTATTGCGAGCATTTTATGTCCATGATTTTGAATAATACCTGTAATATATTGGTAAAGTCGTTGTTCCCATGTTTTTGAAATGAGTGATGTTCGGTTTTGTACGGCAAAAACGGTGTGAATATGAATTTGGGTGTATGTGTTAGGCATATTAAAGAATTAAAAGGTTAATATGTTTACCAGCGCCGTGAGGAGCGGAATGTCGGTAAAAATTTAGATGTAGGGTATAATCGCCCGCCCCGATAGGGGCGGAACAAACAAACGATACGATATTTTTTACCGATATGTTAACCGCACCAGTAGGTGCGAAAGCTCGGTTGAAAGATGAATGTGCATTAAATTCGTCCGCCCCAGACGGGGCGGAACAAATGCCGGGTTTGTTTTTTCTACCGATATTTTGCCCCATACGGGGCACAGATGCCCCAAGTTTCATTTTACGCTGTTTTCTATTATTGCTATTTCTTCTGCTGATAAATCGTAAAGTTGGTAAACTAATTGGTCAATTTGGGTTTCGAGCTCAATAGTATCACAAATTGGGTTTTCTCTCTTTAATTCTAATATCTCATTTACTAATTTTGAGAATGAGCTATCTATTTTACCCAGTTCTTTAAAGACGGGCAATTCCCGAAATTCGCCAATTTTTATTTTAGGAAAAAGAGCATCAAACTCATTATTTGTATACTTAAAAAAGAAAGCTATTAGCTTTGATGCTAATATACCCTGTACACAATTAATGTATTTTTCAAATTCAGGAAATAGTTTGGAAATAAAAACACTTTGGTCAATTATAAAATCTTCTTCTATAATGGTACAATTAAGCTTTTTGCCTAAAACTTGTCGCATTAACAATCTTGAACCTTTAAAATATTTCATTTCCCTTGGTGCTGCCAACCATTCACCATAACTGATATAGTGTTTACCATCCCATAAATATCCATAAGATAAAATGTGTTTCCCTCTCAATTCCGGAACAAATGTGTTATCTTTTTTAAAATCAGCATGATAAGCTTTTGAGTTAATTATTTCTTCACTTTGACCTCTGTATTTATCATATGGATTAACACCTCTAGTAATCTCTGAAATATCAGAAAGGAATATTGATTTTTTCTTAATTTTTTCGATAATTGAATAAAGTTCTTCACTTAATTCTACATCAAATATTTTTCTATTATTTGATTTAAATCGGTTAGGATTTACTTCATGTTTTATTTTCGGAAATTGACTTGCAAAAGAATTAATAGATATTTGACAATTAGTATTTGTTTTAGAAGCGATAAAAATTAAAGTATCAACAGAAGCTTCTTCAAATACATTTTCAAGATTTGGAAATAATTGTAGTAAATTTAATTCTTCTAATATAAGTTCTCTTAAAGATGTAAATTGCATGTTCTTTAGCCATGAATTTGGTGTGATAAAAGTAAAATGACCTGACTTATTTAGAATATTATTTCCTCTTTCAATAAAAGCAACATATAAATCAGCCTGATATTGAGATGTTTTATAATTCTTTTTTAGATAATCTAGCATTGAAGATTCAAAACCTTTACTAGAAATATAAGGTGGATTCCCAATCACGACATCAAAACCAACAAAATCGCCGTTATCGTTCAACACTTCGGGAAATTCAAACCGCCACTCAAAAGCATTTTCATAAATCTTATTGCTTTTTATCTCCTCAATTTCGGTTTCAAGTTTTTTGGTTTCAGTAGTTAGTTTTGAAACTTTTTTGTTCCATTCAGTCTTTTCCTTTTTGCTCATTTCAAAAAGTTGACCTTGATTGGTCATTTGGAACAATTCGCCATTAAGTTTATAGAGCTTTTTAACTTTTGGGTCGTTTGCCGAAATCTCACTCCGGAAATTGGTTTTTATTTCATTTATCAAACGCTCCATTTCTCGCTTTTGCTCCTTGCTTTGGGCGTTTCGGTATGTATCAACTGCAATTCGGTAGCTGTCAATAGTCCACTTACTTGCACTTTTTTTCAAAGCCTGTTTTAAATCGGCATCAAGAGCAAAACGACTTATCAGCGAGTTTCCGCATTTTATATTAATGTCAATGTTTGGAAGCGTTTCAAGTTCTGTTTCATTTTTGTAGTAAGCATTTTTCAGAAGCTCAATCCATAAACGTAATCGACAAATTTTAACTGAATTTGGGTTTATGTCAACGCCAAACAAGCAGTTTTCAATTATTGTCTGTTTTTCATGAAATAATGTTTCCTGTATCCGCTGGCTTTCCTTATTTGATGGGTTATATTCAAAAAGTTCTCCGTCTTCGTCCGTTACAATCAATTCATCGTTTACAACTTCAAAATGATATTCTTTCAATCTTCTTCCATCACGGTCTTGCAAAATTTTGAGGTCGCTTTTTATTGCAATCATCTCATTAAGTGCCGAAACCAAAAAGTGGCCAGAACCAACCGCAGGGTCGCAAATTTTAATGTCGTTTACAATTTTATTTGCTTCGCTTCGGTCTTCAATTTTATCATACAGAGAATTAATGTCATTGCAATTCCAGCCTTTGGTTTCATTGAATTTCTGAATTACCGATTTACGTATGGTTTCACGACACATGTACATGGTAATGAACCCGGGCGTAAAGAACGAACCATCTTTGTACCCGTTTATTTTCTCGAAAATTAAGCCAAGAACTGAAGCATTGATAAGGGTTTTGTTATCCTCCTGTATTTCCTCGCTTCCTTCACTCGTGAAATCGTAAGCACTTAAAAACACAAACAAATATTCAAGTGGATTTATTTCGCCAGTCCGTTTTTTACCTTTGTCGTCTTTTAAAACTGTCTGTGAATAAAGCGGAATAGCTTTATCATTACGCAACTGACTTATAAATAATGTTGAGTGTTCAATTTCGGTCGGCTCAAAAAGCGAACTGTTTAAGTATGGGACTTTTGAGAATGCTGTTTTAACATCTTCGTTTCGTTCATTTTGTTTTCGGGCTAAAACTTGAAAAAACAAACTGTTTAAATCATCATAATCCTTTATTTTTTCGGTGCTCAAAAATTCAAATGATTTGTCGCCTTTGTGATAGGTAACTAACTGAGCTTCCAATAATTTTAAGAACAAAATACGATTTATCCATGTGATACTTAATTCAAGCCCGACATTGAAAAGCCTTTCTTGTAGGTTTGCCCCAAATTGACTTGGATTTTCAAGCCTTGAAATTTTGTCAAGGCTGTCTAATTGGATAATTGCATTTTCTAAGAATGAACCAGTATTTCTTTCTCCCTCTTTGTTTCTCTTAATTATTTTTTTGCTTCCGTCTTTTGTTTCAGTCAGCCCAATTATGTGGAGTAATTCGCCATAAAACCGTTTGTCAAGACTGTTGCTGTCATTGGTAAACGGCAATTTTAGAAGGTGTTCTGGAGAAAGTAATTTGAATAAAGCTATGAGTTTGTTATCGTCTTTCTTATCATCGTTTCTGAGCGGTTTTTCAAACTCGCGAATATCAAAGTATGTAAATTCAATGTTTTGCTTTAATTCAGAAATAAAAGGTTCAGCGATTTGTTTGTAGAAAAAATCCGTTTTCGTGTCTGCCAATCTTCCGCCTTCAAAGTCGTTGAATTGTTTTACCAGGTTTTTATTTTGAGCAAACAAACGGTCAAAAATTGTAGCGTCAAATATGAACCATTCGTTTATATTGGTTGCAATCAGGTATTTTATTTCAATGTTTTTAAGAGTAATCCATTCCCGTAAGTAATACAAAACCAATTCATGAAATGCTTTTGCATTGATTTTAGAAAGCATTTGCTCCGGTGTGTCCCCCGTAGCGAATGCTTTCAGCATTTCCGATTTGTTTGTCGGTTTTTTGGCTTCGATAATTACTCCGACTGTAGAAGCTGGTTTATCTCCGTTATGAATTACAAGGTCATTCCGCCCTTTAGTATTTACAAAATGGTTTGGGTCGTAATAGGTTTTCTTTAAAAAATCAATGACAAGGTTTTTATGAAACTCTTCCGATTCTGTATCATTTGTGCTGTCAAGTAACTGGGTGAGATTAGTCTTGAAACTTTCAATTTCAGTCCTGTTTGGCTTCACTTTTAAAAAGGCTTTATTGAGTGCCTTTCTCGGTTTCAAGATGTGTAATTGCTCACTCATATATTATTTTTTCATTTGTGTTCGCGAACCGCAAGCAGTTTCCATTTACTAAAAATCAGTCTATAAGTTTGTTAATATCCACAAATATACAATTATCCTCGGGTGCGTCGGCAAGAAAACAGCTCTTTTGCAAGCTGAAGCTATGACTTGTGTGCCGGGCTTGCAAATGTGCTGTTTTGTGCGTTGGCTGTTCATTTTATCTCTTCTTTATCACTGCAAAATTACCACTGTTGTTTCTTTCTTAGGCTTGTTGGTAACGGCCAGCTATGCAGCGTGCGCCTTTCAACCGACACACTCGATGGCTACAAGTAGCCAAATTTTTAATTTTGTTTTTAATTTCAAATATATAAAACCAAATCAAAAGATTTGGCGGGTTTTCATAATGCTCTGAACTTTCAAACTCGCTGGTAGTCAGCATGCTGTTATAGCTCTATGTTAGTGGTTGTTGCTGTGTGCCCTGACTGTCCATCATGGGTACAAGATAATAAAGTTCTTTGAAAGATGGACAATGCTGTAATTGAGATGAAAGAGTCCCAAGAAAGAGATTTTCTGTTAATTGGCAACGAGCTGTCACCTACCATAAGGGTTCGGCCATGACAGAGGCCTCACAGGATTATCAGATAACCAAACTACTTGGGGTTGGACTTTCGGTAGGGAGAGATTAGGCTCACCTATCAAACCACCACAAGGTGCTGCCCTTTCAAGGGGTTGGTACTGAGCGTTGTGGAAAAGGCAGGGATTGCAATTGTAGGCAAGATTCTGTCAGGTGTGGTATAAGGAGATGAAAGAGAAGAGATTGAACCATTGTAGAGGCGTCGTAACTAACCTTGTTGTTGCTTAAAATCCAAAGAGGTCAGCGACTCGCGGAGACAAGTCATGTAAATGTGTTAACCTAAAAGCTGTCATGACAGGCAACCGGCGTAAAGATGGCATGACTTTATATCGGGCTCAATTACGGAACAGGGGAAGCTACCTGATAGCATTTGAGGGAAAGTCATAAGCCACCTAGTGGTAAGATAAATACCAAGCTATCAGGCTAGTGGCGGATCAACCCGTAGTAGTGATGAAACTTCTGTAATGAAAGTGGAGCCAAGGGGTTGACATAATCAGATTACACTATTTAAGTCAACTTAAAATTAAACGATTTTAAAGAATGAATTTAGAAAAGAAATCAAAACCGTATCCCATTACCCGAGAACAGGTATGGGAAGCGTACAAGCTTGTAAAAGGCAAAGGGGAGTCACCGGGAATCGATGGGATAACCATAGATGACATTGGAGCCAATCCTGAGAAGCACCTGTACCCGGTGTGGAACCGATTAGCAAGCGGAAGTTATATGCCTCCTGCCCTCAAACGGCAAGAGCTACCCAAAGACGATGGGAAGATGCGCATACTGGGCATACCGACAATTAAAGATCGGATTGCACAAATGGTGATAACCAAAGAACTGGAATCAATTGTGGAACCACGCTTTCATGATAATTCCTTTGGTTACCGCCCCAATAGAAATGCGCACCAGGCTATAGAACAATCCAGAAAGAATTGTTGGAACTATGCATGGGTAATCGATTTAGATATCAAAGGTTTCTTCGATAACATCGACCACGGTTTGATGATACGAGCCTTGCGATACTTTACAAACGAGAAACACATCATATTGTATGCAAAAAGCTGGATGAAAGCACCCATTCAACTCAAAGATGGCAGCCAAATTCAGAACACTGAAAGAGGCACGCCACAAGGAGGGGTGATTAGTCCGGTGTTAGCCAACATCTTCTTGCATGTGGTATTCGATAAGTGGATGGATAAACATTTTCCGGATTGCCCATTTGAGCGATATGCTGATGATGCAATCATCCACGTGAAGAACGAACCGTATGCACGTCAAGTTCTAAGGGCAGTACGTCAAAGGTTTGAAGAGTGTAAGCTGGAATTACACCCTGATAAAACCAAAATAGTTTACTGTAGAAGAATTAAACGACGAAAGAAGAAAGCTGTAAAGCACCAACAGTTCGATTTTCTGGGTTTCACATTTCGGCCAAGGAAACTAATGACAAAAGAAGGGGCTGTGATATTTGGGTTCAGTCCGTCGATAAGCCGTAAGAAGACAAAGCACATTGTGGCTACCTGTCGGAAACTAGGTTTTCACCGATGGGTACACTTAGATATTCATCAACTCTCAAAAGTATTGTCACCCATAATACGTGGTTGGATTCATTACTATGGCAAATTTCATCTAACGGGATTGAAAGCTGCTTTTCTTCACCTCAATCGTAGGTTGGCCAAGTGGGCTTTCAACAAGTATAAACGCTTTAAAAGGAGAAAGTCAGTCTACCACGCTTTGCGTTGGTTAAGACAGGTTTCAAGTAATTACCAATATTTATTTCCACACTGGAAA
>JBNKRJ010000091.1:0-140270 GCA_050296515.1 Bacteroidales bacterium | reverse complement strand
TCAGAACATCAGTTACTTATATTATCATCATCAAAAATGAAGTCTGATAATCAGTAGTTTATAATTACTATTATGCAACGTTTAACTTTGTTTTTCAACTTCAGAGTTGAATTAGGTCTTCATTTTTGGGTTATTCACTTCGTTCATGAGCTCCACAAATGAAAGAAGCCCCACATAGTGAGGCTTCCAAAATCGTGATAGTTCAATTTTTATAATTGAGGTCCAGCTTTAACTAAAGCCTTACCTTCTTCATTATCAGTATATTTTACGAAATTCTTAATGAATCTGCTTGCCAAATCTTTAGCTTTAGTATCCCAATCAGCAGGGTTCTCATAAGTATCTCTTGGATCTAAAATACCAGAATCAACGCCTGGAAGAGCGGTTGGAACTTCTAGGTTAAAAATTGGAATTTGCTTGGTTGCTGCTTTTTCGATAGAACCATCCAAAATTGCATCAATAATTCCTCTTGTATCTTTAATCGAAATACGCTTTCCTGTACCGTTCCATCCAGTGTTAACTAGGTAAGCTTCAGCACCATGAGCTTCCATTTTCTTTACCAGTTCTTCTCCATACTTGGTTGGATGTAAAGATAGGAATGCTGCACCAAAACAAGCAGAGAAAGTAGGTTGTGGCTCAGTAACGCCGCGCTCTGTACCTGCTAATTTTGCAGTAAACCCAGATAAGAAGTGATATTTAGTTTGATCTGGAGTTAATTTTGAAACAGGGGGCATTACACCAAATGCATCAGCTGTTAAGAAAATTACTTTTGAAGCATGTCCTGCTTTTGAAACAGGCTTAACAATATTTTCGATGTGATAAATTGGATAAGAAACCCTTGTGTTTTGGGTTACAGAGCCATCATCAAAATTAACTTTTCCATTTCCGTCAACGGTAACGTTTTCTAGCAATGCATCTCTTCTGATTGCATTAAAGATATCCGGTTCGCTATCTTTGTCAAGGTTGATAGTTTTAGCATAACATCCGCCTTCGAAGTTGAAGATACCTTCGTCATCCCAGCCATGCTCGTCGTCACCAATCAACTCTCGTTTTGGATCTGTTGAAAGTGTAGTTTTTCCAGTACCAGAAAGACCAAAAAATATCGCAACATCACCATCTTTTCCTTTATTTGCAGAACAGTGCATTGATGCCATTCCACGAAGTGGCAAGAAATAGTTCATCATGGCAAACATTCCCTTTTTCATTTCTCCGCCATACCATGATCCACCAATTACCTGCATTTTTTCAGTCAGGTTAAAAACAGTGTAAACCTCAGAGTTTAAGCCATGTTCTTTCCATTTATGGTTAACAGTTTTAGAACCATTCATTACAACAAAATCAGGTTCTCCATAATTAGCTAATTCTTCTTCTGTTGGACGAATAAACATGTTTTTTACAAAATGTGCCTGCCATGCAACTTCTGTAATAAATCTAACTTTTAGCCGGGTATCTTCGTTTGCACCGCAAAAAGTATCCATTACAAATAGTTTTTTACCTGAAAGCTGCTTTACTGTGGTGGCTTTTAAATCATCCCAAACTTCCTTTGTAATTGGTTTATTGTCATTGGGAGATTCTGGAGAGTTCCACCAGATGGTGTTTTTTGTGGTGTCGTCCTTTACAATGTATTTGTCCTTTGGAGAACGGCCGGTGAAAATTCCTGTCATTACGTTAACAGCGCCTAATTCAGTAACAACACCTTTTTCATAACCTTCTAATGAAGGGTCTGTTTCAAGCTTATAAAGCTCATCATAAGAAACATTGTGTAAAATCTCTTTTACATCTTCAATACCATAGCTACTTAGATTTACATTAGCCATTATACATCTCTTTTAAGTTAATAATTGTACAAATGTACTATAAAATGTCAATAATTATTAACGAAACTTAGATCAAAACCCCGTTGTATCTGATTAGTTGCATTTTTTAATTTAATTTAACTTATGAGTGTATTTTTATATGTTAATTCTTGGAGACTATATTTTTTTAAGCGAACGGGGGTGAAAATCAGTTATAGTTTGTCTTAAATAGTCTTTTGAGAGATGGGTGTAAATTTCTGTTGTGATTATTGATTCGTGACCAAGCATTTCCTGAACTGCTCTTAAATCAGCCCCACCATCGACCAAGTGTGTTGCAAAAGAATGCCGAAAAGTATGAGGGCTTATGTTCTTATTTAGACCAGATTTTTTTGCCAGATTTTTAACAATAGTGAAAATCATTTCTCTGGTAAGTTGTTTCCCCCGACGGTTTAAAAACAAAATATTCTCGCTTTGAGGCTGAATTGTTAACTTTTTCCTGAATTTTTCCTGATAAATTGTTATTTCCTTTATAGCAGAGTCACTAATTGGAACAAGTCGTTCTTTATTACCTTTCCCTAAAACTTTTATAAAGCCAAGATCAAAGTACAAATCAGTCAATTTTAGATTTATAAGTTCCGAAACCCTTAATCCACAACTATATAGTGTTTCAATAATAGCTTTATTCCTATGTCCTTCATCTTTGCTAAGATCGATAGCAGCTTGTAATTCATCAATTTCTTTTACACTTAAAAAAACAGGTAACTTTTTTCCAATGGCCGGAAGTTCAAGTAATAGTGAAGGATCATTATCAATATAGTTTTCAAGAATAAGAAAATTGAAAAATGCGCGTATACCTGAAATAATACGAGCTTGCGAGCGGACTGCAATTCCAAACTGATTTAAGTATTCTATAAATTCCTTTAAATGAGATAATTGTATTGATTTAAGCGAAATTGAATTATGAAAACTTTCAAGAAAACTAATTAACTTTTCAATATCTGCGGTGTAGGCCTTTACTGAATTGTCAGACAAAGATTTTTCTATTTGTAGAAATGATATGAAGTCATTTAACTCATTCTGGAAGAGCATTGTTTCTGCCATTTGATTTTATCTGTGCAAATATATTATAAAAACGAAATTTAAATCTGTTAAATAGCTTTTCATTTCAATATGATTTTATTTAATGGGTTTCATGATAATTATCATCAATGAAAGCAATCAAATATTATATACTTTTGTGCCAAAAAAAAAATTCATTGTATTGTTATGAAGATACTTATAATAAATGGTCCAAATTTAAACCTGCTTGGAAAAAGAGAGCCAGGTATTTATGGTGATAGTAGCTTTGGCAGTTATTATCAAAGAATAAAGGACGAATTTAAGGATGTTGAAATTGATTATTATCAATCAAATTATGAAGGAGCGATTATTGAAAAACTTCATGATGCTGATGGAAATTATACAGGGGTTGTTTTAAATGCTGCAGCTTATACGCATACATCAATTGCAATAGCAGATGCAATTTCTGCTATTGGTGTTCCGGTGGTTGAAGTACATATTTCAAATATTTTTAAGCGCGAAGAATTCAGACATATTTCCCGAATAGCGCCTTGTTGTGTTGGTAGTATAAGTGGCTTTGGTTTAGATTCTTACCGGCTTGGGATATTAAGTTTTTTGAAAAAGGAGCCTGTAAAACAGGTTTGATTCTTAATTAATTCCAGATAAAAGTTCTTGATAAATCAATTTATGGGATTATTTTCGCACCCATTTTTAATTAAAGTTTAATATGGAAAAAAAGATAAATACAAGACGGAAGCCAGACTGGCTGAAAATTCGTCTTCCAATGAGCAGTAGTTTTTCTGAAGTAAAAGGCATAATTAGGGAGCACAAGCTTCATACAATTTGCACCAGTGGCGATTGCCCAAACATGGGCGAATGCTGGGATGCAGGAACAGCAACTTTTATGATTTTGGGAGATGTCTGCACCCGCGCCTGTAAATTTTGTGCGGTGAAAACAGGAAAGCCTGGTGCAGTTAATATGGAAGAACCCAGAAAACTGGCAGAATCTATACAATTATTAAAGTTGAAACATTGCGTGGTAACATCGGTTGACAGAGATGATCTGGAAGATCTTGGAGCTTCAATTTGGGCAGAATCGATTAGACAAGTAAAAGCATTAAACCCAGGAACTACGATAGAAGTTTTAATTCCTGATTTCCAGGGGAATATGGAGTTAGTACAGCAAGTAATTGATGCTAAGCCCGATGTGATTTCACACAATATGGAGACAGTAAGAAGATTGACCCCGAAAGTTCGAAGTCGCGCAAAATACGATGTCAGCTTAAAGGTGATTGAATACATTGCTAAATCAGGAATTCGCTCAAAATCAGGTATTATGCTTGGTATTGGAGAAACCCCGGAAGAAGTTCTCGAAACCATGGAAGATTTGAGGGCCGCTAATTGTGAAGTAATGACTATTGGTCAGTATTTACAACCAACCAGGAAAAATCTTGAGGTAATTGAGTATATTAAGCCTGAAGTATTTGCTGATTATCAAAAAAGAGGTTTAGAAATGGGATTTAGGTTTGTTGAAAGCGGACCACTTGTTCGATCATCTTATCATGCAGAAAAGCATGTAAAATAAACACTTGAAATTAGAACTTAGAAATTTGTTACTGGTTGTTGTGGTTTTTCAGTTTACAAGAAATTTGCAACCAGAGACTTGTAATCAGCAATGAATAAAATAAATTACCAAAACCTGGGCCTTGTTCCATATAAACAGGCCTGGGATTATCAGCTTGAATTGTTTAACCAGCTTTTAGAAAACAAAAAGGCTGAAAAGAAAAATAGAGAACATCATTTACTATTTGTTAATCATCCTCATGTATTTACTATCGGGCAAAATGGAAATGATAGCAACCTGTTGATTAATAACCAATTACTGGAACAAAAGGGAATTGAATTGTTTCATATTGACAGGGGAGGAGATATCACCTATCATGGTCCCGGGCAGCAGGTTGTGTATCCGATTTTTGATTTAGATGAATTCAAGATCAATACCCGAGAATTTGTTTTTAGACTGGAAGAGGCTGTGATAAATACCCTTAAAGAATTCTCAATTAAATCTTCTCGTCTTGAAGGGGCTGCGGGGATCTGGCTTGATGCTGAGGACAAATCAAAAAGCCGGAAAATTTGTGCTATAGGAATACGCAGTAGTCGAAGAGTTACAATGCATGGAATTGCCTTGAATATTACTACTGATTTAAACTACTTTAGCTTTATGAACCCATGCGGATTTACTGACAGGGGTGTGACTTCTATGCAAAAAGAGATTGGTGAAGCAGTTGATAGTGAGTTGGTTTCAAAAGTTTTGAAGGAGATGATAATTAAACAATTTTCGAATTAATTTTTATCATAAAATGTTGCCTAATCGCTCTATCATTAAAATCAGAGAGATTCCCAATCCTGCTCCTGATAAAACCAATGTCCACTCACGTTTGGGTGATTTAAAATAGCCGACAGTGAGCGTTGCAAGTATTAGGATACTTGAAACTACTAATATTTGGCCAAATTCTAATCCTAAATTGAATGCAAAAAGTGGTTTTACAATGCTCTCTTCGTTTCCAAGCATACTTTTGAGGTAGTTTGAAAACCCTAAACCATGAATTAATCCAAAAATCATTGCAGTTAAGTATTTGAACCTATGCAGTTTTCCAGAAAATTCAATTTGTTTAGTGGCAATATTTGCCATTGCTGTGATAAATATTGTTAATGGGATCAAAAATTCTACAAGGTCAGCGTTTATACTTATAATGTTTAAGGATGCCAATGCCAGCGTAGTGGTGTGCCCGATTGTGAATGCGGTGACCAGTATCAAAACCCGTTTCCATTCTTTAAATTGATAGACAGCACATAAAGTTACTATGAACAAAATGTGGTCATAAGCTGCAATATCAATAATGTGCTGAAAACCAAGCTGAAGATAAATCAAGAATAGCGACATGTTAATTTTTTAATTTTGCTGGCAAATATGTAAATAAAAAAGTATATATAAAAAGCAATTTCCGGATTGATTTAAATGAATAAAAATGTCTAACTTTATCACTAATATAAACGAATGGTCTATGGGAGAATAATATTTTGTAACTTTGTCTATAGAAACATTGGTTTTGTAATATGAAAAAGAGGGGGATTATTTGTCTGATTTTGTTATTATTCATCACAGGAACTGGCTTCAATGCAACAAATAAGTTTTCAAATGCGTCATTACCTAAGGACAAACAAATTTTACATCCGGTTCATATTTCTTTTACCACAATTGAATACTTTGAGAATGAAAGAAAATTTAAAATACTCTTTAAAATTTTTGTAGATGATTTTGATTTGGTTTTAAATGGGGAATATGGTGAAGATTTAAAATTACATGAAGGACGATGGGAAAAAAACTATTCAAAAGTCATTGGAAAATATATTACAGAGCATTTTAAGCTGGTTGCAGATGGAAAAGATAAAACCAAATCATTATTAAAACTTACAAACCACGAGGTGAAAGAACAGGCGATGTGGCTTTATTATGATTTTGATTACAAAGTAAAAAGTGAGATCTTTAACATACAAAATACATTGATGATGGATCTGTATCCTGATCAAAAAAATTTGTTGATATTTGTTTTTAAAGAAGAACAAAAGGCAGTGCAGTTTAATAATAAGCAAACAAAACAAGAGATTAGGTTTTAAATAATGCAAAAACTAAAATTCATATTTGTATTAATCTTGTCAATTGTTTTTCAATTGATTGATTATCAGGCTTACGCTACTCATAATAGAGCAGGCGAAATTACATACGAACAAATAGGTACTTATACATATCGCATTACACTTATAACATATACACTTGTTGGAGCTCCAGCAGACAGGGATGAATTAGATATACATTTTGGTGATGGAACTTTTGCTACCGTTCCAAGAATTGAAAAGATAACTCTTTCTGATGCAACTTATTACAGAAACAAATATGTGGTTACACATACCTATCCAGGCGCTGGAACTTATGTAATTTCAATGGAGGATCCTAATAGAAATGAAGGAGTAAGAAATATTCCTAATTCGGTAAATATTTTGTTTGCTGTGAAAACAATTCTCCAGATAAATCCTAATTTAGG
The DNA here is from genome assembly GCA_050296515.1 of Bacteroidales bacterium. Taxonomy (GTDB): domain Bacteria; phylum Bacteroidota; class Bacteroidia; order Bacteroidales; family NBLH01; genus NBLH01. Next base: position 133,315 of record JBNKRJ010000091.1, on the reverse strand, counting down.
TGCTAATAATACCCCTGTAATGCTTAATGCTCCGATTGATAAAGCAGCAAAGGGACAAATATTTGTTCATAACCCAAATGCTTATGATCCCGATGGAGATAGTCTTTCTTTTAAAATTACCACCTGTTTAGGGGATAATGCAGAACCAATTGCAGATTATAGTTTTCCAGAGGCTGCTGTTGAGCTCAAGGTAGATCCAATATCTGGTGATTTAATTTGGAACTATCCTGAAGAGCTTGGGATTTATAATGTTGCAATGGAAATAGAAGAATGGCGTAATGGAGTGAAGATTGGAAGTATTATTAGAGATATGCAGATAGAAGTTGTTGAAACGGACAATAAGCCACCAGTTATTGAGAACTTGACTGATCGATGTGTTGAAGCTGATTCCATAGTTGATTTTAGTGTTGTAGCAACCGATGATCCAGGCGAAAAAATAGCTCTTTCTTCAACCGGTGGTGTTTACCAGCTTGATTCTAATCCTGCTACTTTTGATGGAGATACTGCCCTTGGAACCGCTGTTGGTAGATTTAGTTGGGTTACAAATTGTTCACATGTAAGAAAACAACCTTATTTAATTATATTTAAAGCAGAGGATAATAATCCTGATCAAATACTTGTTGATTATGAGAATGTTAATATACATGTAGTTGGACCAGCACCAGAAAATGTTCAGCTTGAAGCAACAAATAATTCCATTTTTGTTAAGTGGGATCCTTCAAGATGTACAGAAGTAGCTGGTTACTATATTTATAGAAGAAACAGAAGAGCTTATTTTAAACCAGAGGAATGTGAGCTAGGGGTGCCTGAGTACACGGAATATACTTATATTGGTTCGGTTGAAGGCGTAAATAACTCCGAGTTTTTAGATAATAATGATGGAGAAGGATTGGTTCAGGGCTTTGAATATTGTTATATAATTGTGGCTTACTATCCTGATGGAGCTGAAAGTTATGCTTCAGAGGAAACCTGTTCTGAATTAACGCGTGGCGTACCCTTAATGCTTAAAGCAAGTGTTTCTACAACCGATCAGGAAAATGGAGCCATTCATGTTGCCTGGACAGAACCTCTTGATTTTGACTCAGTTTCTAATCCAGGCCCTTATCGTTATCAACTTTTCCGTTCTGATGATTTAAACGGAACCGCGTTTACTGATCCTGTTATTATTAATGGTTTGCATACTACTACTTATAATGATACCAATTATAATACCCTGGAAAAACCTCGTATTTATAAAATGGGGCTGTATAATCAAGATCAAAATTCAGGTGCTTGGACAATTATAGGTGTACCTGGAAAAGCTGCTAGCCTGTTTTTAACTTTGCACCCTAGAGATAATGAGATTGAACTTGAGCTTGGTGAAAATGTTCCCTGGGAGAATTATCAATACATCATCTACCGCCGAACGTTGCCCGATACGGAGTTTGATACCATTGCATATACCAATTCAAAAATCTATGTTGATAAGGGCTTAACTAATGGATTGACCTATTGTTACAAAGTTGAAAGCCTTGGTAAATACGGTATTGATGAAATTCCAGGCCCTTTGGTTAATTTTTCTCAAGAAGCTTGTGCAATTCCTCTTGACACTGTACCATCTTGTCCTCCACAACTTACTGTAGTAAATAATTGTGATAGCCTGAGGAATGAACTGGTTTGGACAAATCCAAATCATTCATGTGCAAATGATGTGTTGAGTTATAATATTTATTACACAGCTGATCCTAATGGTCAATTTGAGCTAATTGATAAAATTGATAATCCTAATGATACAACATACATACATTATCCGCAAAGTGTTCTTGCAGGATGTTATGTTGTTACTGCAATTGATTCATTTAATAATGAAAGCAACAGGAATATGAGTGTGTGTGCGGACAATTGCTCTTATTATTCTCTGCCAAATACGTTTACTCCTAATGGCGATGGAATAAATGACTTATTTAAGCCCTATCCTTATCAGGCGGTAGAAAAAGTAGAAATAAAAATTTATAGCCGATGGGGTGGGTTGATTTATAAAACTGATGATCCTGATATTAATTGGGATGGCAGAAATATGATGACCAAACAAGTTGTTCCAAGTGGGGTTTATTATTATGTTTGCGATGTATGGGAGCAAAGGATATTTGGAGTAGAAGTTAGATCACTATCGGGTTTTATACATGTTTTTACGGGAGATGGGAATACTCCTTCCGGAAAATAAAAATATTGTTGTTATGAAACTTAACAGATTAATTGTCATATTATTACTTGCATTTCCCCTGAATCTTTTTTCTCAGGGAAATTTATATTTAAAAGCAAAAATAGCTGCTGATAATAATAGTTTTATTGAGGCTACTCAATATATCAAATCTTATTTAATTGAGTTTCCGGATGATAAACGAGCAACTTTTTTAAATGCGAAGTTGAGCATTGAAACAAAGAATTTTACTACGGCAATTAATGAATTAAATAAATTGAAGGAAAGGTACCATGATGATATTCCATTAATGCTAGCCAGAGCAAATGCCGGTTTGGGAAAGAATGAACTTGCTTTTGAGCAATTGGAAAATTATTTGCAATCGACAAATAAATATCCAGAGCCAGTTATAAAATCGTTTCCTGAATTCCAGAACTTTAAACAATCAGAAGAATGGAAAAAGCTATGGGAAAATGATAGGTATTCAAAAAAAGAAGTTCTGTTAAATAATGCTATATATGCCATTAAATCCGGAAAGTATGAGGAGGCAAATGAAAGACTGGATGAGCTTTTAAGCAGATATAGTAGAAGCGATAAGGGATATTATCTAAAAGCTAAACTTCTTTATCAAAATAAAGATTATTCAAAAGCCCTTTCGACTATTGAAAAAGCAATTGAGCTGGAGCCGAACACTGTAGATTATCAGTGTTTTGAGGCAGGCTGTTTCACCAAATTAGGAAAGGCAAAGAAAGCTGTTGTAAAATACAATGAAATCCTGAGAGATGATTCAGTAAGTCTGCCAGCATACCTGGGTAGGGCAGAAGCCTATTTAAGAAGCGGTGATTTTGAAAATGCTTTAAAAGATATTGAATATTACAGAACATATTATCCTTCTGATAATCAGGCTCAACTATTATACGCTGAAATTAGTTCAATGGATGGAGATTTTTTGAGTGCTATTAGTACTTATGGGAAATTAATAAAATCAGATCCTTCAAAGCCTGATTATTTTATTGGAAGAGCTAATTCTTATATGGCAACAAAAACCTACAAATACGCAATTAAGGATTATTCAATGGCCCTTGATCTGGATCCAAAAAATATAGAAGTTTATAAGAAAAAGGCCCAGGCTCATAAACTTGCTGGTGAAATGAAAAAAGCATGTGCTGCATGGACTTATGCTGCAAAACTTGGTGATATTGAAAGCCAGGATAATTTAAAAAAATATTGCAGGTAACTAGTTTATTTCTAGCAACTTATCGACTATTATTTGTGAAGCATTCCCTTTCCCGTAAAGATTAATATTATAATCAAACATAGCTTCTTTAATTTCATTATAGGAATTGACAATTTTATCGTAATCAGCTCCGCAGACCCTGTTAAATCCATTTTTTTCCAATTCTACCCATTCCGATTCATCTCGGAGAGTTAAGCCTGGTTTTTTAAAAAAAAATGCTTCTTTTTGTAAGCCCCCACTATCTGTTAAAACTGCTGAACATTTGGTAAGCAAGTGAACCATTTCAAGATAACCCACCGGAGAGACGAATATAATATTTGTGCTCTCAAACTTATAACCATATTGGTTTAAGTACTTTTTTGTTCTAGGATGCAAAGGTAAGATTATTGGAATTTGTTTACTGATTGTTTCAAAGGCACTAAAGATGCTTAAAAGACGCTCTTCTACGTCAGTATTTTCAGGCCGATGGATGGTTGCTAATACAAATTTTTTTGGTAAAACGAAATCAGGTTGCTTGGATAAGTTGAGATAAAAAATTGAAGCATCAAGCATTACATCTCCACACTTAACTATTTCTGCATTGAAGTTTTCGAAGCCTTCTTTTTGCAAATTTTCAACGGCTGTTTCAGTAGGGCAGAATAATAGGTCACTTATTCTATCTGTTAAAATTCTGTTTACTTCTTCAGGCATTTTTATGTTAAAGGATCTTAATCCTGCTTCTACATGAGCAACTTTAATATGTAATTTTTTTGCTGCCAGACTTCCGGCAATTGTAGAGTTGGTATCACCATATACTAGAACCCAATCAGGGTTTTCCTTTAATAAAACAGCTTCGATCTTCTCAATCATTCGTCCAGTCATTGCTCCGTGAGATAATGAGTTGATATTCAGGTTGTAGTGAGGTTTTGGTATTTGCATTTGAGTGAAAAATATCTCACTCATATTTTCATCAAAATGTTGTCCTGTATGAATAATTACTTCATTAACACCTTCAGTTTTTTCTAACATTCTACTTACTGTTGCTGCTTTTATGAATTGTGGACGTGCACCTAATACTGTTACAACCTTCATTTTTTACATTTTAAGACTAAGCCAATATAATAAAGAAAACCCATTTCCAAGCTTTATCTGCTGTGGAAATGGGTTTTGCAATTAAATAATGTTCGTTCTATCTGAAAAAATCTTTAATTACTGCAGCCACATAATTCATCATGTCTATTTTTAGTTCCGGATACATTGGTAATGATAAAATTTCATCCTGAAACTTTGCTGCTATAGGAAAATCATTCTGCTTGTGATTTAAACTACTGAATGTTTCCATAAAAGGCAATGCAACTGGATAGTGTATGGCGGTACCAATATTATTTTTGTTTAAGTGGTTCATCAATTCATCTCTTTGTGATGTTCTGATTGAATAAACATGATAAATGTGTGTAACACCTTCTCTAACAGGTGGAATTATTATATCCCCAATTTCATCTAAAATGTCATCATAGTATCGTGCATTTTTTAAACGCATTTCATTCCATTGGTTTATGTATGGTAGCTTAACGTTTAAAATTGCTGCTTGTATTGTGTCTAGCCTGCTATTGATTCCATCAATCTTATGTACATGTTTTTTTAATGCTCCATGATTAGCATACATTCGCATTTTTTCTGCCAGTTCATCATCATTTGTAATAATAGCACCTGCGTCACCATATGCACCAAGGTTTTTGCCGGGGTAAAAACTAAATGTGGCGACATCTCCAAAGGTTCCAACCTTTTTACCTTCGAATTCAGCAAAGTGAGCCTGGGCACAGTCTTCAATCAGGTAAAGGTTATATTTGTCAGCAATTTCCTTTATCGTTTTCATATCACATGGTTGACCATATAAATGAACCGGGATAATTGCTATGGTATTTTCATTAATTTTTTCTTGAATTTTGGTGACGTCAATTGTAGAAAACTCATCAATATCAACAAAAACTGGTTTTGCTCCAGTTTGCACAATGGTTTCTGCTGTTGAAATCCATGAATTGGCAACAGTGATTACTTCATCACCATGTCCAATTCCTAATTGTTTCATAGCAATGTATAAAGCGTCTGTGCCGTTTGCTACTCCAATACAATTTTTGACACCATATTTATTCGCAAAGTTTTGCTCAAACTGAGCAACTTCTTCTCCTTTAATAAAAGCGGTTCTCTCAATAACCGATTGGATAGCTGCATCAATATCTTTTTTTAATAAGGTATATTGAATTTTTAGATCAACGAAAGGTACATTCATTCTATTTGAAATTAGTTTAAAGGAAATTGGATGTTAGTTATTTTTTTCTAAATCTTTAATTTTTTTTGCTGGATTACCGGCATAAATACCTGGTTCTGTGATATCTTTGGTTACAACCGAACCAGCTCCAATAACCACATTGTTACATATGGATACCGGAAGAATAGTTGAATTTGTTCCGATGGATACTTTGTTGCCTATTTTAGTCGATTTCCATTTTGATTGATCGCCACCTGCAGGTCCACCATTTGTAAAGGTATCATTTATAAACATAGCTCCATGAGAAATAAAACAGTTGCTACCAATTGTTACCAGCTCACAAATAAACGCATGAGACTGAATACGTGTGTTATCACCAATTTTTACTCCTTTTTGAATTTCAACAAATGGACCTACGAAGCAATTGTCGCCTAATTCAACTTCATAAATATTAGAGGGCTCTACGATTTTAACGTTTTTCCCAAACTTTACATCACGAATTTGACATTTGTATATTGTCGGTTGCATATAATAGTTGTAAGTAATTAGTTGTTAGTTGTATGTCAATAAGCTACTTATTGGCATACAGCTTTTATTTTTATATGATTAAGCTTTTTTAGCTTCTGTGTAGATTTTTTCAATAATCTCAACGGTTTTCATTCCTTCAAAAGCATTTGTTGCAATAACGCCTTTGTTATTTAGCACGTCGATTACATTTTCATAGACTTTGTCGTGGTTTGACATGGATCCTTTGTATTGACCGTACTCATTTGGAGGATTCCCAGGAGGAAGATTTGAAATTTCGAAGTCGTTAAAATGTTGATATTCAAGTTCATTTAGGTATTGTCCACCGATTTTAACTGTACCGTTTTCGGCAAAAATTGTGATGGAACCTTCCATGTTTTTACCGTAACTATTTACACTGTAATTAATTGTGCCAACTGCTCCATTATAAAATTCAAGAGAAACTGCCCCGGTATCTTCAAACTCAATTATTCCCTGATGACCATAATTCCCGACTTTTGCCTTTACTGCTTTAACATCACCAACTAACCAATAAAGCAAATCAACAAAGTGACTAAACTGGGTGAAAAGAGTTCCTCCATCAAGTTTTAAGGTTCCTTTCCAGTCTGAGCCTTTATAGTATTCTTCATTTCTATTCCAGAAACAGTTTAACTGGGCACTGTATATTTTACCAAGTCTACCTTCATCAATGATTTTTTTTACTTCAACAACAGGTGGGTTAAAGCGGTTTTGCTTTACAATAAAAAGAAGTTTATTCGCTCGTAAAGATTCTGAAATCATTTGACCAGCATCTGCAACTGAAAGAGCCATAGGTTTTTCGCATAGAACATTAAAACCTGCTCTTAGTGCTTTTATTGTTTGTTCTGCATGTAAACCATTAGGAGAGCAAATTGAGATAACATCAATATCTTTTTCCTTAGCTAAAAGTTCCTCGTAATCGTAATATATATTAGCTTGATATTCAGAGCCTAAAGCATCAGCTCTGTCGTGTTTAGGATCGCAAACGGCAGCAAGTATTCCGTTGTTTTTAATATGTTGTGCATGTCGCTGGGCAATTCGTCCGCATCCAATTATTGCGAATTTGTAGTTTTTCATCTGTTATTTTTTATTGTTTTTTATTGTCAGATGGAACCGCATAATAAAAATAATCATTACAACATATTTAAAGATTAATTAAATTATGCTTTTTCATCAAAAGAGCATTTTTAGTTCAAAATTGCCTAAAAGTAATGCTAAAATGACAGATATTAGCTGGATTTTTATGGGTTTGAACTTTTCTTTGACGGAGTGTTAAAGAACGAAATACGATTACTATTTGTTTTCAACAAGCCCATCTTTTAATTCAGCATTTTCATTATCATTCTTTGTGAAAACAAAAAGACTTATGAAAAACATCATGAATAGAACACCAGCCATTCGGTTCAGCATGGATTCAAACAAAAAATTAATAGAAAGAATAACCATTAGGAAAAACAGTAAGTAATGTTTCTTTTTTATGCTTATTATAAAAGTATACACAATTATATACATGAGTGCCAAAAATCCGAATATTCCGAGTCCTGCAAAGGATTCAAGGTATTGGTTGTGAGAGTTTAAGTGATCGTCATAAGCACTCTTAAATCCTAATGTATTATATTTTTTAACCAGTTCGTCAGTAAGATTAGCCGGCGAGGTACCCCACCAGAAGTTTTCTTCAATTACTTTAACAGAAGTATACCAAAGTTGGAATCTTGTGTCCGATTTTAACAGTTCGATTTTGTTTTCTGATTTTAGAAAAGTTTTCAGATTAGAAAGATTACCTTTCATTTTCCTACTTGTAGAAATAAGGGTTATAGCAGAGACTATCAGAGCAATTGCTAAGAATATTAATCTCTTTTTTAACTTCTTCATTAGTTCGATAATAGGGATTAATGGTAAGATAAATCCCAAAGTTATAAATGCAGCTCTTGACTGAAGCAAGTATAATATGAAAATAAAGAACAAAATAATTGCAATAGATAAAGCCCTTAACCATCGTTTTGTTAATATTCCTTTTCTCAAAAAATCAACAATTATTATTATTGAGAAAATGATGAACATGGCAAAATAGGATGGGTGTTTAAATTTGGAAAACACGGTATAAGCAAATTGACTGTATCTAAGATTAACAGCTTCAAAAAACGAATAGCCATTGCTCTGAGGTAAAATATTGTGATTGAAAACATACCTACCGTTCTCTATTAATAAGCTATTAAGAAAAGCATCTGTAAGACAATAAACTGAAGCTATCAAATTTCCTAAAATAAAAATCTTTAAAATGGTTATTGTGTTGCTTTTGACTTTTTGATTTGAACCTAGAAGTATTATGGGAAAAAATACTATTGATAGCTTTTCTTGAACAGTGAATATTCCATATGCAAAATCATTAGCCCTAGGCACAAATAGTAGCGTTAAGAGAAAATATAGAAAAAAGCCCAAATAATGATATTTGCTTTGCAAAAATCCTTTGAAACGGTTCTTATAATTACCCTCTAATAACCATGTAAATATCCAGAGAGCAAGAATTGTTGGCAAAAAGTCATCTTTTAACGGTAACCAAAAAATGAATAATAAAAGAAACCAATAATTTAAAAATGAAATCTTGCCCCTGTATTTTGATACTCCATTATTCATTTATTAATTAAGACTTTAATTACTGTTTGAAAAACTATTTTAAAATAATTTTTAAGATTTTTGTTATTAATGTATGCCATATTAAGTTCAATTTTTGCAGGCATAATTTCATTTATATATAATTGTTCTGGTTCATCAGATTTTGAAAGAATTTCACTTTCGTTAATATAACTGATGGAAGCAAGGTCTGTTATACCAGGTTTTAACTTTAATATCTGTTTTTGTTTATTGGTATATAGTTCAACATATTTTCTAACTTCTGGTCTTGGTCCTACAATACTCATATCTCCCTTTAATACATTGATTAATTGAGGCAGTTCATCTAGCTTATATTTTCTTAAGAAGTAACCGGAGTTAGTTATTCTTGCATCTTTTTTCCCAATTGTAAGTAAACCTTTGGTGTCTGAATTTATGTACATTGAGCGAAATTTAAATAAGTTAAAGTCGTGATTATACTGCCCAACTCTTTTTTGGGTGTAAAATATTCCTCCTTTACTTTCAATAATAATTGTTATAGATAGAATTAAAAATAATGGAGATAGAATCATTAATGCAGTTAGTGAAAATATAATATCTAGTGTTCTAATCAAGGATGTTTGTTTTATAATTTTTCGCTTTTTTTTTATGTATTTACTATTAGCATAGCAAGTATGACCAATTTTGTTTGAATATTTCAATATAACATTACCAGCTTATTTATCAATTTTAATACTTTAATAATCTTTAATTATTAATTTGCATGATTTAACTTTTGCTATTTTAGTTTTCTATGTCTATAAACTGTTTTCAACTGCCCAAACAAGAGTTTCTAGAACATACTCAATCTGTTTGTCTGTGATATCATAAAATGCAGGTAAGCTAATTTCTCTTGCATAATTATCATTTGCAATAGGAAAATCATCTATATTATAACCTTTTTCTTTATAGTATGAGAATTTTGGAATAGGTATAAAATGCACATTAACAGATACTCCTTTCGATTTTATTTTACGAATAATTAGATCCCGTAAGGATTCATTTATTCCGAGAATCCGAAGAGCATATACGTGATATGATGATTCTTTTGTAGGTGATTGAGATATAGGTAGTTGTGCCCATTTATAGTTTGACAAATATTTGTCGTATTTATGAAAAATTTGTTTGTATTTAATAAGGGTATCTTTCTCATAACGCTGAATTTCTACTAACCCAATTGCGGCTAAAATATCTGTCATATTGGCTTTAAAACCAGGGTACTTTACATCATATCTCCATGAATAATTGTTGTATTTAGCAAAAGCATCCTTAGATTGCCCATGCAAGGAATAAGTTCTAAAAAAATCATAAACCTCTGCATTATCAAATGGAACTGGCAAATTGCATGCAACTGCCCCTCCTTCTGATGTGGTAAGATTTTTAACAGCATGAAAAGAGAATACTGAGATGTCCGCAACATTTCCAACTCTCAGGCCTCTATAACTAGCACCTAAAGAATGAGCCGAATCTGATAATAATAGTATACGACCAAGTTTTGATTGTATTTCGTTGTTTGGATGGAATAATTTTTTGACTTCTATATCTTCAACTAATTCATAAAGTTCCTTGTAGTCTGCTGGATATCCACCAAAATCAACGGGTATTATTGCTTTTGTTTTTTCAGTGATTAAATCTTTTAATAATTCTGTATTTATATTAAAATCATCGGATTTAACATCACAAAAGACAACTTTTGCACCACAATGTTCAACTACATTTGCTGTTGCGCAATAAGTATAAACAGGAACGATAACCTCGTCTCCATCATTCACACCAAACCACTTTAATACAAGTTCTAATCCTGCAGTAGCAGAGCTAAGAGCCAAGATATTTGGGTTGCCTAAAAATTCACCTAATTTTTGTTCAAATAGTCTTGTTTTAGGGCCTGTTGTAATCCATCCAGATTTCAGCGCATCAGAAACTTCTGTAATAATTTTATCATCTATTCTTGGAGGGGAAAAAGGTACTTCCATCATCTTGTTAATTCAATATTTTTATCAGTTTTAAAATTCCGATAAAAAAATAGGTCTTTTATCGAAATTAAGTAGCCAAAGCCATATGAAAGATGCAAAATTAAAAAAGCTTTTAGCATTTTCATCTTATTTTTTGTATTTATTTGTGATTTGGCTGCTACAAAAAATGCCATGCCAAAATATAATGCCAAGCCTAATATATATAAATATGCAAAAAGAATATGAATAAAAGAAAAAAATGGGCCTAGTGTTAAGAATAATATAAATAGCAATGGTGCAATTTGTCGCAAAGTTGTAATACTTTTGTACTTTTTATTTACTATAACTTTCCAATAACCATATTGGTAAAATTGTTTGAAAAGTTTCGCATATGATGATCTCACATGATATTTAGATTTAATTTTGTTTGAAAGGAAAATTTTGTACCCGTTTTTCAGTAATCGATAGTTGTATTCATCATCCTGATTCCTAGTAAGTGATTCATCAAAATAGCCAATTTGCTCAAAAATTTCCGATTTGTATGCTCCAAATAATACGGTATCTACAAAACCTGAATTCTTTCCTGTTCGATAATGTGCGTTTCCTACACCAAACTTAGAAGACATAGCAGCCCCTATTATCATTGCTTCTTCATTTTCATATATATTTTGAACCAGACCTCCAACGCAGGCTAATTTTTCATTGTTTATGTTGTTAAAAGCATTAACATTTTCTGTAATAAAGTTTGGAGCTATTTCGGAATGGGCACCTAAGATAATTTTAAAGTCTGAATTTGATGCCTTTAAACCTATGTTTAAAGCATATGGAGTTGTTTTTTTCTTATTGATTAATAATTTTATGTAAGGATATTTTTTTTCGTATTCTAAAACCTTTTCCCGAGTACTATCTGTGCTTAAGCCGTCACAGACAAATACTTGCAGCAGATCTTTAGGATAAGTACAATCAACAATTGATTGTAAACATTTTTCAATATAGTTTTCCTCATTTCGCGCAGGTATTGTTATACTTACTTTATACATTTTTACAGATGAATATAATTAAGATAGTTTTTTATACAAATCGACAAGTCTTTCAGAGATTTTACCAATTTCAAATTTCTTGGCTATTTCTCGAAGCATAGGATCCTTCTTATTATTTAAAAATGCTTTTTCCAAACCTTCAGCCAAACTATCTTCATTGGGTTCACATATAAAACAACTGTCTGTTTCATTTGCGATCTTTTTTAAATCACTTACATCTGTGCTTACAAAAGGTATGTTACATGCCAATGCTTCTTTGATTATGTTTGGCCATCCCTCATGAGTCGAGGTTAATAAAACTACATTACATGAATTGATAAACATGTTAACATCACTGTGAGGAATGTCTGTCATAAACACTAATTCTGAATTTGGATATCTCTTATGAAATATGTCGTATGCTGCCTCTGCAAGCTCATATCGTTTTACCTTGTTCCCCCTTGTAACTGACGAAAATAAGATACGATATTTTTCATTTGATTTGTTTTGGATTGGATAAAACTTAGAAAGATTTAGACCATCAGGTATTACTATGGTTTTTGTTTTGGGATATTTTTTGCAAATTTCATACTTCATTCTTTCGGACATTACAATTATTTGATTAAACTTCTTTATTGATAATTTTGTTAACAAATTCCCAAGTTTATAGTATAACCTCTCTTTTAGAGAATTATAAGGAGATACATACCAGTCTGAACCTCGTAAACTTAGCACCTTATTATGATTCAGCAATGACACGAAAAAACCAGTACCAGAACCATACTGCGCATGTACAATATCAAATTTCTTAATTGCCTTACGATGTTTAAAATATTTAAGTGCGAAAATGAATGGATTTAGAATAGTTCCTATATTAATTAATTCAATTTCAATTTCTTTCTTATTTTTTAGATTATCATATAATTGATACATAAAAACTCCGGATGCATTTTTAATGTTTATTGAGAAATTATGAATCCATGCAATTTTTAGTTTTTCCATTTTATTAAATAAGAAAGGATTTTATGTTTATCAAATATTAAATAGAATACAAATAATGGAAGAAAAAATCTGATATATGAAGAAGGCATATTGAATTGCCCTCGATGCATTAAAACCAACTCATTAAAAGCCCAGATAAAAAATAGTAAATCAGCATATGTTTCATATCCTATAAAGATATTAGCGGTTAATTTCCTTAGAAAGCCAAATAGTAGACCCATGAAAAAATATTGAATAAAAGCACCATATACACCAAAATTAAGATAGGCTTCTGCTAATAAACTAAACCCCATTCCTTTGCCAGGTTCCCAGTTGTCTTTTAATCTATATTTTGCATATGATTCGGCTAATGTTTCAGGTCTTTGTGGCCAAACACCCTTTGGAATCCAATTAACAAAGGCTGAACCATAGGTCTTTCCTAAAATGTGACTATTTAACTCTGTAATATCAATTAGGCTGGTCATCACATCTTTACTTTCAAATAATCCAAAAAAGCCATATTTATCAAAAGCATACATAATATCAGCATCATCTTTCATTCTTGAAATCCCAAATAATGAATTAAATATTGGAATAATAGCTATTCCTAATAAAAAGAATGCAAGAATCAACCACTTTCTGTAACTAAACTTTTTGTATAGATAGGTCAGGCCTAACCAAAACCAAGGAATTGATGCCATAAGTATTGGATTCTTATCTTTTGTGAAAAAGCCTGCAAGAATAAGGATGACGGTTAAAAGAACAGAAACTAAACTCCTCTTATCCTTTTTTTGTAAAAAGAATAAGATTATAATTGTTAGGGTTACAAACAAAATCTCTTTTGTGTAAGCATATATTGAATTGCTATAGGTTGAGACAGCATTACCTGAATAAGATTTAAATGATTGTAATAACGCTTCTCTATTATAAGTCAAAAGAAAAACTAGTGTGAAAATAAAAATTAAAAAAATTGACAGAGGTTGCTTATAATTATTACTGTTATTATAATTTGTTCTTTTTACTTTGCAAGTTAAAAGCAATCCTAAATAAAATCCAATATTACTTATTGTGCTTAAGAATAAAATTAACTCCATTTGATTAACAGTCAATAAATGACCTTGGATAACAGATGGTTTGTTAAATATTACTATTTCAAAAGGTATGGCAAATCCATAAAGAAAATTGAAGGTAGCAAAAATCAGGAAATAATTAAGTTTACCAAAATCATTGATAGATCTTATTAATAAATACCCAAGACTAATTAAATTAACTATAATTAGTAGATATGTCATTCTTTAAAAATTTTATAAACCCTAATTAAACTTAATAAACCCAAAGAAAAATAAGCCGCAATAATACCAAATATAATTGTATTAACCGAATGATATAATATTGCTATTAGTGCAAATGTTAAAAAAACGATTAAACTGATTAACAAATTTCTTGAGTTATAGGCTTTTATTTTAGTTCCATCTATTACACTTCTTAACAATATGAAAATAACATAAGCAGGTATTGCAATTAAAAAATATTCCATTATTTCTATATATTTTAATAATGCAGGATCCATAAACCATGTAATTAGATCAACTAACATAAACTTAAAAAAGGTATATGTAATTATTCCATATAAAATACCGACGATTAATATTTTCTTTACTTCATTTTTTAAAAGTTTTTTGTTATTTAGAAACAAGAAAGCTGATCTGGAAAGGATATTAAACGAAATAGCTGAAGCAGGTAATGCTGATAAAGTAAGAATTGCTCCTGCAAAACTAATAATTCCGGCATATTCAATATTTAAGAGTGTTATGGCAAAAAATGAAGGAAGAAACACTAATAACGAAAAAGCTAAATCACCGGGTATTCTTCTAATTCCATATTTTAGCAATTTAATAATAACAGTGTAGGATGGAAAAACAAATTTCTTTTTAAATAATATGATTAGCATAACTACCGCAAATCCGATTAATGAAGTAGAGATAAAATAATATATGATGTTTAAAGAATTAATAAAATAAAAACCTAAAAAAGGGATAAATGATTCGACGATTAATAATAAAATCCCGGAAGTTACTACCATTATTTTACCTCTAAAATAGGAATGGATTATACCCCAAAGGCAAAAAGAAAATAAGAACAGGCTAATTGATAGATTTAGTGAAAGCGTGAACTTAGAAACCTTTCCCCATATTATTGATGTCATAAATTCATTAAAGGTCAAATTAAACATTCCCCATACAATAGCCATGATGGAAACAATTACTAAACTAGAACTAAGAAGTATTGAAGTATCTCTTTTATATTTAAAATATACCCCCATGTATCTGGGTAGACCTACGCCAATCCCCATTATTAAAATTGGGCTAACAAAAGCAATAATTCTTCTTGAGTATGCATAATAGTAAAATGATTCCTCTCCAAGATTTTTTAATGCACTTCGAAAAAAGTAAAAATTAAAAAATGCATTAATAATAGAGAAGACAAAGGTGATTAGGTATTTATTATATATTTGTGTTTTCCAAAACGCATTTTTTGTGGATATCATATATTAACTTTTATGACGCTAAAAATTTTTTTTATTTATATTCCAATACTGTTAGTTTTTTACTTTTTACATCTCTACTTCGGACTTAAAATGGAGGATAAAACAGAGGATTCTGTTAAAATAAAATTGAAATACAAGTCCGCTTCAAGAGATTCTGTGCAAATATATTATAATCTTACATGGAATTCACTTTCACCACGGCAAAAATTGCCAACAATAACTAAGAATAATGGTTTAATTAAGGAAGTTGAGGCAAAGTTACCTTTGAGATATACTTATTCTAATTTGATAGTTAGCTTTGGAGATCTTGATTTAACTAATATTCAGCAAATTGAGCAGGTTGAGTTATTTATTTCAGGTTCTAAAACAATCTTTTCAAAAAACACTCTTTCATATTTTATAGAAAATAATGAAGATTTTAATTTGAGTAAAGATGGGGAGGTTGTTTTTATGGGAGACTCATTAAAGAAAGAAATTATTTTTGAAACGAAAGATTTAAGGCCATTTATTGCTAAATTTGGTCAAGTAAGAGTTGCGAACATTACTCCTACCGATCTTCTATACATAATATTAACAATTCTATTTTTTTCATTACCCTGCTTGTTGAAAAATCTTTCTTTATCTAAACTCACTTTTATTAGAATTCTAATTAATGGAAAATACTTAACAATTCTATTACTAGCCGTATTTATTATTATCAATATTGGTGCTATTGTTTTTTATACCAATAATGATGTTGATAATCTAGTTAAACTTAAGGAAGCAGATAGTATGTTTCATAATAGAGTATTGAATAAAAAGTTTGAAGTTTTCAATTATATTGAACATGAACCTGAAAAAAATCTTTTGTATAATGGCGATTTTAAATACCAATTGATGTTTTGGAACAAAAATGCTGACTCTACAACTATTAAATTAATTAAGACTCCTTATGGTAATGGAGTAAGAGTTTCAAGAACAGATGGAAATGGAGGGGATTGGTCATTAAAATATGCAGGTAGATCAATTTTATATTACCCAAACCACACTTACAAAATTAGTTTTAAATGTAGAGTGTTGGAAGGTTTGGGAATTCCTTTTCAAATAGGCTGGTGGGTACTTGATGAGTACAAAAATCATACACCAGCATTTTTACCAAAAAAAATTACAAGTTTAGAAGATGAATGGAAATTAATCGAAGTAAAATATAGATTTAGAGAAGAAACTGAAAATCCAGTATTTTTTCTTAATTCACTTAAAAACTATTCAGAAGTAGAAATAGCTGATATTAAGTTAATTGATGATAATTTAGATACAAGTAAGGCAATATATTCAAGATAGAATTAAGCTTTTATGAATCTGATTTAAAAGGGAATAATTTATCAATTTTTCTATACATAATGTATAAAGAAATCACTATAAAGATTAACAAGTAGAAAGAACTTAGTTCAACATAGTATTTATTGATCAAAACTATAATAATCAAAAATGAGTTGATAAGAGACGACAATACATTAATTTTTAAGTGAGAAAAACCATACTGGTTTAATCGCTGATAGGCATGTTTTTTATGGGCTTCACTTATTCTTTCTTTATTTCTCCATCTTCGGAATAATGTAAGTGTGGCATCGAACCAAAAAAGAGAGGTAAATATAAGCCAGTTCCAAATTGAAATCTCATTTGAATTATGAAAGTAAATACCTAAAACTACAAGAATAAAGCCAATTTGAGTACTTCCAACATCCCCCATAAAAATTTTAGCTTTCGGCCAGTTCCAATAAAGAAATCCCAAAATTGAAAATACCAAAACTAATGCTAAACTGTTTGATATTAAAAGATAAATACCCAAAGCGACAATTATTCCCTCCATTGACGCATAGGCGTCAATGCCATCCAAAAAATTATATAAATTTATAAACCAAACCATAGCTAAAAATGCAAATACAGATAATAGAACTCCATTATCAATAGCAATAAAACCAAGGTCAATAGAATTAATGCCTCCTAAAAAATAAAGAGCTAATCCTGCAGAGATAAACTGAAAGAATAATCTGATTTTAGGAGAAAGGTCATAAATATCATCTAATACACTTACACTAGCTAGAAATATACCACTTAATAGAGCATAAAATAATGAATCATCAATTTTTCCAATTAAAAAAAAGGTAATTATTCCAATGTACCAGGCAATTACAATTGCTAATCCACCTCCTCTTGGAGTTGGCATAGTATGCGAGCTTCTTTCATTAGGTAGATCAACAATATTTCTTTTTAAAGCAATTTTTTTTATTATAAAAGTTCCAAATAAGGAGATTAAAATCAACGATAAAAATATTAGTGATTCAATCATGGAATGCAAAATTAGTTTTTATATTAAATAGAAAATATATTCTTTTACAATGATTTGATAACTTCTTTTATACCATATTCTGCATCAAAAGGAGGTTTGAAATCAAGTAAGGCGAATGTTTTTGAGTTATTGATGACTAGGTTTCCAAACAATCTATTATATAAATTTGGCTTTAAAAATTTAATAAGATATTTTAATGATATAGGAAACTTGATAAAATATTTAGAATTATCTAATGATTTGATCATATATTCAACTAATTCAGAGGTACTCATTATATTACTATCTCCAGCCAGAAAAATTCCTGATTTTTGTTGTTTAATAATTTCATCAATTAACGCGATGAGATTGCCTATATAAACCATTGCTCTTTTATTTTTAATGCCTTTGAAGGGAATTATTTTTTTGAATTTAACGAATTTTGCGATTCTTTGAATATTCCCCTTCACAAAAGGACCGTAAACTACTGGTGTTCGAACTATTGAGACTAAAAATTTATCATCATTGAGTGCCATTAAACGCCTCTCTGCATCCAATTTGCTTTTTCCATATGCATCTTTTGGAAAACAATCCGAATTTTCAGTCCAAGGATCCTCTGTTGTATTATTCTCTCCGTACACTTTGACTGTGCTCATGAAAACAAATTGTCTTACTCCATCAACTTTTGCTTTTTCAGCTACTTCTACAGCAAGATCTGAATTTACTTTATAATAAATATCATCAGATATAGTTTTATCCTGATGTACAATTGCAGCGACGTGAAAAACTACATTTGTATTTGAAAAATTAATATCAAATACTTTATTTTTAATTAAACAAATTTCCTTTGTTTTATAATTATCTAGGTTATTTTTAAAATAAGTGCCAATAAAACTTTCGGCACCAGTAATTACAATATTATTTTTCATTGAACTGATTTAATATTTCTCTGTTTTTTAGTTTTTTATAGTTATCAAAGAACCATCCCCACTTATTAAAGTACTTTACAAGTGAAAAAATAAATATTTTAAAAAGGATAATACTTTGATGTGCTCCTCGCCCATAATCATGAAAAACATGAGTATTAGGATGCAAGATCAATTCATAATTTTCACCAATTCTTCGAGATAAATCAAAATCTTCGAAATACATAAAAAATCGTTCATCAAAGATATTTTCTTTAAACAGGTCTGCCTTTACTAACATAAAACAACCTGATGCCACTGAAATTCGAAAAGGTTCAGCGTAATTTGCGTTTTTTAAAACATAATTATTCGCTTTTATTTTAAATAAAAGGGATAAAATAGGAACAAATCTAACTAACAAATTTATAGGACTAGGTAAGATTTTTGGCAAGTATTGTATTGTTTTATCTGGAAAAAGTATTCTTGGCATCAAAATTCCTATGTTTGGATTAGCCTCGTAATAACTATATAATTCTTCAAGTGTACCAGGAGGTATTACAATATCAGGATTTAGGATTAAGTGATATTTGCCTAATAAATCATTTTGTCGTATTATAAGATTATGACCAAAACCAAAACCATTATTACTTCCTGAATATATATATTCAATTCGATTGTTATTGCACAATTTTTTTAATTCCTGTGTAGGGGAATTGTCAACAATAAAAAGTTTCACCTCTAGAGTTGTATCTAAAAAACTTTCAATTGTCTTAAATAAGACTGGTAATTCATTTTTGAAAGTAACTATTGTAGCAGTTAATTGAAGTCTCATTAAAATCTTTTATTAGTTTATTATTATTAAATTAAGATAGTTAATAATAAGAAGTCCTTATTTGGAATTATATTACAAAGATAAAATGAATGTTAGACCTTTTCCCACTTTTGGGTCTCAAAATTATAATTTTTGACGACCTTTGCTGGACTACCAACTGCGATACTGTATTCAGGAATATTCTTAGTAACTACTGACATGGTGCCTATAATGGATCCTTTTCCAATTGTAACACCTGGCAGAATTGAGACAAATTCACCAATCCAAACATTTTCTTCAATTAATATTTCTGATGCTACAATTGGGCGTTCAATTGGAATACTATTGGGCGAATCAGGATTGTCTCCTGAATATTTGCCATGATTATGATCAGATATGAATACCTTGCTTGCAATAAGTACATTATCTTTTATTGTGATGTTTTTTGCAGCAGCAATATGTACATTATCGTTAATTTGTACATTATTACCGATAATGATCTTCTTTTTTTTTGCGAAAAAATCTTCAGAAACTACTTCCAATCGACATCCAACTCCAGTAACAAATTTAGCACCTATTTCTACTTGACTTTTTCCTCTAATTTCGAATGGAAATCGTATTATTTTGGCTTGAGGAAATAGTAATTTTGTCCTCAAATAATTGATTGAGAGATTTAATATTCCGATAATTCCATATCTCTTTATTTGTTGCCTTAGTTTATACATGATTAACTTCGGTTAATTATGAATTCTCTTTATGATTATATTCGCTCTTTATTTATAATTTCTCCGCAAATTTTGATATATGATTCAGCTTGCTCCTTTGAGCTTTGAAAGACTTTAAGCCTTTCCTTTCCATTTTCTACAAGCTTTGAATAAATTCCATTGTCAAGAAAGAGCATTTCAATCTTCTCAGCAATATCTTTTGCATTTGAATTATCAAAATACAAGGCTGCATCACCACAAACTGTATGGGCAAATGACAGGTCTGATGTGAGAATCGGTCTTTCCATTTTCATTGCTTCCGGATAGGAGGCCGAAAAACATTCCAACTGAGTTGGCAAAAACATAGCATCGCATTGATTATATAATTCTGGACAATCTTTAGATTTTATTGGTCCATGATTTATAACCCAGTCTTGATTTGATGCAAATAAACGATTAAAGTCTATATCTTCAATTGTCACATGAAATTCTACTTTTATTGATTTCTTTTTTAAATGTTCAATTACATCATTAATGATTTCAAAATTCTTGCTAGGCCTATATCTACTAATTAGTAATAATTTTTTTGTATCATTCTTTACTTTTTTTATTTGAGTATTTTTGTATTGGATACCAATGCCATTTGTTACAATATAAATTTTTTTTTCAGGTATTGAAAGATTTTTGGCTAATTTTTCTTTTACATCCTCTGTTTGCACTACAAAATGGTCAGCTTCGTATTTAGTCCAAAATTTCTTATAAACCATTTCCAATTTTGTTTTTAACGAGAGGTTTCTAACATAGCTGTAATCGTTATAAACTATGTGTGGAATGCCAAAACCAACTAAATGTGTTGTGAATTTTGGTTTCCAATAGGCAGGTCCAACAAACGAAAATGCAATATCTGGCTTTAAAATTTTTTCAAGTTTATTAAATTTAGAAATCGTCTTTCGCCTTGTTTTTAATGATGCTGGACTTTTTTCAAAATAGTAAAAATGAAAATTGGAAGGAAATTCTTCTAATTCAATTTGACTACCTATACTTTCAGAGTAGAAAACATGATATTCATCTTTGCCAAATGATTTTAGTTCATTTAAAAATGAGATTGATCTTTGCAAGGCTCCACCTATTTGTAAATTTACTGTATTTATTATAAGTTTCATAAGTTGAATATAAAATTTAAATTCATGAATTATTACTTAGTTCAATTGCTATTATTTGTTTTAATGAACATCGGTTTTATCACTAAAATTGCATATTTAATTTCAGAACTTTTTATTATCATATAAATAAGATATGATATAAAAAACAAAAAAAATGATACCCATGAATTTATAAACCAAGAAACAATTACAAAGATAATGGTAATTGCTAATTCTATAATAATATCCTTTGTTACTGATATTCCTAAAATCTTAGACAATAGTACTTCTGCCATAATACTTCTCAGACCAAGTATTATTAAAATAGATAAAACTGCTAGATTTAAATTCTTAAATAAGATGGTAAAAAAGATTGTAAAAAGTAGACTTAGGAGTACAAAAGAAATATTTAACTTCAATAATAGTTTTTCCTTTCGTAATGTCTTCATATACGTATTTACAAGGAGAGTCATTTTACCTTCAAATACAACCATCGGAAATACTAATGACATGTATATTATGCTATCTGCGTATTTTGGAAGCCAAAATAATAGGGCTATTTTTATAGGATAATATAAAAGTAAAAAAGATAATAAAAGGATGACCAAGATACTTCTCATTGTTATATATAAATTGGGCAATTTACTTTCATCCGAACGTTTTAGTATTGGGAAAAATACTATACCTACAGTATTGATGAAAAGCATAATTGCATTTGATATACTCAAAACAAGAGAAACCTTTCCAAAGGTACCTACGTTCCATGCTCGTTCTATTCCAAATCTTATAATACCAATTATTAACATGTTACCAATATTTGAAAACATCAATTTTATACCAACTCGAATGTTTTCAAAAGCTTCTTGGAAAGTAAAAATAAATGACGTAACTTTTTTATATACTATGTCTTTACAATAAATTGATGCTATGATTAAAGATAAAAATTTAGCAAAAATATCAGCAAGTATTAGGAGCTTAAATTCTCTATACCCATTGATTAGCATAGCACATATAATAGTAATATATATAGTTCTGTCTATAATAGTTACCTTCGCATAATCTGAAACTCTGTTTGTTGATTGTAAAACATAAAAAAGGAAATATCTAGTATTTGAAAGAAGTAAGGTAACTGCCGTAGAAATCAGGATAAATCTTCTATTTGGTTCGCTTATATTCAGTACTGAATAAATAATTAGGATAGATGTAAAAAACATCTGTAATATAAGCAGCATGTAAAACTGAGAAAAAAACAACTTCTTATCTAATTCAATATATTTATACCCTCCATATCTTAGATAGATTCCATCATTCCATCCAAGATGCATAAAGCCTATATAACTAGTATAAAAGATATAGAGCTGCCAATAGCCGTAACTATTGATTCCAATCAACTTAGGTACTATTAAAATAATTAATGTAGATACCAGTAAGGCAACTAAATTAGATGTAAATGTATATGAAAGATTCTTTATAATTTGAAATGCCTTACTATTCATTTATGACTCTTAAACTTTAATTGCAAGTTTTATTTTATTAAAATACAAGATTATTATTGAAAATTGCTCCAAATACACTTGCTCCTTGTGCAAAGATGATTAGATAAAAAAAGGAAAATAGAGTAAAAATTAGAATACTTATACTAAAAAGATAGTATTTATAATTCTTTTTCATTTTAACTAAAGCTATTCCATAAAGTATGTAGTTTAAAATGAATATATTCCGATATAACCTAAAAAAACTTAAATTTGTAACTACTAAAAAAATTGAAAATAGGCATATTATGTTTATCTTATAAATTGCTTCTACATCTAATTTATTTGTTCCTGTATTATCGTCATGTGTAAGCAAGTTATTTTCGTTAGGAAAACTTGAATTTTTATCTGTCCATTCAACTTTTTTTTTCGCAGTGAAAACCAAGACTAAAGAAAATCCAAAATATATGATTATCCCTAGCTTCGTAATTATACTAGTATTAGAGTGGAAATATTTTATAATTTTAACATTTGGAAGAAAACTTTGCAGTAATTGTTCAAAAATTGGTAAAAAGAGAATACCTATTATTGTAAAAGATACAATAGAAATAAAAAGTATTTTATTATTTTTAATTTGAATAAGTAAAATTAACAGGTAGAAATAAGAGGTTATATGAAAACTTGCAGCAATAAATATGTAAATAATGAATTTAATATAATTTTTCTGATAAGTAATGATATATCTGCTACCATATATTATTACTGACATGGCAAGAAAATTTCGAATCTGAACGACATCAAATAAGAAAGGGTATACAAAATATAAAGTGTAAACATAAAGTTTATTTTTTGTGAAAAGTGAAATTGTACTATTAATTAAAGAATAACCAATAATAGTAACAAGTAACAAGAATTGGTTGTAACTTAAACCTAATGTATAGCATAGCCTATTTAATTGTTGAAACCCGAATTCAAATTGGTTATTAAAAATTACAGCCTTTTTTTGATTGTAATTTTCTAAATAATTATAAAAATCGGGATTATGTGTATTTCCTGCAAATAAAATAATTATAATAAGTAATAGAAGTGAGAATATTAACTTAGAATCCTTCTTTACTAATCCTATAGATATAAAAAATATAGAAATGATATATAGCATTAATTATTATTTTTATTAGACAATAAATAATTAAGCCAAGTATCAAAATCATATTTTTTAATTATTTCAGGTTCTAATGTGACATATTTAGATTTTACGAATTCAGACAATTCATCTAAAGGATCGTTTTCTAGAATGAAGATGTTTTCTTTTTTATAGAAATCATAATTGACTATATTCTTATCATTTGTAATTAATTTTTTCTTTAAAAAAATGGATTCCATTGTGCGTTGAGTTAATCCTTCTTGGCCAGGTTGGACATAATCTAATATAGCCCTACTTTTAGAAATATTTTCTAAAACTTTATTATAAGAAATCTTCCTCATAAATTGATAATCATGGGTAGGCTTAATTCCTTTCGATTTAGTTATGTGAAAATTAGCTTTAAGTCTTACTGATTCAATAATTTTTTGAACTTCAATAAGCTTGTCTAATCTTCCCTTATCAGCCCCAATAAAATATACATCAAATTCAATTTCATTTTGATCTAGTATAATATGAGAAAAATAGTAAGTTGGAATATAATTCATACAGTATTTTTGACAGTCTTTTTTATCAAACGACCATAATTCATATGAACTAATACCTAATCTGTATGGCATGACTCCATCTGTTACCGGGTTCCAGTACCAATGAATTATTCTAGAATTGTTTTTTTTATTTAGAATATACTGGTGAATTTCATTACTATAAAAGGATGCTGAGATAATAAATAAATCATAACGATCTAGTTGTGATTTCCATTTCCCAAATAGGAGTGGCAAAAATGGTATTCTTGCTTTCAATAATAGTCTACGTATAATTTTAAAATAAATGTTATTTTTAATGAATATGCTGGTTGCATGTACATTTTTATATTTATTTCTTGCAGTATTATAAAACTCTTCTTCAGAGTTTCCATCTAAAAATAATATTTTACTATTCATCTAAATAAATCTTCCACAATATTAATATATAAAAATAAGATATGTATTTTTTAACCAACCTTGTTTTTAAACAAAGTTACTTTAGGAATTAATAGAATATAATTTTTATCAGTCAATCATCAATATAGTAGAACAATTTTGATGCTTGTCTATATTTTTAATTTATTTTAGTAAAACATCCGTTCCTATGTTGAATTAAATATTTGGTTTATTCATTATTACGGTTATTCGATTTAGGCCGTTACTTATAATATTGTTCTATTGTTAGCGGAATACCTTACAAGATTCTTTGTATAAAAAAAGAATATGTAATTTCTCTTTATCAAAATTATTTTTCCATCAAATATAAAGAAAGGATTTAATTGTTATTTTTTGTTTTTAAATTAGGTAAGATAAAATATCCTGGTATTTATCAGCTGATTCATCAAAGTATCATAACCAAGATGGTTCATCATGCTGTTATATATTTTTGCCGGTAATGCAACTGTTTGTAAATCAATGTATGCAAGACCAAACATTGTAATTTTTTAAAAATTATGTTTGTTCATATATTTTCTTTTTTATATACCAATCAATCGTCAACCCAATTCCACTTTCAAAATTTTCTTTAGCTTTCCAACCTAATTCATCTTCTATTTTTGTTGCGTCAATGGCATATCTTCTATCATGTCCGGCTCTGTCTTCAACAAAAGTAATTTGATCTTTGTATGAGCCATTAGATTTAGGTTGCTTTTTATCTAAAACTTTACAAATATGATGAACTATTTCAAGGTTTGTTTTTTCGTTTCGTCCTCCAATATTATAAGTTTCACCTGATTTTCCTTTATGAAAAACCAAGTCGATACCAGTACAATGATCCATTACGTACAACCAATCCCTAATATTTTTACCATCTCCATAAATTGGAATATTTTCTCCATTTATTGCTTTACGGATAATTACAGGTATTAATTTTTCATTGTGTTGTTTAGGACCGTGATTATTGGAACAATTACTGGTGCTTACATCCATCCCGTAAGTATGGTGATAGGCTCTGACTAAAAAGTCGGAACTTGCCTTTGCTGCAGAATATGGTGAGTTGGGTGCATAAGGAGTGGTTTCCTGAAATAGACCAGTCTCACCCAATGTTCCGTAAACTTCATCTGTAGAAATATGATGAAAACGACAGTTCTCATAACCTTTTTTATATTCTTTTGGAGCATTCATCCAATAAGATCTGGCAACATCCAATAAAGTAAATGTACCATTTATATTTGTCTGAATAAACACCTCCGGACCTGAAATTGAATTATCGACATGCGATTCTGCTGCAAAATGAATAACACCTCTTATATCGTAGGTTTTAAATAAGTACTTGATTAACTCCCTGTTACAAATATCTCCCTGAACAAAAGTATATCGTTCATAGTTTTCAATTTCTTTAAGGTTTTCTAGATTCCCAGCATAGGTCAATTTATCCAAATTAATCAAATGATAATCAGAATATTTGTGTAAAAAATAAGGAATAAAATTGGATCCTATAAATCCTGCGCCGCCGGTAATTAATATACTTTTATTCATACAGATTGTTATTATAATCAAACATATCAGCCTCATTAAAGGAAACTCCACGCCTATCTTTTTCCGAAAGCTTTAAATCTTTTAAATCAACTGTCCAATAAATATTTAAGTGAGGATCATCAAAATTGATACTTCGTTCATAATCTGGAGCATAATAATTATCGCACTTGTAGCTAAAAACTGCTGTTTCACTTAATACCAGGAAACCATGAGCAAATCCACGTGGAATAAAAAATTGTTTTTTATTTTCAGAACTTAACAAAACACCTTTGTATTGTCCAAATGTAGGAGAACCTTTCCTAATATCAACGGCTACGTCAAGCACTTCACCATTAATAACGCGTACTAACTTAGACTGTGCAAAAGGAGGTAATTGATAGTGCAGACCTCTTAATACACCCTTAGATGACTTTGATTCATTATCCTGAACAAATTTAGTTTGACAGATTGCTTCAATAAACTTTTTTTCATTATAGGATTCAAAGAAGTAACCTCTTTCATCTTTAAAAACTTTTGGTTCAATAATTACCAGGTCTTTTATTTTTGTCTTAATAATGTTCATTTACATTGCTAGTTTTTGCAGATATTGTCCATATGAATTTTTACTTAAAGGTTTTGCCAGTTGTATTAGCTGTTCCTTATTAATAAATTGTCTTTTGTAGGCAATTTCTTCAGGGCAGGATACCATTAAGCCTGTTCTCTTTTGTAGCGTTTCAACAAAGCTGCCAGCTTCAATCAGGCTTTCATGGGTTCCGGTATCCAGCCAGGCAAATCCACGACCCATTAATTCAACTTTTAGCGTACTTTGTTTTAGGTATTCCTGGTTAACAGTTGTTATTTCTAATTCACCTCTATCCGAAGGCTTTATATTTTTGGCTATTTCAGTAACATTATTGGGGTAAAAATACAATCCTACAACTGCATAATTCGATTTAGGATGAGCTGGTTTTTCTTCAATAGATGTCACTTTACCAGTGTTGTCAAATTCTGCCACACCATATCGTTCGGGATCGTTTACATAATAACCAAAAACTGTGGCCTTCTTTTCCGTTTCAACATTTTTTCTTGCGGCTCTTAATATTTCAGGTAAACCATGGCCGTAGAAAATATTATCTCCTAAAACCAGACAAACATCATCAGTTCCAATAAATTCTTCTCCAATAATAAAAGCCTGTGCTAAGCCATCTGGCGAAGGCTGTTCTGCGTATTCAAAAGAAAGTCCCCAATCCTTTCCTGTGCCCAATAATCGTTTAAAACCTGGTAGGTCTTCAGGTGTAGAAATAATAAGAATCTCAGTTATATTAGCTAACATTAATACTGAAAGCGGGTAGTAAATCATAGGTTTATCGTATACAGGCAATAATTGTTTTGAAACGCCTTTAGTGATTGGGTAAAGTCTCGTGCCACTACCTCCTGCTAATATGATTCCTTTCATATCTAAAAAATTATTTTTTTGATAATACTTTTTCTAGCTTTTAGGCTTTAATTATTTCCCAATCCCCCAATACTCAAACCCAATCTCTCTCAACTTCTCTCCATCCAAAATATTCCTCCCATCAAAAACAAACGCTGGCTTCATCATGCTATCATAAATTCTTTGCCAATCATATTCTTTAAACTCATCCCATTCAGTGAGAACGGCTATAGCATGCGCATTTTTACAAGCTTCGTATGGATCGTTTACGGCTTGAAGTTGTCTTTTATTTTCTTCTGGTAATCTTGTTTTTAGATAATCCAAATCTGCAAACATCTGTTCTTGTTTAACTTTGGGATCATAAACTGCAATATTTGCCAAATCTTCCATTAAATGATCAGCAACATACATGGCTGCAGTTTCGCGCGTATCATTGGTATCTTTTTTAAAAGCCCAGCCTAAAAAAGCTATCTTCTTGCCCGAGACTGTATTAAATAGAGTAACGATAATGTTATCAGCAAAACGTTTTTTCTGATAATCGTTCATGATAATTACCTGTTCCCAGTAATCGGCTACTTCTTGTAAACCAAGACTTCTGCAAATATATACCAGGTTTAAAATATCTTTTTGGAAGCAGGAACCACCAAATCCAACCGAAGATTTTAGAAATTTAGGGCCAATCCGGCTATCTGAACCAATAGCCCGGGCGACTTCTTCTATATTTGCTTCAGTTTTTTCGCAAAGGGCTGATAACGAATTTATTGAAGAAATCCTTTGCGCCAAAAAGGCATTAGCAGTAAGTTTAGATAATTCTGAGGACCAAACATTGGTTTGTAATATTCTTTCCTTTGGAAGCCAGTGGGCATAAATTTCAGTGAGAGCATCCATTGCATCCTTTCCTTCACGAGTTTGCTCACCACCAATTAGCACCCTGTCAGCGTTCTGTAAATCAGTAATAGCAGTTCCTTCGGCTAAAAATTCTGGGTTCGACAAGATTTGGAAATTTACACCATTACCGATATTATCCAGAATTGCTCTTATTGTTTCTGCAGTTCTTACGGGTAACGTTGATTTCTCCACTACAATTTTATCCGAGGTTGAAACCTCTGCAATCTGGCGGGCACAAAGCTCTATATATTTCAAATCGGCTGCCATCCCTTTTCCTTTGCCATAGGTTTTGGTGGGAGTATTGACTGAAATAAAAATCATTTCAGATTCAACAATTGCTTTATTAATATTAGTTGAGAAGAAAAGGTTTCTTCCCCGGGCTTCGGCAACTACTTCTTTTAATCCAGGCTCGTAAATTGGAAGCTTCTCTAAATCTTCATCATTCCAATCCTTTATTCGTTGTTCATTAATGTCTACAACAGTAACTTTAATCTCAGGGCACTTTTGAGCAATAACTGCCATTGTTGGTCCTCCAACATAGCCAGCTCCTATACAGCAGATTTTACTAATTTTCATTTTTAGCTTGTTCAATATGATTAACTTGTCTTCTAAATTCCAGTATGATACTAATAAAGAATCCTATTCCAAACCCAAATGCTAATAATTTAAAAACTGTAGAGATTAGCGAAATTTCTTTAATTTTTGTTCCTCTTTTCTCATCAATAATTGAAAAACCAGTCATTCTTTCTAGACTTTTAAGTTCTCTTTGTTTTTTTGCTTCAAGATTGATGATGTCATTATGAAAGAAACTATTGGCTTTATCATTTAAAATCAATAGGTTACCAGGCTGAGAACCAGAAGTTTCGATTGTAGATGCTAATATTTTCTTTTGTAAACTATCTAGTTTCTCTATTTCCTGATTATACTTTTTTATTAATTCGGTACTTTTTTGTTTTTCCAGTTGTAATTCCTGTTTAACATAAAGGTTTGAATCTATATAATTACACATATGTTTAGAAAAACCCGATAGGTTTAATTCTTCTTTAAATCTTACTTTAACTTCAATAGTTGTCAAAGATTGATTGTCCACAGTTGTAATGGTTTGTATTGTATCCGCTTCAATATTTATTAATGAATTAGCTTCTTCTTCATTAAGTTTCAGGAGTGTGCTGATTGCTTCTTTGTCACTTCTGTTAATTTCCTGCAAGGAGTTGATGATATCAACAATAACAGTTGGATTAATTACATACGATGTTCCTATAATTGTATTTTCATATTTATTTTTATCTTTAAAGTACATACCAACACCTAAAATACCACCTACAATCATAAAGATTCCCAACATTTTATATCTTCTTTCCACATAATGATAGAATCTTACCATTATGTTTCTTGACAGCTCCAGCAAATCAATTTCATCATTTCTTTGTTCCATTTCCAAAACAATTAGATTAATTTTTAACGATGACAAAAGTAGTATTTTTTTTAGAGTCCTAAAATAAACAGCAAATTATTACTTTTGTTGTGCATAATAAACAATTTCTATGGCAAAAAAAGCATTAATAACCGGTATTACTGGGCAGGATGGTGCCTATTTGGCTGAGTTTCTAATCAAAAGGGGATACATTGTTCATGGTTTAAAGAGACGAAGCTCTTTGTTTAATACTGAAAGAATTGACCATTTATACCTTGATCCACATATTGAGAATCGAAATTTTGTTCTTCATTTTGGGGATTTAACAGATTCAACAAACCTTATAAGGATAATCCAGGAAGTTCAGCCAGATGAAATTTACAATCTGGCTGCAATGAGTCATGTACATGTAAGTTTTGACACACCTGAATATACTGCTAATGCAGATGGCATTGGTACTTTAAGGATACTTGAAGCTATTAGATTGCTTGGGTTAACAGAAAAGACTAGATTTTACCAGGCTTCAACAAGCGAATTGTATGGATTGGTGCAGGAAGTTCCTCAAAATGAAAAAACTCCTTTTTACCCAAGGAGTCCCTATGCAGTAGCTAAGCTTTATGGATACTGGATTACAGTGAATTATAGAGAGGCTTATGGTATTTACGCCTGTAATGGTATTTTATTCAATCATGAGTCACCAATACGTGGAGAAACTTTTGTTACCAGGAAAATTACCAGGGCTGTTGCGAAAATAAGGCTTGGTTTGCAAAAGGAACTCTATCTTGGAAATTTATCTGCCAAAAGAGATTGGGGGCACGCCAAAGATTATGTAAAGGCGATGTATTTGATGCTTCAGCAGGAAAAGCCTGAGGATTTTGTAATAGCTACCGGAGTAACAACAGCAGTTCGCGAATTTGTGAGAATGGCATTTTTAGAAGCAGGTATTGAAATTGACTTCCAGGGAGAAGGTCAAAATGAACAAGGAGTTGTTAAAAAAGTATTGATAGAAAGCGTCAAAAAATATGTAAAAACTGGCGATATTGTTGTCAAGGTAGATCCAAGATATTATCGGCCCACTGAAGTTGAGCTTTTAATTGGTGATCCCACAAAAGCAATGACGAAATTAGGTTGGGAGCCCGAATACTCAATTGATGATCTTATTAAAGAAATGGTGCAAGCAGACATTGAATTAATGAAAAAAGAAAGATTTTTGAAGGAGGGTGGATATCAAATCCTGAATCAGCATGAATAAATCCTAAGTAATTGGATCTGATTCAGAGAGTTGATGTTTGTATTTTAGTAAAAATAAGGTGAGGTGAAATAAATTTGTGAAAATTAGTGTAATTCGTGGACAAATGAAAAAAGATTCAAAAATATATATTGCCGGACATACAGGACTGGTAGGAAGCTCAATTTTAAAGGAGCTAAAGTCAAAAGGATATACAAATTTTGTATTCACAAAATATCCTGAATATGATTTGACGAATCAGCAACAAACTGCAGCTTTTTTTGAAAAGGAAAAACCAGAGTATGTGTTTTTAGCTGCTGCAAAAGTTGGGGGAATTGTTGCAAATAACACTTACAGGGCACAGTTTATTTATGAAAATTTGCAAATTCAGAATAATATTATTCATCAAAGTTACCTTCATGGTGTCAAAAAGCTGCTTTTTCTGGGGAGTTCATGCATTTACCCTAAAAATTGTCCGCAACCCATGGTCGAAGAATATTTATTGACGGATGTGCTGGAATACACCAATGAACCTTATGCCATTGCAAAAATTGCAGGAATAAAAATGGTCGAAAGCTATAATCTGCAATATGGAACGAACTTTATATCTGTGATGCCTACAAATTTATATGGGCCTAATGATAATTTTGATTTGGAGAAGTCGCATGTGTTACCGGCTCTGATTCGAAAAATGCATTTGGGGAAATGTTTAATGAACAACGATTTGGAAGCTGTAAAAAAGGACCTCAACAAAAATCCTATCGAAGGGATTTCAGGTAATTCAGATAGAGAGGAAATTCTGAAAGTTTTAGGCAAATACAATATCACAGAAAATGTCATCCAATTATGGGGAACAGGTAAACCTCGTCGAGAATTTCTTCATTCTTTTGATTTGGCTAATGCCTGTGTATATTTGATGGAAAATGTTGGCTTTGAAGATGTTATTGGAGATTTAAAAGAGGTCAGGAACACTCACATAAATATTGGAGTAGGAGAGGATATCTCAATATTTGATTTAGCCCTCAAGGTAAAAAGCATTGTTGGTTATGATGGAGAAATTCAATGGGATGATTCAAAACCGGACGGTACATTCCGTAAGCTTTTGAATGTTGACAAGCTAAATAAAATTGGCTGGAAGGCAAAAATTGAATTTGAGGAAGGTATTAGCGAAGTTTATAAAAATTATTGTTCATAAAAGAAAAACCTTCTGGAACAATGGTTCCAGAAGGTTTTGGCTACGTCAATATCGTAATTTTTACAGGCTCCAATATTCGAGTTCTGAAATTTTTCCCCTGTAGATTCCTTTTAAATCAATAAGGATACCTTTTTCATTACTTAATTCAATAAAATCTTTCTCTGATTTATCTGTATATTGGTGATGATTTACAGCTACAATTACTGCATCGTATTTTCCATTAGGAGCAGCACTTAGTTGAACACCATATTCTTCTTTAACTTCTTCTGCATCTGCAAATGAGTCAACAACATCTACTTTTACATTGTAGCTTTCCAGCTCTCTTATTAAATCTACTACCTTTGAATTTCTTATATCACTTACGTTTTCTTTAAAGGTAATCCCCATAACAAGTATGCGGGCAGTTCTTATGTCCTTGTCTTTATTAATAATCTTTTTAACAACTTGTTTAGCTACATACCCACCCATAGAGTCATTGACAAATCTTCCTGAGTTGATAATCTGAGCGTGGTAGCCAAGTTGCTTTGCTTTATAGGTTAAATAATAAGGATCAACTCCAATACAGTGACCACCAACCAGACCTGGGAAAAACTTCAAAAAGTTCCATTTAGTCCCAGCTGCCTCTAATACTTCAAAAGTGTTGATCCCTATTTTGTTAAAGATAATTGAAAGTTCATTCATTAACGCAATATTCACGTCACGCTGGGTGTTTTCAATGATTTTTGCAGCTTCAGCTACTTTTATCGAACTTGCTCGGTGAACACCTGCTTTAATTACTAGTTCATAGGTTTTAGCAATTTCTTCGGAAGATTCTTTATCGCAGCCTGATGTCACTTTTACTATAGTGGTTAAAGTATGTTGTTTATCTCCAGGGTTAATTCTCTCTGGTGAAAAACCAACTTTAAAGTCTTCAATATATTTTAATCCTGATTTCTCTAAAATTGGAATACAGTCTTCTTCCGTACAACCTGGGTAAACAGTTGATTCAAATACAACATAATCACCTTTTTTCAGAACCTTACTAACTGTTTCACAGGCCATTAATACTGGAGTCAGGTCAGGCTGCTGATGATCATCAATCGGTGTTGGAACTGCTACAATATAGAATCTAGCTTCTCGCAAATCTTCTATTTGTGCTGTGAATTTGATATCTGTGTTTTCAAATTCTTCAGGTTCTAATTCTTTACTAGGATCAATTCCTTTTTTCATCAATTCAACTCTATCCTCTTTGATGTCAAAACCGATAACAGATGCTTTTTTAGCAAATTCCAAGGCGATTGGTAATCCTACATAACCCAATCCAATAACTCCTATTTTGTTTTCTTTTGCTATTATTTGGTCAAACATATCTTCTAAAATATTTATATTAAAATTTGATTGTCTTTTACTTTGCCAAAGGGTGATAGTCTCCTCTTAATCCAACCTGTTTTGAATTTCTGATTGTATATACAATCTGGATACTTTTTCTGGCCTCTTCAAGACCAAAGCCTTTTCCTTTTAAAATTTCCTGATAGCTTTGGGTATGTAAATCTGTAAAGCCGCCGCTAAATTCAATTTCTTTACCATCAACTGTAATACTTCTGAATGTCCTTAAGCCTTTTTTCTTTTGTTCATCAGGAACGGAATTGTAATCAAGACTCATAAACCATCTAACTCTTGCTTTTTCAAGCTGTAAATAACCGGCAGCTTTTTTATTATCTGATAGATGAACCGTGTTCAGTTTCACGTTGCCAAAGATCCAGGTTAGCATATCAAAAAAGTGAACTCCGATATTGGTCGCAATTCCTCCTGACTTTGTAAGTTCTGCTTTCCAACTTTGAAAATACCAATTTCCTCGAGAGGTAATGTAACTCAAATCGATATCGTAAATCTTATCCTTTGGTCCCTTTTCAACTTCTTCTTTTAATTTTATAATGCTAGGATGCAGGCGCAGTTGAAGTATATTGTAAATCTTTTTGCCTGTTTCTTTTTCAATAATTGATAAAGCATCAAGGTTCCAGGGATTTAGAACCAATGGTTTTTCGCAAATTGCATCAGATTGTTGCCTAAGTGCAAATCTAATATGTGAATCGTGTAAGTAGTTTGGTGTACAGATACTTACATAATCAATTTTAGTTCCGTTTCTTTTTAGTTTATCAAAGTGCCTGTCAAACCTTTCATATTCTGTAAAAAAATCTGCCTCTGGGAAATAGCTGTCAATTATTCCTACACTATCAAATTTATCCAAAGCTGCAATAAGGTTATTATTTGTTTCTTTGATAGCTTTCATGTGCCTGACAGCAATGTATCCGGCGGCACCAATTAGTGCAAAGTTCTTCATTCCTGGGTTTTTATATTAATTAGATTTTAGAAACATTTTCGTTAACAAGTTTGTACTTTTCTTTACTTTCCGGGCATTCTGCAATTCCTGATTCATCAAAGTGTAAGCGTTGTCCGTATTCACTCATCCACCCAATTTGTTTTGATGGATTTCCGATTACAAGGGCATAATTTTTTACATCTTTTGTAACAACCGCTCCTGCACCAATAAATGCATACTCTCCAATTGTTATTCCACAAACAATTGTGCAATTTGCTCCAAAAGTGGCGCCTTTTTTTACATGCGTTTTCATGTATTCTGCCTTTCTGTTTACAGCACTTCTAGGGTTAATTACATTTGTGAATACCATCGATGGACCCATAAAAACATCATCTTCGCAAATTACACCTGTATAAATCGATACGTTGTTTTGAATTTTGCAATTATCACCTAGAACTACATCTGGCGAAACAACAACATTTTGTCCAATATTGCAGTTTTTCCCAATAACAGAGTTGGGCATTACATGAGAGAAATGCCAAATTTTCGTCCCTTCTCCAATTTTACAGCCATCATCAATAACAGCTGTTTCGTGTGCAAAGTAGCTCTTGTCTTGTTGAGTTTTGCTATCTGTCATGTTCTTATTTTAAAGAATCAATTGTTTGTAATACTTTTTCAATGATATAATCCAGCTGTTTAGTGTCTAATTCAGTATGCATCGGTAATGAAATGACTGACTTCGAAAGTGCCTCAGTAACAGGAAAATCCCCATCATTATATCTTTCATCCTTATAAGCTTTTTGAAGATGTAATGGAACTGGGTAATAAACCATTGCTGGTACTCCTTCCTTTGCTAATTCATCTCTTAATTTGTCCCTGTCAATACCTTTGGTTTGTAATGTATATTGATGAAAAATATGATTTGAATAACTAACTCTTTCAGGAGTAATTAAATTTGGATGGTTTGCAAATGCTCTGTCATAATTATCTGCAGCTTCTATTCTTTTCCTATTGTAATCATCAAGATAATTTAGTTTTACGTTTAAGACGGCTGCCTGAATACTATCAAGTCTTGAGTTAACACCCACATTATCATGATAATACCTGACTCGCATTCCATGATTTACAATAGACCTGAGCTTTTCAGCGTATTCATCATTATTTGTAAAAATGGCTCCTCCATCACCAAAGCATCCAAGGTTTTTAGATGGAAAAAAGGAAGTACAACCAATATCACCAATTGTTCCTGCTTTTTTCAGACTCTTGTCATTAAAATAATAATCAGCTCCAATAGCCTGTGCAGTGTCTTCAATGATATAAAGATTATTTTCTTTGGCTATTTTGCTAAGTTCCTCCATATTAGCCGCTTGTCCAAAAAGATGTACGGGCAAGATCGCTTTTGTTTTTGAAGTAATAGCACTTTTTACAGCTTCAGGATCTATGAGATAAGTATTTGGCTCAACATCAACTAGTACAGGCGTTAATCCAAGTAGAGCAATAACTTCAGCAGTTGCAATAAATGTAAAACTAGTTGTAATTACTTCATCGCCAGGCTTTAAGCCTAAGGCCATCATGGCAACCTGAAGCGCGTCAGTTCCATTGCCACAAGGTATAACATGTTTAACTTTTAGATAATTTTCCAGGTTTTTCTGGAATTCTTTTACAATACTTCCATTAATAAATTGTGTTGAATTAATGACCTTAAATATTTCCTGGTCAATCTCATTTTTTATTTTTTGGTATTGACCACTTAGGTCAACCATTCTGATATCATTCATTAGTTTGCTTTTAGTTTAGCTAGGCAAAAATAATTAAATATTATCAGCTGCAATTCGTGACCATTAATTTATACACGAAGTCTGTTTTTTTTTTGATAGAATAGTTCTTAAGTGCGTTAAAAGAGTTTAATAAAATAAAAAAACCGACTGAATGTCGGTTTTTTTATTTTATGACGATGCATTAGAAACTACTTAGCATAGCTAACTGCTCTTGTTTCTCTAATAACTGTTATTTTTATTTGTCCAGGGTAAGTCATTTCATCCTGTATTTTCTTAGCAATGTTATAGGACAAGCTTTCTGTTTCTTTGTCAGAAACATTTTCGCTACCTACAATTACACGAAGTTCTCTACCTGCTTGTACTGCATAAGTTTTCAATACGCCAGGGTGGGAGAGAGCGACTTCTTCCAAATCCTTAAGTCTCTTAATGTATGATTCTGCAATTTCTCGTCTTGCACCTGGTCTCGCACCTGAAATAGCATCACAAACCTGAACAATTGGAGAAATCATGCTGGTCATCTCAATTTCATCATGATGAGCACCAATTCCGTTACAAACATCAGGTTTTTCCTTATAACGCTCAGCCAGTTTCATTCCATAAATTGCATGAGAAAGATCTGTTTCTTCCTCAGGAACTTTCCCTATATCATGCAGTAAACCAGCTCTTTTAGCTAACTTAGGATTCAGTCCTAATTCAGCTGCCATAATAGCACATAAGTTTGCTGTTTCACGTGAGTGTTGTAATAAATTTTGACCATACGAAGAACGATATTTCATTCGTCCAACCATTTTTATTAATTCAGGATGAAGTCCGTGAATACCCAAATCGATACAAGTTCTTTTTCCTACCTCAATAATCTCCTCTTCAACCTGTTTCCTTGTTTTATTTACAATTTCTTCAATTCTTGCAGGGTGAATTCTTCCATCTGTAACTAGTTGATGCAGAGATAATCTTGCAATTTCTCTACGAACAGGGTCAAATGCTGAAAGTACAATTGCTTCAGGAGTATCATCAACGATAATTTCAACACCGGTTGCAGCTTCAAGTGCTCTGATATTTCTTCCTTCACGGCCAATAATTCGACCTTTTATTTCATCACTTTCGATATGAAAAACTGTTACTGCATTTTCAACTGCGGTTTCAGTACCTACCCTCTGAATTGTCTGAATTACAATACGTTTAGCTTCTTTTGTGGCAGTCATTTTAGCCTCTTCCATTATGTCATTAATGGTTGACATAGCTTCAGTTTTGGCTTCTTCCTTTAAAGATTCCATCATCTGCTCTTTTGCTTCAGAGGCTGAAATTCCAGCAATTGTTTCAAGTTTTTCAACTTGTTGCCAGGTAATTTTTTCAAGCTCTGTATTTTTTTTCTCGACTAAATCAAGCTGATGTGTCAGATTTTCTTTGATGGTGTCAACTTCTTTTTTCTTTATCTCAAGCTCTTTCTGCTTTTTTTGAATCTCGTCTCTGCGCTGGTTTAAAGAAGTTTCTCTTTGTTTTTGCTTGTTTTCAATAGCTGAAATTTTAGAATTTTTTTCAGCAATGTATTTTTCGTGTTCCGATTTTAGTTGCAAAAACTTTTCTTTTGCTTGCAGTATCTTTTCTTTTTTTATTACCTGTGCTTCTGCCTCAGCCTCTTTTAAAATTTTATCTGCCTTATTCTTAAGGCTCTTTATTTTAAGGAAAAAGGCAATTCCTGCCCCAGCAATAAAAGCTGCAATTCCTACAATTATAATATAGATATTGTCCATTGTTATTTGATTATATATTAAAAAAAACCCGCATTTATTTCCTTATGATTTAGAAAACCCCAAATAGACATGGGTGGAGCTGCCTCATTATTTCGAACGTCCAATGTCTTTCGAAAAAGAATATCCTAAGATATTAAGGCCTGTTCTACGTAACTTGAGCTTTGCTCCAAATTGTTAAAGTGTTGAGCTTTCAAATACTTAAAGAAACAATGCGGGCGTATTTTTTTGACCCTTTGTTCAATTATATGTTACTATTTTTAAGAACTTTCTATACTTACATTATTCAAGTATTCCATTATATCTTCATTCAGGCTTTCAATTTTTTCAACAATTGGAGTTTCATCCATTTTTTCCTCCAATTCTAAAAATTTTGTTGTAAAATGTAATGTTACCATTGCCATAAAATCTGGCGTGTCTTTTCCCGAATAAGTTTGTTTGTAACGTAAAAGCTGATCATTGATTAATTTTGCTGCTTTTCTTATCCTTTCTTCTTCATCTCTATTAACTTTCAATGGATAATATCTTTCAGCTATATTA
This sequence comes from Bacteroidales bacterium, assembly GCA_050296515.1. Taxonomy (GTDB): domain Bacteria; phylum Bacteroidota; class Bacteroidia; order Bacteroidales; family NBLH01; genus NBLH01. Next base: position 94,468 of record JBNKRJ010000091.1, on the reverse strand, counting down.
ATTCGTATTGACAGCTTTTCTTCCATTAAATTTTGCTATATATTTAGATTACTTGTTTAATAATGATATGCATTTGTCAATTTCCCGCACTATTCTATTGAGCTTAATCTTTGCATCATGCGCATCAGTACTAGATGCTGCAATAACTTTAGCAAGCTTCAATGATTCATATTTTTTTTCTAATTGTTCATTTAATTTTTCTTTGTTTTCTACTTGAGCCGATAAACCTTTTATTTCATCTTTTAACTTACTATTTTCTTCTAAAGCTTTCGAATGTAATTCTTTAACAGTGTTAATATGTTGCTTTAGGTTCTCAATTACTTTTTCAAGTTCCGGCGTCATTTCAAATTAATCGCAATTACAAAGTTAATACTAGTTTAAATCATTAGCAAATTTATTATTGCACAATTAGCCTGTATTAAGCTTATTTAGCAACATCTGATTTATATGAATTAATTTATTGAGAATAAATTTGTTTCAATAAACCAAATAAACCATTGATTTCTTGCCGAAATATCGTAAATATTTTTGAATTATTTGCATGGCTAGCTAAAACTTTAAAGTATATTTGTGACTTTTTGCTTTAGAATATCAACAAAAATAGTTCTGAAACTATTGCTATATTTAGATTTTTAATAAGAATACCTTTATAAGATTTTATATAGGTAATTTACTTTTTTATAAATACGTATTACTTTTTAACTTTAAATTTTTAGTGTTTTATGAGATTTATCTCGACAATTTTAATTTACCTCTTTACTTTAAACCTTACTGCTCAAATTAAATTCGAAAAAAATTATTTTCGTTTACCTATAAACATTGACTTTAAGATCTCCAGTAACTTTGGAGAAATCCGTCCAAATCATTTTCATGCTGGATTAGATATATCTACCAACACTAAATCTGGTATCAATTATTATTCGGTTGCTGATGGATACATTTCCAGAATATTAACTTCGCCCAGAGGACTCGGAAATGCGATTTACATTACTCATCCAAATGGCTATGTTACGGTTTATGCTCACATGAGTGAATTTCGAGATGATATAGCTGAATATATTTATAAACTTCAACACAATAAACAACAATTTGAGCAGAACGTTTATCCTCTTCCACATATTTTTCCTTTAAAAAAGGGTGATTATATTGGTAAGTCCGGGAATTCGGGTCATTCATACGGCGCCCATTTACATTTTGAAATAAGAGAGCAAGACAGTGAAATTCCAGTTAATCCTTTATTTGCATATAATATTACTGATAAAACACCTCCAAAAATTAATGGTGTTTATATGTATCGATTTGAAAATGAGCGTAATAGCTATGCTGATAGAGAAACTCTGTCGAAAATCAATGGTCGTACAATTAAAACCTTTGGTCTAACAGGGTTTGGATTAGAAATTCATGACTACATCACTGGTTATGGTAATCGTTTTGGTGTTTATCAACTAGAGCTATATGTTGATGATAGTCTGTATTTTTCTAACAAAATGGACAAGGTTTCTTTTTATGAGACCAGATACATCAATAGTTTTATTGATTACAAGGAGCGCTTGATTTCGAATAAAAAAATAAGCGAATGTTTTATTGAACCAAATAATAAACTGAGCATATATCAGACCTCAGGAAGTGGACTATATGATTTTTCAGATGGTAAATTGCATAAAGTGAAAATTGTTGGTAAAGATGTAAAAGGGAATGCTGTAAGTATAAATTTTAAAGTTCTTTCAGATTCTACTAAAGCTTTAAAGAAAGCTAAACCTAATTCATCAATAGTTAAAAAAATTGATTGTTTTAAAGAAGATACTTTTGCTACCGACTCATTCAAAATTATCTTTCATAGAAATTGCTTGTATCATGATATCGATTTAACTTATTTTACTTCAGAGAATAAGTATAGTATCTATTCAAAGCTTCATCATATACACAATAGATATATCCCAATACATAATAGGGTAAGCATTCTTATCAAGCCTGATAATTTGCCACAGGATCTTAAAAATAAAGCTTTAATTGCAGGATTATCAAAAAGAGGAAACATGTATGCCGAAAGCAGTGAGTGGGAGGGTGATTTTTTAGAAGCTAAAGTCAATAGTTTTGGAAGTTATTTTGTTGCTGTAGATACTTTAAAGCCTGTAATTCGTTCATTATCATTAGATAAATACAAAAGAGCAAAGTCTGGTCATTTAAAATTTAGAATTACAGATAACCTATCTGGTGTAGAAGAATACATTGGTTATATTGATGACAAATGGGTCCTATTCGAATACGACCAAAAGAACAATTTAATTAATTGCAATTTATCCAAAGAAGGAATAAAAAAAGGGGAGCACTCTCTTGTTTTATGGGTTAAAGATTACTGCGGAAACATTGCCAGTTACGAAACTTCTTTTAACTTCATGTGATTACTTTGGTGATTATTTTTAAATAAGAATAGACTTTTATTACGACCATTGGATGTTTTTTTATAATTTTAAGCGCATGTTTAATATAAAGAGGTATTTAAGCATATCTAATAGCCTTTTTCTGAAACATGGAACTTTGTTTTGGGTTTTTAAATCGCTTAGGTTATGAAAATATTAATTGTTGAGGATGATTTTGGTTCACGAGAGTTTTTATATAATCTTATTAGGCTTGAAGGGTATGATGTAGAAAAAGCTTGTGATGGTGAAGAAGGGATAGAGGCCTATCATAATTATAATCCTGATTTGGTTATTTCTGATATTCAGATGCCTAAAATGGATGGTCTCGAAATGTTGAGTCGTTTAAGAAGTGAAAAATCAGATACAATTTTTATTATAACCACAGCTTTTGGAAGCGAAGATTATGCAATTGAAGCACTTCGGCACGGAGCGAATAACTACCTGAAGAAACCTATTGACAAAAAGAGCCTGTTAGGACTTATCAAAAAGTACAAGACTATTGTCGATAGTCGTAGATTAGCAAAGAAAGCTGAAGGAAAAGTTATAGAGAAAGAGCTTAGGATTGAATTCAAAACTCATTTTGAACATATACCGTCTATTGTAAGCCAATTAATTTCAGAAATTGGTTTTAAGATTGATGATTCTGATAAAACGAATATTGAATTAGGGCTTGATGAACTGATTACCAACTCTGTTGAGCATGGTAACCTTGAAATCACTTATGATGAGAAGGTAGAGGCTTCTGATAATAATACGATTCTGGATTTGTATAAAGAAAGAATGGGGCGGCCTGACCTAGCTGAAAGGAAAATTATAGTTGACTTTAAGCAAAAAGAAGATTTTGTTGAATGGGTAATCACCGATGAAGGAAAAGGTTTTGACTGGAGCGAAATTCCTGATCCTACAAGAGGTGCTCAGTTAATGGAATTAAATGGCAGGGGAATCTTTATTACCAACTTTTTATTTGATGAGATGCAATATCTTGGCAAAGGCAATCAGGTAAGGGTACGCAAAGTGTTTTCTAGAAGCGAATAATTAAAGAACCTGATATGAGAGTTTTGAAAAGCTTATGGCTGATTATAAATTTCAAATCATTAATAGTAGTTTCTCTGGCCTGTCTATCTACTTATTTATGTGGCGTTTATGGTATTGATGCAGATTTTCCAATGACAATTGTCGGGATTGCAGTTGTTTTTCCAATTGTTTTTTCCATTGGAGGTGCTTATAATCGCAGAGAAACAGCTTTAAAACACTACTCATCGTTAAAAGCACACGGCAGGGCATTGTTTTTTGCATGTAGAGATTGGGTTCCTAAGACTGATCCTGATTATCAATCAAGTATAAAAGAGCTATTAAGGGATTTAATGAAAGCGGTTAGAGATTTTCTTCATGCCGAAACCCAGGAGCATCAAATAAATGAGAATATTGTATACGGAAAATTTTCGGAGTTATCTTTATTTATAAAAAGCTTTAGAGATAGAGAATTGCCAAGCGGTGAAGCTTCAAGAAGTAATCAGTATTTAAGTAAAATGCTAGATGCTTTTGAAAGCTTAAAGCACATTTATCAGTATAGAACACCAGTTACACTTCGTGCTTATAGTAAATTCTTTATTTTGATAGTACCTATTTTATATGGTCCTTATTTTGAGCATATTGCAAGCGGGTTGCACTTAGGACTTAGAATGTTAATGCCTGCTTTGCTTAGTTTGGTATTGGTAAGTCTGGATAATATTCAGGATCATTTAGAAAATCCCTATGACCAGGTAGGAGAGGATGATGTGCAAATAAATGCTGAGAAATTCTTTGACTGGTTGGATAGCTAAAAAAAAGAAAAGGCCACAAGAAATTGTAGCCTTTAACAAATATTTATTTGATTAAGTTTCTTGAAATTACAATTTTTTGAATTTCAGAGGTTCCCTCGTAAATCTGAGTAAGTTTTGCATCCCGCATCAATCTTTCTACATGATATTCTTTTACATAACCATATCCACCATGAATTTGGACAGCTTCAGTTGTTACTTTCATTGCTATTTCTGCAGCAATTAATTTGGCAATTGCACTTGCATGGGCGAAATTTTGTTTTTGATCTTTTAACCAGGCTGCTTTAAGTACCAACAAACGAGCGCCTTCAACCATTGCTTCCATATCGGCCAGTTTAAATGCAACACCTTGATGTTCAATCAGTAACTTTCCAAAAGCTTTTCGCTCCTGAGAATATTTCAAGGCCAAATCTAGTGCTCCCTGGGCAATTCCTAAAGCCTGGGCGGCAATACCTATTCTTCCCCCATTTAGTGTTTCCATAGCGAATTTAAAACCGAACCCATCATCACCAATTCTATTTTCTTTTGGCACTTTTACATCAGTAAACATTAATGAGCAGGTGTCAGAACCACGCATGCCCATTTTATCTTCTTTGGGACCGGTTTCAAAACCAGGCATACCTTTTTCAACAATAAGGGTATTAATACCTTTGTGTTTTTTTTTTGCATCAGATTGTGCCATAACAAGATACACAGATGCATTCTTGCCATTGGTAATCCAGTTTTTTGTACCATTTAGCAAATAATGGTCACCTTTGTCAATAGCTGTTGTTCTTTGACTTGTTGCATCAGAACCTGCTTCAGGCTCAGATAAAGCAAAAGCTCCAATTATTTCGCCCCTGGCTAATGGCTTCAGGTATTTTTCTTTTTGTTCTTCGGTTCCATATTTTTCAAGCCCCCAGCAAACAAGCGAATTGTTCACTGACATTATTACTGATGCAGAACTATCAACTTTTGAAATTTCCTCCATTGCCAAAACATAGGATATTGTATCCATCCCTGTTCCATCGTAGTTTGGATCTACCATCATTCCAAGAAAACCCAGCTCAGCCATCTTTTTCACTTGTTCAGCCGGAAATATAGCGTTATTGTCTCGTTCAATAACACCTGGAAGTAACTCAGTTTGTGCAAAATCTTTGGCAGCTTGTTTAATCATCAGCTGCTCTTCAGTAAAACTAAAATTCATAGCGTTTTAGATTTTAGGTTATTGTCAATTAATAGATAAAGATAGATATTTATTTAATTTAATGAACGAAAAAAAATATTTATGGAGTTTAAAGCTTTTATTATTAGGTAGTTATAATTAAATTTGCAATTGTTAATCTTAAATTAATGTAATAAAAACTTGGTCAGTTTAAAATTGTTTCTATCTTTGAAGCACGAAAATGTAATAGAAATGAGCAAAAACTTTAAATTTCATTATTTTTATTTTTACTTTTTAGGATTACTCCTGAGAGGCTAAGCTCATTTTGTTTAATTATCTCAGGAGTTCCACATGGAGCTCTTTTTTTTTGTAATTATGATTAAAAATTTAAGTACATATTATTTTTTCTGGCAAGTAAAAGGCTTCTTTTTTTACTTCAATTACTTTATTGTATTTGCCCGGGAGAAAGTTAAACTATAAAAAAGATTACAACCCCGGGCATAAACCTGGGGTTTTTTATTTACTAAATAATCGTTTCAAAATGGACAATCAATTAAAAAAAAGAATTGCAATACAAGGCGGAAGTGGCTCATTTCATGAAATTTCTGCGATTTTTCACTTTGGATTAGAAAATATTTCTACAGTGCCTTTTGAAACTTTTAGTGAATTGGTTGATTCTGTAGAAAACAGTGACGTAGATTACGGGTTAATGGCCATTGAAAATACTGTTGCAGGAAGCATAATGCCAAATTATGCTTTGTTAAAGGGGCGAAATATTGATATTAAAGGTGAAATTCTTTTGAGAATTGAACAAAACTTGTTAGCTATTGATGGCCAGTCTATTGAGGATATTAAAGAAGTACATTCGCATCCAATGGCATTGTTACAATGCCAGAAGTTCTTTAAGAAACATCCACATATAAAACTGATTGAATCTGATGATACTGCCAATAGCGCAAGAAGAATTCAGGAACAAAAATTAATGGGGATAGGTGCAATTGCAAGTCAACGGGCAGCAGGACTGTTTAACTTATCTGTAATTGAACCTGGTATTGAGACGAATAAAAGAAACTTTACCAGGTTTTTAATTTTAAAGCCAAAAAACACTGATAATCAGAAGGTTTCAAATGGAGCCAAATCAAATAAGGCCTCAATTAGTTTTTCTTTAAAGCATAAGACGGGAAGCCTTTCAAATGTTTTGTCTATTTTCTCATTTTACAATATAAACCTGAGCAAAATTCAGTCAATTCCTATTATAGGAAGAGAATGGGAATATCATTTTTTGGTTGACTTCGTCTTTGATGATTATAACGTATATCAACAATCATTGGTCGCGATAAAACCCTTAACAGCTGAGTTTCAAGTGATGGGTGAATATCTTAAGGCCGATGGATATCATCATTCTAATGAAGTTGTTTCTGATGTGATTCTTGAAGGTTTAAGTGTTTGATATAGAGTATAAATATCTAAATTCTAATGTCTAATTTCTAAGTTCAAAAATATGATTCAGCCAGCAAATAGACTTTCTACAGTTAAAGAATACTACTTCTCAAAAAAGTTGAAAGAAATTGAGAAAATGCGTACTTCAGGAATAAAAGTATTAAATCTTGGTATCGGAAATCCGGATATGCCGCCATCAGAAAATGCTATTAATACCTTAAAAGTAACAAGCTCAGAAAAGGGCAATCACGGATATCAAAGCTATAATGGCAACAAACTATTACGCGAGGCCTTTGCTAACTGGTATTCTACCTTTTATCATGTTGATTTTGATCCGGAATCGGAGGTTTTGCCGCTAATTGGATCAAAAGAGGGCATCATGCACATTTCTATGGCTTTTTTGAACCCTGGTGATGGTGTTTTAATTCCAAACCCCTCTTATCCGGCTTATCGTTCAGTTGCAAATTTGGTGGGAGCAGAAATATTTGATTATAATCTGACTGAAGAAACTGACTGGTTGCCTGATTTTGAGGAACTTGAAAAACTCGATCTATCTAAGGTGAAAATCATGTGGGTTAATTATCCAAATATGCCAACAGGAAAACTTGCTAAAGTTGATGAACTTAAAAAATTGGTAGATTTTGGATTGAAACATAAAATTTTGATTTGTAATGACAATCCTTACAGTTTTATATTGAACAAAAAGCCAGTAAGTATTTTCCAGGTGCCTAGCGCAAAAGAAATTGCGTTAGAATTGAACTCATTGAGCAAATCGCATAATATGGCAGGTTGGAGAGTTGGTGTTTTGCTTGGAAATCCCGAATTTGTAAAGTATGTTTTAACGGTGAAGAGCAATGTGGATTCAGGTATGTTTCTACCGCTTCAATTAGCTGCTGTTGAGGCACTTAATAGTTCTTCTGATTGGTATGATAAGTTGAATGAGCAATATGAAAAAAGAAGACACATTGCATACAATATTTTGAGCAAGCTAAATTGTAAATTCTCCGAAGAGCAGTCTGGTATGTTTGTTTGGTCTAAAATACCTGAGAACTATAAGGATTCGTATGAAATTACTGATGAAATATTGAGTAAATTTGGAGTATTTATTACCCCCGGTAAAATTTTTGGGAGTAATGGAACCAAATATATTCGAATTTCATTAGCAAGCAAAGAAAACGATTTATTAGAAGCAAGTGAGCGTATTAAGTAAAAACAATAAGCAAAAAAACTTAGATAGGGATAAGATGATAAATGTTGCAGTAATTGGGATTGGATTGATAGGCGGCTCGATAGCTATGGATCTTAGAGACTTTTCGAAAGTTAAGAAGATAATTGGAGTGGATAAAAGCCAGGAAAATCTTTACAAAGCCAGGCAGCTTGGTATTATTGATGAAGGAATGCCATTTAAGGAAGCTGTAAAAGAATCTGATGTAATTGTTTTGGCTACACCAGTTGATGTGAGCATTCGTTTGTTGCCAGAAGTATTGGAGTTGGTTGATAGTCAGGTAGTATTTGACGTGGGATCAACCAAGGAAAATATAATTAAATGTGTTGAAAACTATCCAAAAAGGGGAAGGTTTGTGGCCACTCACCCAATGGCTGGTACCGAATTTTCCGGACCAGAAGCTGCTTTAAGAAACCTGTTTCGAAATAAGTCGGTTATTTTTTGCGATTCAAAAAACTCCGATGAAGATGCTGTTCGATTGGCTAAAGAAGTTTACGAGTTTCTGGGAATGAACATTGTTGAAATGGAACCAAAACCTCATGATTTGCATGCAGCTTATGTTTCACATATTTCACATATTAGTTCTTTTGCATTGTCATTAACTGTTTTGGAGAAGGAAAAAGTGGAGAAAAATATCACTGATATGGCTAGTGGTGGATTTGATTCAACAGTAAGACTGGCAAAAAGCTCACCTGATATGTGGACTCCTATTTTTATGCAAAATTCAGGAAATGTAGTGGATGTTTTGAATTCATATATTTCTGTTTTACAGAAGTTTAAGAATGTAATTTTAGCTGGTGATTCAAAACAGATTAAGGAAATGATGATTCACGCCAATGAAATAAAAGGTGTTTTGAACAAGATTCAGGAAACACAAGAGCTTTCGAAATGGAATTTAAAGAAATAATAAAATAATAATTAACAAGTTGATTAAAATGAAGCCTTTATTTGAAACTAAGCCCCTAAAAGAGTGGGGATTACCAAAAAATGAACGACCGGTTGTTATAGCAGGACCTTGTAGTGCCGAAACCGAGGAGCAAGTGATGGAAACTGCCTTGCAATTAAAAGAAAATGGAATTACTATTTTCAGGGCAGGAATATGGAAGCCTAGAACACGGCCTGGCTTTTTTGAAGGAGTAGGAGCAAAGGGTTTGCCATGGTTAAAAAGAGTCAAGGAAGAAACCGGTATGTTAGTTGCCACTGAAGTGGCTTCGGAAAGGCATGTTTATGAAGCACTTAAACATGGAATTGATATAGTATGGATTGGCGCCCGTTCGTCAGCTAACCCTTTTGTTGTGCAGGAAATTGCTGATGCTTTGAAAGGTGTGGATATACCAGTTTTGGTTAAAAACCCTGTAAACCCCGATTTGGAGCTTTGGAAAGGTGCGATTGAGCGTATTCACGAAGCTGGAATTGACAGAATTGGAGCCATTCACAGAGGTTTTTCAACTTTTGGAACAACAGAGTATAGAAATTTACCTACATGGCAATTACCAATTGACCTGAAAACTGCCTTGCCAACGGTTCCAATGTTTAATGATCCTAGCCATATTGCAGGCAAAAGAGAATTATTAGCTGAAATTGCGCAAAAAGCTATGGATATGAACTTTGAGGGTTTCATTATTGAATCGCACTGCGATCCTTCTTGTGCATTAAGCGATGCTGCGCAACAGGTTACCCCAGATGGACTTCAAAAATTATTGGGCTCCATTGTTTATCGAAGTTCAAATGGCCAGCCAGAGGATAGCAAGCAGGAACTTAGAGAATATCGTGCCCAGATTGATGGATTTGATAAAGTACTGATGAACATTCTTGAAGAGCGAATGGAAGTGGTTAAAAAGATTGGGGAGTACAAAAAAAGAAATAATATAACTATTTTACAATCAACTCGTTGGGAAGAGATTATAGAAAAGAATTTACAAGAAGGTTCCAGTCGTGGATTTAGTGAGAAGTTTATTAATAGACTGTTTAAAGCAATTCACCAGGAATCAATTGAGTACCAGACAAAAATTATGAATCAATCTACTAAGTAAAACCGAGTTTAAAGTTTTTCTTAGTTAAAAACATAATTATTTAATTGATGAATCAAACCATCTCAAAATCAAATGTTAAAGGGTGTATTGTTGCTCCTACTTCTAAAAGTGCATTGCAGCGTCATATTGCTGCTGCGATGTTAGCAGCTGGTAAATCAACCATTCGTTTTGAATCAATAAGCGAAGATGCCGAAGCTGTGCTGGGTATTGCCAAAAGCCTGGGAGCAAATGTTGTTAAGGTCGGAAATACTATTGAAATCGAAGGTGGTATTAAAAATCCGCTAAAAGAGCTTTATATTGGTGAATCAGGTCTCGGTTTAAGAATGATTACTCCTGTTCTTGCTGCAACAAATTATCCTTTTGAGATTTTTGGAAGAGGAAGCTTACTAAAACGACCTATCGATTTTGTAGTTGATACACTTAAAAGTGTTGGTGTTCAAATAGAAGCGACTAATGATAGCTTACCTTTAAAGCTGCAAGGACCGATAAAAAACAAAAGAATTTTGATTGATGGCTCGGTGGGTTCTCAGTTATTGACAGGCTTTTTAATGGCCGCTCCTTTATTGGATGAAAATATCACTATTGAAGTAAATAATTTAAAAAGTAAACCTTATATCGATCTTACAATCAGTATATTAAATCAATACAAAGTTAAAGTATTGCATAATGATTACAAAGAGTTTTTTATTGAGGCAGGACAAGTTTATGAAGAAGGCGATTTTTATGCAGAAGGAGATTGGAGCGGAGCGGCTTTCGTGTTAGTTGCTGCTGCCATTGCTGGTGAGCTAACTTTAAAAGGGATTGATAATAATTCCACACAGGGTGATAAAAGAATTGTTGATGTATTGAAATCTTGTGGTGCACTAATAGAAGAGTTTGATAATGAGATTTTTGTGCAAAAGGGTGAATTAAACGCTTTTGAGTTTGATGCCACTGATGTTCCTGATTTATTCCCACCTTTGGTGTCACTGGCAGTTAATTGCAATGGGATCTCAAAAATAAAAGGGGTAAGCAGACTAAAGCACAAAGAAAGCGACAGGGCAAATACATTAAAAAGTGAATTTGAAAAACTTGGAGCTAATATTGAGCTGGATGGTGATTTGATGAAAGTAGAAGGAACCAGATTGAAAGGAGCAAAGGTGCATTCGCACAACGATCATAGAATTGCAATGGCTTTGGCAATTGCAGCTTTAAGAGCAAATGGAGATGTAGTTATTGAACGAAGTGAGTCCGTAGCAAAGTCATGGCCTGACTTTTTTGAAAAATTAGAAGAAATTAGAAATTAACCACTTATCATTAGCATATAGTGATTGAAATTAGTAAAACCTAATGACCAATGACTAATGACCAGTGACTAACTTGTTAAAAATGAACAGTTTTGGACGTAAATTTAAATTAAGCATATTTGGTGAATCGCATGGGAAATCAGTTGGGGTAACAATTGATGGCTGCCCTCCTGGAATTTCTTTATCCGAAGATGATTTTCTTGAAGATTTGGATCGTAGGCGAAGTGGAGCAAAGGGAACTACTCCAAGGCAAGAAAAAGATTTGCCTGAAATTATTAGTGGAGTTTTCAATGGTTTTTCTACCGGAGCTCCAATAACTGTGGTATTTAAAAACGAGGATACTCGTTCAAAGGATTATTCAAAACTAAAAGAACATCCACGTCCTGGACATGCTGATTTTACTGGCTATAAAAAATTCAATGGATATAATGATTACCGAGGTGGAGGCCATTTTTCAGCACGCTTAACATTGGCATTGGTTAGCGCTGGAGTAGTTGCTAAAAAGGTTGTTCAACCAATTGATATCCAGGCAAAACTAAAAAAAGTAAATGGAAACCCTGATATTGATGTAGCAATCGATGATGCTATTGCCAAAGGTGAATCAGTTGGAGGAATAGTGGAGTGTGTGGCAACAAATATCCCAATTGGATTGGGTGAACCATTTTTTGATTCTATTGAATCGGTTATTAGCCATTTGGTCTTTGCAATTCCAGCAACAAAAGGAATTGAGTTTGGTTCTGGTTTTAAGGCTGCAGAAATGTATGGCAGTGAGCATAATGATGTGTTTATTGATGAATCCGGGAAGACTGCAACAAATTATGCTGCAGGTGTTAATGGTGGAATAACAAACGGAAATGATTTGGTTTTCCGTGTGGCAGTTAAACCCACATCCAGCATAGCAAAATCTCAGGAAACCTTTAATCTGAAGTCTGGGAAAGTGGAGGAACTACGAATCGGTGGTCGTCATGATGTATGCGTTGCACTTCGTGTTCCTGTTGTACTTGAAGCGGTTACAGCTATTGCTTTGGCAGACTTTTGGTTATTGGAGAACCTCGAATCTCGAACTTAGAACTTTGGATATTCTGATTAGCTCACATTCTAAATTATAATGCACTAATTTCCAACATCTTTCGCCCTTGGCAATATAAAAATAAATTCACTTCCTTCATCAGGTTTGCTGTTAGCTTTTAGAGTTCCAAGGTTTTTTTCAATGAATTCTTTGCAGAGAACAAGACCCAATCCTGAACCTCTTTCATTGGCAGTACCTGCTGTTGAATATTTTATATCTATTCTAAAGATTTTTTCTAAGTCTTCCTCTGAAATTCCAATTCCATTGTCTTTTACCGATATTTCAACATATTTATCGTAATTGCTTCCCGAGACTTCAACCTTTCCACCTTTATTTGTGAATTTTATTGCATTGGATAATAAATTTCTCACAACTGTGAGTATCATATTCAAATCCGCAAAAGCAAAAACCTCCTCAGGAACATTGTTGACCAGCTCAATGTCTTTACTTTTTGCCTGGGAATTAAGTAATGTAATATTTTCTTCAACAATATCCTTAAAATCAATAACTTCTCCTTCGACTTCCATTGTCCCGGTTTGTGATTTTGACCATTTCAACAAATTGTCAAGCAGATTGTAGCCTTGTTTTGAAGTCTGATAAAAAGTTTTCAGGTAATTAATTACATCATCCTTTTTAAAATCATCATACGAATCCAGCAACAATTTTGAGAAAGTGATTAAAACAGAAAATGGATTTCGTAAATCATGAGCAATGATTGAAAGTAGTTTGTCTTTGCTAAAGTTTGCCTCCTGCAAACGAATGTTTGTTTTTGAAAGAATTTCACGAACAGTTTTTAGCTGTATGTGAGTATTTACCCTTGCTATTAATTCGGCAGTTTTAAAAGGTTTTGAAATAAAATCAACACCACCCGATTCGAACCCCTTTTTTAAACTGTCTTCAGTTGTCTTGGCAGTTAAAAAAATAACAGGTACATCCTTAGTTTTTGGATCTTTTTTCAATCGTTCGCATACTTCATAGCCATCCATTTCAGGCATCATTATGTCTAATAGAATTAGGTCGAAGTCAATTTGCTTTGCCCTTTCTATTCCCGTTTTTCCATTTTGGGCATAGCTAATATTAAAATTGTGTTTTTTTAAAACATTTGCAACTACCTGAATATTAGAGGCTATATCGTCAATTATTAAGATTTTTGGATTTTCTTCAAACATAGTTTTATCGTAGGAAACTTTAACTTGATTAAAAGTAATGATTATTTTAATTATTGATTCATTTTTCTTTCAGAATATTCCGGCTTATTTCCGGGAATGTTTTTAAGCTTGCTGAAATTTCAAACAAATCGAAGCTAGCAAGGTGTTCTTGCAATTCTAGGCCATATTCGTAAACAATTTTTAAATTATTTACCAACCCAAAATATTCTAATTCTTTGGCAAATTTCTCTATATCGTCCGAAAGTTCATCGCGAGTCACTTTTTCCCAGTTTTTATGAAATTGTTTCATTGATTCAACAATTTGGTCATAGTTTGGGTGCATTCTGATGTTGTCAATTTCAAAGTCGGGTTTTTTACTTATATGATCTTCTTTCTTGATTCTCTTTTTAGTGTATTCCAAATATTTACAGAAAATGTTAATGAGCTCTTTTCTTTTAATTGGTTTTGAAAGGTAATCGTCAAATTTGTTCTCTTTTAAATCTATGATACCAGTAGACATTGCTACAATTGGGACATTTCTCAGTTTTTTATTGATTTTTATTAAGTCAAGTATCTTGTAGCCTTCATAGTCTTTTATGTTAACATCAAGCAAAATTAATGATGGTTTGTGTTCAGTGGCTGCATGAATACCTTCCTCTCCTGTGGAGGCGGTAATAATTTTTAAATCTGATCTTATGAAATTTTCTGCAATTAAATGCCTGTTATTCTCATCTTTATCAATTAATACAATGGATGCTTTTTTAAAAACTACTTCAAAATCAGAACTTTTTTTCTTGTTGTGTTCTTTAACTGTTTTCGAGGCTATTTCTACATTTTTAAAATGAATGGTAAATTCTGTAAATACTTTTTCCTGGCTATTAAGATAAATTTTACCGTTCATAGCTTCAACAAGCTTCTTACTAATTGTAAGACCTAATCCAGTACCTCCAAACCTTCTTGTATTTTGACCAGCCTGTTGTTTAAAAGCATTAAAAATTAATTCCTGCTGGTCTTTTGGAATACCAATTCCTGAATCTCTGACTATTATTTCAATGGAGCATCGATCATCGTTTTCATCAAATTCGTGAATGGAAAGTTTTACTCCTCCCTTTTCAGTAAATTTTATAGCATTTCCGACTAGGTTAAACAAAATCTGTCGAACCCTGATTTCGTCCAGCAAAACATACCCTGGAAGGGTGGGAGAGAGTTCTGTTTCAAATTCAAGTTTTTTATTATCAAACTGGATGGAGAAAATTTGCGAAATTTCTTCTACAAGTGATGGCAGATGAATGGGTTCATAACTTAATTCCATTCTTCCTGCTTCAATTTTAGATAAATCAAGAATATCGTTAATTATGGTCAATAATGAACGACCACCAGCTTTAATCGATTTTAAGTATTTTTTGTGACTTGGATCTTCTATTTGATTTTCAAGAAGTTCTGTGAATCCAATTACTGAATTTAATGGTGTTCTGATTTCATGGCTCATGTTGGCCAAAAATTCGCTTTTGGCTTTATTAGCACTTTCAGCTAAATCTTTAGCTTTTTCCAGTTCGATTTGCGTGTGTTTTAAATCTGTGATATCCAGGGTGTTGACAGTTATTGCATCAACTTCACCTCGTTGCCCGTAAACAGGCTGATAAGTGACATCCATAAATTTCGTTCCCAGATATTTATAGGTAAACCAGTCTTGGTAGCGAACCTGCTTGCCTGAAAATGCTTCTTCGAATTTGCTTTTTAGTCGTTCTTCAAAAACCTTTTTTCCCCATAATTCCAAAGCTGTTTTTCCTTCAATTTCATGCTTTTTCATGTGATGAGCCTGTACATACGAATCGTTTACCACCTGGTATTTGTAATCTTTGCCAATTAATGACATTAATTCGCTCGAATTTCGAATAATTAACTCGTAGTTTTTGAGCTTATTCAGTAGTTTTTCTTTTTTTGTAATATCTTCAACAACACCAACATAACCAACAACTTCATCATTATCAATCATTTCTCTTGCAATCGAGTGAACTTTTATAATGCTGCCATCTTTCACATTTCTCATTTGGTAAACAATATTGTAAGCAATGGGGCGTTTTTGTATCCCACTGTACCACCTCTTTTTTACCATTTCTATATCTGCAAAGTCAATAGATCGCATCCAGCCATCTCCTAGTGCCTGTTCAAAACTCAATCCGCTAAGTTGACAATACTCTTTATTCACAAATTCATTTCTGCCCTTTAAGTCGCATAAGAAAATGCCAAGTGGAATACTTTCACTCATATTTCTAAACCTTAACTCACTATCAGTAAGCTGTTTAGATTTAGAAACTAGTTCACTGTTTTTCGCTTCAAGGTCGGTATTTGCTTTACGTAGTTTTTCATTGCTTATTTCTATTTCCCTGTTTTTTTGAATTATCTGATTTTCAACAACTTTTCTTCTACTAATGTCAACTCCTGTAATAAGATATCCTTTGTGTTTTTCTTTTTTGCTAATAATTGGTTTAACAGTCCACCAAAGCCAAAAATCCTTTAAATGCTTTGATTTATTTTTGCTAATAAATGCACGCTCGTTGAATTTTTTTTCCTCAATATGTTCAATAAAATCTGTAAGGCCGTCTTCATCTTCCAATAATTCGTAGAACATTTTATGACAAAGTTTTTTCTTATAAACTTCTGAAAAGTTTTTATTTAAAAGATCAATAAAAAGATCATTGGAGTAAAGTATTTCTCCTGTAACAGATAGTTTTACAATTGCAGCATTTACCAGGTCAAGCATTTCTTTAAGCTCTCCCTGGCCCTTTAGTGTTTTATTCAGCTTTTTTTTAAGCCCGGCATTCACTTGCTTATTTGCAAGCTCTTCATTTTTATCTGTAGTCTCGTCCATGGTTAATGGCATTTGCAAATAAAAGCATAATTGTAAATGAATTCTGACTAAAAAATTCAGTTAGTTTTATTAACTTTATTCCTAAAATGTTGCAAAGTAACAAAAAAAACATGCTATGGAAAACTTCACTATATATAATCCTGTAAAGTTGCATTTTGGCAAAGATGTGGTTGAAAACCTTGCCGAGACAGTAAAGCTATTTGGCTCTAAAGTTTTGATGATTTATGGTGGAGGCTCTGTTAAAAAAAATGGTTCGTACAACGATGTTATTCGGCAATTAAAAAGTGCTGATTGTAAAGTTTTTGAATATAGCGGCATCAAACCAAATCCTGTGCTTAGTGATGTGGAGAAAGCAATGCAACTTGGAATTGAACAAAATGTTGAAGTTGTTATAGCATTAGGAGGTGGAAGCGTAATTGATTCGGCAAAAGTGGTATCAGTTTGTATTGCTGAAAACTTGAACCCTTGGGAGGTAATGAAAGGAAAAGTTATTCCAAAAAAGGAAATTCCTTTAATATGTATTTTAACCCTTGCAGCAACAGGAACCGAAATGAATGCAGCTGCAGTAGTTCAAAATCCTGAAACAAATGAAAAAATTGGGTTTGTTCATCCGTTAATGTATCCAAAACATTCTTTTTTAAATCCAGTTTATACTTTTTCGGTTTCGCCTGAATACACAGCGTATGGAATTGTTGATCTGATAGCACATTCTTTTGAAGCTTTCTTTGCTAAAGGTGAGTCCGGATTAGCAGATAGGTTTGTACAGTCAATCGTTTTAGAGGCAATGCGCTATGCTAATTTGGTGCTAAAAGAGCCTGAAAATTATGATTATAGGGCAAATGTTCTTTTACAATCTACGTGTGCCCTAAATGGTATAACTGCCTATGGCAGAGTAGCTAGTGGTGATTGGGGGGTGCATAATATTGGCCATGTTTTATCAATGTTATACGATGTACCTCATGGAGCAAGCCTCTCTATAGCCTATCCTGCCTGGCTTCATCTCCAAAAAGACAGAATTCCGGAAAGAGTGCTAAAATTGGCAAAACTGATATTTAATGTTAGCTCAATTGATGATTTTCTGCTAAAACTAAAATCTTTCTTTAAATCAATAAAAGCCCCTGTCCGTTTATCTGAAATAGGAATTTCAAAAGACAAAAAAACAGAAATTTTGGAATTGTTAATCAAAAACAAAGCCTCTGGTTACAATCATAAGTTGACCAACGAGGACTTTGAAAAAATTGTGGATTTAATGTTATAAAATTTCACTTTTTAGGTATGAAGTCCATGGCTTCAGAATTTATGCAATATCGCAACCCGGTAGGTTGAGGCCCATCTTCAAAAACATGACCGAGATGGGCATCGCATTTGGCACATCGTACTTCGGTACGAATCATTCCATGTGATTTATCTTTTTTTAAAACAATATTTTTGTTTGTCTTTACATCAAAAAAGGCAGGCCATCCGCATCCTGAATTATACTTTGTGGTTGATTCAAAAAGTTCCTGTTTACAGCAAATGCAAACATAAGTTCCTTTTTCAAAAAACTCATCAAACTTCCCTGTAAAAGGTCTTTCCGTACCACTTTCGCGAGTAACAAAAAACTGCATTGGTGTCAATATTTTTTTCCATTCTTCGTCAGCCTTTTCCATCTTTTCAGTTTTTACAATTTCTTTCTTTTCTCTTTCATTGCTTTGTGCGCAAGATTGAAATTGTAAATTTACCGCAATTATCAATAAGCATAAATATATTGTTTTCATGATTTTGTAATTTTAGTTTGTTAAAAGCGAATTTTTTTTGTAAAACTATCAATAACAAAGCTAGTTACAGATTATCACAAAATTATCACATAATTTTAACAATAATAGAATGGTAATTGTGTTTATGTCTTGTCTTTGGTTTACTTTTATTAAATATTTATTTGATATGAATTTTGCTGTCCTTCTTTTGAGTTTATGAAGAAAGTATATTATCACAAAGAGAATAGAAAACTTAGAGTTGGAGAAATAATGGATTTTTTACTTATAAAAACTGTTGTTTTACCGGATGAAGGAGAATATTTTGTGGTTCAGGATATTTTTGAAGATAGGCATTTAGTGCCAACAATGTTTTATAAGGATTATAATATTAAGTTAGGAGGGTATTATAAGTTTCATATAGATAAAATTAACTGTAAGGGACAAATTTTTTTGGAACCGATTCATCCTGAGTATAGAGTAAATGAGAGTTACGATTTTAGATATTTAGGAATAACTGAATTAAGCGACAAAAAGGGGCGAAGCAAATGTTATTATTTATTGGAAGGCCGAAATGGTTATACTGCGTATTTAGAGAAATGCGATTTGAAAATACAAAAGAATAACTGGATGAAATATAACGTTGTAAAGATAAAAAAAGCAAAGGTTTTTTTATCTTTACTTTAAAACAACATAATACTTGCATTTTTGGTCTATAAAATAAATATAATTGAAATAAGAACCATATTTGTTATAATTTTGTATTTACCAAATTTTTGTAATTTATCTCAATTGGAATAGTTCTTGTAAAATAATTGCCTGATGATATATTATATAGGCAAATTATTCGTTATTTTGGTATATTTGAATCAAATCCATATAAGTTTTGATGCATAATTTTTAGGATTCATAAAAAAAATTAAACAGAAACAGATGAAGCGATCATTTTATTTCCTTATTATAGGGCTGCTTTTTATTGCTTTTGCCTGCTCTAAAAAAGAACAAAATTATTCTTTTTCCAGGGCAACATTTGATCAGAATTTTAAGACAATTTATGATGGCGAGCTCTATGCATATACCGTAGATGACAAAGCTATCTCGCGTGCCGATTATTATTTACTTGTTGAGGGTGATATTTCTTCGTATGGTGATACAATTGTAAGATATGGTCATTGTTGGAGTTCAACAGTAACTGAACCAACTGTAGAAACAGCCGATTCATTTACTATTTTTCCAGTAAGTGGCCTTGCAAATATTGCAAATATTACCGGATTTAAATTTGAAAGTCCAATAACTAATTTGGTTGCGGGAACTGATTATTACGTAAGAACATGGGTTGAAAGAAGAGACGGTACAATTGGTTATAATCCAACAACTACACTTGTACCAACAAAGCCAGCGATTGATGAATGGTTTGAACAACTTACAACAGATAAACCTTCTTCTTCCTGGAGAACGGATGCATTGGTTTTTAACTTTGGGGACACTATATTCTTTGGTACTGGTCAAACAGGAAATGGACAAGCTCTATTAAATGACGTAATAACTTATTTGCCTTCACAAAGTGGTTCTGGAACCTGGAGTACTGACTTTATAAAACCTTTGCCCGATGGCACAAACGGAGGCCTTCCTGGCAAGCTTATGAATGGTATTGGGTTTGCAATGGAATACAAAATAGAGACCTCACCTCGCACCACTAAATCTATTTTTATTGGATTTGGTGATCATGTTGGCAATGATCTTGTTAGTGATAAATCAGTGAGGCTGCTTGAATATGATTTAAGCAAAAGTAGCTGGACTGCTACTGAACCTTTTGGTATTGCCAGGAGCAATGCAGTATGTTTTGTTATTAATGGTTTTGCTTATATCGGAACAGGAAAAAGTACGCACGTTTTATCAGATTGGATCATTTACGATCCAGTTGAAGCAGCTAAGGATAAACCAAATAACGGCTGGCGTCAACTGCAAACTATACCTGGTGGTGCTAAGGCAAGACAAGGTGCTGTTGCTTTTACCTTGAATGGAGTTGGCTACTTTGGTTTAGGAGTTACTGAAGATGGTACTTTTTTGGATGATTTTTGGGCTTTTACTCCCGACAGGGATGATCCTGCATCAGGAACATGGCAACAAAGAGCATTTTTTAAAGGTGGTCCTAGGGCTAATGCTGTAGCTTTTGTAATTGGTGAGCAAGCTTATGTTGGAACTGGTGATAATATTATTGGTGATATGTATGAAGGACCATATACTGGACAAATTTTTAATGATTTTTATCGTTATGATCCATATACAAATACATGGTTAGATGTACAACCTTATACTGCAGACAAAACAGGTAGAGACGGTGCTGTTAGGGCTATAACCAGGGCTATTGGATTTGCAATTCCATCTAAAAAGGAAGGATATGTGGGATATGGTACGCAGCCATTTGATTATGTTGCTCCTAATCCTCCAGAATCTCAGTCAGGTATACCTACTCAGCAAGATTTCTGGAAATATCAGCCTTTTAATGATTCAGCGAAGAAATAATAAATTAAAGATTGAAATAAAAATAAAATAATTTACTGATGAAGAGTTATTTTCTATTAATATTGGTTTCATTACTTATCATTGGCACTTCTTTTGGTCAAGGTAGTGAATACAGATATATTGCATTAAGATTTGGGTTTAGTAATGCATTTAGTGGCCAACCAGACATGAATCCTAATAAATACCTAAAAGTGCCAGGTATACCTGCTGAAGATATTCAGGAAATGCAATTAACTCCTTTAGGTTCATATGCTGGATACACCCCGGGGTTCAAAGTTAGTGTTTTGTATCACTTTGATTTTACAGGAGATGTTGCTGGAGTCATTACAGGTATTGATTATAATAATACAGGAATAAGCTCGAAATACGAGACTATTAACGGTGCATATACTTTAAAGGAAACTCATCGATTAAATATGGTAGGTGTACCACTAGTTTTTAAGTATGGTCCTGATATTTGGGATACACAGCGTTATGTTTATGCTGGAGTTCAGTTTAATTATATTTTTTCAATGGCAACATCTGAAAAGACGAGCTGGGGCGAGACTGGAGGGGCAAAACTACAATCAGATGAATTTAAAAATATGACTTTTAATTTAATGCTAGGAATGAACTGGAAGGTGGTAAATATTCAACTTGATTTTTACCCATCGTCCGTTTTTAATGATAAATATACAGATGCTCTCGATGCTGATGGAACTCCTTTATATAAATATGAAGGGCAGGTAAAACAATTTTTTACAATTACTACTTCAGTAAATATTCCTTACGGATGGTTAAGTGAGAAAACTTTCTGGTGGAGAAGAAAGTTAAGGAAAGTACCTTTCTGGAAATAACGATAGGATATGTAAGAATATAAAAAAACCATTTGCAAAGTAGCAAATGGTTTTTTGTTTTAGTTCTTGAATATTTTAGGTTTTGCTAATCCTGTGCGTTTAAAGAAATAGGAAAGAGATACACCTAAAACACCAAAACCGTATTTCATACTTCTTTTAAGGTTAATTGAAGATGCTTCATCGAAATATTTGGTTGGGCAGGTAATTTCAGCAATTTCAAATCCTGCATTAAAAATCTGGGCAAGCATCTGATTATCAAATACAAAGTCGTCAGAATTGATGTTGTAGTTAATGCTTTTGAGTACATTTCCTGTGAAAGCTCTGTATCCGGTATGATATTCAGAGAGTTTCTGTCCCATTAAAATGTTCTGGCTTAAAGTCAAAAACCTGTTTGCTATGTATTTGTAAATTGGCATTCCTCCTTTTAGAGCACCTCTTCCTAAAATTCGTGAGCCAATCACTACTTCATAAGCTCCATCGGCAAGCAAGTAGCACATTGATCGAAGAAGCCTAGGAGTATATTGATAATCAGGATGTAACATTACCACAATGTCACCATTTAATTCAAGGGCTTTGTTGTAACACGATTTCTGATTACCTCCGTAACCTTTGTTTTTTTCATGTTTTACAATGTGTTTTATTCCTAGTTTTTGCCCGACTTCAATGGTTTTATCGTTGCTTAAATCGTCTACTAAAATCACTTCATCAACTATGTCGAAGGGAATTTCGTTATAGGTAATTTCTAATGTTTTTTCAGCATTATAAGCAGGTAATACAACAATTATTTTTTTATCATTAATCATATGAATATTATTTTACTTCAATATCTCGTTTAAAAAATACAAATCCGTTTTTGCTCTTAATCTTTTCAAAAGCTGGATAATATTTTACCATGTCTTCTTCGGCTGTGTTTTTACAAACTACATAAACTGGTTTATCTATTTTACCCTTAAATAACCAGTCATTATCATATTCATTTTTATTTGTAGGAGTTTGTTTGTCAAAGTAGTAGTAAATAGCATAGCTTTTGAAACCAAATGTTGTTAAGTAACAATCTTCTTTTGATATTTCTTTGTAAAACTCAATAGCAGCATTTTGAGAGTATTTTTCAACTCTTGGCACAATGAAAATCATACTTAAATTAATAAAAATAAGTGTGCTGATGAAAATGCCAACTATTTGTTTCTGAGGAACTTTTGTGTAAGTTAATGAGAATATTACTCCAACAATTAAAATAGCACCTACCAAAAACTCAAAACCCGACCAGTATACATTAGCCTGGAGGTTTCCAACAGCAAAATCGTCCTTAATTATTCCAGAAGCAATAATATCTTCTTTAAAAGAAATGAAAAACTGCAATCCTGCAACAGCAATTCCAAGTATACTTGCAATTATTCCTATGGTTATTTTCATCCATTTATCAAATTGCTGATCGTTTTCAAGAATTCTTTTTATAATGTAAGCAGCTAAGAAAGTCATTGGGAAATAACACATTGAGGAGTAGTGGACTATTTTTGTATTTACAATGGTAAATAATATCAGGACTACCCAAAAAAGGATTACCATCCACATTCTGAATTGATCATGTTCAATTGTATCATCTTTATATCTTCTAAAAGATTTAATGGCAAATATCGATGCCGGAAATACTCCAAAAAACAAAACCACAAAATGATAAAGAAAAAATCCTCCATGACCTGCATCTTCAATAGTAAATAAACGAATCTGATATTCAATAAACTTTACCAAAATATCTGAATTTCCGTTTAAAACCTGGAGAATAAACCAAAAACCACCAACAAAAGAAACTGTGAAAGCATAAACAATAATGGTTTTTATATTTAAGAATCTTTTGAAGCTTTTGCCAAAAAACATGAAAATTACTGCCGTTAAAAGAAACAGCAAAAATGCCACCGGTCCTTTGGTTAATATACCCAGACCGATAAAGAAGGCAGACCAAAAAACCCATTTGAGCTTTAAATTACGCTCTTTCGCAAATAGAAAGAAGTAATAAATTCCCAGAAAAATAAAAAAGTTAAACCAGGGATCAATAATTCCTGATTTAAAGTAAAAATGAGGAAGAATGGAAGCACCATAAACCAATACCCAGGTAAGTCCAAACTTTTCGTTATATAATTTTTTTCCTATGTTGAAAAGTACTAAAAGGGTGATTATCCCAACAATAGCATTAGGAAATCTTGCTGCAAACTCATTAATTCCAAAAACTTTCATACTTAATACCTGAAACCATGCAAAAAGCGGTGGCTTTTCCCAAAAAGCTTCAAAGTTTACCTGTACAGTCAAATAGTCTTTGGTTAAAATCATTTCGCGGGCCGATTCGGCAAAATTGATCTCATCCCAATCAAAAAGATGTACCGAACCTAAGAAAGGGATAAAAAGAATGGCAGATATAACAACAATTATTAGATGATATGCACTAATTTTCTTCAGCATAATTGATTTTCTTTTTTAGCCTTAAAGTATGTAATAACGATAAATCAAGTTTATTATTTTTCCACTTACTGACCCAAACATAAAACAAAACTGTTAAAAATACTGCGAAAAGAGAACCAAAATAGATATCATTTAAGAAATGCTGCGACAAGTATACCCTGGAATATCCAACAAATAAGGCAAGTATAAAACTTAAAAATTTAATTAAATTATTCTTGCTTATGAGCGCCGCAAATAAAAAAATAGTAAAAGCTGAAGTGGTGTGCCCTGATGGAAAGCTGTTTATAATATGAAGATCTACTCCTGGTACAAAATACAATTCAACAGACTTAGCCTCTTTTAGAAAATGAAGGTAAGGCCGGTCTATTTCCGGTAAAATAAAATATTTAAAGCTTTGTACTACTATTGTAATTGATAATGCACTGAGAGTCATGGCTATGGCGTACCTGTAGCGGACGAAAAGCAGCACAAAGATTACAATAGCTACAGCAATACCATCTCCTATGTTGGTTCCGTATTTAAACAGAATATCGCCAATAGGAAAATGAAGGCTATTTAAAAAAATATGTATGTCTATCTTGCTATATATGAGTAGTATAACTCCGGCAGCAATTAGAAAAATCAGGTAGGGAATAAAAAACCAACGGTTTTTCCTCAGAAGTTGAAGCATCTTTTAATTTTCAGTTTTTAAAATTCGCTGCAAATCTACACATTTCTGGTTTTGATAGTAAATAATTTTTTAAAAAACTGTTGGCAAATTTATGGATAAAATAGAAAACCACTATCAGCTAATAGAAGGAAGTAACATTATTATAACTATATTTGTTCGCTAACTGAAAAAATTAAACCTATGGAAGCTGCATTTTTGTTTTTGCTTTTCATTTTTGTCATTGTCATTTTCATCATTCTTTTATCCTTTAAAAGTTCGGTAAGTTTTAAACAAAAACTTCTTTTGAGAAGGATGGATGAGCTAAAAAGTGATATTTCAAGCCTTAAGAAACTTGGTTTTGAACCTCAATTAGAGAAGAAAGTTGTTCTCAAAGAAAAACCAATTGAAGAAGTAAAGAAGGAGGTAATTCAAGAGCCTCAGAAAGAAATAAAAATAGAAGAGCCTGAAATTGTTCAAAAAGAGGTTGAAAAGGTTGAAGAGCCAATACAAAAAGAAACTTTTAAAGAAGAAGAAAAGGTTACTGAGCCAGTTGCGAAGACAGTATATGAGCAATCGTTTACAGCGACTAAACCGATTACTAAGCCTGAGAAAAAGACTGATTTTGAGAAGTTTATAGGTGAGAACTTGTTGAACAAAATAGGTATTGTAATATTCGTTCTTGCCATGATTTTCTTTGGAAAATATGCAGTGGACGAAGGTTGGTTAAACGATACAGCCAAGGTAGTGGCCATTATATTAATAGGTGGTGTTTTAATTGGTATTGCACATAGATTAAGAAAAAACTACAAGGCGTTTAGCTCGGTACTTGCAGGTGGTGGTATTGCAGCACTCTATATTTCAATTGCCGTAGGTTTTCAACTATATGGACTTTTTAGCCAAACAGCAGCATTCCTGATTTTGATTGTTATAACAATTTTAGCAGTATTACTTTCACTTGCCTACGATAAGCAGGAGCTTGCTGTAATAGCCATTTTTGGAGGTTTTGCAACTCCTATAATGGTAAGTACAGGTGAAGGTAACTACAAAGTGCTGTTTACGTATATTTTGATTTTGGATATAGGTATGCTTGTGCTGTCATACTATAAAAAGTGGAACGTTGTCAATTTTGTTGCGAATTTTGCAACACTTATTTTATTTGCAGCATGGATAATCGATGTTCATTTTAACAAAAATAAATTGCCACATGTTGGTGCATTGCTTTTTGTTACAGCGTTTTACCTGGTATTTTTCTTAATGAATATTATCAACAACATTAAAGAAAATGCGAAATTCATGGCTTTTGAATTTTTAATGGTGGTAACTAATACGTTCCTCTATTTTTGGGCAGGAATGTTTATTATAAATGATTACCAGCCAAGTTATAATGGCTTATTTACTGTTAGTTTGGCTGTGTTTAATTTTGCTTTTGCATTTCCGCTTTACAAAAACAAACAAATTGATAAAAACCTGATTTTCCTTTTAATAGGTTTAGTCTTGACCTTTATAAGTATTGCTATTCCAGTTCAGTTTGAAGGTAAATACATTACTATGTTTTGGGCTGCTGAAGCGGTATTGTTGCTATGGTTAAGTCAAAAATCAGGAATTAAATTAATGAAGATTGCATCTTTTGTTGTGTCTTTCTTCATGATTATTAGCCTGGTAATGGACTGGGTTCAAATTTATTTAGACAGACCTTATGATGCAGCACCTTTGCCAGTTCTATTAAACGAAGGCTTCATTACAGGAATTGTTTCGGTAATAGCTTTTTTCTTGATAGTAAGGTTATTAAAAAGCGAAGCAAAGCTTTCGGGGAAGATTTCACAAGCCGTTTTTTCAAACTTGTTCATTATTGGCCTTATTATTTCACTTTATATTATTTTCCAGCTTGAGTTGTATTATCAAGTAGACAGATTTTATGAAAATAGTTATTTGACATCTGTAGCTATGGCCTTTTTCAATTATTTATATTTCGCAGTTATTTTAGGTTGGGCTTCGATCAAAAAAGTAAAATATATTTTAGAGGGAATTGTGGTTATCAATGTAATTGCGATACTTGTATTTGTTGCGGCTGTTCTACCTGATTATAAAGATTTGATAAATAATTACCTGATGGATGAAATTGCCCATACTTTTAGTTTGCTGCACTTTACTACGGGTGCTATTGTTTTGGTAATCTGTTACTTCTTATGGTCAAGCATGAAAACAATCTTTAAAAACCAGAGATCCATGAGTGATATAATGCTTTGGATTTCTGTTGCAATAGGCGTTGTTGTTTTAAGTGTCGAACTTGACTATTTGGTTTTATTAGGAAACATGCCAGAGTTAAGCGAGATGACAGGAATTGTAAGACAGACCCATTTGATTGGATGGCCAATTTTGTGGGGAGTACTTGCCTTTATTTTAATGATTTTAGGTATGAAGCAAAATGAAAAAATGTTCAGGATTATTGGTATTTCCCTATTCTTCTTTGCAATTTTAAAATTGTTTATCATTGATGTTTGGGGAATGTCAGCAGGGGGGAGAGTGGCTGCGTTTGCATCGCTTGCAGTTTTACTTTTAGTCATTTCATTCTTATACCAAAAGCTCAAAAAAATCATTTTTGAAGATGATAAAGAAATTGAAGAAACAACAAATGAGGGAGAAAGCCATGTTTAGAGTGATTATTTATTCGGTTTTTTATTTTATTATTTCTGTTAGTCAGCTCAATGCCCAGGGTTTTGCTTGGTCAGGAAGTATTCCTGAGGTCGAAAAAGAGGGATTTTACAAAGTACTAATTTCGCCAGATATTACCTCAAAATTGGAAAATGGATTTGGAGACCTTAGAATTTATGATGCCAATGATAAAGAAATCCCGTATATTTTTGAAAGCGAAAAAGCTTTGAGTTTCAATGATTATTTTGTCGAATATCCAATTGTAGAGAGAAAAGAGGAGACAGGATGGCCTTACTATACCCGACTGGTAATTCACAATAAAAATAGGACAAAGATCTCTAATATTCAGCTACTTATTCGTAATTCAGATGTAACTAAAAAGCTAAAGTTAAGTGGAAGTGATGATCGTGAAAAGTGGTACGTGATTAAAGATTCATATCGCTTTCAAGCCATGTATAGTGATGAGTCAACCTCTATTATTAAAATCATTGATTTTCCGCTGAGTAATTATGAATATTTTGAAATTTTAATTGATGATTGGAAAAACAATCCGATCAATATTTTAAAGGCAGGTTATTATAATACTTCAATTGATGAAGGTAAATACAGTCAGGTATTGTCTCCCCAGATAAGCCAATTAGAAAAAGAGGAAGATAAGGAAAGTGTTGTAAAAATTGTTTTTAAAGGAAAACCTCAAATTGATAAACTGTCATTAAAAATAGAAGGACCTGAATTTTATTTTCGTGATGCTGAATTTCAGGTTAGGGATAGTTCTCTAAACGGGGCAAAAAAGTACGAGTACTATTATTCATCAATTGGAACTGTTAACCTAAATTCTAACAGTTTAAACACTTTTTACTTAGGAGGAGTTAGAGCCGGTGTTTTGTATTTAAGAATAAAAAATAATGATAATGAGCCATTAGCCATTAAAGAGGTTGTTGCTGAGCAACTTAACTCCTACTTAATTACAAAGCTTATACCAAAGATGGCTTACAAAGTAAACTTTGGCGATGTTGAATTATCTTCACCAAATTACGATCTTAAATATTTTAAAGACGAAATTCCACGAAATATTCCTCAAGTTAAAATTGGAAGTATAAGTAATATAAAAAGCAATTTGGATCAGTCTGAATCTCAGACTGGTATTCACTTAGATAGCGCTTTTATTTGGGTAGCCATTATTCTGGTTATTTCTTTACTGCTATACATGGTCGTGAAAATGCTAAAAGACATGAAGCATAAACAATAATTGTATAGGTAAGTTATTTATAAACAGAAAAATACATTCTTTTCGGAATAAAAGATGATAAAATCTCTTATTTTATTTGGAATGATTCTAAATAAGCTGTAGCTTTGCATTAATTGTTAATCAAAAAAATAAAGTTATGGCTTTTAAATTACCAGACTTATCTTATAGCTATGATGCATTAGAAAGAAGCATCGATGCACGTACGATGGAAATTCATCATTCAAAACATCACGCTGGTTACACAAATAACCTCAATGCTGCAATTGATGGAACAGAACTAGCTGATAAATCTATTGAAGAATTATTAGCTAATGTTTCAAATTTATCTGCTGCAGTAAGAAATAATGGCGGGGGTTTCTATAACCATTCTCTATTCTGGAAAATAATGGGACCAAATGGGGGAGGAACTCCATCAGGTCAGATTGCCTCGGCGATTGCAGAAAATTTTGGCTCTTTTGATGCATTTAAAGAGCAATTTAGTAAAGCTGCAGCTACCCGCTTTGGTTCTGGGTGGGCATGGCTTGTTAAACAAAATGGAAAGTTAGTGATTTCCAGTACGCCTAACCAGGATAATCCTTTAATGGATTTAGCTGAAGTGAAGGGAATCCCGATTTTAGGCCTAGATGTTTGGGAACATGCATATTATTTGAGATATCAAAATAAACGACCTGATTACATTGCAGCATTTTGGGATATTGTTGACTGGGAGCAGGTTAATAAATTATTTTAACCATAAAAATTGCTGATTTAGTTGAATGGAGAATTAATTCATTTTAATTCTCCTTTTTTATACCAAAACTTTGATGTATTCTTTATGTTGAACTAAATTTTACGAAAAATTAACTTTTCTTTGAAAAAGTTCTGTTAATCAGTTAATATTTTGCTAATCAATTAACTATATTTTGCTAGTTTGTTTTTGTTATTTTTTGTACGAATTAATTAGCCCAAAGCCGCTTTATTGTTGTTAAAATTTAGCTGAAATGTTTGAATTATTTTGTATGTTTGCCATATCGATTGTCGAGGTTTATGGAAGAGAATTTAGGAAATATTAATGAAGAGGCGATAGCGGCGTTAAATCGTTATAAAGAAATGTTGAAATTGAATACAAGCTATTATTTCGACATTTATGAATTTGAACATATTGCAGATTACTACATTGATATTCATGATTTTAAACAAGCTGAGAACCTCGTTGAATATGCACTTAAAATTCACCCCGGAACAGGTAGCATTCTTTTAAAAAAGGCACAAATACTTATTAGTAAAAGTGAATCTTTTCAAGCATTGAAATTATTAAAAAAGCTGGCACAGATTGAAATTTCAAATAGTAATGTGTTTTTCTTGTTGGGAGTTGTTTATACATCATTAGGAGAGCTAAACAAAGCCCTATCAAATTATAATAAAGCTGTTTCATTAGAGTATGAAGATGTTGTTGATTTGTTGATAAATATAGCTTCAACATTGCAACAGATTGGACACTATGGATTTGCGCGTGATTTTTATGAAAAAGCCTACCGTGAAGAGCCTGATAACAGCGCCGTATTGTTTGAATTAGCATATTGCTCGGAAAAAATTGACAGAGACGAAGATGGTATAAAATATTATAAAGCTTACCTTGGCGAAGATCCTTTCTCTAAATTGGCATGGTATAATTTAGGAAACATTTATCATAAGCTTGATAATTATGAACTTGCAATTGAAGCTCTCTCCTTTGCAATAGCTATAGATCCTAAATATCATTACGCAATTTATCAAAAGGCTCTTAATGAGATTTATGATGAAAATTATGAAAAGGGAATTGAAACTTTTAATGAATATTTAGAGTTTGAGCCAGACAGTGCCTCTGCCTTTTTTCATATTGGAGAAGCATATGCAAAACTGGAAAATAATAAAGAGGCGCTTTCATATTTCGAAAAAACTATTGAACTTGATGATATGTATGCCGATGCATTTTATGGTCAGGCATATACTCTTTTTGCTGCTAAAAAGTATACCGATGCTTACTATTCAATAAAAAAGGCGATTAAGCTTGAACCAGAAGATCCTGATTTTTGGCATTTATCTGCTTTAATAAATCAAAAACTTGGATTTGAAAATGAATCAGAGAAGGCTTTTAAGACTGCATTAGATTTTGAGAGCAGCGATCCACAAATATGGATTGATTATTCAAACCTACTGGAAGGACGAAAAAACCTCTTTAAAAAAATCAATATTCTTAGTGAGGCTTTTGAGCATTTACATGATAATGCTGAAATAAATTACAGATTGGCAGCTAATTTAGCACTTATAAGTAATGTTGACTCCGCTGTTTATCACTTAAAAAAGGCTTTAAAAACGGAACCAGATAAGCTTGATATATTTAGATCGATATATTCTGCTAAAAATTCAACCATCGAAGATCTAATTGATAAGTTCAAATTAGGTGAATTTAATTTTGAGTGTAAAAATTAGATTACAATATTCCCACACTTTTTTTACTCTAATTCAAATTCTTTAATGAGTATTTTCTATATTTGGGCTCTTAAAATAAAACAATAGAGCTAAATGAGCCGTACTATAAAAGATTATATTGTTGTTGGTTTAAAAGGGATTGCCATGGGAGCTGCTGATGTAGTTCCTGGTGTTTCTGGTGGTACAATCGCCTTTATATCAGGTATTTACGATGAACTTATTGAGTCAATAAAATCAATAAATCTTAAAAGCTTAAAAGTTCTGTTTAAAAAAGGTTTTAAGCCCTTCTGGAGTTCCATTAATGGCTTTTTTCTTTCGTTTCTTATCCTGGGCATCGGCATTAGCATATTTTCTTTGGCTAAATTATTTCATTATCTACTTGATGAATTTCCAATTTTTATATGGTCATTCTTTTTTGGTTTAATTGTTGCCTCAGCCATTTATGTAGCTATGCAAATAAAAAACTGGAATTATAAAATAATTCTTGGAATACTAGTAGGAGCTGTTATTGCTTTCTTTATCACAACTATTACTCCAGTAGCTGAAAGTACAAATCCAAGTTATGTCTATATTTTTCTTTGCGGAATGATTGCTATTTGCGCAATGATTCTGCCTGGTATTTCAGGAAGCTTTATTCTTATGCTTTTGGGGCAATTTAAGTTCATGTTATCCGCTCTTAGTGGGATGAAGGGCGATTATATTGCTATTTTTGGAATTGGCGCTGCAATAGGTTTAATTAGCTTCTCAAATGTTTTATCCTGGTTACTTAAAAAGTTTCATGATATTACAGTGGCATTTTTAGCTGGGTTTATGGTTGGTTCATTAAACAAGGTTTGGCCTTGGAAGCATACCTTGGAATCCTATGTAAATAGTAATGCTAAAATAATTCCTATTAGTCAGGAGAATGTTTTTCCGAATACCTTTTATGAACTTACTGCAAAAGATCCGCAAACTTTTTATGCTATATTGCTTTCTATTACAGGCTTTTTAATAATTTTTCTTTTGCAATCGACATTTAACAAAGTTAAGAGTGAAAAACCACAAATAACAGAATAATTTTCAATTATTTCATGGCTACTAAAAGACTTTACGGTTTAGTTGGGTTCCCGTTATCTCATTCATTTTCAAAGAAATACTTTACTGAAAAGTTTCAGCTTAAAAATATCCAAGGAGCTGAATACAGGAATTTTGAAATAGAAAAAATTCAGCAATTACCAAAAGTATTGGAAAGTCATCAGAATCTTATTGGTTTTAATGTGACAATTCCCCATAAGGAAACAATAATACCTTATTTAGATGAATTGGATACAAATGCAAAAAAAATTGGGGCAGTTAATACAGTTAGAGTATTAAGAGAGAGAGGCAATATTAAGCTAAAAGGGTTCAATACTGATTTTTATGGTTTTTCAGAATCATTAAAGATGTTTTTAAAAGGAAGTGAAAAGAAGGCATTAGTTTTTGGTCACGGTGGAGCTGCTAAAGCTGTAATTTATTCATTACAATGCTTAGGTTTTAATTATAAAATAGTGACAAGAAGGAGTGAGTGTGTTGATCAACTCATCAATTATAATAAGGTAACAGAAACGCTAATAAAAGAATCTGATTTGCTTGTAAATACAACTCCTTTAGGAATGTGGCCAAATATCCAGGATGCGATTGATATTCCATATCATGCAATAAAACATGGAACGATTGCATATGATCTCATTTACAATCCTGAAGAAACCATGTTTATGAAGAAATCTAAGTCAAATGGTGCAATTGTTGTTAATGGTTTAAGGATGTTAGAGTTGCAGGCAGAAAGAGCATGGGAACTTTTTAATTCATAAAAATAATTTACTGATTCTAACTTGAACTAACCTATTTTGTTGAAGAATATTTAAAAAAGAAATTAATTCGTTTTAAAAAATTATTGTATATTTATCAAAAATAAGCATAATTGCGGTTCTTTCTTTAAAAGAAAAATTTAGCGAACATTATGGATGAACACGGACAGGTAGATAGAAGTAAAATTGAATTTTTAGAAGACTTTTATGAGCTTTTATCAAAAGAAGTAATAATTGCTTACAGAGGAACTTTTGAAAAGAGTGTACTTGCTATTTTAGCCAAAAATATTGAAACAAGCGTTGAAAGCAGTTCTGTACTTAGACGTAAGTTTTTTAAAATGTTTTTAGAATTTGCACAGAATATTGCTCATTATTCTGCAGAGCAGGTAAATACTTCTGAAACTGAAAAATCAGGATCTGGTATGCTTATTCTTAAGCATAGTGGTGATAATTATATGTTTTTGAGTGGAAACCTGGTGGAAACTACTATGCTCGATTATATTAATGAGAGAGTAGATCACATTAATTCACTTGATAGAGAAGGGTTAAGGGAATACAAAAGAGAGCAATATAAGCTTGTAGAATCTGGAAAAAAAAGCAACTTAGGTTTATTGCAGATTGCTTTAATATCTGGTAGCCAGGTAGTTGTTAATTCTAAACCCGTTGATAAAACTTATTCATTTATTACCATTTCTGCTGAGGTTCCGAACGATCTGTAGTAGAGAATTGAAAAAAACTGAAAGATGGAAAACCTTGAAATAGTTGCTAAGCCAGGATCACATTTTAAACCTTCAGTATTGTTAAATGCGCAGACAGGACTTTGTGAGATAGTGGGAGAATCTTATTTGGAAGAAGCCACACTATTTTATCAACCTATTTATGAATGGCTTCAGGAATATATAAAAACAAAAAAATCTATATTGTTTAATTTTAAATTAAGCTATGTAAATACAAGCTCTTCCAAGCATGTGCTTTTCATTTTAAGATTGTTAAAAGACTATCAAGAAGCTGGTGGTGATGTTGTTGCCAACTGGTACATTGAACCTGGAGATACTGACACAGAAGAAGATGTGGAGGATTATATGATAATTTCAGGTTTGAAAATTAATATTATAAAGAACGAATAAGTATCCCTTATTAATTAGTTGATTACCAGCTTTCTAATTCCTGTATAAACAAAGATTTTAACTGAAAACATTGGCACTTCATTTGTATTAGCTTTTAAGAATTGTTAATTAATTTTGATAATTAAAAAAAAAATAGCATTTTGTCAATGTTGTTAAGCTAAAATGATCAGAAAGTATACAAAAAAAGTCAGTTTATTCCTAATATGTTTTCAGCTTTGCCTTGCATTTAATATTGTAGGGCAAAATGTTGATAAACAAAAAGCATTATGGATTATTCAGAACTTTGCACCTAATGCAATTTGGACAGATGAGGCGAGTATTACCAGTTTTACGATAGGGGTTTTAGGAAACTCTACCCAGGTTTATGAAGAGTTAGTAAATCTTTCTGTTTCAAAAAAGTTAAAAGGTAAATACTTTACAGTAAAAAGATTCAGACGTGTAAAAGACATTACCGCAACGCACGTACTTTTCATTGAAAATAATGAAAACAATAACCTTCGAGAAGTATATCAGGATTTAAAGTTTAACACACTGCTCATTACAGATCAAAGCAGAAGATCAGAATATACAATGATTGATTTGTTTGATTTAGAAAAAGATAAAAAGAAATATGAGATAAACCAATCAAATGCCAAAGAGTTTGGGATTATTTTTGATAAAGCAATTTTACTGCATGGTGGAGGTGAAGCTGACTTAAAAGAACTATACTCAAATACAGCAAAAGAGTTGCAACAGGAAAAAGCAAAGCTTGAACGTCAAAGGCACGAACTCGTAAGGCAAACAGAGGAATTATCGAAATTAAAAAAGAGTAATTTAAACGAACGACAGGAAAATGAGCGTCAGAGGAAACTTAATGATCAACAAAAGGAGGAGATAGATAAGCAGCAAGGTGAGATTGATGCGCAACGTCAAAATCTGGCCAGAGTGCAGGAAAATATTTCGGTTCAGGCCGAGGAAATTAATAGAAACGAGAGGATACTTGAAACTCAGGAAGACAAAATTAAGTTATATCAGGAGGAAGTAAAAAAGAGGAGAGAGAAGATTAATGAACAATTGGCTGTTATTGAAAAAAACCAAATTGATATTGAAACCAAAGATACCACATTGCTGGAACAGGGCTTTCTAATTCGTTTTCAAAGAATTGTATTATTTGTATTTATTGGGTTACTTATTGTAATTTTTGTGTTAGCTTTCTATATTTACCGTGGTTATCTTATTAAGCAAAAAATTAATGAAGAGTTAAGGGTTAAAAACATTGCAATTAATAAGCAAAAGGAAGAAATCCTTAATCAACACCGTCAGACAGACCTGCTAAATAAAGAATTAGAAAGGCTTTCTATAGTTGCTGCTAAAACCGAGAATGCTGTTACTATTATGGATGCTGAAGGGAACTTTGAGTGGGTAAATGTTGGATTCACCAGACTTTATGGATATACACTCCAATTATTAACTCACGAAGTAGATGAAAATATTTTGGGAGTTTCCAGTAGCCCTAACATAAAAGAAATAGTAGATAAGTGTTTATCTACAAAAAAAACTCAGGTTTATGAATCTATAAATAAAACACGTTCTGGAAGTTCTATTTGGGTGCAAACAAGTTTAACTCCAATATTGGATCCTGAAGGAAATGTCAATAAATTAATTACAATTGAAACGGATATTACAAATATAAAAAAGGCTGAAACTGAAATTAGAGAGCAACATACAAAGATCTTGGAACAAACGCACCAGCTTGAAGCGACCAATAAAGAGCTGGAGAAATTATCGTTAGTTGCCAGTGAAACTGAAAATGCTATTTCAATTATGGATGCTGCAGGTAATTATCAGTGGGTAAATGCAGGGTTTTCAAGATTATATGGTTATACTTATAATCAGCTAATTAGTGAGTATAGTAAAAATATTATTACCTCAACTACAGATAAAGCAACAATTGAGCTAATAAAGGAAAGTATAGAAAAAAGAATACCTGTCACATTTGAACGATTAGAAAAGAATCGTGAAGGAAATGATATTTGGGTACAAACTACGATTACACCAATTGTTGACGCTGAGAAAAATTTAAAAAATCTTATTTCAATTGCTTCTGATATTAGCAAGTTAAAAGAAGCAGAACAGGCTATTAGGCAACAGAGTGAAGAGTTAATGGCTCAGAAAGAAGAGCTAATTCTTATAAAAGATAGGATTGAGTTGCAGAATCAAAATATTCAAGCAAGTATCAGTTATGCAAAGACTATCCAGACTGCGATTTTACCTCCCGAAATTGATATGAATAAGCAGTATGAGACTTTTGTTATTTACAGACCTAAAGATATTGTTTCTGGGGACTTTTATTGGCATTCTTGTTTGAAAGCTAAAAATGGAGGAAATAATATTGCATTTTATGCAGCTGTTGATTGTACAGGACATGGAGTTCCAGGTGCTTTTATGTCGATGATTGGAAGTAGCTTATTGAATGAAATCGTAAACGAAAAAAAGATTACTAGGCCAAGTAAGATACTTGATTTAATGAATGATGAAATAAAAACTATTTTGAGGCAGGAACAGACTGATAATGACGACGGTATGGATGTTTGTTTGTGTTCCCTTGAGCACATTCATAACGGAACAGTAAAAATGACTTTCGCTGGAGCTAAACGTCCATTATATTATTATAAAAACAATGAAAGTTCACTAAAGCATATAAAAGGTACACGGAAAACTATTGGAGGAACAAAAGCAAGAAGAAATAAAGAAGTATTTGTAGATCATGAAGTACTATTGGAAAAAGGTGACTTATTGTATCTATCAACTGATGGTATTGTTGATCAACCTTCTCCAGACAGAGTTCGCTTTGGTAGCATGCGTTTTACTAACTTGTTAAAACAGATTGGTTCATATCCTTTAAGTATTCAGCGTGAAGCAGTGGAACAAGCAATATCAAAATACCAAGATTACGAACAACAACGTGATGATGTTACATTTATTGGTGTAAAAGTGTAGTTTTGATGCTTGGTCAGATGCACATAAGAAATAAAAAAAACCGAGGCTAACAACCTCGGTTTTTTATTGACTATATTATTTTTTTAATGCCAGGAGAACTTTTTAACATTAGCCGGATTAATGCAAATAACAGGAATCTGAGATGTATTAAAAATGATTTGCTCATCCGCCGAATCAAAGAATGGAAGAAAAGCCCCTGTACTAACCATTGTCATTATTAAGTCAGCATCATTACTTACTGCATAATCTATCACTTGTTTAGCAAAGTTACCAGCTCCCTCATCTGAAACCTTATCAACATATTTTACATTGTGTTTATCAAATATATTTTTAATTTGCTTCACAACCGACATGATTTTTTTCTTGTGGAAACTTTCATTTTCTCTTTTTGGGAAAATATGTATAGTCGAGCGGAAAGTTTTCGCAATATAAATTGCCCAGTTTACTTTCTGCCTGTCCTGTGTATCAACAGTTACAGGAAATACTATATCACGATAAGGTTGAGTTAGAGCTCTTTTTTGAACTACAATTGTTGGAACAAATGTTTTAGTAATTACTTTTAAAGCATAACTTCCCGTGATTTTTTGGAATCCTACTTTTCCATGGGTTCCCAGTACAACCATATTAGCTCCATGATCAGTTACAGCCTTTTGTACCTGTTTAAAAAGTTTACCTTCTCTTAAGTCGTAATTAACCTCTATCCCAAACTCAATTTTGTATTTTTCAACATGCTCTTTAAGTTTGTCTTCCAATGAAGTTTTACTTAAGTTATTCTTTTCTAAATAAGCAAGAGTATCTTTATTTACAACATGCAGTAATACAACTTTATAGTCGATGTACTTTGCAATTTGTAATGTATGTTTTACGGCATTTTCACAAACTTCAGAAAAGTCAGTGGGGACAATTATTACATTATTGAATGCTGCTTTTGACTTTTTTTTCTTTATAATCTCCATGTTGGTAACATTTTTAGTGATGAATTGGTCGCTTATAGCAAAGTTACAAAATAATTGCTTAATTATTAGTTCATTATACTATTTTTTTAACTGTTATTTTACTTCTCTTCAATTCTATATCTTCGTTTTGATTCTTCCGCTTCAATTTGAGAGGCGAACGGACCAATATTAAGATTCTGGAAGCCCAAACCTTCCCAAAGAACTTGTTTAAACTCTTTTATACTTCCTGATGAAACTGCAGCTGGCATTCTTTCCAAAACATAACTACCTTTTCTCTTGGATATTTGATACTTTAAGAAAAACCAATAGTATTCACTTGCAGCCGTAGAGTCACGAAAATTAGCAATTTCTTTTTCCATTGTTTCATCAGTTTGTCCTGCTAGGTCATACATCTTAATTGCTCTTATGGCATCAGTATATTCAATAAAAGGTCCAATTACCAGATTTTGACCTCCTTGCAGGTTTCTCCACAGGTCTTTATCAAATTTTGTAAGGTTACCTGATTTAGGTGTTTTACTCAAAGTACGAACAACATATGAAGGTTTCTTAGTTAATCTGTTTGTCTTAATCTCAGCTCTAATATAAAACCAGAAAACAAATTGATTAGGATCCATGCCTTCTACTGAAACCTGAGCTTTACTTTTAGTAATCCAACTTATACTTAAAATAATGGTGAATAAATAAATAAGCGCTTTCTTCATTACTTTTTTCTTTACAAGGTAATTTAATTATGTTTTTTTAAATCAATTCTTCTTCAATTTATAACTCAAAATAACAAAAATTATTCCATCAGGTATATTATCAATTATTAATTGATAAATAAATTGTGAAATGCGATTTCCTGAAAAGTAAATATAATCAAATATTGAATTTAGTATGTATAATTAGGTAGCTTCATAGTTATTTTTCATTAAGATAATTTCAAACTAAAAAAGAACCTTATTTTAAATTATTAGCATGGTATTTGAGTAAAATTAACAATCAATCAGTTACTTAAAAGTTCTAAACGGGCTTTGAAATTCTTAATTTCTTTGAACCAGTGAGATTTATTCTTGTAATCTTATTTGTTGATATTAAGGTTTTTGACTTTGTAAATTGCATAGGTAACACAACTAAGTTAGGAGTATTTGTAAAAAAAATACTATTTTTAGATTCGGTTCACTAAAATTAAACAACTAAAAATTAGGCATAGTGGAGGCTGAAAACAGAAAACAAGGACTTAATTTAGCATATGAGTTATTTAAAGATACTCAGCAGGATAATCTTGAGTACATCTATAGAGGGAAATTCAATACTGATATTACTGATAATATTCTATCGCTTGCGGAAGAGAGTTTAAGATTATCGGAGCAAAAGCTTTCGATAAAAAAGCGGGTTTATTTTGTAATGGTTGAAGGGTTGCAAAATATCACTCGCCATCAGGATATTACTTCTATTGACTTTCCTGTCAAACCAGGACTTTTTGTACTTCAACGAAAAAAGCATAGTTATTTTATAACAACTGGTAATCTTATTGAAAAAAGAAATATTAGGATACTCCAGAGTCAACTTGAAAAGGTAAATAATTTAAGTAAAGATGAACTAAATGATTACTATAAGGAGCATTTGGCTGAAGGCGAATTTTCAGGAAAGGGCGGGGCAGGATTAGGTCTAATTGAAATAGCACGAAAATCTAAAGGTTCATTGTCATATGATTTTAGAAAGATTCAAGGTAAATATTATTACTTTTATTTGCTTACTGAAATACCTTTTTCAAATCTTGAGGAAGAAACAAACAGGCATGCTACAGATTTATCCTTACAAAATATAAAGGATTTGCATGATATTCTCAATCGTGAGCATATAACGCTTAATTATAGTGGTATTTTTAACCAGGAAAACCTTGTTAACTTACTTGGAATTATTGAGAAGCAGATGAAAGGAACTGTTATTACCAAGATTAAAACTTTCAATGTAATGGTTGAAATGCTACAAAATCTTGTTAAACATGCTGATCAGTTTCAGTTAAATCAGGTAATTGGCAACCATGGAATTTTCTTTATCACTGAAAATGAAGAAAAATTTATATTAACAACCGGTAATTATCTCAGGAACGAGAAAGTTAATGATTTGGCTAATCACCTTTTTCATGTTAATGCCTTGGATAATAAAGGATTAAATGCACTTTACAATAAAAACCTTTTAAATTTTGAGCGTCAGGATAAAAGGCTTGGAGCTGGCCTTGGAATTATTGATATGCGTTTAAAAAGTCAGGATAAACTTGATTATAACTTTGAAAAAGTCGATGAATACTTCTCTTTCTTTACTTTGAGAATTCATGTAACAAAAAAGGAGCTTAATGTTGGGCGACTATTCATTGAGGGTGCGCATGACAGACCAGAGATTGAGTTGAATCCGATAGAAAACAAGTTTTTAATAAAAGGTAGATCGATTCCTGAAAATGCATACGATTTTTACCAACCTGTTATTGATTGGCTTGATGATTATGTAAAAAGTCCAAATGCTCTAACTGTTTTTGAGTTTAAATTTGAGCATCTAAATACCCATTCTACCCAGCAAATCATGAAAGTTTTGCAACGTTTAAAGAAACTTGCCCAGGCATCAAAAACAAAGATTAGGTGGTATTATTATAAAGATGATAATGATATGCTAGAGCTTGGAAATAGACTAAAAGAGTTATTAGATGTTGAATTAAGTTTTATTGAAGAGGAGCACTAGTTATTTTCATTTTTGGATGATTAAAGAAATTATACCTTATGGAGAGATACTTTTCCAAATTTAATGTTGAAATAGTTGATGAAAAGTTTAACAATGAGTTAATTAGTGCGTCAAAAACGGCTATTGTTTCTTTATTTGATAAAAATAATGAGGTTATAGAACAATTAAAATTAGGTGTTGTTTTACCTGAAACTATCTACAAGAAAATAGATAATGAAGAGCCGTTAATATTTCCTTATTCTTATATTGATGGATTTTCACTTTCTGCCTACAAAAAGGATAGTGAAGAGCAAATAAAAATAAAAATTTATGATTTAAATTTTGAAAACTCATTTTTTGATTATTCTAATGGAGAACAATCTAAGATTGATTTCACTAATATTGAATTTATTGGGGAACTAACTAATTTTAAGAACACCTTTTTTTTAAGAGCATCAGAGATTAATTTTAGTAATTCCTTGTTTTCTGGAAGTGTTTCGTTTGAGTATTCGCTTTTCAATAATCTTGATGTTTACTTTACCAATACAACATTTAAAGGACAAACGGTTTCATTTAAAAATGCAATTTTTAAAAATGGACTTACTGATTTCGAGAATGCTTCTTTTTATTCTGAGGAAGTTTCATTTGTAAATACGGAGTTTGGTGATGGTGATGCAATTTTTTCAAATTCAGAATTTTATAATTCTGATATTTTGTTTAAAGTCGCTCGTTTTGGGAAAGGACGAATAGATTTTCACAAAGTTAATTTTGGAAATGGATTAAAATCATTTGAAAAAGTTGATTTTGGCGATGGAAATGTCAATTTCAGAACAAGCTATTTTGGAGCAGGGAATGTTGAATTTACAAGGTGTGTTTTTGGAGCAGGAGATATTTCTTTTATAGCGGCAAATTTTGAAAAGGGTGATGTTTCTTTTGCTGGTACTGAGTTTGGAACTGGAAAATTATCATTTAAACAGGCCTATTTTGGTGGAGGAACACTAGATTTTCATTATGCCCATTTTGGTGTTGGAGATGTGATATTTGAGCGAACAAATTTTGTTCAGGGTAATGTTGATTTTCGTGCAGTTGATTTTGGAATTGGAAAAATTACTTTTAACAGGGCTTATTTTGGACAAGGAGAGATTGTTTTTGAAGCAAGTGAATTAAAGAGTGGACGGATTACCTTCCGAAAAACCATGTTTGGTTCGGGTGTTTTTAACTTTGAAATGGCTGATTTTAAAGACGCCGAATTAATTATTGATGATGTTAATTTCGGACAAGGAAAAGTTTCTTTCAAACAATCGAAGTTTGCTTTACTCTCGCTTGAATCTTCCCAAATGAATAACTATTTTGATTTACGGGTTGAAGAGTGTGGAAAGCTTGATTTATCGAATACAATTGTTAAAGATATTATTGATATTGATTCCTCTGAACATAGAACAAATATTAAAGCACTTGACTTAAATGGGATCCGTTTGCTTGGTAGAATTTATATTGATTGGAAGCAAAACAATGTAAAAGAACTAATTTTAGAACAAAAAACAAGTCATGCAAATAAAGCCGCGCAGTTTAGATTATTAAAGGAGAATTATAATCTTATTGGGCAATATGAGTATGAGGATGAAGCATATGTGGAGTTTAAAAGGGCAGAATCTAAAAGTATCCTTGAGAATTCTAAACAGAAGAAGCTTATTCCAAGAATATGGTCAAGGATTAGCTACTTTTTTCAATTAGTGGTATTTGACAAGGTGGGATTGTATGCAACTAATCCAATCCGTGTACTTCTAAGTATGACTTTTGTTTACCTTGCTTTTTCTTTTTTATTTGTTGCTTTACAGTTGATTACTCATGAATCATCAATTATATCATCTTTATTTTCGGAAGGTGATCCTCGAAATTTGAGTATGATACAAAGGTCATTTTATCATAGCGCAATTACTTTTTTAACAATTGGTTATGGTGATTATTATCCTTCAGGAATTATCAGGTGGCTTTCTGCAGTTGAAGGTTTTCTTGGATTATTTTTAATGTCGTATTTTACTGTTGCTTTTGTTCGTAAAATACTCAGATAGTGTTTTGTTATTCCTGAGGGTTTATTTTCTCAATAATTTTTTCAATTTCACTTTCCGTATCTTTAAGTTTTCCTATACATTTTGCGATGAGTTCGCTTGCTCGTTTCACATTTTTAGATAATTCATCTAAATCAATTTCTTCATTTTCAAGCTTATACATTATTTTTTCTATTTCTTCGATTGCCTTCTTATACGAAAATTCATTTTTTGCCATTGTGGTTAGTTTGAGTAAAATTTATAATTAAGCAAAAAT
The DNA here is from genome assembly GCA_050296515.1 of Bacteroidales bacterium. Lineage (GTDB taxonomy): Bacteria > Bacteroidota > Bacteroidia > Bacteroidales > NBLH01 > NBLH01. Next base: position 51,551 of record JBNKRJ010000091.1, on the reverse strand, counting down.
AGAAAAGAACAGTTTAAACTCTAAATCCAGCAACCAAAACATCATCGATTTGCTCAATTTCTCCTCTCCACTCATCTAATTCTTGGTCAAGAATAGTTCTTTGTTCTTCCATTGTTTTTTTGTGATTCTCTAGCAGAAGATTTTTGAAGTTTCTCGATTTAAACTTTTTGCCATCAGTTCCACCAAATTGGTCAATAAAACCATCGGAGAATATATAAAAGCAATCTCCTTCTTCAATTTTTACTTCATGAACAGTGAATGATTTATCTTGATTAAAGGATACACCAATTGGCATTCTATCTGCCTTATATTCAATCAGTTCATTGTTTCTGATTAAGTAGAGGGAATTAAATGCTCCAGAGTATTTTAGTATATTTTTGTCGCTATTGTACATAATAAGAGCTATATCCATTCCATCTTTTGTTTCATTTTCTGCACCAGTTTGATGTAGAGATTTTATAACTTGATGGCGAAGCTGATTCAAGATTTCATTAGCTTCAGGAATCTTTTCCTGCTTGGTTACAATTTCATCTAAGAAGGCTGAACCAAGCATGCTCATAAATGCCCCTGGTACTCCATGACCTGTACAATCAACAGCGGCAAAAATAGAAATATTTGTTTTTTTAAACATCCAGTAATAATCACCACTTACAATATCTCTTGGTCTGAATAGTACAAAATGATTAGGAAAGGATTCTGAAATATATTCTTTTGGTGGTAAAATAGCAGTTTGTATTCGACTGGCATAATGAATACTATCGGTGATTTCTTTTTTTTGCATGGCTATTTCATCACGTTGTCTTTCTGCTCGATCTCTCTGTTTTTCAATTTCATCCCTTTGAGCCATGATTTCTTCTTGTCTTTGTTGTAACTCTTCATTTTTTTCGACAATTTCAAAGGTTCTGGCCTTGACAATTCTTTCTAATTCTAAATTTTTTCTCTTAAGTGCCGCACTTCTCCATCTAACAATTCCAATCACAATCAGAATTAAAACTGCAAAGGCACTTAAAAGGAACCACCATTCTGTATAAATTGGCTTATAAATTTCAAATTCAATTTGTTTGTAATAGCTCCAAATTCCATCGTTCCCTTTTGTTCTGTAATTGAATTGATATTTCCCGGGTGGTAGGTTGGTATATTGCGCTTTGTATTCTTTACCTTTTGATTTTGAGTAATCAGTCTCCAGGCCTTTCATAAAGAATTCATATTCAATAGATTTTTCATCTTTAAATGAAAGGCCTGTTATTTCAAAAGTTAGGTTGTTTTCAAAGTGTTTAAGTCCCCCTAATAATTTATCAAGTGTTATTTCTTTACCATTTAACCAAATTTTTTCAATTTTTCCTTCGGGAGTATATTTTACAGGTTTATTCTTTTTTATGTCAAAAGTTGAAATGCCATGATAGGTGGCCACCCAAAGAAGTCCTCTTTCATCTGTATATAAACCGTTTACTGCAATTTCGTTTCCTTGCAAACCATCCTTTGAGTCAATCGATAGTTCAACTTTATTACTTTGTTTGTTAAAATAGACAAAACCTCCATTCGTTCCTAGCCATAAGTGATCATTATCAATATCTTTCGAGATTGCTGTAACAACATTATTTGGCAAGTTAACACTTACTCTTTTGAATTCATCATCTTTGTAATAACCTAACCCTTTTTCTGTTCCAACCCAAAGAACATCACCATCAGGACAAAGTGACCAGGCAATATCTCCAATATCGACCAATGGATCAAAGTCATTACCATTGAAATATACCAGCCCTGTATTATTGCTTCCAACAATCATATCATCAAATTCAGTAAGCTGGTAGACAAGGGCTGTTGAAAGATTAGATAAGGTTTGTGGTTCTGTATTAAAGTCTTTCAAATAATAGATAATTCCACTTAATCCTGTCAGAATAAATATTTCATTTTCGGATGAAACAAATACCTTTTCAATGTACTGCAAGGGGCTTTTAAAAATATTCTTTTTAATGACTTGTTTTCTTTTTGGATCAACTTCATAAAGTCCTGCCGTACTGGCAATTAATATATTACCGTTTGCCAGTTGATTAATCGAATAAGACTTGTTTTCTGCGCCAAATGATTTGGTAAAGTTTTCAAGGTCTTGCTTTGAAATGTAAACATCATGACTAAGACTTAACCATATAGCTCCATCTTTATCTTCAACAATTGAATTTATGTAACTATCAATTAATCCAGGATGCAGTAATCTTAAACTTTTATTTGTCAGCTTTTGTATGCCTCCTGCATAGCCAATCCATAAATTGTCTTCCCTGTCTTCTAAAAATGACAAAATACGTTGCTTCATTAAACCAATATTTGCATCATAAACGATTGGTTTTTGCTGAAGAGTAATTAGTTGGAATATTTTTGAATCTGACATAAGCCAAATAGTTCCATCATTAGTTTGTTGAATATTTTTGATGATGGTGTTTTTGGGAAAGTTTAGCAGCTTGTCAATTTTTGTTCCTAATCCTTCATTTTTGTATGTATTTAAGTCAATAAGATATACTCCATCCTTTGTTGATACCCAAAGATGATTATCTTCATCAACCAAAACATAGTAACATGGCTCTGTTGACACTCTTGTTGCATTTGATTCATTATCAAGTATATACAAGCCGTCTTTTGAAGCGATGTAGGTTATTTCTTCATTGTTTTTGGCAATCGAATAGATGTTTTGTGGAATATTTAAGTTTTGTTTATTAAGGAAAGTTTCTTTCCTGTCAAATGTATACAAAGCAATTCCATTATCACCTAAAAACCATTTGTTATTTTTTATATCGATAAAAATCTTTCTGAAAGTATATTCAGGTAGAATTGATGTAATTTCACCATCTTCAAGAATTGAAATCCCTTTAAGTGTGGCAAAAAACATTGTTCCTTCTTTATCCTGAGCGATATCAAAAACTGAATTACTGTTAAAACCACTTGCTTTATCATAGGTGGCCATTTCTCGTCCATTGTATTTAACCGCTCCTGCGTGGGTTCCAAACCACATATAGTTGTCAGCATCCTGAAAAATAGAAAGAATATCTTCTTGTGGAAGTCCCTCTTTTGTTCCATAAAATACAAATGGGAAAACTCCTGGCTGATAGGTTTCTTGAAGAATAGTAAGATAGTTTTCGGTAGCCTTTAACGGCATTCCTGTTTGAATCTTGAAATATTTATCAAGGATGCCTTCTTTTTTAGCGTATTCCAGAAACTCAAGTATTTTTCGTCTTAATTTTGGTTGATTCTTTTTTATTGCCCAACCATCTTTACCAACCTGGCCAATAACAAATTTTGCTTCAAGGTTATCGTATTCTTTGATTTTATAAACAGCATCACTTCCAATAGCGTAATCAGCCCGACCACTGCTTATCTCTCGGAGAAATTTATCTCCTTCTGTATAATAGTAATTGCTTATATTGTTCTTGATGAGAATGTCTTCTTGTGCAGAACCCTTTGATGTAACCCCTCGATATCTTTTTAGATCATTAATAGAGCTTATTTCAGTATCTTTTCGTCCAATTACAACCTGAGCAAAAGGTATGAATGGAATAATATTTACCTTTTTTTCACGCCATTCGAGTGGTACCATTATTTCACAAGCAACATCAAAGTAGTTGAACCACTCAGGGATGTAGGCACTGTCTTTAAGTATTTCACCATCAGCATTTTCAAAGTATTTAGAAAAGTATGGGGTGATTTTTATTTCCAAGTCAACTCCTAACCATTTTGCAAATTCTTCAGCCAAATAATGATTGAATTGTTTCTTATTAGGATTGTAAATCATTAACCTGTCCCGAAGGGCTACAATTAATTTACCCGATTCAATAATTTCATCGAGATCTCGTTGATTAGTACTTACATCAGCAGATTGATCATAGGAATTCAGAATTTCATAATAGGTATTGTAATCTATTCCATAATGAGCGGTGAATAATTGATCTAGTTTGCCATTTCCTTTTATTGTTTCGAAAAAGTTATCTATCTCATTAGCCAGACTTCTGTTACCTTTTTCAACAGCCCATCCAATTTTTTTGATTGGGGCGACCGGAAAAGCAATTTTAAATTCTTCACTTCCTTTAACTATTTCAAGGCCATTGTATGCAACTGTTATAAACCCATCAACCTTACCATCATTTAATAGCTTGATTGATTCTTCTTCGGATTGTGTTTTTCGAAAATTAATACCACCACCAATCCGGTTATTTATATCTACAATATGAGTTTCATAGCTCGTGTTTTCAAGAAACGCAATTGTCAGGCCTTTTAATTCTTCATAAGATTTAAGATTTTTACCACTTTTGGGAATTATCAATAAATCGCTAAGGTCTAAGATTCCTGCATAATCAAAGAACTTTTTTCTCCATTCCAGAATATAAATAGTACCACAAATAAAGTCTGCTTTTTTTAGAGCATCAGGTGTATATGAAAGATTTGGATTCGTTTGATAATCACCAGGTATTTGACCATTTCTCGAAAAGTTTTCTTCCCAGGTAGTATTAACTACTACCAATTCAACATTTAAAAACTTTGCAAACTCTAATGCAAACCTGTGATTAACACTTCCTAAAGCACTTTCGGTAAAAGCTGCATAAATTTTACCACTTCTTTTTATTTCGGTTATATCTCTTGCAAATACCTGGATAGGGAGTATAAAAAGGACAATCAAGAAAAAAGCAATGTTTCCTGGCCTTGTTTGACTCACAATTGTTTGAATCTTTTTAGGTATTATTGGTAAAATTCTTATCAAGTATAAGTTATTTTATGTAAAAGTTTATTGTAACAATATTTATACCATGACTTTATAATTATTCCATAAAAATATATCATTTTAAAGTGAAAATCCAACCACCAAAATGTCATCAATTTGTTCACTGTTATCCATCCATTTCTCTAATCCATCAACCATTGCTTCTTTTTGCTTTTGCATATTGCCATTTATTGAGTTTAATAGTAAGTCTTTGAACCTGTTAGACAGGAACTTACGATTGTATGCACCACCAAACTGATCAATAAAGCCGTCAGTATAAAGATATAGTCTGTCTTCTTTGCTAATTTTTATACGCTGAGAACTAAAAGCCCTATCTTCTCTGTAATGAGAACCAATGGGCATTTTATCTCCCTTAAATTCAATCATTTCAGAGTTTTTGTTATTATAATTTTTCACTACAATTAGTGAATTATAAGCCCCTGAAAACTGCAACTCATTATTTTTTTTATTTATTGAACATAATCCTAGATCAATACCATCTCGGGGTTCGTTGACATTTAAATGTTGTCGCAAAGTTGCTTTTAACCTGCTGCGTGTTTTATTTAAAATATCAGCGCTTTCAATACTCCCTGATTCAATAACTTCATTTAAGAAAGACACCCCCAGAAGGCTCATAAAAGCACCAGGAACACCATGCCCGGTGCAATCTGCTGCTGCTACAAAAATATGATCCTCGGTTTCTTTTAACCAGTAAAAGTCTCCCGAAACAATATCTTTAGGTCTAAAAATTACAAAATGGTCACTAAATGCATTCTGAAATAGATCTTCAGGGGGCAATATTGAATCTTGTATTCTTTTAGCATATTGGATACTGTCCGTTATTTTTTGCTTTTGTTCAGCAATTTGATCTCTTTGGGCAATAACAATTTCCTGCTGAACTTCAAGATGTTCCTTTTGACTTATTAGTTCTTCCTGATAGGTAACCAATTCTTCATTTGTTTCTTCAATTTTTTTCTTTTGCAATGATAGTAATTGATTGTCTTTCTTTTTTAAGGTATAGCTTCTATAAATTAATGTACCAATAAGTGTTATTGCAATCAGGCAAATGATTAGTATCCAGTTAATTAATCTTCTCCTATTTAGTTCAGCAATATCGTGCAGTCTTTGTTTTTCCTGTTCCAGCTCCAGTTCTTTTTGTTTCTTATCAAACTCATAACTGAGCTGCATTTCCATTATTTTTTTTGTATTTTCTTCATTCGCAAGACTGTCTTTTAATTTAATGTATTTTTGTTGATATTCAAAGGCTTTTGTAAAACTTCTTAATTTGGCATATGATTGACTTAGAACTCTATAAGTTTCAACTTTGTTAACTGAAATTAAATTAGAATCCTTAAGCACAGGCTCAATTGTGCTTATTGCTTTTTTGTAGTTTTTTATGTCAAGAAAATACCCTCCCATTGAAATTTTATTTTCCAAAACTCCGTAATCATTTCCTAACTCTTTATACATTTCAAGGCTTTTAGTTAAGAAATCCAATGCTTTTACATATTTCTTTTGTTTTTGGAATACTTCGGCCATATTACGCATTGTTGAGGCTAACCCTGCTTTATCTTCGAGTTTTTCTCTAATGGTAAGTGCCTGATTATAATATTCCAATGCTTCATTAAGCTGTTCTTTTTGACAAAGCGCATAACCAATATTATGCAATACTTTCGAAGATTTTCGTTTCTCATTCACCTCAATATAAAGAACTAGTGCATTTTGGTAGTTCTTTATGGCCTCGTCAAATGCTTCTTGTTTTTCATAAAGTGCAGCAATATTATTGTAGGCATCAGCAATGCCAACTTTGTCATTTTGCTCTTCCCTTATTTTTTGTGCTTTGATGTAATATTCAATTGATTTTTTATAGTTTCCCTGGCTTTGAAGTATATTTCCAATGTTGTTATATGATGAAGCTTCACCATTCTTGTTTTCAATTTCTTTATCAATAGCTAAAGATCTTTCATGATATTCCATTGCAATTTCAAATTCCCCTTTCCATTCATGGAGAAGACCTATGTTATTAAAGCAACTAGAAACTCCTTCCTTATTCTTTATTCGGTCAAATATTTTTATTGCAGCCAAATAATAATTTTCTGCTTTTTCATAATTTCCCTGAAATAGATGTACCGTTGCTATATTTTTTAAAGCTAAAGCCTCATAGTTTGGAAAATTTTCAGATCTGGAAAGATCCAGGGCCCTTTCTCCGTAATCGAGTGCCTGATTTGGTTCAGAAGCCTTCAGAGCCCAGCATATATCTAATAAAGCCTTTGTCTTTACTGAATCAATCTTTGTTGTTTGGGAAACTTGAATAAGACTATCAATATTAACTTGTGCCTGACCGACAGTCATTAAAAACGTGGCGATAATTATTAGGATATATCTTCTTTGTAGAGATATGGTCATTTGAACAAATCTGGAATGATTATGTAGCTAATTTAAATAATATCTTTTAATCTCTAAACTTTTTACTTCTATCTTGCAAATTAAAGCAAAAAAAATGCGATTTGCAGATCTGCAAATCGCATTATAAAATCTTTAGTAATATCTTTAAAATGGAATTTTATTGATTTCTAAACCTGTATCTATAATATAGTCATCAATGTCTTCTTCCATATCAATGTCGTTTTCATCATAATGCCAATTTACAACCACTTCGCCTCCAGACTCTTCATAATCGCGCATTAAATTCAAAATATCAAGAATACTCCTTGAAGTACTTGTGTTGAAATAGGTGAGCTTTATAATCAACGCTAATGGGCCTTTTACAGATGTGATATACTCTTCAATCCAATCTATTAATGGCCTATAAAACTCTACCGTATCTTCAAGAAAGGATTCCCCAGAAATTTGACAAATACCAGTTTTGGCATTGAAATTAACTGTTGGTATGAAAAAATTCTTATGAGAGCCTTCTATTTCTAAATTTTCCATTATACAAAAAGTTATTTGTCAATTTTTACTGCTATTGAAAAGAATGAATGATCATCATCTATTGGAGTAACCTCAATATCTAATGGCTGAGCTGAAGTTAATGCCACTTGGATTAACCCAATATTTGCTCCTCCTTTATGACCATGAGGTAGGTTTCTTTGCTTGCGCTTGTATTCCCTAAGTCCTTCTCTATCAAGTGAATTGATGATTTCACTCTTGTCGATAATTGCGTATATGTCGTCGTTTTTTACTAAATTTCCAGTTACAAAAGTAAAAGAATCTTTTGATTCTCCAATTAATACCATTCCCGATCCAATTTCTTTAGCCTCTTGCTTAAAAATACTCTTTTCTGCTGAATAATATGAGATATTTTGTGCCAACTCAATAAATATTTTAAATATTTTCTTTCCTGCTTTAGGGTGTTTACTTAAAAGGCCTTCAATGTAATATCCTATTGCCTGAAGAATCTTTTCATCTATTGGTCCCCTATAAGAAATATGTATGTTTTGATCGAGACTTCGATGATAATCTAGTATATTTATCTGTTTTGAGTAGTTCATTAAGTTTTGATAAATCGTTAGTTCTTCATATTAAGGATAATTATTCTAATTATTCAGGAAGCATGTTAATTTTAATATTTGTTTCAATCATGAAATCTTCAATTTCTTCTAGTTCATCTTCAATGTCTTCTTCATTAGCATCATAGTACCAGTTAACTTCAATCTGACCTCCGGCTTCTTCGTACCTTCTTAAAATATGTAGAATATCAATGATACATTTTGATGAGCTGGTATTGAAATAACGTAGCTTGAAATTAAAAGTTAAAGGCTTCTTTACTTCAGACGTAAATTGCTTTAACCATTTAAACAATGGGGCGTAGAATTCAACAGTATCCTCTAAATATGATTCACCGCCCAAACTGCATATTCCTGTTTCAGCATTAAAGTCAACATTGGGAATAAAATTAGCTCCGTGCGATCCTGAAATCTGAATATTTTCCATTTCTAATTATTTATGATTTATTTACTCTAACATTCAAGATATAAAAAGATTTGTCATTTTCCAAAGCAATTACATCGTACTCAAGTGGGTGATCGGCAGTTAAAGCTACCTGAACAAGCCCAATGTTACCTCCACCTGGTACACCAGATGGCATATTTCTTAATTTCCTTTTGTATTGCCTTAATTTTTCTCTGTCTAAAATATTTATTGTTTCGCACTTTTGCAACAATGGTAATACTGTTTTATTTTCAATTAAGTTTCCTGTTGAAAAGCTATAATGATCTTCAAGTTCTCTTAAGATTATGATCCCAACACCGAAAAAGTTACCATCATCAGTCCTTTGCTTCTCAGCAGAATAGTATGATATATTTTGTGCTAACTCAATAAAAATCTTAAATATTTTCTTGCTGACTCTTGGATTATTCGAAAGAGAATATTCAATGTTTTCGGCAATGACAGATAAAACCTGTGCATCAAACGGCCCATTATAAGAAATAATTGTACGATCTAAAACATCTGTATACATTTCGTATGCATTTTCAGCAATTTCTATCCCAAGCTGTTCCACTAAAATTTTGTTTTATTCGCTACTACCATTTTCGTGCCATAGTCATTCTGTAAAGAATCACTTTCTATTTGTTAATTATAAATGCATAAAGTACAATAATATACAATTATTTTTAATTAGTCAAAATTTGTTTTTTGGTTATAAGTTCATTCAGCGGATAAATTTAATAATTTTAGATAAACTAAATAGTAAATTCTGACTAATAGCGATTTTTTTTTGTTTTCAAACTGTTTTTATTGTCACTTGATCGTATTTGTATGGTATTATGTTGTAAATTTATTTTAAGATTATGTTTTTTTAATAATAATTGCTTAGTTATTTGAAACGAAAAGGCTACTTTTGCGGCTTTTTATAATTAGAATATGCAAAAAATAAGAAATATTGCAATAATTGCTCATGTTGACCATGGAAAAACTACCCTGGTAGATAAAATGCTTATTTCCACCGGGCAATTTAAAGATCATGAAAAACCTGGAACCTTAATTATGGACAGCAATGATCTTGAAAAAGAGCGAGGTATAACTATTCTTTCCAAGAACGCATCCGTTGTTTATAAGGATGTAAAAATCAATATTATAGATACTCCAGGTCACTCCGATTTTGGTGGTGAGGTTGAACGTGTTCTTAACATGGCTGATGGAGTTTTATTGTTGGTTGATGCTTTTGAAGGACCCATGCCTCAAACCAGGTTTGTTTTGCAAAAGGCAGTTCAGCTGGGATTAAAACCAATTGTTGTAATCAATAAGGTTGATAAGCAAAACTGTCAGCCAGAGTTGGTGCAAGAACAGGTTTTTGATTTAATGTTTAGCCTTGGAGCCACTGAAGAGCAGCTTGATTTCCCAACTATATATGGTTCTGCTAAGAATGGCTGGATGTCTGATGATTGGAAAAATGCCACTGATAATATACATCCACTTTTGGATACTATTCTTGAGCATATTCCTGCACCTGAATATAATAAAGGAACTACCCAGATGCTTATTACCGCGCTTAATTATTCAGCATATGTGGGACGAATTGCGATTGGACGAATTCATCGTGGAGAAATAAATGTTGGTGAAACGGTTTCTTTGGTAAAGAGAGATGGTTCAATAATCAGGTCAAAAATTAAAGAACTGTTTCTTTTTGAGGGACTTGACCGGAAAAGCATACAAAGTGCAGGTTCAGGCGAAATCTGTGGTTTAGTTGGCGTTGATGGATTTGATATAGGCGACACTGTAGCTGATTTTGAAAACCCTGAGCCATTGGATCCGATTGCGATCGATGAACCTACGATGAGTATGTTGTTTGCAATTAATGATTCTCCGTTTTTTGGTCAGGAAGGGAAGTTTGTTACTTCAAGGCATATAAAAGACCGATTGAAAAAAGAATTGGAGAAAAACCTCGCATTAAGAGTTGAAGATACTGATTCTGCTGATAAATTTATGGTTTATGGTAGGGGAGTGCTTCATTTATCTGTTTTGATTGAGACGATGAGGCGTGAAGGCTACGAGCTACAAGTTGGCCAGCCAAAAGTTTTGTTTAAAGACATAGCAGGTATCAAAAATGAACCTGTTGAAGAAATGACCGTTGATGTTTTGGAGGAGTTTGCAGGTCGTGTAATAGATATGATTACAACCAGAAAAGGCGAACTTCTTAACATGGAGAACAAAGGCGATAGAACTCATCTTGACTTTAAAATTCCATCAAGAGGGATAATTGGTCTGCGTACTAAGATGCTTACAGCAACAAATGGTGAAGCGGTGATGTCTCACAGATTTATTGATTATGAGCCATACAAGGGTGAAATTGAAAAAAGACAAAATGGTTCTTTAATTGCTCTTGAACCAGGTCAGGTATTTGCTTATGCATTAGATAAATTGCAGGATCGTGGAAAGTTCTTTATTGCTCCAACCCAAAAAGTGTATGCAGGGCAGGTTGTTGGCGAAAGTAATAAAAGTGGCGATATTGTTGTAAATATTTGTAAATCAAAGAAATTGACAAATATGAGAGCGTCTGGAGCTGATGATAAAGTGAGACTTGCACCACCTATTGTTTTTAGTCTTGAAGAAGCCCTGGAATATATCCAAGAGGATGAGTATGTTGAAATTACACCACAGACCATCAGGCTTAGAAAAATATTGCTTGACGAAACAGAACGCAAAAGACAAGCTAAGAAAGTATAATTAAAGAATATCCTGGTTCTTTAAAACAGTAATAACAGCATTTTGTAAACAGGCATTAATTTCGTAATTAATGCCTGTTTTTATTACAAGCCCAGAACGAAGTAGAAAATCAATTTGCTTTTGAACAAATTCATTATCACTACGCATCACCCTTGAAATCTTAGAAATATCCATTCGCTTATGAAGAATAAGCTGATAAAGTAGTATGATTAATTCTTTGTCCAATTTTTCAAGTTCACTTGTATTAATTTGTTTTGGAGTGTTCATCAGAATCTTACTATCGTTTATTGAGCTAATGTTTGATATCCAGGCAAGTAAACTCATTCCAATATTCCCTTTTGAGTAATTAAAGTATTTCGAAAACAATACTGCAAAGTGCATTGATTTAAAATCTTCTTCATCTGTTTTGCCATTTATGGCCGAATTCTTATCCAGTACAAATTTAAACCCACTTGCACGATGCCTGAATAGGATGATTTCTTGTAATTTTCTTGAATTCAGTGGTTTACAATTAATTGTGTCGAGTAAAAATGGTTCTATTTTTAACATTTTTCTAATAATGTCGTAGCTAAAACTGTTAATTGAAATAATGAAAAACACTTTATTGCTAAATTTTTCGATTATTTCAAATAGTTGAACCAAACTACTATTCCCATTTTCTGATTTTTCCCACCATAATTCAATGTCTTCAAAAACCAGTACTGTTCCTTTATCTAAGGATTTTATTATTTTTTCAATGCTACCTTTTTGGCCGGTTTGAGTTTGAATTTGTTTTAATAATTGCTTAGGATCATTTGCATTTACTTCCGGAGCAGTGATATATATTGTTTTCTGCAATTTTAGCCTGGCTGTGCAAAGATGCCTTATCATAAATGATTTTCCGGCATTTCTTGTACCAGTAATCATTAAAGCTCCGGGGAAACCCTCTGAAAACCTACGATAAGCATTTACTGAACGTTGTAATTCTTCTTCTCTTCCAACCCAAAAATCGTTATTAAAATAATTTTTGTCAAGAAATAGGTGCTTATAAAAGAATGGAAGATCGGATAAGATTTTTTTGCTAACCGATGCTTTTTCTGTAATATTCAGGAGTTTATAGACTGATGTGACAGCATCTGAATTTTCATTTTTTGATGATAAATCCTCGGCCAACAGAATTGCATCGCTTTGACGGTACCAAAATTCATCAATCTGCTTATCTATAAAATTTCCAACTGTATTAAGCACTCTTTTGGCAGTAGAGATGCTTGAAATTGCTGTAGCAGTTGGCAAATACTGATTCCAACTACTAGCTTCTCTTTTAAAAGCATACAGCTGTAGTTTGTCATTCACATCGAAATATCCCTCAAGGAGCTTACTATACGCTTTTTGAAGGGTTTTAGCCAGGTTTTCTGATAATCTTTTTGTTTCATTTAATCTTCCTTCCAGGAAAGAATTGATGTCTACACCTTCATTATCAGTATCTTCCTTTTCATTTTCTTCATCTTTAAAAACTGTATATTTAATTAGTCGGTTTTGATTGATTATTTCATTATCAATTTCGCTAATCTCTTTATTTAAGTCAAGAACTAAATTGTGAAAAAGGCTTTTTAAATCATTAGAAATGATTCCTTCAGTTAACCTGTTGGCTAATATTGTGTAGGATTTTGATTCCTCAACTTCTTCAATTTTCAGATCAGAAAATATAATATCATCCAAAAGCTCCACTTTATCTGGTACAATTTGAGTAAGGTTATTAATTATTTGAATGCACCTCTCCGTTTTTTTGTCATAAACCTGAAGATTTTCTGTACTTAATATTTCATTCTGGGCAAATACCTCATTTGGTTTTTCTTTTTTACCAAAACATTTTACAGTCTCTTCAATATCATTTTTTAATTTGAAAATTTTAGCTGATAAGAGATCGTTTGATGTTTTATTTATTTCATTATTAAACCATTGCAATATCTGAAAAAGCCTTATTCTTACTTTTTCAAGAACATTATCGAGCTTTATTTCATTGAAAAAGTATTGGTAAATAAGATTCCATTTTTCAGGGAGTAGCTCTAAAACTTCTTCAACTTCTTTAATACTGTTTTTTTCGGTTTTACTTTGTTTTATGTATTGGTTAATGTTTAGATTGTCAAATAGTTGACTTAAATTATCTTCGATTTGATAATCAAGTGATGTTTTTAGTTGTGCAAGTTGTAAGGTAAGTTCGTTTTCAATATTTAACTGTTTGCTAACCAATTTACTAATATTGTTGAGGTCGGATTTATTTAGCTTAAAAGCCTGAAGATATTTGCTGAAATTGTCTGCTTTAGGAGGCAAGCACAATTGAAGCTGCTGAATGGTCTTGTTTAGATCTGCAACGTTTTCATAAAATTTCGAATCCCACCTTTCTACAAACGACATTATTGCTTTTTGAGCAACTAACGGAACTTTTTTTTGCAATATCTTTTTAAACTTAACTCTATTTCTAGCATCAACTCCTTTTATTCCTTGTACTAACCTAAGTTTTCGTTTGTATTTTCGAATGTTTTTCGGATCATTTGAGTCTGACATTAATTCTTCTTTACTATACCTAATGTATAGATTATCAGGCATTTCATCAATAATCTGATTTAACTCATCCAGGAAAAAATGAATCGCACTTTTTTGATTTTCAGTATTTTTGGCCGCTAAATCATTGATGTTGTCGAAAAATACTTCTGCCTGCTCAAAAATGTTCTCTACAATTCTTTCTGATTTTGTGTAATCATTTTCCTTTAATTCTGATAATTGAGTAAAATAATTTTTTTGATCTTCAGAGTATGTATTAATTATATCAATAAACTCGATTAGTGAAGGTTCAAAAAAGTCTTTTCTGAATTTTTCAGAAACTGTTCTTACTTTTTCAAAGAAATTCGATAGTTTCTCAGAAAAGTCAAATTTCAAATTGTACTTATCTATAGCTGAAGGTTGTTCCTCACTATAAGTTGTAGTTTGGAAGGAATCCAGACTTTTTACTTTTTGTGGTTTAGTGATGAAATTCTGGCTCATAAAAAAGGATGAAGCCTTTACCAATACTACTGTTCCAATGTCGCCTAATAATTTATTGGTGTTTTTGATAAATTCTTCTTCCTGATTTATTTCAATTTGAGGAATGCCTAAGAAAACCATTGCGGTTTCTTTAGATTCATCTCCTATAATGTCATATACATGTCTTGTATCTAGCTGATTATTTATTATTTTAATCTCTGCAGATATTCTTAGATTTTCTAAAACGTAGTTTGCCTTTTTATATAGTTTATCGTTTTGTGCTGTTTCAGATGAAACAATAAGAAGGCGTATTTTTGCATTTTCCCATTCGTTGCTAGAAATCATGAATTTAGCAAGAAACAGTGCCAGATTGTTATTGTGTCCCTCACCACGCCACCAAATATCAATGGACTTTTTATCACCAAAACCAAACCGCTTGTCATAATCCATTAATAAAATGTTAAGATCAAGCTTATAAAGATTACGAATCATTGAACCAAATTTTACAGGATCTTTACTTTGCCGAGCCCATCCCATTAAGATGGTGTTTGGTTCAATACCTGAAAAACCATAAGTGCTTGCAATTACTTCGATTCCCTGATAAATATCCTTACAAGTTTGTCTTCGGTAGAATATTCCTTTGTCTTCGCTATTACTTTTTATTGCTTGTTTATGTTTGGGGAATAAAATTTCTGATGTGCTTTTTTCAATCAAATCAAAATTTGATAACATACCGAATCTCCCCACAAGTGTTTTTCCAAAGTCAACCAAGTATGGCCTACGGGAACTTCCTCCGCTAAAAAGAATAATGTTTGGCTGCCAGTTTCTTTCCTCCATCGGATTTTTTTCCATTTTATGTAGGGCCCTCCTTACTATAGATGTCCATACACTTTGCCATACATCACCAGCATCTGATCGAAATTCCTTCCTTTTTAATACCAAGAAAATGAGGGACATAATAATAAGGGCAGCAAACATCGAAACAGTATCAAGTTTAAACATAATTGCAAAACTTGCAATAAAGCCTACAAAACCAATCCATGGATTGATCTTGAAAGAAGGCCTGAAATCGGTACTTGCCCAGCTTTCAAGTGAAAAAGCAAGGTTTATAAAACCATAAGAAGCAAGGTAGAACATGGATACTACCCCTGCAATTATGTTCAACTCACCAATTAATATTCCTATTTCAGCAATTAAGAAAATGACAATCAGTGCATTTCTGGGTTCGTTACTTGCACCATAACCTTTTCCAAGGAATTTGGGCATAATTCTGTCGTTCGCAATAGCCTGAAGAATACGTGGGCCACCTAAAATACCCCCAAGGGCTGAGGAAAGAGTGGCACCCCAGATACCCATTACCACTAATGGTGAAAACCAAGCGACTTGCATTAAGAAATTACTATCGTTTAACAACAATTCTCTATCCACAAAAAATGCAATTCCAACAGCAAGTAATACATATATTACAAACCCTGAAATTATCGAAGCCATTGTTCCTAATGGTATGGAGCGCTTTGGATCTGCAAGATCTCCCGACATGGCAACACCAGCTGTAAATCCTGTTACTGCAGGGAAAAATACTTTAAATAAGTCTTCGAAAGAACTTTCGTTTGAAACTGCTGAAAGTAAAACATGACTGCTTTCACTTCCATTTCCTGAAAAAAAACCAAGAGCAATTGAAAGTAACGAAAGTGCAATTGCCCCAAGTATGAAGTACTGGGTTTTAATTACCATTGATGTACTTATAAATGCCAATATAACAAGAATACATATGACTATTGTACCAACTAGTCTAACCTGATTAACGGTGTTTTCAACCCCAATTAGATCACTTAAATGTGGTACAACGCTTAATAGGTTCTCCGTAAAACCAACAATGTAAAGTGCTATGCTTAAGGCTGTTCCAATAAATAGTGTAATTCCAATTGCACCACCCATGGGTAGTCCAAGACTACGGGAAAGTATGTAGTAAATACCACCGGTTTTTATTTTTTTATCTGTTGCAATAGATGAAATACTCAGGCCGGTAGAAACTGAAATAATATGGGCTAACAGAATGATTCCTATGGTCATTATTAAGCCGCCTTCACCTACAACCCAGCCTAGTCGCAGGTACATAATCACACCAAGAATGGTTAAAATAGATGGAGTAAAAACTCCTGCAAAGGTCCCAAATTTTGTTGCTTTCGGCATTGGTCTTTATTAAGATTAGAATAATATTTAAAAGTACAATGAACTGTGAAAGTACTAAAATTATGGAACAGCTTTTAATTAATTTCCTGAGGGAATTCAGAATCGAAATCAAATGATGTTATTATATGGCTGATAAATAATGGTTTAGTTTATGAAGGAGCTTTTCAGCTTTTAAAGGCTTTGAGATGTAATCATCGCAACCTGCTTCCATAAACTTTTCTTCATCGCCTTTCATGGCGAAAGCAGTTTGGGCTATGATAGGAATTTCCGGATGGATTTTTTTGATTTCTTTTGTTGCTTCAATACCATCTAGCTCAGGGAGTTTTATATCCATTAGAATGATGTCAATCCCGGTCTTGTCTTTTGATAGCTGAATGGCTTCAATTCCAGTTTGTGCTCGGTGTATTTTTATTTTTGTTGGTTTTAATAGCTTTTCAAGGAACAGGTAATTTAAATCTTCATCTTCAACAATTAACACGGTGTTTTTTTTCCAATCAATTTCCTCAATTTTAATTGGGGTTAAATTTTCCTTTTCTTTAGTGCCTGCATTAAAACTTTTGCTCAAAGGAAGGTCAAAATAAAATGTTGCACCTTTTCCTTGTTCCGATTCTAACCAGATATTTCCTCCAAGTAATTCAATTAACTTTTTCGAAATAGTTAATCCCAATCCTGTTCCCCTGTATAGCTTAGAGCCTTCTTCCTCAAGTTTTCTAAACCTGTCAAATATAATCTCTTGCTTGGTAACTGGTATTCCTATGCCTGTGTCTTTTACATAGAACTCAATTTTGCTTTTGTTTTTTATGGTGTATCCAAAACTTACAGTTCCCTTGTCAGTAAACTTTAAAGCGTTATCAATTAAATTAGTAAATACTTGTTTGAATCTAAGGGGATCTGTAGTTAACCGAATAGAGTCTGTTTCTTCCTGGTTATCAAATATTAGCTTGACATTTTCATTCGTCTTTGAGCTGTATGTAGAATAAAGTTCAAATAAAACTGTTTGCACATTGAACTCTATTTTGTTTATATTGATTTTTTCTACCTCAATTTTAGATAGATCAATAATATCATTAATCAAGTCCAATAAACTATTGCTGCTTGTTTTTATAATTTTTATGTATATTTCTCTTTCCTCTGCTTTTAGTTCTGTCCTTCCAAGTAAGTCTGCAAACCCTACAATTGCATTCATCGGGGTTCGTATTTCATGCGACATATTTGCCAAAAATGCAGATTTTAACTTGTCTGCCTCTTCTGCTTTTATTTTAGCATCTTTTAATTGTTGTTCATATAGCTTTCTTTCTGTTATATCTCTACATATTGCAAAAATCTTGTTCTCATTATTTTCCTTCTCAAGCAAAGCATTCATCAATATGTACGAATCTTGTCTACCAGGTCTTTCAAAAGTTATTTCAAAATCCGTAATGGCCTGATCTTCTTTACATTTAATAATGGCGTCTGCTATAGTTTGTGCGGATTCTTTTGATGACCAATCTGTCATTTTTCGACCAATCAGAACATCTAATGAGTTGATTCCTACCATATTAAGGAATGAGTCATTTGCCTCAATAATAATTCCGTTTTCATCCATTATAGCCAGACCTGTGCTGGTTTTCTCAAGGATGTAACTTAGCTTTGATTCGGTTTTTTTTATCTTATTTTCCGATTCTATTTTTTGGTAGAGATGACGAAGTGTTTTTTCAAGAACCTGCGAAGTGAGTGCCGACTTATTTAAATAATCGCTTGCCCCGGCTCGTAAAGCGTCTGTTACAACAGATTCGCTTCCATATCCGGTTAATAAAATATATTCAGCCCGAAAGCCTAAGTCCTTGTATTTTTTTATGATGTCAATTCCGTTATCATTTCCAAGCAGGTAATCAACTATTATAATTTCATGATTTTCAGCATTGTACTTTTTTACACCATCATCACTATTTGAGGTAATGGTTAACTGAACTTCCCAACTATCAAGCTTGCTAAAATACCTTTTTAATAAATTAGAATCTGCCGGATTATCATCAATGATAAGTATTTTGACAGTGTTTTTCTTCATATTAATTGACAAAGACTTTAATAGTTGTTGTTATTTGGTGGCAACATACTAAGCGTAAACCAAAATTCCTCTAGTTTACTAATTACATTAATGAAATCGTTGATTCTAACAGGTTTACTAATATATGAGTTGACTCCAAGGTTATAGGAATCAATAATGTCTTTTTCTTGGTCAGAGGTCGTTAACATCACAACTGGGATCCTTTTCAGGTTTTCGTCTGCCCTTATTTCCTTTAAAACCTGCTTCCCATCTTTTTTTGGCATATTGATGTCTAAGAGTATTAAGTCGGGTCGTGGGGCATTTTTTTTGTCCTGAAATTTTTCTCTATGCAATAAATAATCCATGGCCTCCTGGCCATCATTTGCAATTTGTAGGTTTGTATTTATTCTTCCCTTTTGAAAAGCTCTTATAGTCAGTTGTCGATCTGCCGGATTATCCTCTACCAATAATATTACCACCATTTTACTATTTCTATCCATTATATACATCTTTCTGCCTTTGATCAACTAATTTATAAAAATAAATATTTTTTTAGACAAAGGATTTTACCTATTCAATTTTTTTTAGTGAAATAATAAATTTGCTTCCTCCGCCAACTTCTGAATCAATGTGTATAGTACCATTGTGTCTTTCAATTATTTTTTTGCAAATTGCCAGTCCAATACCGGTTCCTTCATACTGTTCTCTTGAATGTAGCCTTTTAAAAGCAGAAAATATTTGATTTTGATATTGTTTGTCTATGCCAATACCGTTGTCTTCAACAATTATTTCATAAAAATTATCAAGAGTATTGCTATATATTTTGATTTCCGGATCTTGGTCCGATTTAAATTTTATAGCATTTGTAAATAGATTTTGAAATACTCGACTCAGTTGTGTATAATCTCCCATTATTATTGGGAGTTTTTCAAAAGTAATCTTTGAGTTTGTCTCCTTTATCTTAAGCTCTAAATCACGAAGAACAGTTTTAATAATTTTGTTTAAATCAACTTTTTCCGATTCAAATTCTACTCTTCCGGCTCGTGATAATTGAAGTAAATCCTGAATCAGGATATTCATTCTTGTAGTGGCTTCGGTTATAAACTCCAGGTCTTCTTTTGCCATATCGTTCATATTTTCACCAATATCCTCGCTGAGTAAATCACAGTAACTGGTTATTGTTCTTAGTGGTTCTCTAAGATCATGGCTTGCAACATAATTGAATTCCTCTAATTCTTTGTTATTTCTTTCTAATTCCTTTATGTAGTAATTAATTTTATTTTCATAAAGCTTTCTTTTGGTAATATCAATTGCAATACCTCCGATTAAAGTTGATTTCTCTTTTCTTTGAATAGGAAACTTCCATGTTTCAAAGTATCTTAATTCATTTTTTTTGTCATAAACATATTCTTCAAAATTTTGTGTTTCTTTTAATGCGTTTCCATCGCTTAAACTTGAAAATTGTTTCTTTTGCGATGGTAAGTCACTTAATAATTTTCCACCTAGCCATTTATTGGCTTCAAATTGCTCGTTTAGAAATTTATTTACATACCTGTAAGTTGAATCGTTTTCTTTAATAAATGCGGCAGCCGGCAACATCTCCATAAAGGTGCTGAATTGCTCTTCAGAATCTCTTAACTCGTCCTGCGCTTGCAGCATTGCCATTTCATTTTTCACAATCACTTCAAGCATGTTATTAAAGCTATCATAAAGAATTCCTATTTCATCGTTTGATTTCTTATGGATTCGCATAGAATAGTCCCTGGTTCTACTAATTTCTGAGGTGAGACTTGCCAAATCTAGAATAGGTCTTGATATAATTTTTTGGAAAGAACTTGCCATTAGCGTAATGACAATTGTAACCATTAAAATAATTAAGAACATCCATAAAACAAAGTTGCTTACGTTCTCATTTAATTCGTCTAGTGATACTCTTAAGAATATTGTTCCAATTAGTTCATTATCAGAGCTCAATATTGGTTCTAATATTTCCAGTTCATCTTCAACATATTCATACTTTGGTTTAGCAATTTTTAAACTATCTGTGGAAGCTTTCTGATTATCATAGGAGGCAAAAAAATGTCCGTTGGCATCATATAATTCTGCTCCTTTTATTGATGGTATAATTTTTATGTTTTCAAGATCCTCAACAGCAGTTTTGGTATCATCAAACAATAATGCATATTCAGAATATTCAGCTAGTAGTTTTGCAATAAGTGAGCTTTGGTTTATTAAGTCTTTTTTTAGGTTGTTGATATTAAAGAAGCTTATAATTGTGAATCCCAATATGATGGCAAATAAACTTACACTTATAATAATTATTGTGAGCTTTGTTTTTATGGATAACTTTTGTAAAAAATTCATTTTTTAACTAGTTAATGACTTTTGATGCCCGAGAAAGTAGTTTTGATGAAATATATAAATTAGCCTGTTTGTAAGCTGGTGTATTAACATTGAATGCCAGATAACTTCCTGATATGAAAATGTTTATCATTACACCCCTTTCAGCATATCCTTTCGTATCACCTATTGTTAGTATTGAGTAGTTTTCAGTTCGTTTTAATACTTTGGATAGGTTATATTTTTCTGAAGAGGAAATAAATAAAATATCAGCAGTTCCTATTTCATCTAATTGGGTAATTACTTTAACAGTTATTTTTTTTCCTTTAATTTCCTTTTTTTTTGCATTTATTGCCTCCTTTAAGGTATTATCAAAGGGATTATCTCCATATATTCCTATTACGAAATCTTTTGTTTTATCATTAACTTTTGAGTTTTGGGGCCAATCAACAAAATTTGCAACATGGAGCACAAAAGCACTTTTAAGCGCATATTCTTTTGCTGTTTGAGCTTTTAAGCTTTGATTAAAATGAAATTGTGAGGATATTAAAATGAAAATAAGCAACAATCTTACTTGTAGAAAAAAATGATATGAAGCTTTTATTTTTTTCATTCAATTTATTTTCACATGTAATGTATTGTGAGCAAGTTTGTTATTCCGCATAATAGATTCATATGTTTCATTCAAAAGCTAAATAATTAGAAAAGTGTAAATCAAAAAATAGCAATGTAAAATCTTCATTTTTTTGAACCTTACTCACCTTTAACAAAAATAATGTTTTCGATCAACTTTTCTAATTTAATCTGGTAGTAATTCTCAATATTTGTGCCTAAAATGTTCCAAATCAGAAATTTGCATTTTTTTTAAATGATTGTCAGCTAGTTTATACCAATTGCAAATTGCTTTTCTCTATTTACCCCGGCCCTAAAAGGGAGTGAAGAACTTTTACCTTCACGAGCTTGCGAGTAAAATCAATTTGCTCCCATTTGGGTTGGGGTAAACAAATTGATTTTCAAACGGAAGAAACCATTTAGGTGTAAACTAGCTGATAATCGTATTTTTTTTACAATCTTTTGTAAGTTGTTAATAAAATTTGAAATTTTTAGATTTTTTTTATGAGTGCTTACTTTTTTTTGTTTTTGCTCTATTTGGAAAGGAATAAGATTTTTTGAATTATGGAATAATCACATTCAAGGACTCAGGTATAATTGAAATCTTAATATTTGAATCAAAAATTATAGGGTCTCCATCAATATGAGCCTTTAAATTTTTATTATTAATAATTTCAAGTTCACTTGCTTTTATTATTTGGTAATATTTACTTTTTGTAAGTCTTTTTGAATAAAGTAAGAACGTAATATACAATGATTTCCACACAGGGAACTGTTTTAATATGCAAATATCTATTAATCCGTCATTAATTTCGGCAAGTGGTGCAATGTGGGCATTATTCCCAAATTGCGAGGAGTTTGCAAAACTTATTACAAATGCTTGTGTTTCAGTTAACTGTTCGTTAATTTTTAAATTGTACTTTTCTGGTTTATAATTGAAAAATTCTCTAAAAATCAATTTCAGATAGCTTCTAAAGCCTCTTTTGCCATAAGTGGAAAATAAATGACTTATATGTGCATCAAAACCAACTCCGGCCATATTAACAAAGTATTCTTCATTAATCTTTATAGTATCCATTTTAAATGGTTTATTTGAGTTAATTACCTCTACAGCCTTTTTTGTTTTAAGTGGAATTTTAAGAAAACGACCCAACCCGTTTCCTGAACCAGAAGGGACAATAGCAAAATTCGTATTTGTTCCAATCAATGCTTTAGAAACTTCGTTTACGGTACCATCACCACCAACTGCAGCTACGATATCAACTCCTTGATTAACTGCTTCTTTTGCAATTTCAGTTGCATGTTTTGAGTGTTCTGTATATTTAAAATTTACATCGAAGTGCATCTTATCAATAGTATCTTCAATAAGTTGCTGTTTATTTTCTTTTTTATTATTCCCTGAGATGGGGTTTATGATAAATAAAATTTTCTTTTTTACTTGATTATCAGTCATTTTAGTAAAGCTTATGAACTGTCAAAGAAATAAAACATTAATGAGTTACGAAACTAAAAGTTTATTAAAATTATTTATGCAATTCTATTGCTTAACTCATCATTATTAACAGGTATTTGGTAAACAAAAATCATTAAAGAGGATATTTTTCGTATTTTTATACAACAAACCCAATGACTGGTTCAATCGTAAAAAAAACAAATCAGATGAAACCCTCATAGAGGGATTTATAGAGAAACTTAACTTAACGAAGTGATCTCATGAGCGAAGCGAATAATCGCTCTACAAAAGAATATGTTTAAATATCAATTACTTAACTAAAATTTAAACAAGTGAAAAAATTATTAAGTGTTTTATTATTTGCAGTATTATTGCTGAGCAATTGTTCCGAATCCATAAAACTTACCCGAAATGGATTTAGTGAAATCGTACCTCTTGCAGGAAACATAAATTTTACCTTTAATCAGGATATGGTTCCTGATGAAAAGATAAATGTTTGGGATACAACTCAATACATGGTTTTTGATCCGCCTTTGTATGGAAAGTTTAAATGGAAAAATAAACGAGAGCTTGTTTTTTCACCTTATCACTATTTAAGACCATCAACACAATATAAAGCGAGGTTTAATGAGCTTGCAGAAGGGTTAGTTGCGGATGAAGATATACCTGTTGAATTTCATACACCATTTTTTGAGATTAAAAATTTTGAAGCCTATTTCGCTAAGGAAGTTTTGAAATCAAACCAGACAGTTATCCGATATGATTTTGAGTTTAATTACCGAATTCGACCCGCAGATTTAAAGGATAAACTTATTATTAACCTGAATGGTAAAAAGGTTGATTATGAATTGCTTAGTCATGAGGTGTCAGATAAGGTATCTGTGATTGTTGAAGACTATGAAATTGATACAGAAACTGCAGAAACAACCATAAAAATCTCTAAAGGCATGAAAATTCTTAATCTTGCCTTAAGTAATGCTGATTTAACTGAGAAAACGGAAATAATTGATCCTGAAGATTTTCAAATTAAAAAAATTGAAGCAGATCACGATGGTTTTAATGGTACTGTTACCATTACTGCAAATCAGGATGTAGTTGAAGCTAACATCAGGAATTATCTTGAGATTGTACCAGCAGTTAATTACACAGTGAATGTTGAAGGACACAAAATCTACATAAAGAGCGAAAAATTTGATATTGAGAAAACTTACACAGTTAATGTGAAAGAGGGATTAAGCGGTACGCTTGGTGGTAAATTGAAATATGAGTATACTGAAGAAATTTCGTTTGGAAAATTGGATCCGGAAATAAAAATATTGAACCGGAAAGCCGAGTACCTTAGTGGAAAAGGATTAAAAAATATCGAGGTTCGTGTTGTTAGTGTACCAAAGGTGAAGGTTGTTATTCAAAAGGTTTACAAGAATAACCTATTGAGTTATTTAAGCAGCCGATCATACTACGATGATTATTACTATGATGACTATTATTACTATGATGGCCCCAGGGACGTTGGTAATTTGGGTGATTTAGTTTATGAAAAAGAAATCTCAACAACTTCTTTGGCTTTATCAAATGGTGTAAGGTTGCTGAATTTGGATTTTGAGGATAAAATAGGTGGTCATGATGGTGTTTATGTAGTTGAAATTCGTTCATCTGATGATTATTGGTTGAAAGCCAGAAAGATAGTTGCTATTTCAGATATTGGACTAATTGCTAAAAAAGGAAAAGATAACCTGTACATTTTTGCTAATTCGATTGAATCTGCTAAACCTTTGTCCGGAGTGAAACTTGAAATAACTGGTAAAAATAATCAGGTTTTAGGAAATGTTGAGACAAACAAAGATGGATTTGCCGTTTACAGTTTAAAAAATATGCCTGCTGATGGTTTTACCCCTTCGTTGGTTACTGCAAAAATGGGCACAGACTTTAACTTTTTGCCATTTAACCGGACACAGATTGGAACATCGCGATTTGATATTAGTGGAAAGACTGAAAACCTTTCTGGTTATGATGCTTTTATTTATGGCGACAGGGATATTTATCGTCCTGGAGAAACCATGCATATTTCTGTGATTTTGAGGGATGAAGAGTGGAATGTGCCCGGTGAAATACCTGTTAAAATGAAGCTTTTTGCTCCAAACGGCAAGGTGTTTAAAACAGTAAAAAAGACATTAAATCAATACGGTTCTTTCGAAACCGATGTTGTTATCCCAAATACAGCTCCTACCGGAAGTTACAGTGTTGAAGTTTATACTTCTACAGATGTTTACCTGAGTTCAAAAACACTGAAAGTTGAAGAATTTGTTCCAGACAGGATAAAAGTTGATGTAAAAGTTGATAAAAAAGAAGTGTTTCTTGGCCAGGCAATGAATTTGCTGGTACAGGCCAATAATTTATTTGGTCCGCCTGCCACCAATCGCAACTACGAAATTCAGGAAAATGTTATGCGTAGCTACTTTTATGCAAAAGATTACAGATCGTACTATTTTGGACTGACCGGTGGAAAGACCTATTTTGATTCAAATGTCCGTAGTGGTAAAACTAACAACGAAGGACAGGTGCAGGAAAGTTATACCTATCCAATGTCTTACTCAGATATGGGTGTTCTTAGAGCCGATTATTACGTCACTGTTTTTGATGAAACCGGGCGGCCAGTAAACAGAAGAACCTCAGCAACCATTTACACCCAGGACAAATTTTATGGAATTAATTTAGAGGACTATTATAACAAAACCGACAAATTAATGCGAATTCCATTAATTGCAGTTGACAAGGATGGTAAAGCATTAAATGGAGTTAAAGCCAGCGTTAAAATTATAAAGCACGAATACCGTACTGTACTGGCAAAATCCGGGAGTTATTATCGATATAAGTCTGAACATGAGGAGGTTGTGCAGTATGATAAAACCATTGATCTAAATGGAGACAATACTGTTTTAAGCTTTACACCAAAAACTTCAGGAAGATACGATATAAGGGTTTCAAAACCTGGTACCAAAACCTATGTCCAGCAGAGCTTCTATTCTTATGGTTGGGGTTCAACAACTAACAGTTCCTTCCAGGTAAATAATGAAGGAAATATTGATATTGAATTAGATAAAGAGAAATACCAGGTAGGCGACAAAGCTAAAGTTATTTTAAATACACCATTTTCAGGTAAAGTTTTAGTAACAATTGAGCGCAAAAATGTGACTGATCATTTTTACTTAAAAACGGATAAGCGTGCAGTTTCTTTTGATTTGGATATTAAAGACGATTTTGTTCCAAATGTTTATATATCTGCTACTTTGATTAAGCCTCACGGACAGTCAGATATTCCTTTAACAGTCGCACATGGATACATGCCCGTTATTGTTGAGAATTCTGCGAATAAGATTCCGGTAGCTATTACTGCTGTTGAGAAATCACATTCTAAAACAAAACAGAAAATTTCAATTAAATCAAAGCCAAACACTGCAATGACAATTGCTGTGGTTGATGAAGGTATTTTACAAGTGACTGGTTTTCAAACTCCTGATCCTTATGCCTATTTTTACCGAAAACGTGCTTTGGGTGTTAATTCTTACAATATTTATCCTTACCTGTTTCCTGAAATAGCAATGAAAACGGGAAAAGAAGGTGGTGGAGCAGGAGAGGAGCTTGCCAAACGAGTAAACCCAATGACAAATAAACGTTTTAAGCTGGTTTCGTTCTGGAGTGGAATAAAAACAACTGATAAAAACGGAAATTTAGAGTACGAAATTGATATACCTCAGTTTTCGGGCGACTTGCGAATAATGGCTGTGGCATATAACGGGAAAGCCTTCGGGGCAAGTAAAGCAAATATGAAAGTAGCTGATCCTGTTGTTATTAGCACAGCACTCCCTCGTTTTCTTAGCCCTAAAGATACTATTGAAATGAGTGTCAACCTCAGCAATACAACCAGCAATGCAATGAACTGCGATTTATCTATTGATATTAAAGGACCTGTAAAAATGGTTGGCAAAGATGCAGAGCAAGTTAATATTGCTGCTAATAGTGAAAAGCAATTGTATTACAAACTGGCAGTTTCTCCTGAACTTGGTGAAGCGAATGTAAATGTGGTTGTAAATGCGAATGGTAAAAAGTACAGTAATGAAACTGATATGAGTATTCGTCCGGCATCACCATTGCAAAAGATTGACGGTTCTGGTGTGATAGCAGCAGGTTCTCAGCAAGCCATAAAAATGGATATGCAGCGGTTTATGGAACAAAGTATTGATAATAAGCTGTTAGTGAGCAATTCTCCTTTAGTACAGTTCTCAAAAGACCTGGATTATTTGGTTCGCTATCCTTATGGTTGTGTTGAACAAACGGTTTCAGCTGCATTTCCACAGTTGTATTATGCCGATTTAGCAAAACAAATTTCAGGCTCAGCACAATTTGATGCAGATTATAATATAAAAGCAGCCATTCGGAAACTACAATTAATGCAGTTATACAATGGTGCGTTATCTTACTGGCCTGGAGGTGGTTACGAAACCTGGTGGGGAAGTGTTTACGGTGCTCACTTTTTGGTTGAGGCCCAAAAAGCTGGCTATGAAGTAGATCAATCAATGATTGATAAGTTGATGGAATACCTAAAAAATCAGTTAAAACGAAAAAATACTATTTCGTATTGGTTCAATGGTAACAAAAATAAAAAGATCGCTCCCAAAGAAGTTGCTTATTCATTGTATGTGATGGCATTAGCAGGCGAGCCTAAAATGTCTTTGATGAATTATTATAAGTCACGAAGAGATGAGTTAAGTCTGGATGCCAAGTATCTTCTTGCAACTGCTTATGCGTTGACTGGAGATAAAAAGAAGTATCAGCAAATTGTTCCTCCGGAATTTAGTGGAGAAGAATCAAGACCGGTCTTTGGCGGTAGCTTCTACTCACCTATAAGGGACGAGGCCATAGCATTAAATGCTGTTCTCGAAGTTGATCCTCAAAGTCCACAGGTGGGAATAATGGCTAAGCATTTGTCCGAAAAAATGAAAGCTACCAGGTATTTGAATACACAGGAAAGAGTATTCGCCTTTTTGGCCATGGGTAAAATTGCAAAACAAGCTGCTCAAACCAAAATAACCGGGGAAATATTATCAAATAACCAAAAAGTTGCAAATTATGATAATAGTACCGTTTCATTGACTACAAAACAATTGAAAGGTGGTGATATCAGTATTACCACAAAAGGTAAAGGTCGATTGTACTATTTCTGGGAAGCCGAAGGAATTAGCAAAGATGGTTCTTATCTTGAGGAAGATAAATACCTTAAGGTACGCAAAACCTTTTATGATAGATTTGGTAAACAAATTACCAATAACAGCTTTAAGCAGAATGATTTAGTTGTTATAAAATTAAGCATACAAGGTAGCTATAATACAAGCATTGATAATGTGGTAATTTCTGATATTTTACCTGCCGGATTTGAGATTGAGAATCCACGTATTAGCTCAGTTCCAGGGATGGGATGGGCTACGAATAAAGGATATCCGGCATACACTGATATTAGAGATGATCGGATTAATTTCTTTGTCACCGTTACAAATTCTGTAAAGAATTACTACTATGTTGTAAGAGCGGTTACTCCAGGTACTTTCCAAATGGGGCCAGTTGGCGCTGATGCCATGTATAATGGTGAGTATCACTCATATAATGGTGGAGGAGTTATCAGAATTGTGAGGAATTAATGTAAGAAGTTATACTAAGCCAGTATAGAATATTGTAAAACAGAATTCTATAATGGCTTTGTATATGCCGATCGACTGGCAGTTTTGGCTTGAGAGCTTGCGAAGCAAACCAAATACTAACAGCGGTCCGGTATAAAAGACAAATATAAAAGTATGGTGCGCGAATTTTCGCGTGCCATTTTTAATAACTTCCGATTAAAAAATACTAAACTGCTATAAACATACTGAATCAATCCGAAAAAGTTGGGAAGGTAGACGCAAACAGATATTTCGGTACACTGTACCTCAAAAATGTTTTTAGCTTTCAATTTCTACAAATATCCTGGTACGCTGTACCTAAATTTATTGAATAGCTGCAGAGTAGCATTATATTTATAGAAACAGTTTTTACAAAAAGATAAAAAAGGTGCAGCGCACCGAAATATTGTTTCTTAAATAATTTTCCAACCTTTAAAGCAGGAGTTTTAATCAAGAATATAATCCCCGGAAATTTTGCTTGATTAAAGATAATTGACTAGGTTTAAGATTGGCAATAAAAAATACCTTTCAGGTTTTTAAAACCTGAAAGGTCCACTAAATTTAAAAAGCCCCGAAATTCGAGGCCTTGTATTTTAAAACTCAATGAGTTCTATGTCTATATCTGTCATTTCATCGTATTCTTCGCCCATGGCCTCCATATCTTCATCAATTTCCCGATAATACCAGTAAACTTTTACAGAGTGGTTTTTTCCCATTTCATCAAGTATTTTTACCATTTTGGTAATATACCTTGCCGAAGCAGTATTGTAATAGTCTAACTTGAAAGTGAAGTTTGTTTTTGGATTTGGTTTTTCAGCATAGTTTTCGAGCCATCTTATAACAGGAATGTAAAACTCATCAGCATCCTCTGGTAATGAACGGCTTGAAATTTCAAATATATTGTTTGAAGGATCAAAATGTATCCTAGGTGTTTCTTTGGTGTCATCAACAATTAAGGCATTCATTTTATTTGATTTTTTTACAACTACCTGAAGCATAAAAAACGATAACTTTTCATCAAGTTTGTGGAAGTTATAGTTTAAATTTGCTTTGCTTTTTTTCTTTAAATCTAATAAACCTAATCCTTTTTTTCTATTCTGTAAATCGAAATCTTGTAGAATTTCGTTGTATTCTTTTACTAATTTACTGTTCTCTAGGCTATTAGTGTATTCGACATTTTCTCTTAATTTATCAACCTTTTCATTTTTAACATAATTACCAGAAATAAGAACATAATTATCTTCAGTCTCGGTAATTAAGAAAATTCCGGGTTTCCAGTCCATTTCTACAGAGAAATTATCTGCATGTTTAGAAATGTTCTGAAGCATTTCAACCATTAAATTATAAATTTTTACGGTAATGGTTGATTCATGCAATTGAGATTCAACTATTGATAGTAAATTTAGTAAAGAATTTTGATTAAATGCGCCTTTAAAAAATAAAATTACATTATCTTTTACAAGAATATCATGTAATTCTTTAATATTTTCTATAGAGTATTTATAATCTGCAACTGTTTCAGGCATTTCAACATGTTGCATCGGAATTTCAGTATTTAAATAAAAATAGGAATGCTCGTCGTCAATCTTCCTAAAATCATATTCCAATTTATTTCCTGAACGCTTCGCCATTTCTATCAACCCTAAGCCTGCGCCACCTTTTTCGGAAAAGCTGGTAGTGCTTCTTGTTGACCTTGAATAATCTCTCAACTCATCATGTTCCATTTTGTTGATGGTATCAATTTTTTGCTTAAGCACACTGATTTCATCAACACCAATCAAATTACCAGTTGTAATATAATATTTAAAATTACGCCTATGTATTGCAAATAGACTGTATTTATCTGGCGATTTGTAAAATGATTCGCTATGATGGCGGGCTATATTTTGTAAGCTTTCACCCATAATAAAATATATTTTTGCCTTAATTTTTACTGTGTCTGATGCCTGATCAAGAGCTTCATTTGCCAAATCTAATATTCCGGCAACAATCTCTGGCGTAAAATCACCTCTAAAAACATACTCCAAATCTTCCTGAAGTAATTCTGACAACAAAAATTTTCGGTCAAGGTTTTTGTGTAACCTTATTTGATCTCCTTGAATAAACATGTATACACTGTCTTATCATTGATAAAACGTAAAAGTACCTAATTTATTTTAATTTTAAATAATGCTTAAAATAACGAATAAATAGGCTTTCACATTTCGCTTTTTCCATCAAATAGACTATTTGCATGATTAAAGCGTGAAATTATTTTATAAATCTATATATTCAAAATTAAAATCGCTAACAATGAATATGTATTTGATACAACTTTCAATACTTCTACAAAAACCCTGCTAATTTTTGTTTACTTTGGACTTATTTTTAAATAATTGTTTTAGTAAATCCTTCTTTCCTAAATTTAATAAAGTTTTTTCTATTTGATATCTGTTCTCTCTTTTGTACCAGAAAAAGAACATCCGCTGATTTAACTTGCTTTTTTTATCTCTGGCAGTATACATTTTCTCCATTGTATATGGATGATAACCAGAATAATAAATAACTGTTGCCACAGTCATAGGTGTAGGAGTAAAATCCTGTACCTGCTCTAATTTAAAGTTCAATTCTTTTGTTTCAACAGCAAGTTCAGCCATATTCTCAGGTTTACTTCCAGGATGACTAGAAATAAAATAGGGGATGAGTTGCTGATTCATTCCACTATCTTTGTTTACTTTCTCAAAAAAGCTGTTAAATTTTTTAAATAATTCAAACGATGGTTTTCTCATTTGTTTAAGAACTTCATTGGAAGTGTGTTCAGGTGCCACCTTCAATCTTCCTGAAACATGGTTTTCAATAAGGTTCTTTGCATATCTTTTTTTATCATCAATAATTTTTCCTTCTCTATTATAGAACAAATCATATCTGATACCACTACCCACAAAAATCTTTTTAATTCCATCAATTTTTGAGGCAGATTGATACAAATTTGTCAACGGATCATGATCTGTATTTAAATTTTTGCAAATTGTAGGAAAGATGCAAGATGGTCTTTTGCATTTTGCGCAAGCATCCAAATTGATTCCTTTCAATTTGTACATATTTGCAGATGGTCCTCCTAAATCGGAAATATATCCTTTAAAATCAGGCATTTTAGTGATTTCTTTCAGCTCTTTCAGGACTGAATTTTCCGACCTACTTTGAATGAATTTCCCCTGGTGTGCAGATATGGTGCAAAAGCTACATCCTCCGAAACATCCACGATGAATATTAACGGAAAATTTTATCATTTCATAAGCTGGAATGGGGCCTCTTTTAAAGTATTTTGGATGTGGCACACGTGTATAAAACATATCGTAAATTTTATCAATTTCCTCCTCACTTGAAGGTTGATAAGGTGGATTAACCACAATTGTTTTGCCTTGTGCTTTTTGAACTAATATTTGAGCCTGCAATTTATTTGATTCTAATTCAATATGCTTAAAATTATCTGCATATTTTTTCTTGTCTTTTAAGCAATCTTCGTATGAGTGAAGTTGGATAATTTCCTTATTGTCAGTTAATTTGCCTGTCTCTTTAACAGTAAAAGCAGTTTGTGGAACGCTTGTTACTTCATGGATTTTTTTACCATCTAAGAGTTGCCGTGTAATATCAACAATTGCCTTTTCTCCCATTCCATAAACCAGCAAATCAGCTTTACTATCAATTAAAATTCCCGGTTTTAATTGGTCTGACCAATAATCATAATGTGTCAGCCTTCTTAACGATGCTTCTACACCACCTAAAATAACAGGTATGTTTGGGTATAACTTTTTTATGATATTTGAATAAACCACAGTTGCATAATCTGGTCTAAAACCGCTTTCTCCACCGGGTGTGTAGGCATCATTTGATCTCAGGCGCTTGTTGGCAGTATAGTGATTGACCATTGAATCCATATTACCTGAAGTGATACCAAAAAATAGCCTGGGTTCACCCAGTTTCTTGAAATCACGTAAATCATCCTGCCAGTTTGGTTGTGGTAAAATGGCTACTTTTAAACCCATATCTTCAAGTACCCTTCCAATCATGGCAATTCCAAACGATGGGTGATCGACATAGGCATCTCCTGAAATAAGGATTACATCCAGTTGTTCCCATCCTCTTGCTTTTACTTCCTTTAATGTGGTTGGAAGGTGTTTATATTTAAAATCTGACATTCGAATCTAAAACTTAAAAATTAGAAATTTGAATTTGTATTAGGTGCATTCTTTTCATTCATAAATAGTTGCAACAATTTTTCTGCTTCCTCCATGATTTCTGAATTCGCAAAGGTAAACCCCTTGCCAGGTTCCAAGGTTTAAGTGGTGATTTGTAATTGGTATTGTTACAGAACTTCCCATTAGTGATGATTTAATATGCGCAGGCATATCATCACTGCCCTCTAATGTATGCGTGTAATAGGGTTCATCTTCAGGAACAATATGGTTTATAATTGATTCAAAATCAACACGTACAGATGGGTCAGCATTTTCATTTATGGTTAAACCAGCCGAACTATGCTGTATAAACAGGTTTAATAAGCCCTGTTTGGGCAGTTGACCAATTTCTTTCTCAATGATATGTGTTACTAAATGATACCCTCTTCTCATTGCTGGTAACCTAAATTCAACTTGCTTTATCATGAAATCTTATTTTAGGGTGATTTTTTTGCAAAATAAGTATAATTTCACGACTCTTTTTTAATTATTTAGAAGAGATTGGCTGGAGGTTGAAAAAGAGATTGATTGAAGATTGATTTTCTGAAGATGAAGAAGTTAATAAAGTATATGTTGTTTCTTTTCTTTTTATGGTTAATAATACATTGTGTGTTTGTAACTTTAGATGGCCTCAGTGATGATTATGCTAAATCAGATGTTGCTATTGTTTTGGGGAATAAAGTGAAAGAAAACGGAGAGCCATCAGACAGATTAAAAGCCAGATTGGATGTAGCTGTAAAATTATTTAATGACTCTGTAGTTAAGTATATTGTTGTTTCCGGGGGTATTGGAAAAGAAGGTTTTGATGAAGCTTTGGTCATGAAGACTTATCTTGTTGATAATCAGGTTTCAGAAAGGGCTATTGTAGTTGACAACAATGGGAATAATACCTGTTTAACGGCTTCAAATTTTGTTGAAATTAGCAGAAAGTTCCAGTTTGAATCAATTGTTCTTGTTTCTCAATTTTATCATTTAAGCAGGACCAAATTAATTTTTAAGAAATTTGGTTTTGAGAAGCTTTCAACTGCTCATGCAAAGTATTTTGAATGGCGCGATATTTATTCGCTTTTGAGGGAGTTTCCAGCGTATTATAAATATTTGTTTTTTTTCTAATATTTATTGCTCACTGATTTCTCAGATTTCTCAGATTTCGCAGATTCTTTTTTCAATAGTCCTGCTATTCAAAAGATAAAGTTGTCAGATTAGGTCACTGACAACTTAAATATTTTAATTAAAAAAGAAAGGATACACTAACTTATCAGATTTCAGCTTTTGTAACCATTACAAAAGTTGTTACACAACCTTTTCTTTTTTCTACATATTCAACCCATTCTTCTTCAACGCCTAACTCTTCATCTTTTTCCCTGATTTTTATTTTCTCCTTGTATTCTGGAATAGTGATTACTATTTTTAAATTTTGAATTTCTTTTGGAATAAATTCAGAATAAGGATAAACTGATTTATTGTATTTGTAGTCCCAATATTCTTTGAGTGCACATTCACCTTTTTTGTTTTCTTTTGTCTCACCAGGTAAATCATATAAAACCTTTCCTGACTTTGTATCAATAATTTTAAAATTCATCCTGTTATTAAACACTGTACTTGCATAAAATGAGATACGATACTCATTACCAGGCTTTAAGCTGATATTTTGCTCATAAGTCTTGTTTGTGGAACATTGAATGCTTTGTGACAAGTCACTTATTTCATAAGGAGGTATCGCTTTCCTGTAGGATAAAGTTGTAGAACAGTCTATTGTTTGCGAAAAAGCGTTAACATTAAAAAATAGCAGGCCTATAAAAACTAGTAGTTTTTTCATAATATTTACAATTTTGATTAATAGATAGGAATAACAAAAGCTATAATCTATCAACTTGCTTTATGGGATTTTTATTGTTGTAAAGATTATGAAAGTAAACCAAGCTTAAAAAAATACCCCAAATTAAGTTCTGGATAGAACTTAACCCAGGGTAATCATAAAACTCAAAGTTAAGATTAATAAAGAGAATTAATTCATGTTGGCTTCGGTGTATTCTCTTCCTAACCGAAGCGCTTTTAGGTTTATATCAACAATTTCCTGTCCTTTTCTTCCAAAAATGGATTTAATTCCTTCTTCCAACATTTCAAACGAAATATTTAAAAATGGAGATGCCGCACCAAGAACAATAATATTTGAAGATCTTGTTGCTTTTATTTCTTTTGCCATTGTATCAGCATCTAAAGCTATGTGTTGTTTCATTGCTTTGATGTTTTCCATAACTATTTCCATATCAGGATAGTTAAGGATGTTCACAAATGGAGTTGTATTAGTTACCAACCATCCATCTTTTGATAGATAAGGGAGGTATCTTAAAGCCTCCATTGGCTCTACAGAAATAATAACATCTGCTTTTCCATGCGGAATTAGATCCGATGCAATTGGTTTCTCAGAAATACGAAGGTGCGACTGAACTGCTCCTCCACGCTGGCTCATACCATGAACTTCTGATTGTTTTAAATGCATGTTGTTATGCAAGGCAGCCATACCAACTGTAGCACCTATTGTTACAATTCCCTGTCCGCCTACGCCTGATAATATGATATCTGTTTTCATCTGTTTATTTTTTATTGCTTCAATTTGTCAGATGGAACCGCATAATTAAAATAATCATTTTCATGTGTGTTTAATGTTTATTTTAATCATGCTTGTTTCATTGTTTCAATTTTTTAGTTAAACATTCAAGGAATTTTATTTTAAGTCAAGTTCTTTTAACTTTTCAGCTAAATCCTTGTCTTTTAAAGTCTGGATACATTGCCTACGTGGGATAATAACCGAAACTCCATTGTATTTGAACTCATCCTTCATAGTTTGTACCATTAGCTCGTGGTTCTTTTTCGTAGGATTCAGTACAATAATGTGTTCAGGATCAACACCTATTCCTTTACAAATGTCTTCAATACGTCCAAGTGCCTTAGAATCCTGCTGACCAGTCATTCCTGTGGTAAAGTTATCAGAAATAAGTACAGTAACATTGGTGCCTTCTGCAACAACATCAAGCAATCCAGTCATTCCTGAATGTGTAAATGTTGAGTCACCAATTACTGCAACAGCTGGTTGCAGGCCTGCATCAGCGGCTCCCTTAGCCATAGTAATAGAAGCTCCCATATCAACACAAGAGTTAATAGCTTGCAGTGGTTCTAAAGCTCCTAATGTATAGCAACCGATATCGGAAAATACATGACCATCTCCGTATTCATGAAGTGCTTCGTTCAATGCTTTGTAGGCATCAATGTGACCACAACCAGTACACATTGCTGGTGGACGATTGTTAATAAAATCAGGTACTTGCAATGTTTCTTCAATAGGTAAGCCCAGGGCTTTTGCAATTAAAGTCGGATTTAATTCTCCGTCTCTTGGCAAAGTGCCATCCAGCCTTCCTTTTACCTTTTCTCTTTCAAGATATCCCTTTAGCATTTCTTCAACAATTGGATAACCTTCTTCAAGAACCAAAATTTCGTTGCACTCAGCAAAAAGTTTTTCAACCTGCTTTCTTGGCAATGGGTATTGTCCTAATTTTAATACAGTATAAGGAATTTCTTCTTCCTGATAGTTTTCTTTTAAATAATTAAGTGAAATTCCACTAGCAATGATTCCTAAGCTCTTGTCTTTTCCTTCGATATACTGGTTAAACTGAGAGTTTTCAGAATCATGCTCAAAATTGATTTGGTTGGCCAATAAACCTTTGTATCTTTTTCTTGCTATAGAAGGAAGAAGTACAAACTGGCGCATATCACCAGGAAGTTTTAATTTATTTTCTTCTTTAAGTTCCAATTGTGCAACTCCAGATCTTGAGTGAGACAATCTTGTTGTAATTCTAAGCAATACCGGAACCTGGAATTTTTCTGATAATTCAAAAGCATGATAAGTCATTTCATAAGCTTCTTGCTGATCAGATGGCTCCAATACCGGAATCATGGCAAATTTTGCATAGAATCTTGAATCTTGCTCATTTTGAGAGGAGTGCATTGAAGGATCATCTGCAACTGCTACCACCAAACCGCCGTTTACACCTGTAATGGCCGAGTTGATAAAAGCATCAGCAGCTACGTTTAAGCCAACATGCTTCATACAAACCAGGGCTCTTTTGCCTGCATAAGACATTCCCAGTGCAGCTTCCATGGCTGTTTTTTCATTTGAAGACCATTGGCTATGAACTTTTCTTTCTCTTGCTAATTTATTGTGTTGTATGTATTCGGTAATTTCAGTTGATGGTGTTCCAGGATAAGCATAAACACCTGATAACCCTGCGTCAACCGCTCCCTGGGCAATTGCTTCTGCTCCAAGTAAAAGTAGTTTTTGCATATTGTATGATTTTGCTATTAAATTTAATAAAGTATGTAATACGATTATACCAATTAGGTAAAACTTTGCAGAGCTTGTAATTCCAGCGCGAAAGATTAGTAAACTATCTGTTAAATTTCAAAGGGAGTCACCTCTGCAGTTATTGCAGTGGCATAAATCTACGGTTGTCTCTTCGTTTAAGAACCGCAAAAAGTATTAGTGATAATATTTGTTTGTATGTTTCCATCATCTTACTAGAGGAGCAAATTTAATGATATTTTATTTAGGTGTCAAGCTAATTGTGTTAAAATAAGCAGAATGCTGATAAAGATCATGGAAATGGAATTGAGAATTAAAAGGTTAAAATTATAAATTGAATGTTAAGTAGTTTATTGAATGTGAGCTTTTGAGAATATAAATTTGTTGCCAAATGACAATGGTTTAGCTACATTTGCCAGATAAAATTGAAGTTATGACTAAACTACTTATTACCGGAGCAAACGGACAACTTGGTTCTGAAATTAAACAAATTGCAGAAAAGTATATTGATTTTAAGTTTATATATACTGATGTTGACAATTTAGATATTACTGAATATGAGGAGATTAATAGTTTAATTGAGAAAGAACCAGTAGATTACATTATTAATTGTGCAGCTTATACAAATGTTGATAAAGCAGAAGAAGACTATGAAAATGCTGTAAAAATTAATGTGGATGCTGTTAGTAATTTAAGAAGGGCTTCAGAAGAGTTTGGATGCAAAATAATTCATGTTTCTACAGATTATGTTTTCGATTCTTCAACTAAAAATATCCCATTAAAAGAAGATGATAAAACCTTTGCCGAATCGGCATATGGTTCAACAAAACTGAGAGGAGAGCTTGCTTTGCAACAATCTGATAATTATATGATTATCAGAACTTCATGGTTGTATTCTAAGTTTGGTAATAACTTTGTAAAAACCATGCTGCGACTGGGAAAAGAACGCGAAGAACTTGGGGTTATTTTTGATCAAATTGGAACCCCTACATATGCAGCTGACTTAGCCTATGCTATTTTAGAAATAGTTGCCTATTCCGAAAAAAACAATAATTTCAAGAAAGGAATTTACCATTTTTCAAATGAAGGAGTTTGTTCCTGGTATGATTTTGCAACCGAAATTATGCGAATTGCTAACTTAAACTGCAAAGTAAAACCTATTGAAACTAAAGATTATCCATTGCCAGCAAAAAGACCATCTTATAGTGTAATGAATAAAGGCAAGATTAAAGCCGAATTTGGGTTGGAAATACCTCATTGGGTTGAAAGTTTAAAGAAGTGTATAAAAATGCTTGAAATTGGTGCTTAAATAGATGAACACATCTTTTAATCACAAATGTAGAAGCTGAATTCCTGATTTAATTCTATTCTTGTATTTTTCATATTAGTACACAGTTGATATACAAATGTAGGGATGACTTTTATTACCTGCCATTTGTTATATGTTGATAAATTTTGAACTTTAAGCTACATTGATTATTTTTATATAAATACTAATCTTAAACATTATGGAATTAGTTTATGAAAATGTAAATGGGAAAGTCTATGTAGACAGAGCAAAAAAATTAGTAGTGCAAAAATGGACTTCTAAACCTGTTCAATTTGACGCTTTTAAACAAGCAATTGATAAAACTGTTGAAATTTTTAAAACCAACCCGGTAGAACTTTTGCTTTCAGATACCAGAGAACAGCCGGTACCTGGAATTGATTCAACGAATTATGCAGCATCAGTAGTTCCTGTTTTAAGTAAAAATGGAATGAAAAAAATGGCATTTCTAATGTCTAAAAATGTGTTGGTAAAACTTGGTATAAGTAATTTCACAAGTGCAGCAAACATGCCTGATTTCATTAAACATTTTGATAATGAGGATGATGTTGATAAGTGGTTTTTTTGATAGTTGGGCCGTTAATTCATAACTATTAAGAAAATAATTTTAATTGGATAAAAAAAAGGCCGAAAAACTGCATTGAGTTTTCCTGCCTTTATTTTTTAATGAATTTTGTTTGATGCCAATTTGATAGGCTTATTAAATCTTACCCTCTTCTCTTGCTTTATTTTGCTCGTATCTGTATTTTCTGTCCTTTATACTTGCAAGAACGCTCCTGCTTTGAAGACCGGCATCTATTTCCTGTCCTTTATTCATATATTCAATGGCTTTATCAAAGTCATCAAGGTAAAGATATGCTGAAGCTATACTAAAATTAATCCAGTCTGCATTTTTTTTAGAAATCCGGGCTTTTTTATTATCTGGATCGTACTCTTGCAATGCAGTTTCCCAAACTTTTATACATTCTGTAGCCAATTCCTTATATTTTTCTTTGTTACCGCTATTATAAAATTCAGCAGCTTGTTGAAATTTTTCAAGGGCTGCATCAAGATCTGAATAATCATGCTTTTTACCTTTTCCTGTGGCAACTAATGCATCATCAAAGGCAGTGTAGTAGCCGTAGTAATTATCCATATATGTTTTGTAAGCAGACATGGCTTTCTCAAGAGCTGCATTATCACTCTTGCTGATTATTGCATCTTTTCTTTTATTATAATCAGTTTGAGCTTCACTTTTTGTTGTGTATAAATCAGACTTTGCTACGTTTTGAAAATCTCCTTCCCTGAATTCATCTTTGTAGATTTCTGTTCCATTTTTATCTACAATCATGAATTTTCCTGCTATATCTGAAGTCACCTGATGATAGTAATAGGTTTTTTTAACTTCTTTATCATCAACTTTTTTTGTTTCTTCCTTTGTCAGGATATCAGCTTTTGTTTTTACTGCATAAAGTTCAAAAACAAGTTTTACATCAGCAGGAGTACCAAGTTCCGCTTTTTCAAAACCACGAAGTACAAGAAATGTTCGTTCTTGGTCACCTGCCACTTTCATTCTTGTTGATGTACTTGTTGTTTCAGTAGAATAGGTTTTAACCCAGTTAGGAAGAGGGCTTTTGGGATAATGCATGTACTGAAACCTTGCAGTTCTTACCTTCGCCTTTTGAGCCATTGCAGGAAAAAAAACTGATAATGCCAAAATTAATATAAATACTTTTTTCATTTTGTAATGATTATGGTTGTTTGCTGCAAGGGTTGGAGCTTGCTCAAGCAACCTAATTAAACATTTAAAAATTAATAAATACTATTTAAGGGCGGCAAAAGTATATAGTATTATTAGTTTATGGAATAGTTGTGCTTTATTTAGAATGATTAAGAAAAAGGAAAATAAATACTAATCTGGCTTTTGAGGATAGTAATTTCATAACAAGCTGGAGCTGTATTAACTTTTTAATTTTTCACAAAAAAAGAAGTAATTTGGAATTCATTTATCTCAAAAAAAGATGGTTTCATCATTGAATTATATCTGCTTACTGCTAAATTTGGTCTTTTCGTCAATTTTAATTTAATGCGGATTGCTACTACCACTTTGAAGGAAAATAGGAATAGTTATTAGAAAAACAATATGATTTGTTTGTCTTAAAGTCTGTTTGCTACTTAAATTGCTAAATTAGTATTGTTTATTATTCTGCAGGACTGACTAATAATCCATTTGATGGCTTACGAAAAAAACGGTTTACCCCTTCATAAATCACTACTACAACAATTAAAATCACTATCAGGTTAACCGTACTTAATAGTATATTTCCCTCATTGATAAAGGTTATTTGATTAATGATGCTTGCCCATAGTGTCATAACAGACATAAAAACTGCCGGGATACCGGCAAAATACCAATAATTACCTCCTTTGGTTTTTAGATAAAGTGTAATTACAATTAGTGAAAGAGCCGCAAGAGTTTGATTTACAGCTCCAAAAAGAGGCCATAAGGCCAATGCTCCGGCTCCGTCAGCACCAGTTGAAAATGCCAGGATTGCAGCAGTTACCACTGCAAAGGCTGTTGCAACATACATGTTATTGAAAGCTTTTATTTTAAACGAAGAAAACAGCTCTGTGGTAATATAACGTTGGATTCTTGTGGCAGAGTCAAGAGTAGTACCTGCAAAAGAGGCTACAAAGACTCCCATAACTGCCAGAGCAAATTCTTTAGGTATTCCTGTTGTTGTAATCATATTTGCAGAACCTGCTACAAACGCTGCTAATTTAGAACCTAATCCTTGTACTGCAGTCCACGATGAATAATGAGAACTCCAGGCACTTACACCGGTTAAAACTTCGCCTTTCGATTCAAAGCCTAGCCCGATACCTGCTGCTACAGCAATAATTACTAATGTGGCCAGGCTTCCTTCCAAAAGCATGGAACCGTAGCCAACAAAAGTGGAGTCTTTTTCATTTTTTAATTGTTTGGCCGATGTTCCGGATGAGACCAATGAATGAAACCCACTAATAGCTCCGCATGCAATGGTGATAAATAAAAATGGCCACATAGAAGGTGCTTCGGCAGGATGAGCCTGATAAGCAGGAGCAACTATTTCTAAGTTGCTTGTGAAGGCTGCTATAATCACGCCGGCTACA
Organism: Bacteroidales bacterium; assembly: GCA_050296515.1. Classification (GTDB taxonomy): domain Bacteria; phylum Bacteroidota; class Bacteroidia; order Bacteroidales; family NBLH01; genus NBLH01. The sequence goes on along the minus strand of JBNKRJ010000091.1, from coordinate 9,767 downwards.
AGTAAAACCATAGCTACTACCAACTGATATGCATTGATGTAATCCCTTGGTTGTAAAAGTGTTGTGACGGGTAGGACAGAGGCTGTAAATGCATAAATCAATAAAATAACAGTCCATGAGCCAGTTGCAGGAATACCAAACAATTCTGGCATTTCAAATGGGAAATAGCTACCAATCCAAACTGTAATATACATTAAAACAACAGCTGCAATGGTATAAAGTGTAATATTTTTTCCATCCTTTTTTACTAAATAGCCAAGTGTTACAGCAATAATTATTTGTGACCAAACAGGAATGACTGAACCTGGATACAATTTAAAGATGATTGCTATGACCATCCCAAAAATGGCAATGACTACCCATAATTCCAAAAAAACAATAATGAAAAATAATAAGCGTGTTCTTGGGTTGATATATTTTGAAGTGTATTCAGAAATCGACTTTCCCTGGTTTCGTAAAGAGATAACCAGGGATCCAAAATCATGAATACCACCCATGATGGCACTACCAACAAATACCCAAATCAGGGCTGGTACCCATCCCCAAATAATTGCAATTGCAGGGCCTACAATTGGTCCGGTTCCTGCGATTGAGGTAAAATGGTGTCCAAAGATGACTTCTTTTCGTGTAGGGACATAATCCTTTCCATCTTCAAATTCTTTTGCCGGAACGTTTGCCTGGGGATTTAACTTAAAGATAAACTTGCTTAAGTATTTTCCATAAATGCGGTACATTAATATGTACCCAACAATTGTTAAAATAAGGAGAAGAAGTGCGTCCATTGTCTAAAGTTCAGTTTTTGCAAATATAAAAAAAGCCCTCAACTGAGAGCTTTTCTAATTTATATAATTTCTAATAACTAAGTTCTAATTTCTGCGTCTAGTCTCCGTAATCTTCGATTACTTCTTCGGTTTCTTCGTTAGGTGAACCTAATTCGTCAACTAAAGCACGCACATCACTAAAGAATTGGGATGAACTTAAGTCAGTATTCTCCAGTATTTCGTTAAGTGCTTCCAATTTATCTTTATTTTCTTTTTTGCCCATGGCTCTATATGCAAGCACTGCAACAGTAACATCTATATCGTCAGATGTAAGATGATCTTTTTTAACCCAACCTTCTCTGTACCATCCAACTTCTTTTTTAAGGCCTTTTACTTTTACCCAATCATCTTGCTCTTCAAGAGCAACTACGTATTGCATTTTGTCAAATTCATCTTTACCTGCCGATAATATATCAGGACGCTTATAAAGCTTAGATGATTCTTTTAATGCATATGGTTCTGCATCAATTGCCATAAATCGACTTTCAATCCAACCGGTAGTTCCATCTGTTAATTTTACTTTTACATATTCTACAGGTTTCTTTGGAACTGTATCGCTAACAGTTTCACCTAAGTAGGTTCCTTTTTCGCCTAAGTAAATAGTCGTTTTCCATTTTCCTTTAGCATCAGGTGTTTCTCTTATTGAAACTGCACTCCACAAGCAAATGATTGGTGCTTCTTCATTTTGTTTTACATTCTCAACTTCTTGTTCAGTATTATCAACATCAGTTTCCGCATCTGTATCATTATCATTTGTTGTTTCACCGCCACAGGCAGCAATAAAGAGTGTAAAAACGAATAAAAGGAAAAATGTCCTTAAGTTGCTCATAAACATAATGGTTCGTATTAAATTATTAAATTGATTTAAAACGCAAATTAGAAATAAATCGTTAAACATTAAAATGTTTGTTGACTAAAATTGGCTTTTGTTGTTTTTCAGTTATTACACCAATTTCTTTTAAAGTTGATAAATTCATCTGTTCAGCTGCATTTATAAAATCTGTCTTAAGTTCATGTGGCAGACAAATTAAAAGTCCCCCGGAAGTCTGAGCATCATTCAAAATCATTTTATCCAATTCAGAAAGACTATCATTGTATTCCACTTTATTAAGGGTGTATTCGTAATTGTTTTTAGTTCCACCAGGAATACAGTCTGCCAGGGCAAGTTCTTTGCATTTTTGAATTAGAGGAACCTTATCAAGGTAGATATTTGCTGAAACATTGCTTGCTTCTGCAAGTTCAGCAAGATGACCTAAAAGGCCAAAGCCGGTAACATCTGTACAGGCATTTATTGAAATTTTTTGGATAAGCTCAGCTGCTTTCCTGTTTAGTTCTTTCATTGTGCTAATTGCTTCATTCTCTGTCTCTTTTTCTGCAATTCCCCGTTTAATGGCGGTTGAAATGATTCCTGTTCCGATTGGTTTGGTTAAGAAAATAATATCTCCTGGCTTAGCGCCGGCATTGCTAACAATTTTATCAGGATGTGAAACTGCGGTAACAGTCATTCCAAACTTAGGTTCATTATCCTCAATTGTATGACCTCCCAGAATATTAATACCTGCTTCTGAAGCTTTATCAGCAGCACCTTTCAGGATTTGCTGAAGCGTTTCCTCTGGTAGTCTGTTATCAGGAAATGCAACAATATTAAGTGCAAAGAGAGGTTGAGCACCCATTGCATAAATGTCGCTTAATGCATTTGCCGCCGCAATTTGTCCAAAGTCATACGCATCATCTACCATAGGTGTGAAAAAATCCACTGTTTGAATGATTGCTTCTGTATCTGATATTTTGTAAACAGCTGCATCATCAGAAGTTTTATTATCGATTAAAATATTAGGATCGGTTGATGCTGGAATTTGTTTTAATATTCGTTCCAGATATTGTGGTCGGATTTTACATGCACAACCCAATCCATGAGTATATTGAGTTAAACGGATTTTTTCTGTATCCGTTTTTACTTCAATTTTATTAAAGTTTGTAGGTGTTAATGATTGTACTGATTTAATAATGATTTTAGCTGCTTCATCAATATCATTTTTGCTTAAAAAACGACCTGTTGAAAAGCGAATGGTTCCCATGGCAATGTCAACTGGTAATTTAATGGCCTGTAGTACAGCAGATAAATCAACACCTTCGGAATGGCAGGCAGCACCTGCTGAAGCAGCAATGCCATCCATAGCTGCCAACAAGGTATTAGCCTCTATTCCCGGAAAACTTATACTCAATGTATTTGGCAACCGATTTTCGGGATGCCCGTTTACTTTTGCATTGGGTAGTTCTGCAATTATTTTATCGTAAAGCAAATCACGAAGTTCTTTCGAATGATTATAGTTTTGTGTGAAATTTGTTTTTGCTATTTCAGCTGCTTCTCCAAGGCCAACAATTTCCAAAACATTTTCTGTTCCTGCACGTAAGTTTTGTTCGTGATTGGCACCGTGCATGAACTTTTCCAGTATTGTTCCTTCCTTAACATACAATGCTCCAATTCCTTTTGGTGCATAAAGTTTATGTCCTGCTATGGAAAGTAAGTCTACTCCTGATTTTTGTACATCTACATCTACTTTCCCAATTGATTGCGCTGCATCTGTGTGAAATCTTATTTTGTGTTTTTTTGCAATTTCACCAATTTCTGCAATGGGCTGAAGTGTACCAATTTCATTATTAGCATGCATAATGGTGATTAAAATGGTAGTTGACTTTATTGCTTCTTCAAGTGTTTTTACTGAAACCATTCCAAATTCATCAACAGGAAGGTAGGTGACCTCAAAACCATTCTTTTTAAGATATGCACAAACTTCGTGTACCGCCGGATGCTCAACAGATGATGAGATAATATGATTTCCCTTATCTTTTAAATGAATAGCAGAACCTTTTATCGAATAATTATTTGATTCGGTGCCACCACTTGTAAATATGATTTCATGTGGTTGGCAATTGATTAACGAAGCAATTTGCCTTCGAGCTTTTTCAACAGCTTTTTTAGTAATTATTCCGTAATTGTGAATGCTGGAAGGATTTCCAAAGTACTCAGTAAGAAATGGTTGCATTGCTTTTGCTACTTCGGGTGCAATAGGAGTAGTAGCATTATAATCAAGATAAATGGGGTTCATGTTTTTAATTTTAAAAGTAGTGATTTTTGTTGATAGAACTCAGATAATTCAACAAACTCATTACAAGTAATGCGGATTTTACTGACTTGAATGGTTCCTTTCCTCAGACTGCATGCTTTTATTAAGATATATTTGATTAACTGATTGATATTTTACCACGAAACTGAAAGAAATTAAGAATTTATTATTTTCTCTGTTAATCTCTGTGTAACAACTTCCCGCTTTTCTTTGTTTTTTCTTCTAAAAATAGCAATTTAGAGGCTGTAATTATTCAACTTATCTCTATGAAAATTTTAAATTTATTCTTAACTCTTATTTCTGTTGTTATTATTCTTGCAGGAGCAGGATGTAATAATGCTGACAAGGATTTCAACAATGCATTAAACACAATTAATAACGAAGATTTAGCAAAACATGTAAAAATATTGGCCTCTGATGAATTTGAAGGCAGAAGACCTTTTACTGAAGGCGAAACCAAGACCATTAACTATTTGAAAAGTGCTTTTGAAGAAATAGGATTGAAACCCGGAAACAACGGGAGCTATTTTCAGGAAGTACCATTGGTTCAGGTAACTGTAAAGCCTGATGATAAAATGAAAATAACATCAGGAAACAAAGATCTTTTTCTTGATTTTAAGACTGAATTTGTGGCTTCATCCTATAGGCTTGTTGATGAAATTAAAGTTGAAAATTCAGAATTGATATTTGCCGGTTATGGAATTGTTGCACCAGAGTACAATTGGAATGATTTTGAAGGATTGGATGTAAAAGGTAAAACAATTGTTGTTTTAGCCAATGATCCTGGTTTACGCTCGAATGACAGTACCTTTTTCAAAGGGAACATCATGACTTATTATGGTCGCTGGACCTATAAATACGAAGAAGCTGCAAGACAAGGAGCCGAAGGAGTAATTATCATACATGATGACCTTGGGGCAGGATATCCTTGGAGTGTGGTCTTGAACGGAGCTTTAGTACCAGAATTGTACCTGGTTCCAAAAGATAAGTATGAATCTCGGTGTAAAATGGAAGGCTGGATAACACAGGATGCAGCTAAAAAACTTTTTGAATTAGCAGGAAAAGATTTTTCCGTAACTGAAACTGCTAAAGAGGATAGTTTTAAAGGATTTGCTATGGATGCAAATGTTTCGTTAAATATTAAAAGTAAACAGGAATATAAAACTTCTACGAATGTGTTAGGATGTATTGAGGGTTCTGAAAGACCAGATGAAGTAATTATTTATTCTGCGCACTGGGATCATTTGGGCATTGGCAGGGTAATGAATGGCGATTCTATTTACAATGGTGCGGTTGATAATGGAACTTCTCTTGCCTGGATGTTGGAAATTGCTGAGGCCTTTGCAAAACTTAAAAACAGACCAAAACGTTCAGTTATGTTCCTGGCTCCAACAGCTGAGGAAAGTGGTTTGTTAGGTTCGGGATATTATGCCGAAAATCCTGTATTTGATATTGATAAAACTGTGGCTGATATCAATAACGACCTGATGTTGCCTTATGGAAAAATGAGGGATGTAATGGTGACTGGTTACGGTCAATCCGAACTGGAAGATTATGTGGCTGAAGCTGCTAAAAAGCAAAACAGGTATATCTTGCCCGATCCTAATCCTCACACAGGCATGTTTTTCCGTTCCGATCATTTTAGTTTTGCTAAAAAGGGGATTCCATCACTTTTTGCAAGAGGAAATTGCGAGCATGTTGAGAAAGGCAAAGAATGGATGGCCGAAAAAGAGCTAAACTGGATTAAAAATTATTATCATAAACCAACTGATGAATACGAAGAGAATTGGGATTTAAGTGGAGTGGAAGAAGATGCCCGTTTACTGTTTTCGGTTGGCTATAAGTTGGCTAATGAAAGTACTTTTCCGAAATGGAAAGAAGGCTCAGAGTTTAAAAATCTAAGGAGATAGGAAATGGTGCATTGATAAATCGGTGTACTATTTTGTTTTTCTCACATAAAAATAACAATTTTAAGTATGATTATCTAAAACATGCTGTTATGAAAATAAAAAACCTCATCTTGATGCTCATTGTTGCGTTTAGCCTTGTGTCTTGTGGCAGTGAAAATGATGTTACCGGATATATTGAAAGTGGTAATGTTGACGAAATCAAAAAACTTTTGGCAAAGGATTTAAATCCAATGGATACTGTTGGAAACAGAACCTATTTTCAGTACGCTGTTTATGAAGGGCAACCTGAAATTTTAAAAGAATTTTTTAATCATAGTGGGGCAACACTTGAAGATTACCAGGTTGAAGATTTATTATTCCTGAGTATTAAAGAAAACCAAAAAGAAATTTATGAATTTCTGAGTGATAAAGTTGACTTTACTAACGAACCACATAATGTTGCTCATCTGTTTAAATTACTTGAAGAAGCTGATTGGGAAGAGGAAATTGCTAAAAAAATTCAGTTAAACACAACTGTTGGTGTTTTTTACGATTTCTTTAATTCAAACAACGAAAACAAAGATTCTAAGGATGTGCTTGTGAGCCTACTATTAAGGCAATTTCCAATAAATGAGATTTATATTGGTTCAAAATACGATGGCTATTCTGAGGAAGAAGAATATGAAGGCGATGAACCTTACGAGGAATATGAAGAACCAGAAATGGATTATGAATCGGGTAGTTTCAGTTCAATGGTGAACCTAATGGAAGAGCGAAAAAGCAGTTTGATGATTAGTTCAGTATCAGCCGATTTGGATAGTAAAAAAGCATTAGTGACCTTTGATGGTGATCCTAATAAACTGTTTAACAGCTTTTATCAACGTGTTTTTGTAGATAATGATTTTGAGTATTATGGTGATTTTCAGGATATCAGAACAAGGTATACTGGTACAATAACCAAAAGGCTTCCTATGTTTTTGCCTAAGTATTCAAGGTTTAGTCATCCATATACTGAGGAAAAGGAATTACGGAAAATGTATAATTCCGACAAACAACTTTTTGCCTATTTGTTTCACCGAATTGATAGGAACCCACTGATAGTAAAATGGCTGTGGGCAGCATGGAAAGAAACCATCTTTTCAAATATTTCTACAAAAACCTACTTTAGAAAAGGTTTTTACGATTATACCGAGGCACTCATTAAAACCTATGATACCATTACCAGTCGTGATAACTACAGTGATGCTCTTGATCAGGCTTATCAAAACCTTGCAACTAACAAATGCGAACTTTATCTGGAAGACTGTATCCCTGAATCAATCAGATATTACGAAGATGGCTGGAGGACTGACTGGATGTGGGCACCCAGTTTTTGGGCCAGACGGTTTCATGAAGGTAACCAGGAAGTTGTTTACAATATTCTAAAAGAGATAAGTGCACATTATGCTGGAAATGAGATTAAAGAACTAAAGGTGGAAAGGCTTAAAAAGGAAATTTCCGAAGCAACTTATCTATGGGAAATCAAGCAATTAGTAAATGAAGGAGCAAACCCTGATCCTCTTGTTGGGAAAAACGGTATTACTAAACTGCACGTGGCTGCACTTAAAAACAATCTTAGTGAAATTAAAAAGTTAATTGATCAAGGTGAAGATATTAATGCACGAGACAAAACCAAATATACACCTCTGTATTATGCCATGAAACTGGAAACGGCCAAATTATTGGTAGAAAAAGGTGCCTTAGTGAATGATTCAATTTTGAGGACACAACCTGCTAAATATTTTAGGGATAGAATAGAAAACGATATTGCTGATTTCTTAGAGAGCATTAAGAAATAATCATATTAACCACAAATGACACAGATTTTTAAGAATCTATCTGTGTCTGTCCGTGGTATAAGATCTCCTATTCGTAATACTTTATCTCTAAATTATCGTAGGCCACTTTTTGTTTACCGCAAATACGTAAATACAATGTAACAGGAAATACAATTTTCGATGTGTATTCGTCAACCAACAAGCCATTGACAAAGTAACTGATTTCGCCATCCTTGATTACTACTTTTTGATCATTGGTATTGTAGCCATCGCTTTCGAAATTGGTGTATACGTAGTTCTGAACATAGGCATATTCACCATCCAAACGTTCAACTAGTCGTGCTTTACCATCATTTTCCAATTCACAGGAATAGTAATTGTCATCGTTTCTTGCTATCATTAAACCATAGGAGGATAAATCGCCTGTCAACCATTTTGAACGTAATATGATTTCACAGTTTTCAGTGATTCTTATTGTTGAGTTAGCCCAATAACAGCCGTCTTCATCATTACAATCCATAATAAATTCGCCTTCGTTAAAGTAGGAATCAAGTTCGTAGTCTTTTTTGGGCTCCCAATTTCCTGATTGACTGCTAAAGTCATCTTCAAAAATCGCTTCGTTAGTTGTAGCATCAGTTATTTTAACACTATTGAAAGCAACAACCTGTTCGTCGCAGCCGCGCAAAGCTATGTTTTTTAAGTCGAGATTAATACCGCCTTCCCTAACCAGGTTGCCATTTACGTAATACTTAAAAGAATTGCCCCGCACTTCAACCTTTTGAATATTAGTTTGGTTTTTTCCACTTTTGGCAATGTCATTTTTCCACGAATCATTAATTACCCATTTTTTATCGACAACCTTACCAAAAGAGGCAGCGCCATCACCCTTTATTGTAAATGCATAATAATTTGAATTGTCTTGGTCAAGACCAATCCCGTAACTACCAAATTTTCCTTTCATCCAAGTTGAGCTGACTTCAACATCATAGTTCTCTGGAAAATCAATTGTTGCATCATCCCAATAACACCAGTCGTCTTTATTTACTTCAAAAACATACTGATTGTTGGTAATATAACGTTTGTAGTTGAAGTCCTGAAAAAGACTCCAGTTATTTGAGTTTTGCGAAAAATCATCTGTAAAGGTGGTAATGACAGGTTCTCTTTCGGGCTTAAAGATAAAGAACGCAATAACAGCAAGCACTAGTATAACTCCTGCAATACGAATATTTCTTTCCCGATTTTTTTTAAGCTTATGTATAAAAACTTTTCGAACATCATCTGAAATTTTTTCAACTTCTTCTCTAGAAAGTGAAGTGAGGTCAGTCAATGCTTCGATATTGGCTTCGCGCATTTCATCTTTTTCCTGTTCTGTTTCCCGCTTAAGGTCTTTTTCAATAACTATTCTACGTATTTCTTCAAGTATTTTTTCTTCAAGTCTGCGTTTCATCAATTATAGGTTTTGAAGGTTCTTTGTGTATTAAAATTAGTGTTTTTTTGGTAATCATTAAAGCTATTTCAGTTGATAATTAAATTTTCAGGTAATTTTTGAAATTAAGCAAAGCTTTATTAGCATATGAATTTTTACTGATTATGTACAGGTGAAAGCCGATGGAAGATGCTATTTCGACCAGAATAGGTAATTATCTTTCCATAAACAGCAAATGTTGTTTTAAGTAAATCAAACAGGGCACCAGTGGCTGATACTTTTATTTCTGAGAGTTTATTTTGGTAACAGAAAAACGAACATCTAATTTACTAATGCTGGTTAAGATGTTGTAGAAACCGCTTTGAATAAAAGTTCTTTCACCATCAGATACTCTTGTAAAAGTTGAATAATGATCAAAGGCAGATTCATCTTTTGGTGTATGAAAATCAAATTGAACAGATTCCACATCATTATTTGTTTCACTTGTTTTAATTTTAGTTAACTGACATTTCCCATGTTTTATAGATTTCCCTACTGTTCCAAGTTTGCTCCATCGCTGTATCGGGGCTGTATCAAAACTAGTTTGCCATAAATTTTTCTTTCAATCTTGCATCAATCCAATCAATCTGCTTTCAATCTTGTTGAAATACGCTCTTTTGTTGTTGAAATGAAAGTAAAATTGCATT
>JBNKRJ010000090.1:0-21217 GCA_050296515.1 Bacteroidales bacterium | reverse complement strand
TGTATCAAAACTAGTTTTGCTATAAATTTTTCTTTCAATCTTGCATCAATCCAATCAATCTGCTTTCAATCTTGTTGAAATACGCTCTTTTGTTGTTGAAATGAAAGTAAAATTGCATTGAATTAGACTTTTGATACAGCCCCTAATTACCAGGAATATCATACTTGACTTAACACTAGAGGCTGGGAGACCGACGTCGGAAGATCATAGTTGAATTTTAGAGGGAAACTCTTTGCTTAAGTGCAGTTTTATCGAGTTTGTGTTTTTAGAAAGACTTAAAAACATGTGAATATTTACCTAAAATACAAATTTTGTTGCTTTTATACTTCGGTCTTCGGTCTTCAGACTTCAAGCTTCGGACTAATAATTTTAGAAAAAGAAATAGGCTTTGTGTTAGTTGCAATGTGGGTCCATTAAAATTTTTAATCAATCTTATTGGTTTATCAATTCAAAATTGTGATATTCGTAAACTATAATTGGTTATTAATAATATGGAAAACCCGGTTTTTGAAAACAGAATAGATCTTTCGGAATTAAAGGCTTCGACCGATACACTAAGAGCTGAAATTGCTAAAATAATTGTGGGACAGGAGAAAATGGTTGATTTTATGATGATTGCCATCCTGGCTAAAGGGCACGTGTTGCTTGAAGGTGTACCCGGAATTGCTAAAACATTGGCAGCAAAATTAATTGCCAAAACAGTTGATACGCATTTCTCCCGTATTCAGTTTACGCCGGATTTAATGCCTTCTGACATTATTGGTACTTCTGTTTTTAATATGAAAAACTCTGAGTTTGAATTTAAACCAGGACCTGTGTTTTCAAATATCATATTGATTGATGAGATTAACCGGGCCCCTGCTAAAACCCAGGCAGCCTTGTTTGAGCTAATGGAAGAGTTGCAGGTGACTGTAGATGGAACTACATATATTATGGCTGAGCCATTTATTGTTTTTGCTACACAGAACCCGGTTGAGCAGGAAGGGACATACAAACTACCTGAAGCACAGTTAGATCGATTTATTTTTAAGATTGAAATTGGTTACCCAAGTGTTGATGAAGAAATAAGTATTATTGAAAAACATCATCAAAACCCAGGTTTAACTGAATTAGAGAATGTTCAGAAGGTGCTTACACCTGAGTTGATTGCTAAGTACCAAAAGTTGATTCAACAAGTGCATGTAGAACCAAATCTAATAAAATACATTGCCGAGATTGTTAACAAAACCCGAAATAACAATGCATTGTTTTTAGGGGCCTCACCAAGAGCTTCATTAGCAATTTTAAATGGGAGCAAAGCCATGGCAGCTATAAATGGTCGTGATTTTGTAAAGCCGGAAGATATTAAGGAATTAGTTTATCCTGTTCTAAATCATAGAATTATCCTTACTCCGGAAAAAGAAATGGAAGGCGTAAGTACCAGAAGGGTTATTGATCATTTGATTGAGATGATTGAAATACCGAGGTAAGTTGTTAGCCATTTCTGTAATATCGAATTTTTACCTTTTGGAGGTTGGTTGTTTAATTTGTAGACCTATTTTTATAATTTCAAAGTCTAAAAATAAACACACAAAACCCTAATTATGAAGAATTACCTCGATAGCCGATTCGACTTAGAAGATGACAAGCTTGTTTCTGTCATCGATGAACTGCCTCTTTGGTCGGCACCATTTGGACTTTCTTTGCTGAAAACAATTAAGCTTAAAAAAAACATCAATGTGCTTGATATTGGATTTGGTCTTGGCTTTCCTCTTATTGAAGTGGCTATGCGCCTGGGTGATAGCTCAAAAGTTTATGGTATTGATCCCTGGAAAGCTGCTATTAAACGAACAAGTGAAAAAATTCAACAGTATGGTGGCTCTAATATTAAATTGATTGAAGGAGTAGCCGAGAATATCCCATTAAAAGATGATTCTGTCGACCTAATCATAAGCAATAATGGAATAAACAATGTTGCAGATTTACAGCAAACACTTAATGAATGTGGCAGAGTTGCAAAGTCCGGGGCACAGTTTGTTCTCACTGTGAATCTGCAGGAGACAATGATTGAATTTTATGAAATTTACAAACAGGTCTTGGTAGATAACAATTTAGAAATTTATGTTGTGGAAGTGGATAAGCAGATTTATCATAAGCGTAAGCCTTTAAATGAATTAAAAGAACGGCTTGAGCAAAGTGGATTCTCAATTTTTTCAGCTAAAGAAGATGAATTCAGCTATCAGTTTGTTGATGCAAAAGCTATGTTTAACCATTTTTTGATTTCACTAGCATTTTTGGATAGTTGGAAAAATGTTTTACCTACTGATAAACAGGAATATATATTTAGTGAAATAGAAAAAATAGTTGATAAATTGGCTTCAGAAAAAGGTGTATTCTCTTTGTCAGTGCCTTATGTAACTATTGATTGCGTTAAAAAATAACTGGTCTATGCCGTTTTTTTTAGCAATAAAGCAAATAAATTCAGTCCTGTTTTATCTTTTTCGTTGGCCAGTGAGGGCAGTTTGCTAATAATGCTGAAACCACTTTTGGTCATTAACTCCTCATATTGGCTGTAAGTATAAGCCTGTAGCCTTTCTGTATAAATTTCAACCTGTTGGCTTTCAGCATGAATTATATGATATCTGCAGACAGAATAACATTCGTTATGAACCCATTCATAATCTTTTAATATAATATGTGGTTTAGCTGAAAAGCTGCTTTCGGTTTCACTTAACCAGGTTGGTTGATAAGTTCCAAGTTCTTCAACAGTGTCATAATTAAATACTTCAATTAGAGCAAGACCACCTTCTTTTAGTGCTGAATTCATATTTTTTAGAATTCTAGATGCTTCCTCCTTTGTTTTTGTATTTAGTTCTCCAAATAGCAGCATCGCTAAATCAAAATCTTTTCCATAATCAATATATCTGACATCAGATAGTGAATACTCGCAATCAAGCATTAACTCAATTTTTGTAATATGAGCGTATTCAATAGCAGCTGGTGAAAAATCAATACCTTTACATCGATGCCCGTATTTTGTCAGCATGTTTGTATAAATCCCCGGGCCACAGCATAAATCAAGAATTTTAGCACTTTTTTCTTTCAATATAGTTGTATGGATCCAGTCAACCTGCTTTTTAATTAGTTCCAGATTTCTGCTGGCCATGTCATGTTCCTGAGTGAGATGTTCTTTAAGCATTCGTTCACTAAAATCCCGGCGCTGCCATGGAAGTGCATTTTCTTCGCTCACACTTTGCGAAGGCGATTTTCTGTTAATTATGTCAGTTATATTCATTCTGTATTATGCTACATTATGCAATTGCACTAATTTCGGTAAAAATCATTAACCCTACAATAGGTGACTAATTCATTTTTTCAGAATTATGACCAGCATACAGTTATTACAGGTGTTGAGATGAATTTTATCAATGAAGTTTGAAGAAAAAAGAAAATAATCCTACTTTCGTTATACTAAAACATATGCATTTGAAGCCCATTTTTAAAACAATACAAGCAATTTATGTGACCAACAGGTTTTATTATCTTGGTTCTTTGCTGGTGTTTTTATTTGTAACAGGACACTTTTTCCCTCTGTTTTATATTATTGCCAAAGCTTCGCTTTTATTCTATTTTGCTGCTATTTTATTAAATGGGATAATGCTTTTTAGTAAAAAAAATCCTATCAAAGCCGAGCGGAAAATGGCAGAACGGCTTTCGAATGGTGATATCAATAAAGTTTCACTTTTTTTTAAGAATAATTTCCCATTTGAAATAAGCATTAAAATCATTGACGAAATACCATTTCAGTTTCAAATAAGAGACTTTGAAATAACGAGTAACTTAAAACCTGCAGAAGAAAAATACGAATATTACCAACTTAGACCAACACAAAGAGGGGAGTATCGTTTTGGCAAATTAAATGTGTATGTGAATCATGCAATTGGTTTGATTTCCAGAAGAATAAAGTTCGATTTTGAAGGTGTTGTGCCGGTTTACCCGTCCTATATTCAGCTGCGAAAATTTGAATTGTTAGCTATTTCTAACAGACTTACTGAAGCAGGAATAAAAAAGATTCGCAGGGTAAGTCACACTATGGAGTTTGAGCAAATTCGTGATTATGTGCAAGGTGACGATATCAGAACATTGAACTGGAAAGCCACTGCCCGCAGATCACACCTGATGGTAAATCAATACCAGGATGAAAAATCGCAACAGGTGTATTGCCTGATTGACATGGGACGAACCATGGAGATGCCTTTTAACGGATTGAGTTTACTTGATTATGCTATTAATTCGAGCCTGGTGATTTCCAATATTGCTATGTATAAGCAAGATAAGGCAGGCTTGCTTACTTTTTCAAAGAATATTCATAATATTTTACCTGCTGCCAGAAATAAGCTTCAAATGCATCGGATTTTGGAGGCCTTGTACCGTCAAAAAACAAATTTTGACGAATCAGATTTTGAAAAAGTTTATGCTACCATAAAGCGCAAAATTAAGCAACGGAGCCTCCTTTTGCTTTTTACTAACTTTGAATGGGAAGTTTCGTTATCCAGGCAATTGCGATTTTTAAGGCAGTTGAATAATAACCATTTGTTGATTGTAATATTTTTTAAAAACACTGAAGTTAATCAACTCGTTCGTGAAAAATCGGGTTCAATAAATGAGGTTTATGTAAAAACCATTGCTGAAAAATTGATGTTTGAAAAGCGACTGATTGTAAAAGAGTTGAAGAAGTACGGAATTCAGAGTATTCTAACTGAACCTGAAAATCTTACCGTAAATACAATCAATAAATACCTTGAGTTAAAAGCAATGGGGAAAATTTAATATGGGAATGATTAAAAGTGCAAAGTGCAAGAATTTTAAGGAGGAAAATTAACCTTACCACTTGAAAACCTTAAAAAGCAAGGATTCCTTGCTCATATTTAGGTTGTTGTTCTTTTTCAAGTTCATCAAACAAAGAAGGATAATCTTTATCAAACTGCTGCAAAATAGCTGTAACAATAGCTTCACGCATAAACTTCGAACGATTTGCTACCTTGTATTTTTTACAGTAATTTTCAAGAGCCTTCTGCTCCATTTCATTAAACATAAAAGTCATTTTATGTTTCCGAAGCATCTTCTCATCTTTGTATTTTGATCTTGCCATATTTAATAAAATACAGGTTATTACTTACAAAACTAACTATTTTCATTTAACAATACATTAGTTTTTATGGCTGCAGTGGGTGTTTTTTTCAACACAGGCCTGTTGATAAGTAGTCGTTATATGTTGATAATTAGCTAGTTGAGTTGTGTTGTTGATAGTTGTTAATTAATGTGCAGACATCCTGAGTCTCAATAATTTTTGGTGTTTCCTAAACTTAATCATGAATTATTGTTAATTCGCAATACGTTCATTACCTTTATATAGCGATTTTATAAAAAAAATACCTTAAAATAATTTATAATTTTAAAACTAACGATATGGCAGAAGTTAAAGAAAAGAAAAAAATAAAGCAAAAAAAGGCAAAATCTAAAAAGGAAAAGGGGCAAAAGTCAATAGCAAAAAAGAAAAAGCTGTTGAAGCCAGATGAAAAAGAGGGGAAAGCCAAAATTAAGAAAGCTGTTAAAGATCTTGAAAAGAAACAGAAAAAGGCTAAGAAAAAGGGTAAAAAGAAATTGTTTGACAAATTGACTGAGAAAGTTGCAAAACTTAAGGGGGGAACGAAGACTAAAAAAAAGAAAGTCAAAGAAAGAAAAGCAAAAAGTGTAGTTAAGCCTCAAAAAAAAGATAAAAAAAAAGAGACAGGAAGAAAAAAAAGTGAAGAAAAGGCTATTTTAAAGTCTAAAAAGAAAGAAAAAATTGAAAGCTCAAAAGCTAAAAGCAAGACGGAAAAGGTTGCAGCTGCGAAATTCGCTAAAGAGCCTTCAAAGGTTTCTGAGAGCAAAAGAGGAGTTAGTGAAATAATTGAAAAAAAGCAATCTGAGGAGGATGTGTTTGAAGATTCAAGCCTTAACTATAATACCATTATTGCAGTTGCTAAATTAAAAAAGTTAAATACCGTTAATAAAATTAAGGCATTTGTAAAAGGAGATGCTCGAATGACTGTTAAAAAGGCTGTTGAAATAGCAGTAAAAAAGCTTTCTAATAAGAAATAATGACATAATCATTTTTGTAAATTGAACTTCGCCTGGTTATATTTGACTGGGCTTTTTTATTTGAAATCAAGCATTGGATATGCTATACTTCTACCGAAATTAATTTAAAGGGAGCTGTTATTATGGAGGAGAAATCTTCGCCTGCTTCTTGCATATCTTCGTCATCTTCAGGATAATACCAATGAATTTCCACATCTTTTCCTGAAAGATATAAACTTCCAAACATTTTTAATATTTCAAAAATTACTTTGGATGAAGCAGTGTTGAAATAATCAATTTCAAAAATAACTTCAGTTTTATCATTGGGATTTTCAAGATAACTGGCAATCCATTCAATTACTGGCTCGTAAAATCCAATTGCGTCTTCAGGAAGCGATGGGCCTTTAAATTCAAAAACATTATTCTGCTTGTCTAATATGATTTGCGGTATTTGACCAGTCCTATTTATTTTGAATGCTTCCATTCATATCAAAGTTTTAGTTAACTTGTCTCCAACGAAAATGGTATCACTTTTACCGGCGCATTAATCAGGTTCGAATAAATTTCACCAGCTTCTTCAATATCATCGTCATCCTCAGGGAAATACCAGTGAATTTCAACTTTGTGCTTTTGACTATACAGCCAGTCTAATTTCTTGAGAATTTCCAAAATCATTTTTGCTGAAGATGTGTCGTAAAACTCAAATTTAAAGCTTACGATTGTTTCCTTATTCGGATTTTTTATGTATTCATTTAACCAATCAAGAACATCTTTGTAGATGTGTCTTGAATATTTTGCAAAAGATTTACCTGATATTTCAAAAATGTTTTGTTCTTTGTCGTAGTGCACACATGGGCTTTCCTTCTTGCACTCAAAAAATAATTTCTCCATCTAATCCTACGCCTTTTATGCGGCAAAATTAATAATTTTCATCAAGGCATGCAATTCATTACATGTATAATACAGCGATTGAATAAAAATAAATGAGTTCATGCATTTTTGAAGAAATACGCTTATTTGCTTAAAAAACTGTATATTTGTTTCAATAATCAGTTGCTGAAAACGAACTGGTTATGCTGTGCAAATTAAAAACATGGTTATGCGACTTCCAACATTAATTAAGTTACCCAGGCACATGGTATTCGAATTCAAACCTCGCTATTGGAATCCTGAGAAGGAGGAATTTGAAGCCCGCGTTGAACGTGCAAAAAGAGAAGTGGGAAAAGGAACTGTAATAGATGAAAAGGGAAATTATGTTCCTAACATCAAGGGACAAATGAGAGGGTATATGAGCGGTAAATTTCAATCTACAAGAAAAAAAGAAAGTCAAAAAGCCAATATGCGTTTTGTGATAATACTTGCTATTCTTGGATTTGTTGCTTATTACCTATTTTATATGTAAGCACTTAATGGTGTTAAAATCCCTTTTATTTTCAAGTTACCTTTAGACTTGTTTAATAACCTTATTTGTTTCAGGTAGTTGGTTCTTGGCAGATTATCATAAATGTATGATGACCTGTCTTTTTTTACTTGTAATCAGCAACTGGTAACCAGTAACAAGAAAACATGATTGATGTAATACAATTATTGCCCGATGCAGTTGCAAATCAAATTGCTGCAGGTGAGGTAATTCAGCGCCCGGCTTCAGTCGTAAAAGAATTGGTTGAGAATGCAATTGATGCAGGTGCCAAAAAAATAAAAGTAATTATAAAAGATGCTGGCAGAAGCCTGATTCAGGTAATTGATGATGGTTGCGGCATGTCGGCTACTGATGCCAGGCTTTCGTTTGAACGTCATGCTACGTCAAAAATACGTAAAGCCGAAGATTTATTTGCCATAAGAACCATGGGTTTTCGTGGTGAGGCTTTAGCTTCAATTGCTGCTATTGCCCAGGTAGAGCTAAAAACCCGAAGAGAAGATGATGAACTTGGTAATCACATTATTATCAATGGTTCTGAAATTGAAAATCAGGAATTTATAAGCTGCGATAAAGGAAGTAATTTCATCGTTAAAAATCTGTTTTTTAATATTCCTGCACGACGGAGGTTCTTAAAATCTGAAAGCACTGAGTTCAGACATATCCTCCTGCAATTTCAGCGTATTGTAATGTGTTATCCCGATTTGTATTTTAGTCTTACGCATAATGGAACTGACGTGTATCAATTACCTCCAGGAAATCATCAAAAGCGCATTTTGCATTTATTTGGCAACAGCATCGGACAAAACATGATTCCTGTAAAAACAGAAACAAGCCTGATTACAATAAATGGGTATATTGGAAAGCCTGAAAATGCTAAAAAAAACACGCAGCATCAATACTTTTTTATAAATCAGCGCTTTATGCGTCACCCATATTTTCATAAGGCATTGATGATGGCCTACGAAAATATATTGGCCAGTGATGTGCAACCTGCCTATTTTATTTATTTTGATATTGATCCGGATAAAATAGATATTAACGTTCACCCAACAAAAACAGAAATTAAATTTGAAGATTCACCCGCGATTTTTCAAATTATAAGAGCCGCTGTAAAAGAAGCCCTTGGCAAGTTTAATATTGTTCCATCAATTGATTTTGACCAAGAAGGTTCTTTAGATATCCCGCTTTTGGAAAAGGGAACATCATTTAATTCGCCTCAAATTGGAATCAACCCAAACTATAATCCTTTTGACAATGAAGAGGAGACTGTGAAGACTAATTATAACAGTACTTCTTTTAAAAAGGATGTCCAGAATGTAAATAATTGGGAAACTTTGTACAACGGATTAGAGAAAACAACAACAGAGCAGGAGCTTTTTGGTGGCGATCAACTTTCAATTCCTCAGGAAAAGCAAACCCAATCCACAACCAGCAATGTTTTTGCGCTTAAAAACAAATACATTATTACCCCTGTGAAATCAGGTTTAATGCTAATTAATATTCGACGTGCACACGAGAGGATACTTTACGAACAGTTTATTCAGGGAATGCAAAACCATCAGGCAGTTTCACAGGTGAGTCTTTTTCCTACTACCTTGAATTTGAATCATCATGACATCGAATTATTGGCTGAAATAAAGGATGATCTTTTTAAAATAGGATTTGATATTCAGGAATTTGGAAAAAATAGCTATGTTGTGAATGCCACACCAGCTGCATTTGAAAACCTGGATCCTTCAATATTAATTGAGCACTTTCTTGAAATTTTTAGGGGTACCGAAGGCGATATTAAAAAGGACGCACATGAAAAAATTGCGCTTTCAATGGCTCAGGCAGCAGCTATTGATAATACGGCGAACCTGACAGATATTGAGATGAGGACGCTTATTGATAGTCTTTTTACTTGCCAGATACCAAATTTTACACAAGGTGGTAAAACCATCATTCACATTTTAAAAATGGATGCTATCGACAAGTTTTTTTAATAATTGAACTGTTAAAGACTCAAAATTAGGATTCAATTGAAATAAATATTCATAATAAAAGGGTAAATTTGCAGTGTTATTTATTGAGCAATGGCCAAAAAATTTTACATATTTTCAATTGCTTTAATCGTTTGCACAAGTTGCGTTAATGCAAAGGTACAAGGCCAAAATAATGTTCTTCAATTTAAAAATCATTCTCAAAAACAAAAATTTGAACTGTTTCAGGATAGGAGTAATTTTGTTCAGGCTACTTCAGATCCTATAATAAATGAAGAAGATTGCTCAATAAAAGGTCCTGGTTTAATAAAATATTCCGTAAAAAGAACTATTTGGTTTAGCCTTACCAGAACTAATGCACGACCTAGTAAAAAGTTATATTCCAACAACTTCATTATTTTTGAATCCGACAACTCTCCTCCAACAACTTAATAATTTCCTGATTTAATTTAGGTTACGCTGCAAAAGGTATAATTAGTTCATTGTCATTGCAGTATTTTTACTGTCTTATTTGACACTTTTATAAGCATTTTACGGTTACTATTATTGTATTCTATACTCGTGTCCAAATTGCAATGGGTGCTTACTAGTGTTTATAAAATCCTGTAAACAAACTAAATAATAATACATTTTTCAGCTAAAAATCTAACAGGTCTTACTTGATGCGTCAATAGTGGCGTATTTTGATAAGAAGCATTTACATGGTCTGTTATAATGCTAAAGTTTTTTTTAGACAATTATACTAAGCCAGTATGGGATATTGTAAAACGTGATTCCATAATGGCTTTGTATATGCCGATCGACTGGCAGTTTTGATTTGAGAGCTTGCGAAGCAAAACAAATACTAACAGCGGTTCGGTATAATAAGAAAATTTAAGTTATTTAAAATAAGGATAATACGAAATTTAAAAGAACGTACAAAGAATTATTAGAGTCTCAAACTTATAAAATTGAATAAAATGGAAAATAAAATAGAACAACAATCAAATAGTGAAAAACTAAGTTTCATTGAAAAATATGGTTTGTGGATAATTGTAACCGCAATGATAGGAGGGCTTATTGCGTTGAAAATTATTATTGATATTTTTTAGTGCTTAAACCCTGATTTTTCTTTAGTAGTATAAAGACCCATCAGCTGCTGCGCGGCAAGCTTTGCTTATAGTAAGCCGTTCAGCAGTGGTGGGATACATCCATCATTCATATTTAAAGATGTAAGATTTCGATTCATCTTTTTCAGATTTTATTAAAATCGCCGATTTCAAACCCATATGCTTTAATTAAGAGCATTTGTCTGATTTGCAACTCCTTAACCTTGGTGATGAAGAGTGCTAATTTAAAACTCTTAACATTTTTTCAAATTTAATATCATCTTTTAACGATTTATTGCAGTACATTTACGCTAAAGAAAAAGTGTTGAGAAACTTTATTTACATATCAATTACTGTCTTATTTGCGCATTTTTACGCAATTTCAACTGCATGTATTAAAGCAGACGCTAAAACTGTCGTCCAATCCAAATCGAGCTATTATTATTTATCTTCAGATGCAGTTCAGGATCTTTTGTTATGTTATGATGATGAAACTACAATTGAATTTGATTGTCAAAATCAAGATTACAGTTTCCTTAATTTTGAATTAAATTCGATAGTCGACAACACTTTTAAATTTTATTATCTGTTGACCACAAAATTAAATCCTTTAACAACAGATATTCCACCCCCGTTTATGATTGCTTAATTCTTTTTTAATCATAAAATTTTACTAATCCAAAGAACATTTCAATTCTGTGTTTTAAAGTTAGCATGTATGTGCTTTGTGTCAACATTGAATATACAAGTACTTCTATGAGTTATGTATTTCAAATGCAGGAATCAGGAATGTTGAAATTAACTATAATACAATGAACAAAACTTATAACAAACTAAAAACTGATTTACCAGTAAACATTAATAGCAGAGAAATTCAGAATAATGAGCATCCCATTGACTTTTATTATGAGCATAGTCAAGGTCGAACATTATTATATGTTACATCAAATCTTCTTGAGCGAGACAATTATCAAATATCAGTTAATGGAAAGTCCTTGCTAATAATAATTTGGGAACAAAAGGAAATAAGTGAACCAATGCATATTCACCATTTTGGAAAAAATATTTCAAAATCAACAAAATATGAGAGGTTACGAAGTAAGAATATTTCCTTGCCATCAAAAAATTATTATGTAAAAAACACTTATGTCGATCTAAATAACCATCAGTTAATCATTGAATTGGAGAAATCTCCACTATTAACAAATAATTCTAAAACAGTAATCGTAAATTTTTAATAGGAGGACACTAAAATGAAAAAATTTGTTTTACTAATTGTTGCATCAATATTCGGAAGCGCTCTTACAATTGGCGCATTTAAATTGATGGATTCAGATAATTCTAAACACTTTAAAATTGAGCATGTTTCAGGCAGTCCGGTTGTAGGAGCTGTGTATTCCGTTAATTCGGATGGAAAAGCGGTCCCGCTTGATTTTACAGGTGTAGCAAAAGAAGTGATGCCAGCAGTAGTTCACATAAAATCAACACAGATTCGAGAGGTAGATCCTCGTTATCAGGGACAGCAGGATGAATTCAGAGATTTTTTCAGGCAATTTTTCGGACCACAAAGAGGGTATTCTATACCTAATTCTGGAGGAAGAATGCAACAGCCAATAGTTGGAACCGGCTCTGGTGTGATAATAAATAAAGATGGATACATTGTAACCAATAACCACGTTATCGACAATGCAAGCGACATTGAAGTTGCGTTGGAAGACAACAGAATTTATAAAGCAAAGGTAATTGGTGCAGATCCATCAACTGATTTGGCTTTACTGCAGATAAAAGAATCCAACCTTCCCTATGTGCCTTTAGCTAACTCCGATGAGGTAGAAGTTGGGCAATGGGTTTTGGCAATTGGAAATCCGTTTAACCTTAATTCTACAGTAACAGCCGGTATAGTTAGCGCAAAAGGCAGAAATATTAATATTTTGCAAGATAAAAGTGCTATTGAATCGTTTATTCAAACTGATGCGGCTATTAATCCGGGGAACAGTGGTGGTGCACTTATTAATTTGCAAGGTGGCCTGGTTGGGATAAATACTGCAATTGCCAGTCCAACAGGATCTTATGCCGGATATGGTTTTGCTGTGCCTGCAAATATTGTTTCAAAGGTGATTGAAGATTTCATGAAATATGGGTTTGTTCAAAGAGGTTATCTGGGATTAATGATTAGAAGTATTGATGGAAATCTGGCAAAGGAAAAAGAAATCGAATTAACAGAAGGAGTTTATGTAGATAGTATTGCGTCAAACAGTGCAGCAGGTTCAGCAGGAGTGAAAACTGGTGATGTGATTGTGAATGTGGATGGAAACAAAACTAAAAATTCATCGGAGCTTTTAGCACTTATTGGTAGCCACAGACCAGGTGATAAAGTAACCTTAAAAATAAATCGAAAAGGAAAAGAACTTGAAATACCTGTAACACTTAGAAATCAAAACGGAGAAACCCATTTAAGCGAAAAAGAGACCGTTGAAGTTGCTAAGGTGCTAGGTGCTGAATTTGAAAATGTGAATAAGGCAGACGCTAAAAAGCTGGATATTGAAGGAGGTGTTAGAATAACGAAGCTCTTACCTGGTAAATTGAGCAGATCTACCAATGTACAGGAAGGCTTTATTATTACAAAGGTAAATGGCAAAACAATTACCAGTGTTAAAGAGCTTCAAAAATTACTGCAGGATAACGATGGTGGCGTAATGATTGAAGGGATTTATGATAATTATCCCGGCAAATATTACTATGCTTTCGGAATGTAGTAAGTATTCTTAGAGTTTAGTTTTATAGGCGTGTATCATTTTGGTGCATGCCTTTTATATCTCCTCTTTGCAAATATTTTTATGAAATTATATGGTAAATTAATTATTGGAAATTTCGAAATACAATTTTGATTGTTTAACACCATTTACTTCATAACTTGAAAGGGCTGTATAATAGTCTTTTGCAAGAAAACAAGAATTACATTTTTTCAATTCTGTAGTAATTGAAGTGATTCTGTATGATTTTGCTAAATTCTTAAACTCTAACATATAGTCAGCTTTAGCAGTAAAATCGATTAATGCAGGAAGATCTACTGAACCATCTGTGTTAATATTGAAATCTCCAACAAAAAGGGTTACACTATCAATTAATGTTTTGTAATTATCATCTTTTGAGTATGATGCCAGGAATATACTTTCACTTTCAAGCTGTGTAAAACCTATTAGGCTTATTGTTTTCTCATCAAAACCATCTGTGCAGTCCTTTTTTGTGCAGCATGAAGTGAAAAATATCGCAATCAGTATTAGTATAAATATTCTGTATTTTGCTCCCATTTCTTTTATCTTTCTACTTCAAACTTTTATCTTAATTATCCTCCCCAATTCTCCCTATCCAGACTTCTGTATTGAATAGCCTCTGCAAGGTGCTCTGTGTTAATGTTTTCCGAAGTTTCTAAATCTGCAATTGTACGCGAAACTTTCAGGATACGATCATAAGCGCGTGCTGAAAGTCCAAGTTTCTCCATAGCACTTTTCAGAATCGCTTGCCCGGCTTCATCAATTTTGCAATATTGTCTGATTTGCTTTGAGCTCATTTGAGCATTTGAATAGATTTCTTTGCTGTCTTTAAAACGCTCAATCTGAATCTTTCTGGCAGAAATTACCCGCTGCCTGATAACTTCACTACTTTCTGAGGAATTTACATCGGCAAGTTTTCGAAATGGAACAGGAACAACTTCAATGTGAATATCAATTCTGTCGAGTAATGGGCCAGAAATTTTATTCAGGTATTTTTGCACAATTCCGGGCGAGCAAACACAGTCTTTTTCAGGGTGATTGTAATACCCGCAAGGGCAAGGGTTCATTGATGAAACCAACATAAAACTTGCCGGATATTCCACCGAAAACTTGGCTCTTGAAATGTTAATTACTCTATCTTCGAGAGGTTGTCGCATTACTTCCAGTACAGTGCGTTTAAATTCAGGCAGTTCATCCAAGAATAAAACTCCATTATGTGCCAATGAAATGGAACCGGGCTGAGGAAAAGCACCTCCGCCAACAAGCGCCACATCTGAAATGGTATGATGAGGTGAAATATAAGGCCTTGAAACCATCAATGAGGTATTTTTCGATATTTTCCCTGCAACTGAATGTATTTTAGTAGTTTCCAGTGCCTCATGAAGTGTAAGCGGTGGTAAAATTCCTGAAATTCGTTTGGCAAGCATGGTTTTTCCTGCCCCGGGAGGACCGACCATGATAATATTATGCCCACCAGCAGCAGCAATTTCCAACGCTCGTTTTACATTCTCCTGGCCTTTTACATCGGCAAAATCTAACTCTGTGTTGTTTTGAGCTTCAAAAAACTCTTTTCTGGTATCAACTATTGTTTGTTCAATTTCGGCATCACCATTAAAAAAATCAATGACTTCTTTAATGTTTTCAACACCATAAACTTTTAAAGTATCAACAACTGCAGCTTCCCTTGCATTTGATTTTGGAACAATCAGTCCTTCAAAACCTTCTTCACGGGCCCGGATTGCAATGGGTAATGCTCCTTTGATAGGCTGCAGACTTCCATCAAGTGATAATTCGCCCATTATCATGTATTTATGGATGGTCTCGGCATTTATATCTTCGTTTGAAGCCAAAACGCCAATAGCAATGGGTAAATCGTAAGCGCTCCCTTCTTTTCGAATATCGGCAGGCGCCATATTGATAATGACCTTTTTGCCCGGTATTTTATAGCCGTTTTCTCTTAATGCTGAATCAATTCGTTGCTGACTTTCTTTTACAGCACTATCAGGCAGGCCAACTAGGTGAAAATTGATACCATTAAACATATTTACTTCAATGGTAACAGTAAAAGCGTTTATGCCCTGAACAGCACAGCCATAGGTTTTTACAAGCATAGTTTAGATAATCGTTTTTAATAAGTTTTTAAACATTAAAGAATAGGAACTGCTATTATTTGCATAGGTTTTTAAAATCTTAGTTTCTTTATCATTTGGTTGTTGTCTACCTTCCTTAATAACTTGATTTTGAATTTGGATTAAGATTTTGTGAAACTCTTTTAGTTTTAACATTCTTAAATAGTTATGCCTTTCACTATCAAGCTTATATTTTTGTATTGTTTTTCGTCCTAAAGCAGAGTTATTTGTTGCCACTATTTGCTCATCAGCAAAAGTAATATGCTTTGTTATTTCTTCATCAGTTTTGCTGAATGGGTTTAGTGTTTCGCTACAAGGAATAACTTTATTGGAAAGTTTATTGTTGCATAGCTCACATGAAAGATACAAGTTCTTCCAGTCAAAGGCAAGATCCTTTCGTTCTGAAACTTCAATGTAGTGGTCTACCTGGCTTTTTAAACCATGGAGTTTTCTTTCACAATAATAACATTTGTTACCACTTATTGTCTCAAGCGATTCCTTAATTGTAGGATGAGCATATTTTGAGTTATCTGGTCTTTTTTTCTTTGATTTGATAAATTTTTGAGTCCACTCATCCTTCTTTTGGGTTAAAATGTCTGGCTCAGGGAGTCTATTTAGATGAATCATTCCGGTTATTTGAGAGTTCTTCAATTAACTTTTCTGTATCGAAATAAGAAAAATATTCAGGATTAATTTGTTTTAATTGTTGTTCAGTTTCCTCCTTTAGAGAAGTGTCATTTGATTCAATTGCAACTTTTCTTTGTTTTAGTAAATCTGATATTTCCGAATTAAATGCATAAGTTCCTCCAAAAAGGGGCGATATCAAAATTTCTTCAACCGGTATGTTTGAATACTCTGCTGTTTGATCTTCAACTACTGCATGGTCATCCATCGATTGACAAACATAAACCCTGGCATTTTTAACCGAAGAAACAATGAAAGGCGAATGCGTAGTAAGAATAATCTGCAGGTTTGGGAACACCTTTAAAATATTGTTAATGAAGGTCTTTTGCCATTTTGGGTGTAAATGGTTTTCAGCTTCATCAATCAAAAGCAACCCTGGTGTCTTACAAACTTTATTCAAGGGCACACTATGTAAAACATGAATTGCATACATTTGTCCAAGCAAAGAAATCATTCTTTGGATTAAGTAAAGATTACCACTACTTAACTTGTCAAGTGTAATTTCTTTCCCATTTTGTTTGATGACTGGTTCAAGGCTTGTTCTTTTAACATAGGCTAGCTCACCATTGTCTAAACTAAGTTTTATTATTTCCTTGAGGGTATCATAAAAAAACTCTCCGATTTCTTTTTCTTTTTTGCTTTCGGCAGAACGGATGTAGTCAAAAAAAGTTATCAATTCAACAACTTCTATGTTTTTTTGTACACCAGCTAAAGCATTATCAAGGAAATTTTCTGCTTTTGGAGTAATTAAACTACCCAATTGAAAACTATCAATGGCGAGCTTTGATGTCCAATAGTTAACTATCCATTTTGGAGTATCTTTAGGCCTTCTTCCTGGATAAAATATAAGATTAAAATCTCTATGGTTTGTAACAAATCTATCTTGTAAGGGGATAAACTCAGATGAGTGCAATTCTAATTTGTTAGAGTTAATCGAAAGTAAACATGATAGTTCAAAATTATTGTATTCGTTAACAATACCTCTTTCAATACTTCCCAATTCACCAACAAACAATCCCCTTATCGCGTCAAGAATAATAGTCTTACCCGTACCATTTTCCCCTGTTATGATAGTTACAGGATGGTGTTCTTTTTTGTCATCTTTTGTAATGAACTCAAGAACGCCTTCCTTAAAAGGGCCAATGTTTTTTAATTTTAAATTATGAAGCCTCATTGATAAAATACGCTTGTTTATAATCCAAACAAAGATATAAAAATTAAGCTTTACGGTAGCGGGTTGATAAATTAACCAACATTCGATTCAACATAATTAATTAACGAGTGAATAATTTTAATATGGATTTCCTGGATGCGATCGGCATAGCCATTATGCTCAACCCTTAATTCTACATCACATAAGGGTGCCAGTTTGCCACCGTTTTTACCAGTTAAACCAATTACTTTCATTCCTTTTTCTTTTGCTACTTCTGCAGCCTTAACCACGTTTCCTGAATTACCGCTTGTACTAATCGCGAGCAATATATCTCCCTGATTAGCAATTCCTTCAAGGTATCTTGAGAAAATAAACTCATAGCCATAATCATTAGCAACACAAGAAATATGTGTTGGATCTGAAATAGAAATTGCTGAAATCGAAGGGCGATTGTCTCTATATCGGCCGGTTAATTCCTCAGCAAAATGCATGGCATCGCTCATTGAACCTCCATTGCCACAAGAAATTATTTTGCCTTTGTTTTTTAAGGCAGCGACCATTAATTGTCCTGCTTGTTCTAGTTTTTCAAAATTTTCCTTGTTAGAAATAAAGTTTTCCAGAACCTTTTGAGCCTCAGTGAAATCTGTTATAAAATTACTCATGAGTTTTTAGATTGTTATAGTTAATTGAGTATACAAAAATACGATTTTTAAGCGGATAGGTAATTTATTTTGATAACTTGCTTATTTAGAACTGATAAATGATTGAAAAACTTGCACATCTTTGATCGCATAAATTAACAAAAAAGCTTACTAATAATTATCAAAGCTCTAATAACTAATTTCTAACTTCCAATATCAATTAACTTTATTTAATATTTGTTACTACTTGATAATCAATAAAAAGTTTATCTTTGCGGCCGATTTGCCTCAAATATCCGTTTGTCGGTTTGTAAATTCTACATAAGAGGTTACTCCTAAGCATATTGCTTAATAATTTAAAAATCCGTTATGCGGATAACAAGAAGTTCCAGACATAATAGGGGTATGTTTTGAGCTTTTAAGAAGGGAAATATTATGTCTACATTTAAAGAAACAGGCCTAAAGCCTGAGATTATCAGTGCCATTGAATTAATGGGCTTTGAAAAACCAACACCTATCCAGGAAAAAACAATTCCGGCTTTACTTTCTTCAGATAATGATGTTTTGGCTCTTGCCCAAACTGGTACTGGTAAAACAGCTGCTTTTGGTTTACCAGTGTTGAACCAAATAGATTTAAATGATAAAAATGTCCAGGCTTTGGTACTTTGTCCAACAAGGGAGTTATGTGTACAAATTTCGAAGGATATAGAGAGTTTTTCGGCAAACCTGAAAGGACTAAAAACTGTTGCGGTTTATGGTGGAGCAAATATCACCACTCAAATTAAGGATTTGAAAGCTGGGGGACAAATTGTTGTTGGAACACCTGGTAGAACTTTGGATTTAATTAAAAGGAAAGCCTTAAAAATTAATAAAATTAACTGGTTAGTACTCGACGAAGCGGATGAAATGCTTAACATGGGGTTTCAGGAAGACCTGGATGCTATTTTAAGCACAAGTCCTGCAGAGAAGCAGGTTCTATTGTTTTCTGCAACAATGCCTAAAGGAATTCAGCAAATTGCTGAAAAATACATGAAATCAAAAGTTGAGATTTCAGTTGGCGAACGCAATTCAGGTGCTGAGAATGTAAGGCACGAATACTATATGGTTAATGCGCGCGACAGATATGCAGCTTTAAAAAGAATAGCTGATATTTACCCAAGCATATATGGGATTATTTTTTGCCGCACAAGACAAGAAACCAAAGATGTAGCCGATAAATTAATAAGTGATGGCTATAATGCCGACGCTCTTCATGGTGATTTGTCTCAGGCACAGCGCGATCATGTAATGAATCGTTTCAGAAACAGAAACCTGCAATTGCTCGTGGCTACAGATGTTGCAGCCAGAGGGCTGGATGTCAACGATTTAAGTCACGTAATTAATTATAACTTGCCAGATGATTTAGAAGCTTATGTTCACCGTAGTGGAAGAACAGGTAGGGCAGGGAAGAAGGGCTTGTCCGTTTCAATTATTCACAGTCGTGAAAAAGGAAAGATCAAAGATCTGCAAAAAATAACCAGGAAAGATTTTACTTTATGTAAAGTGCCTGATGGAAAACAGATTTGCGAAAAGCAACTGTTTAATTTAATTGACCGGGTAGAGAACATAGAGGTAAATGAAACCCAGATTGAGGAGTTTTTGCCAGTTATTTATAAAAAACTTGATTGGCTGACCCGTGAACAACTAATCAAACGATTTGTATCGGTTGAATTTAACCGATTTCTGGCATATTACCAAAATGCACCTGATTTAAATGTGAAGGATACGGGCGGAAATGAACGCAGTGAAAGAAGCGACCGAGGTGGCCGAAACGAAAGAAAATCAAGAAACGAACGTGGTGGATCACGATCCAGGAGCAATGGTGAATTCTCTCGTTTTTTCATCAATCTTGGGGCAAAAGATAAGCTAAATATACCTACATTACTAGGTTTTGTAAACCGAAAGATGAAAGGCCAGCAGTTTGAAATAGGCAAAGTTGATATTATGAAAAGTTTTTCCTTTTTTGAAATTGAAAAAAGTTTTGAAAAAGACGTTTTAGACTCGTTTAACAAAGCCGATTTTGATGGCAGGGAAGTAGTTGTTGAAATATCAAAACCAGAACCTAAAAGGGACAGGGATTCAAAATCTGAAGGAGGAAAACGGAGAAAAAAGGATTTTAAGGATGAGGGTGCCTATAAAAAGAAGAAGTCGAAGAAAAGAAATAAATCAAGAACGTACAATTAGTCATAGATTATACAACCAGAGTAACTGTATCAGTTCAAAAAAGGCATGGGATTAAAGACCTGAGCCTTTTTCCTTAATACCAATATTTCCCTATAAACAATAAATTTTTCGAAATCTCGTTTAATCATTAATTTTACTATACCATATTAATTTGTTGGAATACAAATACAACCTCCAAATTCAAACATATCTTTAATAATTATTTTGCTATAACACTAAACCAATTAAGCAAAGGAATTTATTTTTTAAATATTTAATCATCTTAATTTTTTAATTATGAAGAAAATTACTTTAGCATTGTTTGGTTTGTGTTTATTTTCATTATTAGCAACTTCTTGCAAAAAGGATGAGGCTGAACCGCAGTTTGAGCTTACTGATCTCATTGGTGTTTGGGAGCAAATTGGGGGAGATGATTTTGTGTCGTGTTCGGTTGGAAATAATATGCTGATTGAAATAACAGGTACAGAGATACAGTTTGGCTTTGTTGATGATATTGGCTGCAGCATTGCAGGAGGTGTCGGTTTTGAATATGAATTCAAGAATGGAAATACTCTTTCTAATGAAATGTTCCAGTTTAAGGTTACCTCTTTAAGCGATGGTCGAATGAAGGCTGATTATATTTTCTATGGTTCTACCACAAAATACGAACTTCAAAAACTTCAATAAAATGCGATTTAAAGCTCTCGATATGAGGGCTTTAAATCTCTTTTAGTTGCAACCTTCTTCTTCTCCCTCTCCTTCAGTAGTTTCTATGCCAACTTCTTCATAACCTTGATCTGATGTTCCCCCTAAGATATGTGTCATTTCATTTTCTGAAAGTTGCTTAAAAGGTACTGAATAGATCAACTTTAGTGTATTATTTTCTTTCTTATTCATATATTATACTAAGCCGCCTTTATAATTTGGAACTTGTTTGAAATGATTTTTTCAATATCAGGCTCATATTGATCGAAGTCTCGACAGAAGTTGTTTATCCATTCCTTGAAATCTTCATATTTTTCTATATAGATATTCTTTAGTT